>NZ_JAVRHV010000010.1:0-5418 GCF_031846385.1 Urechidicola vernalis
CATAAAAAAAACCTTCAACAATTGAATGTTGAAGGTTTTAAAAAAAGGCGATGACATACTCTCCCACCGGATGGCAGTACCATCTGCGCTGATAGGCTTAACTTCTCTGTTCGGGATGGGAAGAGGTGAGCCCTATCGCTATAACCACCTTAAGTTTTTAGTTGTTTTATAAAAACAACCGCAACTAGTGTTGCAATAAGTTAACATATAGAAAGTATAATTTTGTAAGAATTGAGTTATTTTAAGATTTCGTATTCAAAAAAAGTCTGCTCCTCCACCGAAGTGGAGGAACGCGTACATAAGCCTATGGGTTATTAGTACTACTCGGCTATGACATTACTGCCTTTACACCTATAGCCTATCAACGTGGTAGTCTCCCACGACCCTTTAAAGAAATCTCATCTTGTGATGGGTTTCGCGCTTATATGCTTTCAGCGCTTATCCCTTCCCGACGTAGCTACCCAGCAGTGCTCCTGGCGGAACAACTGGTACACTAGAGGTCAGTCCAATTCGGTCCTCTCGTACTAGAATCAGATTCACGCAAATTTCTAACGCCCGCTGCAGATAGAGACCGAACTGTCTCACGACGTTCTGAACCCAGCTCGCGTGCCACTTTAATGGGCGAACAGCCCAACCCTTGGGACCTTCTCCAGCCCCAGGATGTGACGAGCCGACATCGAGGTGCCAAACCCCCCCGTCGATGTGAGCTCTTGGGGGAGATCAGCCTGTTATCCCCGGAGTACCTTTTATCCTTTGAGCGATGGCCCTTCCATGCGGAACCACCGGATCACTATGCTCTTGTTTCCAACCTGATCGACCTGTATGTCTCTCAGTCAAGCACCCTTATGCCATTGCACTCTACGCACGGTTACCAAGCGTGCTGAGGGTACCTTTAGAAGCCTCCGTTACTCTTTTGGAGGCGACCACCCCAGTCAAACTACCCATCAAGCACTGTCCTCATCACTGAGTTAGGCTCTAGATAAGCAAAGGGTGGTATTTCAACAATGACTCCACAACGCCTAGCGACGCCGCTTCAAAGTCTCCCACCTATCCTACACATTACTTATCCAAAACCAATACTAAACTATAGTAAAGGTTCACGGGGTCTTTTCGTCCCGCAGCGGGTAATCGGCATCTTCACCGATACTACAATTTCACCGAGCTCATGGCTGAGACAGTGTCCAGATCGTTGCACCATTCGTGCAGGTCGGAACTTACCCGACAAGGAATTTCGCTACCTTAGGACCGTTATAGTTACGGCCGCCGTTTACTGGGGCTTCATTTGATTGCTTCGCCGAAGCTAACAACTCCATTTAACCTTCCAGCACCGGGCAGGTGTCAGACCCTATACATCAACTTTCGTTTTAGCAGAGTCCTGTGTTTTTGATAAACAGTCGCCTGGACCTTTTCACTGCGGCCCTGTATTGCTACAGGGCGACCCTTCTCCCGAAGTTACGGGTCTATTTTGCCTAGTTCCTTAGCCATGAATCTCTCGAGCACCTTAGAATTCTCATCCCAACTACCTGTGTCGGTTTACGGTACGGGTTCTTATTATCTGAAGCTTAGAAGATTTTCTTGGAAGTTCTTAATCACACTATCCACTCATCCGAAGAGTTGTGGTACTATCCTGCTTTAGCAAGTCTTGCGCATTTAACTACAAAACTTATACCTACACAGTTCAACGTACTATTCCGTCAGTACGCGGTGAGTTCATTACTCCGTCCCTCCATCGCAATAATAAGAAGTACAGAAATATTAATCTGTTGTCCATCGACTACCCCTTTCGGGTTCGCCTTAGGCCCCGACTAACCCTCAGCTGATTAGCATCGCTGAGGAAACCTTAGTCTTTCGGTGGGCGGGTTTCTCACCCGCCTTATCGTTACTTATGCCTACATTTTCTTTTGTAATCGCTCCAGCAGACCTCGCAGTCCACCTTCGGCGCTGATTACAATGCTCCCCTACCACTTGTATAAATACAAGTCCATAGCTTCGGTAATATACTTATGCCCGATTATTATCCATGCTCGACCACTCGACTAGTGAGCTGTTACGCACTCTTTAAATGAATGGCTGCTTCCAAGCCAACATCCTAGCTGTCTAGGTAGTCAAACCTCGTTAGTTCAACTTAGTATATATTTTGGGACCTTAGCTGATGGTCTGGGTTCTTTCCCTCTCGGACATGGACCTTAGCACCCATGCCCTCACTGCTGATTAACATTTTATAGCATTCGGAGTTTGTCAGGAATTGGTAGGCGGTGAAGCCCCCGCATCCAATCAGTAGCTCTACCTCTATAAAACTATAAATCAACGCTGCACCTAAATGCATTTCGGGGAGTACGAGCTATTTCCGAGTTTGATTGGCCTTTCACCCCTACCCACAGGTCATCCAAAGACTTTTCAACGTCAACTGGTTCGGTCCTCCACTGTGTGTTACCACAGCTTCAACCTGCCCATGGGTAGATCACTCGGTTTCGCGTCTACTACTACTAACTATGGTCGCCCTATTCAGACTCGCTTTCGCTTCGGCTCCATGACTTAATCACTTAACCTTGCTAGCAACAGTAACTCGTAGGCTCATTATGCAAAAGGCACGCCGTCACACGTAAACGTGCTCCGACCGCTTGTAAGCGTACGGTTTCAGGATCTATTTCACTCCCTTACTTAGGGTTCTTTTCACCTTTCCCTCACGGTACTAGTTCACTATCGGTCTCTCAGGAGTATTTAGCCTTACCGGATGGTCCCGGCTGATTCATACAGGATTACTCGTGTCCCGCACTACTCAGGATACCACTATCAATAACACTCTTTACTTATACGGGACTATCACCCTCTTCGGTCACTTTTTCCAAAGTGTTCTAATTCATTGTGCATCAAACAGCGTGGTCCTACAACCCCCATATTGCCGTAACAACATGGGTTTGGGCTAATCCGCGTTCGCTCGCCGCTACTGACGGAATCACTATTGTTTTCTCTTCCTCCGGTTACTTAGATGTTTCAGTTCACCGGGTTTGCCCCACTTACGTGGTAACATGTCTTCAACATGCTGGGTTGCCCCATTCGGATATCTGCGGATCAATTCATATGTGCTAATCCCCGCAGCTTTTCGCAGCTTATCACGTCCTTCATCGCCTCTGAGAGCCTAGGCATCCACCATACGCCCTTACTTAGCTTATTGTACTTTTTGCTTTTTTTAAATATTTATTTTCTTAAAATATCTCGATATCTTACGATATTATACTTTCAATATGTCAATGAACGTTGTGGCAAATAATTGCCGTTGTGGAGAATATCGGAGTCGAACCGATGACCTCCTGCGTGCAAGGCAGGCGCTCTAGCCAGCTGAGCTAATCCCCCATTAGTAATTCCAGAACTTCAATTCAGAATTAATAATTTAGAATTTCAACTTCTAGAATTTCCTTTGTAATAACAAATTTAGTAGTCTCGGGCAGACTCGAACTGCCGACCTCTACATTATCAGTGTAGCGCTCTAACCAGCTGAGCTACGAGACTCTATAATTAGTATTACTTTATATTTTAAAATTGACAGCTTGAGTAAAAAACGTATTTAATTGTAACCAACACATCTCTTTCTCTAGAAAGGAGGTGTTCCAGCCGCACCTTCCGGTACGGCTACCTTGTTACGACTTAGCCCTAGTTACCAGTTTTACCCTAGGCGGCTCCTTGCGGTGACCGACTTCAGGTACTCCCAGCTTCCATGGCTTGACGGGCGGTGTGTACAAGGCCCGGGAACGTATTCACCGGATCATGGCTGATATCCGATTACTAGCGATTCCAGCTTCACGGAGTCGAGTTGCAGACTCCGATCCGAACTGTGATATACTTTATAGATTCGCTCTCTGTCACCAGATGGCTGCTCTCTGTATATACCATTGTAGCACGTGTGTAGCCCAGGACGTAAGGGCCGTGATGATTTGACGTCATCCCCACCTTCCTCACGGTTTGCACCGGCAGTCTCGTTAGAGTCCTCAGCATGACCTGCTAGCAACTAACGATAGGGGTTGCGCTCGTTATAGGACTTAACCTGACACCTCACGGCACGAGCTGACGACAACCATGCAGCACCTTGTAAGTAGTCCGAAGAAATAGCTATCTCTAACTAATGCAACTTACATTTAAGCCCTGGTAAGGTTCCTCGCGTATCATCGAATTAAACCACATGCTCCACCGCTTGTGCGGGCCCCCGTCAATTCCTTTGAGTTTCAATCTTGCGATCGTACTCCCCAGGTGGGACACTTATCACTTTCGCTTAGTCACTGAAATAATCCAACAACTAGTGTCCATCGTTTACGGCGTGGACTACCAGGGTATCTAATCCTGTTCGCTCCCCACGCTTTCGTCCATTAGCGTCAGTATATACGTAGTAGACTGCCTTCGCAATCGGTATTCTATGTAATATCTATGCATTTCACCGCTACACTACATATTCTATCTACTTCCATATAACTCAAGACTACCAGTATCAAAGGCAGTTCCACAGTTAAGCTGTGGGATTTCACCTCTGACTTAATAGCCCGCCTACGGACCCTTTAAACCCAATGATTCCGGATAACGCTTGCACCCTCCGTATTACCGCGGCTGCTGGCACGGAGTTAGCCGGTGCTTATTCTTACAGTACCGTCAGCTTACTACACGTAGTAAGGTTTCTTCCTGTATAAAAGCAGTTTACAACCCATAGGGCCGTCTTCCTGCACGCGGCATGGCTGGATCAGGCTCTCGCCCATTGTCCAATATTCCTCACTGCTGCCTCCCGTAGGAGTCTGGTCCGTGTCTCAGTACCAGTGTGGGGGATCTCCCTCTCAGGACCCCTATTTATCGTAGTCTTGGTAAGCCGTTACCTTACCAACTAACTAATAAAACGCATGCCCATCTTTTACCGCCGAAACTTTAATAATGACAAAATGCTATGTCATTATATTATGGGGTATTAATCTTCATTTCTAAAGGCTATTCCCCAGTAAAAGGTAGGTTGCATACGCGTTACGCACCCGTGCGCCGGTCGTCAGCAAATAGCAAGCTATTCCTGTTACCCCTCGACTTGCATGTGTTAAGCCTGCCGCTAGCGTTCATCCTGAGCCAGGATCAAACTCTTCATTGTATAAATCTTAAATAATTTATAATGTGAATAGTCTCAAAAAAATTGGAGTCTTTCATAAGAAAAAACATCCGGTCTTTTACTCAATTTACGCTGTCAATTTCAATATTTTCAATGAACTTCTTTTATTCTATTTCTTAGCGGCTGCAAAGATAAAAACTCTTTTGATTCTGACAAAGAAAAAATAATAAAAATTTTATCTTTTTTTCAAAACCTCTAACCGCATTTTTTAAGAACAAACTCCTAAGAATTTTAAACCCCTAAAAGCGGATGCAAAAGTAAATCTTTTTTTATTCCTGACAAGT
>NZ_JAVRHV010000011.1:0-4014 GCF_031846385.1 Urechidicola vernalis
TTGGCAGTTTGTCAGGACATTACAATTCAATTGGATGCTACTGGAAATGTGAGTATAACTGAAGGAGATATTGATGGTGGTTCAACAGACAACTGTGCAATTGACACAATTGTTGCATCAATGACATCGTTCGATTGTTCCAATGTTGGAGATAATATCGTAACATTGACTGTAACAGATATCTATGGAAATGTTAATACATGTGACGCAACGGTTACTGTAGAAGATAATATAGATCCAAATATTATTACACCAGCTTCTAATATTATTGTGGAGTGTGATGGTCAAGGAAATAATGGAGCTATTGATGCTTGGTTACAAAATAATGGAGGAGCAACTGCTTCAGATGCTTGTGGAATTGTATGGAGTAATGATTATAGCGGAGCTGGTTCTGATTGCTCTCAACCAGTTGAAGTAATATTTACTGCTACTGACCCAAGTGGAAATTCTACTTCTACAACAGCAACTTATTCTATTCAAGATACAAACGCACCAAGTATAGATACAGATGCATTAGACACAACAGTAGAATGCGATGGCGAAGGAAATGTTCAAGAGCTAGCAGATTGGTTGGCTTCTAATGGAGGTGCAACAGCGAGTGATGATTGTTCTAGTGTAACTTGGTCAAATAATGCTGGAAGTTTAAGTGATGAATGTGGAATGACAGGAAGTGTAACAGTTACATTTACAGCAACAGATGGTTGTGGAAACTTTAGTGAGACAACTGCTACCTTTACATTAGTGGATACAACTCCACCTTCAATTACTGCGCCGGCAGATGTAACGGTTGAGTGTACTGAAGATACAAGTTCTCAAGCAACAGGAACTCCAACGGGTATTTATGACGCTTGTAGTGGAATTTCTGTAGGAGAGAGTGATGCAGTAGTTGATACTTGTGGTAATACAATGATAATTACTAGAACTTGGACTGCTACTGATGAGTGTGGAAACGCAACGAGTGTAGATCAAATAATTACGGTTGTTGATACAACACCACCTTCAATTACTGCACCTGCAGATGTTACAATTGAGTGTACAGAGGATGCAAGTTCTCAGTCTCAAGGAATAGCTATAGGAAGTGATACTTGTGGAGACATTACAATTACTGAAAGTGATTCTGAAGTTGAAAATTGTGGTAACACAAAAGTAATTACAAGAACTTGGACGGCTACGGACGCATGTGGTAACACATCAAGTGCAGATCAAACAATTACAATTGTAGATACAGTTGCTCCGGTAATAATTACTGAGGCGTCTAACGAAACAGTTGAAGCAGATGGTGAAGGAAACTTACAGATATTCCAAAACTGGATAAACACGCAAGGTGGAGCGGTAGCAACAGACAATTGTTCTAATGTTACTTGGACACACAATTTTACAGACTTTAATTATATCTGTGGAAAAGCAGGGTCAGTTGAAGTAACTTTTACGGCAATAGATGAATGTGGGAATGCGACTTCAACAATTGCTAACTTTACTATAGTAGATAGTTTAGGACCAGTTTTATCTTCTATTCCACCAAACATTACTTTGGAGTGTGATACTGATTTAGGAACAGGTGTACAAGGAGTAGCAGTATTCTCTGATGTAAATTCGGATGTTGAAATTACATACTCAGATGTATTTGTTTCAACAAGAGGAGCAGGAGGAGTGCTTACAAGATTATGGACTGCTACTGATCAATGTGGGAATATAACTCAAGTAAATCAAGTAATTACGGTAGAAGATACAGTGCCACCAACATTAACAGTTCCTGCAGATGTTACTGTAGAATGTACGGAGGATACTAGTTCTGCATCAACAGGTGTTGCAACGGCAACGGATAATTGTGATGCAATTACTGTGACTGAAAATGATAGTGTTGTAGAAACATGTGGAAACACAATGATAATTACAAGAACTTGGACAGCAGAAGATAATTCTGGAAATATGATGTCAGGAGATCAAATCATTACAGTTGTTGATACAACACCACCAACTTTAGTAGTTCCTGCTGATGTAACAGTAGAGTGTACTGAAGATTATTCTTCACAAGGAACAGGAATGGCAACAGGAGATGATAGTTGTGGAAATGTAACAATATCTGAAAGTGATGCTATGGTTGATACGTGTGGAAATACAATGGTCATTACAAGAACTTGGACGGCTACTGACGAGTGTGGTAACGCTACAAGCGCAAATCAAGTAATTACAGTTGTAGATACAACACCACCAAGCATTGTAGTTCCAGAAGATATGACTGTTGAGTGTACAGAAGATTATACTTCTCAGGCAACAGGAATGGCAACAGGAAGTGATACTTGTGGAAATGTAACGATTACGGAGAACGATTCAGTTGAAGATACTTGTGGAAACACAATGATCATTACAAGAACTTGGACTGTAACGGACGAATGTGGGAATGCAACTAGTGCAGATCAAGTGATTACTATCGTTGATACAACACCTCCAACTATTGTTGCTCCTGCAGATGTTACTATAGAATGTACAGGAGATTATAGTGCTCAGGCAACGGGAGTAGCAACAGCAAGTGATACTTGTGGGTCAGTGACTATTTCAGAAAGTGATGCAACAGTTGATGCTTGTGGAAATACTATGATAATAACAAGAACTTGGACAGCAACAGACGAATGTGGTAACACAGCAAGTGCAACTCAAGTAATTACTTTAGAAGATACGGAAGGTCCTACTTTTGATACGATGCCTGCGGATATTGTAGTAACATGTGCTGCTGAAATTCCAGGAGATCAAGGAGTAACTTCTTCTGATAGTTGTGATGTAGCTCCAAGTGTAGTATTTACACAATCAGCTGCACCAGCATGTAATGGAGATGTTATCAATACTTGGACAGCGACAGATGCTTGTGGAAACCAAACAGTATACAGTCAAACGGTAACTATCAATGATACTATTGCACCAGTGTTTACTTCGACGGAATTCCCAACGGATATTACAGTTGAGTGTGATGCAGTACCATCACCATTAACAATGACTGCTATGGACAACTGTGGTGGAGAAATTGAAGTGACATTGAACGAAGAAACAATTGTTCCTGGTACTGGTTGTCAGAATTATACTACAACGAGAGTATGGTCTGCAATGGATTGTGCTGGAAATGAAGTGACACATACACAGGTGATTACGGTTGTTGATACAACACCACCAACTATTATTGAATTCCCAGACAGTGAATTGACCGTTACTTGTGCTGATATTCCTTCACCTGCTGAGATATTTGCAGTAGATAATTGTAGTTCTGCAATTTCAACAATTTTTGAAGAGCAGATATTGGATCCAGATTCTGAAGGGAATTATCAGATTATTAGAGCATGGGTGTTGACAGATGAGTGTGGTAATGAAAGTACTTTTGTACAAACTATAAATGTAGAGTCTTTAGATACGGTTGATTCGAATAATATAATTGATTTATGTATTGATGATTTAAGTCTTGACTTGTTAACATTGTTATCTTCAGATATTGATGTAAGCGGTACTTGGTCTGATGATAATAATAGTGGAGCATTGAGTGGAAACTCATTTGACCCATCGAATGTTCAATTAGGAGTTTATGAATTCACATATAGGTCTAACGATTCAGATTGTGCGTACTCTGAGGTGTTTAGAATAAATGTAAACGACGATTGTGTTGTATTACCTTGTTCAACTGATGACATAGCAATTTCTAGAGTATTGACTCCGAATGGAGATGGTCATAATGAGGCATTTGAAATCTCGGGATTAGAAACATGTGGATATACCTATGATGTTATGATATTTAACAGATGGGGAGCAGTGGTTTATCAATCTACAAATTACCAGAATAATTGGACAGGTTATAATGCCGAAGGAGGGATGACCATTGGGTCTTCAGCAACTTTACCAACAGGAACATACTATTATGTAGTTAAGGTGCTTGGAGGTAATGGAAGCAATGGTGTTGACAGTTCAGCATTTAAACCAATCACAGGATACATTTATTTAGGATCTAACTAATAATAATTAAAAGAGATACTT
>NZ_JAVRHV010000012.1:0-3642 GCF_031846385.1 Urechidicola vernalis
TTAGTGGTTATGTTCTTTAATTTTCCTGTTGGCCCAACACCAAAATTAGGTTCTAAATATCCACAACTAATTTGATCCATTCGATAATACCCAACTAAATTGGACCAATTAACACCATGAACATCCATCAATACTACTTCTCCATAAACTAAATTAGAATTTGCAGGATCTTCTGTTATTTCTTGATTCATGTTTTGGTGAACTTGCTCCTCTGTTAATCCAACATCCCAAATTCGTAATTCATCAACCCATCCATCAAAATAATTTACAGGTTTATTCGGAGCATTATTATCTTGATCCATCGCACCTAAAATTGCCTTCTGACTATTAGAAATTGGTGAACTTCCACTTTCAGATCTCACTAATACTCCATCAATATATAATCGGTACTGTGTGCCAGAATGAGTTACTGCAATATGATACCATCTATCCGTTCCAATAGCATTTGGTGAAATTAAATTACCTCCAACATTCCAACGGAACGAAACAATATTATTTACAATTCTTAAGTCATATCCATTCGTTAAATTATTCGCATCTCTCTTAGAGAATATGGTTTGAATATTTCCATTTGAAACTTCAGATTTAACCCAAACCTCAAGACTAAAATCACCTGTCAAATCATAATTAGAATCTCTAAAATCGACATAGTCATTCACTCCATCAAAGTCTACAGAGCCACAATTTGTAATTTCAACATCAACATCACTAGAACAACCATTATCCAAGGTCCATCTTAAAGCGTAGGTTCCTTGCTCAGCGGTAAAGGTTGCATCAGGGTCGTTAACATCAGAAAAAGTTCCAATAAACCCACATGAAGTACTTGAAGATACAACTGTCCATTCTCCAGCCATTGCAGTTCCCGGATCGTCACAAGTTTCACAATCTGTAGGTGGTACATATGCTCCTTTCGCAAAATTTTCATTCGCAGTTCTGGAGTTATCATAAGCATTTAATTGTACCGTATCCGACCCACATTCATCAGGTGTTAAAACAACATTATCTCCTGCGTAAGCATAACTTATGTACACATCGGCAAGAGCTGTTCCATCTTCTTCATATGCTCTACAACCATCAACCAAAATTGTGGCTCCATATTGGTGATATCCCGGTGCTTCTGGAGTAAAAGTATATGGAACTTCTATTTCTCCATTTTCTAAGACGGGCTCTCCTGGATTACCAATACCATCTGTCCATTCTATCTCACTAATTGTTGGCGTTACTGGTAAGCCTATGCCATCTACAGCCCAAACACTTTGGTCACTCGTTCCTCTAAAAGTCCATTTTACTCTTAAATTATCTAAACCAATGTAGGCAGATAGATCATAAGAAGAATCATCGGTTTCAAAATTATAATTCGATGCGTCCGAAGTATTATTTCTTGCGTGATTATAATCCCATGTCACGGGACCAGCCAGAATTAAAAGATCTTCAGAGTAAGTAATTCCTCCATCTTTTGACAGTTTTAATTCTAAATAATCTCCCGCAACTAAATTATAGGCCTGATCAAATTCAAGAGCTGCAGCATCCATATTCTCTAAACTAAAAATCGGAGTCTCCAAAGTTGTTTCACCTTGATAAACTTGAGGCTGTTTTTGCTGAATCCAACTAGACCAAAAATCCCCTTGAGCGATACCAAATTTTGGATCTCCAGAGTCATATGTAATGGCTCCAAATGCATGCGGATTTGTTCCAGCCCAGTTTGTTGGTTTTGTAGCATTACCATTCGCAGTCCAATGAGATGCTGATGGCGCACCATCGATTCGCCACATATCGTCGTTAAACTTATCTGGAAATTGTCCTCCTTGAAAATCACCACCATCGCCAGCGAATGCATCTTCTTCTATAGTGTATCCGAGTCTAGCAACTAAGGTAATTTCTTCTCCCAGGCATTCCTCAAATAGGGTGTCATCCAAAACAGGTGCCTGATCAGGTGGTAAAGCTCTAACATAAAAATCACTTGAATATTGATAACATGTTCCTACTTGGACTAAGGCTCTATAAAAAGTAGATTCACTAGTTGCAGCATCAAAAGTTACTTGATAAGAATCGTTCGTCTCAGTTATTTCTGTCCAAATCGCGTCTCCTACTTCATACTTTTCCCATCGCACAATTGTACCTACTTCTCCTGCCAGATTCATCTGAATTATATTTGAACCACTAGCACACGCGGTAATATCAACTTCATGACTTGCAGTTCCAGAACCTTCACTTAAAAGATAGCCTGTCAAAACACCTCCGTCAATGTTCTCTGCAGTTAAAACAATATTTTGAGTTTGAGTGGAAATATTTCCTACATCATCGGTAAAAGTCCATGTTACTACAGATGTGCCAGACACATAATATGGAAAAACAATGTCAGGAACCCCTATTATAGTCCCATTACAAGCATCAGTTGCGGTTGGGAAACTAATTTCAGACTCTAATAATTCACAACCTGTAAAGTTTTGATTTGGTAAATTTGAAATATCCGCTACGGGAGCATTTAAATCTGTTACAATTATAGATTGAATGATATCTTTGCTGTTTCCGTTTACATCTGTAAAATTCCAGTTTACACTGTAGGTTCCAGGAATGTCAAACGTATACGGCAATGAAATATCTCCGGTAGTTGCTGTAACTGTGCCACAATTATCAGGTGATGTTGGTGCTGTTGTAATTGTTACTGAACAATCTTGATTCAATGTTGGTAATGAGGTTATTGTTGGAAATTCATTATCTACCACTGTAACAGTAAATGAACATATTGCAGTATTCCCCGAGGCATCTACAGCCTCATACTCTACCAATGTTACACCAATAGGAAATTGTGATCCTGAAACAAGTCCTAAAGTCTGACTTAATGTTGCATCCGAACAATTATCCGAACCAATACTCGGAACCGAATAATTAACAGTCGCATAACAATTTCCAGAATCATTATTTACATTGATATCACCCGAGCATCCAGATATAATTGGAGCTTGTTCATCAACTACAGTAATATCTATGCTACAAACGTCTATATTTCCTGACGCATCAGTTACAGTCCAAACAACCGTAGTTGTTCCAACAGGAAATGATGCTCCATCTAAGGTATTGGTGTTTGTATAATCGTTTTCAATTGTAGCACCAGAACAATTATCTGTAAAAGTTGGGTTTAATCCTGAATTAATCACAGTATAGTCACAAGCGTTACTATCTGTAACATACTGAGCTGCCGGTGTAGGGCAAGTAATAACTGGATCAATGTTGTCAATAACAGTTACTGTAAAAGTATCTTGAACTGTATTGCCTCCAATATCAGTTGCTGTATAAGTAATCGTTGTTGTACCTAAATTGAAACTTCTACTTCCAATACTTGTATTACCTGAAGCATTTGTTGCTCCAGTAATAACCCAATTCACAGAAACAATAGAACAATTGTCAATAAAAATGGGTTCATTTGGATTGTAAGTCGCAAAACAAGAATTCGCATTTACGTTTCTATTCACATTAGATGGGCTGGAAGAAACAGTTGGAGCCGTATTGTCATTTACAACGACATCTTGATCTACTGTGATAACATTGCCATTACCATCATCAAATGTCCATGTAATTGTATGTGTACCCTGTGTCGTATATGTCAATGGATCACTCGTTGTTCCTGTGATCGTGCCCTCA
>NZ_JAVRHV010000013.1:0-3381 GCF_031846385.1 Urechidicola vernalis
GACAGCTCCAACAATATCTTGTCCAGCAAATATTACATTGGGTACCTCAAGTGATGGTTTTGGTAATTGTACTGCCAATGTTTTAGTAGACAATCCAGTTTTTAACGATAATTGTAGTGCAACTTTAACTTGGGTTATGTCCGGTGTTGTAGTTGATAGTGGTTCAGGATTTGTCGGTAATTATACATACCCTATTGGAACAACCACAATAACATATACAGTTACAGATGTTGCGGGCCTAACAATTTCGTGTACACAAGATATTACCATAGAGGATAACGAAAATCCTTTAATTAGTTGTCCTGGAAATCAAAATGTAAACTTCAATGATGATTGCCAATTTATTTTACAGGATTACACTTCTTTTTCATCAACTTCAGATAACTGTAATTCGCCAATTGTAGTTACTCAAAGCCCTTCGCCAGGCGCGACGATTTCTGGAGCAGTGACGGTAACTTTAACGGCTACTGATGGTTTTAATAATATCAGCACTTGCACTTTCGATGTTATTCCTTCTGATAATACAGACCCTATTGCAGTGGCTCAAAATTATACAACATATTTAAGTGTTAATGGAACTATTAATATTGCAGCTTCAGATTTAGACAATGGCTCTTCTGATAATTGTAATATTGTGCTTTCGACTGTTGCACCAAGTTCGTTTAATTGTTCAGATGTAGGTGATAACACCGTAACATTTACTGTTTATGACAATGCTGGGAATAGTGATACTACAACAGCAACAGTAACTATTGTAGATAATACATTACCAACCATGTTGTGCAATGATTATGTAGTCGTCATTGATGCAATTACAAGGGCTGCAACAATTGAAGCATCAGATGTAGATAATGGTTCGAATGATGCTTGTGGTTTAGCATCTTTGACAGTTTTTCCAAATGTTTTCCCAGAAGATATTAATGGAAACGTTTATACCACGACTACAACACTTACGGCAACCGATGTTAATGGAAATGTTAATACCTGTGATGTCACAATTACAGTTGAACCACCAAAAAATCAATTCACTTATTTAACAGGATTAATAGTTCCGCTAAATGGAGACCCAGCAAGTCCGTTAATAGAAGCCACTTCTTGCCCAGGAGGTGCAAATACACCGAGAGATGTTCAGTTTACATTGCAGAAAATAGGAACCTATAATTTACTAGCATCTGATGTAAATTATTGGGAATATTCTGATGATAATGGTGAAACATGGACGCAAATTAGTGGAACAGCAGGAACACTTACTCATACAATAATTGGAATTACGAATGATCGCTTTGTAAGATTGAATATTACAGATTATACTGATCTATCAGACCCTATTACAAAAACATCTGCTGAGGCTTATGTGCGTTTTTTACCGCCAGATGAACCTCCTATAATTGTTAGTCATACAGCGTTGGATATTTGTTTAGGAGCTCCTGTTACAGTAAATGCTGAAAGTTTTTTTGATCAACCAAATGGACAGTTTGGGGAAGGTGGAGAATTTAATTATGCCCAACCTGATGGATGGCGTGTTGATGGACAAGACGGGGAGTTCCCTGCAAGTGGTGATACTGGTTCAGAGGAAACATGGAAAGAAACCAACTCGAATAATAATTCAGCTTTTAGTGGAATTAATTATGATACTACTGATAACACAAAGTTTGCATTAGCGCATGGGGTAGGTAATACAACTACATTGGAAACGCCTGTTTTTAGTACAATTGGTATGACTTCTGCAGAGGCAATTATGTCTTTTTATACAAGTTTTTATTTTTGCAATGGAGGACATGGATATATTGAATTGTCATTTGATTCAGGGAATACATATACTACAACCCTAAACACAATTGAAGGCCATAATTTTACAGATGGTAACACTACTGGAGTTATATTGGCAACAGGGCCGCCAGGTAATAGATATATGGGTACAACCGATCCAAGAATGATGCCTGCTTCTATTGACTTAGGAGCTTATACAGGTTTGTCTGGTTTACGAGTAAGGTTTACATTTGTTGGGAATGATTCAAACTTAGGTGATTGTGGAGATATAACAAATACAACTTTTCCAAATCCAAATGGAGTAAGTTCTAATCGAACTAGAACTTTTGCAAGTGGTTGGGCAATTGATGATGTTGGATTTGCATATGCTCAGGTTGACGATGAATTAGAATGGACTGATGAGAACGGAACTGTTATAGCAATAGGAACTTCGGCAACTGTAACACCGATTACGCCCGGAATAAGGGAATATGGTGTTACAACATTAGTAAATGGTTGTAGAACGGATAATCATTCTGGAACAAATTTCATCAATGTAAATGCAAGTTTAGCCTATGCAGGTCAAAATTATACACCACTTGCTAGCGAATGTGGTGAATCTGCATTACAGTTAAACGCCTATGATAATACAAAATCTGCAGTTACTAATTTTGACAAAGGGGCATGGGTAAACAACCTATATGTTGTTCCGAATACTGCTGCTGGTGATACTGATTATTCTCCTACTGGTGTTACAGGAACTTGGTCTGTGCAGAGTGCATCAAGTACTTCTTGCGGTAACTCAGCAATATTCTCTAGCAATACCGATCCTGATGCAGTTTTTAATGCCGATCCCGGTAATTATACCTTAAGATGGACCCTTAATGATGGTAGCGGTTGTTATGATGAAATTGAAGTAACATTAACGGATTGTCCAACAGTAGATTTTGATGGAGTAAACGATTATGTCACTTTTAAAAACAATTATAATTTAAACAGCGAATTTAGTATTGAAGCATGGGTAAAACCAAATTCTGTAAATGGAACAAGCACCGTGTTTTCTAGAAAGGACTTTGGAGATAATTCAAATGGTTACGATTTAAGTATAAATAACGGACAAGTAACTTTTAATTGGTTTGGCACGACTTCTGGTTCAGTTTCTTCTGGAGATATAATAGATAATGATAGATGGTATCATTTGGCTGTTACATTTGATGGTAGCACCTATGTATTATTTGTTGACGGAATTCAATTGAATTCTTCTAGTGGGTCTGCACCTAACCAAACACCAAGTAATATTGAGGCATTAATCGGAGCAATGGACCAATCAGTATCAAATGATCCAATAAACTATTTTCATGGTTGGATGGATGAATTAAGAATTTGGAATAAAGCTTTAAATGTTGAGCATATTAGGCAGATGATGAATCAAGAAATAGAGGCTTTAGGATCAGATGTTGGAGGTGTAGTAATTCCTTTAAAAATATTTGGAGAGGATACAAACAGTGATGGAATAGAAGAAGATCAGTTATTATGGAGTCATCTTGATGGTTATTATAGAATGAATGTTGCTTGTGGTTATTTGTCTCCGTATAAAGGAATTAGCGGAAGACTTAGAAACATTACCACTAG
>NZ_JAVRHV010000014.1:0-2948 GCF_031846385.1 Urechidicola vernalis
ATGAAAAGGATTATTACAATAGTATTATTGGTGTTAATAGGGTGCATGGACTCCATGGCACAGCAATTACCTCAATTTACGCAGTATATGTATAATACAATTGCTATAAACCCGGCATATGCAGGAAGTAGAGAGGCATTGAGTATTGTTGCATTGAATCGTAATCAATGGGCAGGTTTTGATGGAGGTCCACAAACGATGACTTTATCTATTCATTCACCATTGCGTAATGAGAAGGTTGGTTTAGGACTTTCATTTATAAAAGATCAATTAGGATATGAGGATTTCACTTCTATCTATGCGGATTTTTCGTATACGATTCAAGCAAGTGAATCTATGGAGATTTCCTTTGGATTAAAAGGAGGTGCTTCTAATTATAAGTTAGATGATGAGTTGTTTGTTCCAGGAGGGACTTTTGGTAGCCAAATGGAATTACAGTCGGTATTGGACGATCCTTATTTTAATGAGAAGTTGAATACATGGAACATGAACTTTGGAGCAGGAGTTTTATTCCATACTCAGAAATGGTATGTAGGACTTTCGACTCCAAGAATCATCAACTATGATAATAATGAGAGCGATGAATACGAAGGATTAGATAGAGTGCATTACTATTTATTAGGAGGGTATGTATTTGATTTGAGTAAGTCAATCAAGTTCAAGCCATCATTTATGGTAAAGCATGTAAAAGGAGCGGCTTTATCTACCGATGCTACAGCAAACTTTTTGTTTAATGAGAAGTTTTGGTTAGGCGCTTCGTATAGAATCAACGATGAGCAGCGAGCTTTTGGAGCCTTTGCAGACTTCCAGGTATCAAGACAATTTAGAGTAGGTTATGCCTATGAGATACCAACAGGAGAGATAAGACCATACACATCAGGATCCCATGAGATCTTTTTAATGTACGAATTTAAATTCTTGAAGAACAAACAAAAATCTCCAAGATACTTTTAAACCATATAAAGATGAACACGATGAAAAATATAGGACTTTTAGTATTAAGTATATTGATCAGTACATCTGTATTAGGTCAAGAGCAAGAGAGTCAAAGCGGAAAACAAAAGCGAGCACAGCGTCAGTATGACAGTTTTTCTTTTGTAAAAGCGACAGAGAAATATGAGAAACTAGCAGATACGACAGTAAACCAACGCGCATCAGTGCGTAAGTTGGCCGATGCATATATCATGCTACGTCAACCGGAAAAGGCATTGCCTTTATACAAGCGAGCAGTAGAAGATCCAGCAGTACCGCATGAGTATTATTTATACTATGCACAGACCTTAAGAGCCACTGGTGATTATAAGGAGTCTAAAGTATGGATGAAGAAGTACAAAGAAGCAGGAGGCGAACAAGATTCAAGAACGAAAGAGTTTTTTAAGAACGGAGACTTGGCTAGTGGAATTTTCAATTCAAATGACAAGAACACCTTAAGAGATTTAAATATCAATACAGAGTATAACGACTTTGGGGCAGTAGAATTAAACGATCAATTGGTTTTTGCATCCTCACGAGATGATGGTGTTTCTACCCAGCGTTTATATGCTTGGGATGAGCAGCCTTTGATGGATGTATTTGTGGCAAGTAAAGAAGGAGGAAGTGTAGAAGGAACAGAGAAACTAGTAGGAGATGTAAATACAAAGCATCACGATGGACCAGCCACTTTTAATGGAGATGGTACATTGATGTTCTTTTCAAGAAACAATTACTATGATGACAAGGCGATTAAAGATGAAGATGGTATTATGCATGTTGGTATTTACAGTGCAGAACTGGTAGAAGGTCAGTGGGTCAATGTAAAGCAAGCGAATGTAAACAGTGCAGCTTATACAGTATACCATCCGAGTTTAAGTAAGGATGGAAAACATTTATACTTTGCCTCAGACATGCCACATGCTGATGCGCAAGGAGGTATGGATATCTATGTAAGTGAAGTAAAAGAAGACAATACCTTAGGAGCACCAAAGAATATGGGGCCTGTTGTAAATACAAAAGGACACGAGGTGTTTCCATTTATTCATCAAAAGGATGATGAGAGTACCTTATACTTCTCATCCGATGGTCATGTAGGTTTAGGATTGATGGACGTATTTGTAGCAGTTGAAGGAGACAATAATGAGATTGTAAATGTGATCAATCTAGCGTCACCTATTAATAGTCAGAAAGATGATATCGGTTATTACTTAGCCGAAGATGGATTATCAGGTTATGTTTCTTCAAACAGAAAAGGCGGAAAAGGAGGCGATGATATTTATGGATTTGACCGTATACCAGCCTTGATAATGAAAGGTACGATAACTGATGCGATAAACAACAAACCAGTTGCAGGAGCAAAGGTTGTTTTAACTAGAGAGAACGGTGAAGAATTTATAGAATTTATCACGGAAGCAGATGGTACTTATGAAACGATTGTTCCAAGAGATGAAGATTTTATCTTAAAAGGATCGAAGGAGAAGTATCAAGATGCAGAAGTAACGTTTAGTACCAAAGGAATCGATACACAAACAGAGGTAACGGTAGATTTAAACATCAACTTAATACCAGTAGAAGATGTAGTTGTGTTGGCAGACTTAGAGACGATTTATTTTGACTTTGATAAGGATTATATCCGACCAGATGCAGCATTAGAGTTAGATAAGGTTGTAGACTTAATGGTGAATGAATATCCAGGTATGGTTATTAGATTAGAGTCACACACCGATAGTAGAGCAGATGACGATTATAATATGGGCTTGTCTAACAGAAGAGCGAAGTCTACGTATGATTATTTGATAGAGAACGGTGTTGATGCAAGTAGAATAACGAAGTACGAAGGCTTTGGAGAATCGCAGATGGTAGCAATAGAATTACCAGATGGTAAGACAAAGAAGTGTACAAACGATGTAAGATGTTCAGAGGATGAACATCAATTAAACAGAAGAACAGAATTTATCATCATAAAGATGAAATAA
>NZ_JAVRHV010000015.1:0-2452 GCF_031846385.1 Urechidicola vernalis
AATATCGAGAATCTTTGGCAGTCGTAATGTAAAGACTTTAGAGACTATTGTTGTGGGGACGAGAATGTCTATTAAGTTATTGCGACTGCTTTTTAAGAATCACACTAAAGAACTTTGGCAGTTGTAATGCAAAGACTTTGAGACTATTGTTGTGGGGACGAGAAAATCTAAGTTTATTACAACTGCTTTTTTTGTTACTATAAAATTTGTAGGTTGACTATTATTGTGTGGTTTATTGTAACAACTGATTTTTTCAGGTCAATAGAATCTCTCTAACAAAGTAATTAGACCTGATAAAAATCTAATGAGAGCATATTGATATTGTCAAATATTGTAACATACACACCATTTATTAAGAAAGAATAAAATAGTATTTAAATTAATTAAAGAATGATATATTTGTATACAATTGCTTCTTTATTTAATAAATAGGTAATGACATAACCCCATATTTTAACTGAAAGAAATTAAACACCCCACGTTTTGTGATTTTCGGTTTTTTTATTTAATAGAAAATGGGATTATGAAAAAAATTATACTGTTTAAACTTGTTTTGGCATTTACGTTATTATCAACTAACGTTTTTTCTCAGATTGATTTACGTTCCGAATGTGGCGGAGATTTTGGATGTACATCTAATAATTATACGATTACCGATATATATTTAATCGATGCGGAAGAATACCTTTCCGATGGTATAACACCAAATCCAAATTACGGATTAGAACTTTCACAGGCATATCAAACTTGTACTATAGGTGTAACTAGAAGAGTTTCGATAGGAATGGACTATACCTCTAATAATAATAAGAATAATTATGCAGCAAGATTTTTTGCAGATTTTACAGTTGACGGATTACCTTATCAGGGAGCTCCAGATGCTTTTGTGAATCCTTATATTGGCACGTTGACACCAGGTGCTGGTTCTTTTAATTTATTAAATACAGGTTATAGTTTTGATTGGACTTGTGGACAGGTTCTAGAATTAAGTAATATGTTGGTCGCTTGGAGTACGAACGATCCAGGAGATTTAAGTGATCCTCCTGGTGGAGCAGGTTATGATTGCTCAACTTATAATAAGGCTCAATGTCAATTTGGTTCTGGTTCTGCAATAATTCATGCACCACTTGCGGTGGAGTACCAATATTCAGTATGTACTATTGGTAATATTGCAACGGTTAATTTTACAGATTTAACAACCGGTGGAGAATTACCTTATCAATATTCTTGGGATTTAGATGGTGGAAGTATTGTTCCAGGAAGTGTATTAACCGATCCTAATCCTGTTGCTACTTTTGATATTTCCCAAGGACCATATTCACCTACTTTACAGGTTACTGATGTAAATAATGTTGTTAGTACTTATAGTTTGCAGTTGACATTTCCAAGTGAATTAGTTCTTTCATATAGCAGTATAAATGCTTCATGTTTGGGCACTGGAGGTTCGGCAAATTTTGTTGCTTCAGGTGGAATTGCACCATATACTTTTACCGTTGATACAAATACGACAGGAGGGATAAGGAATAATTTAAGTCCAACTGAAATAGAATTTAATCCTGCTGGCACAGGTACTATAACAGTTACAGTTACCGATGCTACAGGTTGTTCCTCTCAGCAAAGTGTATTAATTTCTAATGAAACTGATAACGCACCAATAATTACCGGAGCAATTAATGACACGAATGTTAATGGCTGTGATATAAGTGTTGCACCGATTGCACAAACCACGGTTGCGGGACTTGAAGCGTTAGTTGGAAATCTTTTGATTTCAGACGATAATACACCAAAAACAGATTTAATTGTGAATAGTTCGGATAGTAATTCAAGTACTTGTCCAATAATTATAACAAGAACATATACTATTGAAGATGTTTGTGGAAACGTAAGTCTTCCTTTTGTTCATACTATATACATAGATACTCCTGATTTTACTCCTGCTCCGAACGGATCTAGTACGGTGGAATGTATAGCTGAAGCGCAAATTGCACCGGACCTTCCAGATGTGAATGATGCTTGCGGTAACCCGATTACTCCGACTTTAAAATCCTCTCCAAATGATATAATTTGTGAAGGGGAAATGATATGGGTTTATACCTATACTGATTGTGCAAATAATACTCATGATTGGACATACACCTACACGATTGATGTTTTAACAGCCCCGGTAGTTCCAGCGAATGCTTCTAGTACAGTTGAGTGTATAGGATTGGCGATTCAGCCAACGGCACCAGTTGTCACGGATGTTTGTGGAAATGGAATTATTCCTGTTATAACGGAGAATACGGATCCAGTTTGTGAGGGAGATAAGATTTATACGTTTACTTATACAGATTGTGCGGGCAATGTTTCGGTATATACCTATACTTATACAATTGATCTATTAGCCTTTACTTTACCAGCAAATGGATTTATGACAGTAACGGGTATAGGCGATGTTGTAACACCTACACCA
>NZ_JAVRHV010000016.1:0-2272 GCF_031846385.1 Urechidicola vernalis
AACGTAGCGTGCAAAAAAAAACGCTTATTTTTCGGATTAACACAAAGTCAAATTTTTATATTTTGTTTTTATCTTATCATTTTTAAAAGCCAAATTTAAAAATTTGGCGGTCTTTGCAAATAATTACGAACCTTTCGTAAAGCATATAATAGCTATGTTTTATACACGTTGTTGGGTGCAGTTATATTTATCTTTTCTGATAATGCTAATAAACCTAAGATTGGTCCTAATGCTAATATAGTATAAATATACGTTGAGTTCATTGAACCCTGCAATAGATTGAGAAGCTGGATGCTGATTATTGTAATTGAGAAACCAATACAATTTACAATAGTAAGTGCAGTCCCTTTTATTTCTGCTGATGCATTTTGAGCCACTAGAGTTGAGAAAAGAGGTGAGTCAGCTATGACTACCATTCCCCAAAAAATAAGAAAACCAATAAACAAGCTTTCAGATTCAGTCACAAAGACTAACGGTGAAACGAGGCAACACCCACATGATAAGATTAATGCCATACGTGCTATTTGTTTAACTCCTGCAGCTTGCGCGAGATATCCACCTAGTACACAGGACAATCCACCTACTCCAATAATTATGAAAGACAATATCGAGATATTGAATGTTACTTCAGGATGTTCTACGCTATAAGTCTTTAATATGATAGGGACAAAGGTCCAAAACGCATATAGTTCCCACATGTGGCCAAAATAACCGAAGGCTGCAGAGCGAAATTTCCGATTCCGAAATACGTTAAAAAAAGCTGATATGTTTAATTGATTTCCAGGTTTTCGGTATGGACCATCGGGAACCATTATTAGCATTAATAATCCACCTATTACAGCAAGAGATGAAGTGAGGATGAGCACAGATTTCCATGGAAATGCTTCAGTTATTTCCTTTGCTAGATGAGGGAATGCAGTACCAATAACCAATGCGCCAACTAAAAAGCCAAGTGACTTACCTAGTCCTTTTTCATAATAGTCAGCCGCTATTTTCATTCCAACTGGGTATATACCAGCTAGAAAGAAGCCAGTAATAAAACGAAGTGAAAGGATACTTACTAAACTGTTACCCTCATATATTACCCCAACATTGAATATTGAACCAAGTAAAGCACAAGTTAAAAACACTTTTGATGGTGAAAAACGGTCAGCAATAGTCAAAATTGCGAAAATCAAAGTACCCAAAATAAATCCGAATTGTACGGCAGATGTTAAGTGACCTAGAGCATTGGCTTTAAGATTAAAACCTACTATAAGTTCGCTCATCACACCATTCCCCGCAAACCAAAGTGATGTGCAACAGAACTGAGAGATCACGATTATCGGAAGTATTAACTTAGTCTGTTTCACCCATAGTTTTTTCAATTGCACCCAACGGTCTTGTGTATGAAACGTAGCGTATAAAAAGGTGCTAACTTTTCTGATGAACACAGAGCCAGAGCCCAATTTTTATGTTTTGTTTTTAAATTTTCTATTCTAAAAGCCAAATTTAAAAATTTGGCGGTCTTTGTAAATAAGTACGAAACTTAAGATTAAGCACTTATAAGCTATGTTTTATACACATTGTTGGGTGTTTGTTTTTCAAAATGTAAAATGTCTGTAGCATTTAAGTTTTACGTTAAGTGTTTCTTAATCATATTAGTCCAGTATAATATTAAAAACAGTATTGATGGCAGAAGAAAAAACATAGCGATTCCAGAAGCTAAAAGTGAAGCTGCATTCCCAGATCTATCAAAACTGCCAAATGCATCGCTATATGATAAGGAAGCAACTAATACTGTAATAATATAGATTCCTTGAAATGTTGAATAGATATATAAACCATTTAACTTTCTCTGTATCATCATAATTGCTCCTGTCAAAGTCCCAATTGATGAACCTGCATAAATCCATCCGCGTATATAATTACTCTCTCCATCCATCATAGAAACCATTTCGTATAAATAAGCTCTGCCAATTGTAAATACCGAGCCTATTATCGTTAAAACACACAAAACAATTAAAAAAGATGCATTGCTTTTTTGGTGGATTATATTATTGGTTCTTTGGTCTTCACCACAAGTGGGGCAGAAATTAGTTTCCCCATCCATTTGCTGATTACATCTCTTACAATTAGTCATATTTTATAAAGCTTTAAATTATTATTGTGCATAGAATGTTGTTTTTAACTTACACCCAACAGACCTGCTAAACGGAGTTCTGTGTTTTAAGAGTAAATATAAAAAATTTGAACAACTATTATCGAAGTATTGGACTTCCTATTAAAGTTC
>NZ_JAVRHV010000017.1:0-1849 GCF_031846385.1 Urechidicola vernalis
GTGTTTGTATAAGATTTGTGCGGCTTAAAATCCGTAGGATTTTCAGTCTAGTACAATGTTTATTGGTTGTTTGGGTTTTACAATTTTTCTTTAAATATAGCATAAATTTTATGCGTTGTTGTGCATTCGTGTTTTGATCATGCTATTTCCATGAAGGAGGGGGTATTTGCACTTTTACTTCAGTGGAAAATTTCCTCCATTCATCTAACAGTTCTTTATATTTTTCAGGTTCAGATTCTTTGAGGTCATGAAGCTCTGCAAGGTCTTGAGATAAATTATAAAGTTTAAAATTTTCCTCAAGAAAAGGTCTTTTTATATTGGTGATTTTCCAATCTCCTTTTCTAATCATTGCAAGGTTATTGTGCTCCAAGCCAAATACATATTCTGAAGAGTGTATCTGATTCGTCTCTCCAGATAAAAACGGTATCAATGAATTTCCCTTTAGAGGATAATTTTTATTCTCCTCAAATTTTTCTGGATACTTTGCTTGAGCCACTTCATAAAAAGTAGGGGCTATATCCATCAATGTTAGAAATCCTTCATGAATTTCATTCTTTCTTTCAATATTTGGTCCAGCAATAATCATTGGAGCGACGATACCTCCTTCAGTCGTAAATTCTTTGTAATGTCGAAATGGAGAAGATCCCGCCTCCGCCCATTGAGGGCCATACGAAATAAATGAATTGGGCTTCCCCATGGTTTCATAATCATCATTAAAATGCTCTCTTATAAACGGCCCTAAATTTTCATGATAATAGAAATCCTCAGCTGCAGCACCATTGTCAGACATAAACACGATTAATGTATTTTCGAATTGACCAATATCTTTTAGATACTGTATTATTCTACCAATATTATAATCAAGATTATCTACCATTCCAGCATACAATTCCATTTTTCTTGATTCTTTTTTCTTTTCACTCAATGACAAAGAATCCCATGGTATTACTTTTTCATGATTCGGGGGTAGCACTGCTTCTTTTGGAATCATTCCTGCATTTTTTAGACTTTCAAGACGTCTTTCTTTTAATTTTTCATAACCATCATCATAGCGTCCCTCATATTTTTTCCAATATTTTTCATCCACTTGCAATGGCCAGTGTGGAGATGTATAAGCTGCAAAGCCGAAAAATGGTTTTTTGTCTTCTTTATTAAGATCTATATATTCAATTAGTTTATCCGTATAAAAATCAGTAGAATAGTCCCCATTGTTCCAAGTGGCGGGTTTCTCATCTTCAAAATATGGAGTGATTGGATCTTCTTTAAAGAGCCCTTGGTCATCATAGTGATTTCCAGCCCCTCGAATATTAACAAAAGAGCGTTCGAAACCTTTACTAAATGGAATGGATAAAGAGTCTCTTCCAAGGTGCCATTTTCCAGTCATGTAGGTATGGTAGCCATTGGCTTGAAGTAACGCTGGAATTGTAACTATTCGATCTGTTAACTTCCCCTCATAGCCGAATCCAGTGTTCTGATTGGACTGTATACCCATTCCTGCAATGTGGTTATCATTGCCAGAAAGTAACATTGCTCTTGTTGGGGCGCACAAAGGAGAAGTGTGAAACCGACTAAATCTAACTCCTTGAGCTGCTAAATTATCAATATTTGGTGTTTCAATATCACCCCCATAGCATCCTAAATCTGCATATCCAAGATCATCAGCTACCAATAAAAGTATATTAGGTCGGAGGGTTTCTTGATTTTTTTCTTTTGTCTCAGAACATGAAATCAAAGTACCTATCAATATTAACGGTAGGAAACTAAGATTGAATAGAGTTAAACTTTGATGGTCAATCATTACTTTTATTCTCTTACACTTAGATATTACTTTCATCACTTGTTATATTTT
>NZ_JAVRHV010000018.1:0-1290 GCF_031846385.1 Urechidicola vernalis
CTGATTGAATTTTATTGATCTAAACATGACTACTCCGCTCCTAAATAAATGTATCCTGTAATTGGCTCGAAACCACCACTATCTATCCCACTACTTCCATCATCTCCAAAGACTTTAACTACATAGTAATAAGTTCCTGTTGGTAAGGTTGTAGAAGATCCAATGGTCATTCCTCCTTCGGCATTATAACCTGTCCAATTATTCTGGTAATTCTCAGACTGATACACCATCGCACCCCATCTGTTAAAAATTATTACATCATAGGTAAATCCACAAGTTTCTAATCCTGAAATTTCAAACGCATCATTATAACCATCTCCATTCGGAGTTAATACTCTAGAAATTGCTATATCATCAGTTGAACAAGGCAATGTTACACAACTATCATCTACTGTCATTGTAAATGATTGAGTAAAATTACATTCTAAACCAGAAGCACTAGAAGAAGTGTACGTAAAATTAAATACACCTAGGCCAGCAATTGCCGGGTCAAAAACACTTCCTGAAACAGCTCCAGTACTATCATCATCAATCCAAACTCCATCTGTTGGGTCTTCCGAAGAAAGTAAATTTAAAAAGTCATAAGGCAAGTCATCAACACAAATCACCGTATTAGCAGAAATTACAACATCAACCGTTTGAACATTTATAGTTTGTGCAAAAGAACTATCGTTACCACACTCATCTGTAAATACCCATGCTCTAATAATCTGATAATTACCTTCAGAATCTGGATCCAATACCTGCTCTTCAAATAAAACATTTACTTCTGAACTGCAATTGTCAACAGCTACTATTTCGGCAGGTGAAGGAATTTCCGTGCAAACAACATTAATTACTCCATCTGGTGCATCAATAATTGTAGGTGGAGTGGTATCAATTACCGTAATAATTTGCGAATAATTGTCTTCATTTCCAGCGCAATCCATTGCTGTCCATATTCTAAGAATTTCATAATTCTGAGAACAGCCAACTCCAGATACTATAATTTGTTCTTCAAAACTTACAACTACATCTCCACCACAATTATCAATTGCCATAACATCATCAATTTCAGGTAAAGTATCACATTCAACTGTTAAATCTAAAGGTAAATCACCTGTAAACGTAGGTGCAGTATTATCATCAATAGTGTAAGTATACAACCATTCTCCTGTATTCTGTGCACAATCTGTGTAGGTGAACGAATATATCTTCAGCCCTTCACAGTCAGGATCCAAACTCTCTGTCATAACCGGAATAATAGGGTTATTATTCCCATCAAAGATAATTGGAGGTGTTGGAACCGCA
>NZ_JAVRHV010000019.1:0-1228 GCF_031846385.1 Urechidicola vernalis
GATCATTTGGACAAGAATCACATACATCACCTATTCCATCTCCATCAATATCCGATTGATCTTCATTCGGTATTTCGATACAGTTATCGGTTGAGTCTGGATGGGAATCTTCATCAGAATTTGGTTCGCTACGTTCAACTCTACATTCATCAAATCCTCTATTAATTGCATCAATAGCCTCATTAATTGCAGCATGACTCGTAATTCCAATGTCTTTACCTGCTAACGCATCATTTGCTAATTCAAATAAGTCCTCAACTGTTGCAACACCCATACCTCCTAATTGATTTATAACACTCATAGGCATTGTAAAAGTCTCTGTTTTGAAGTATGATTCTCCCGTTCCACATCCTTTTGCTGCTGAAGTATAGAATTCATTATCTAACTTCCATAACGCCAAGGCCCCATTTAATTCTATATTAAAGAATAACGTTACGGTTTGAGATAACAATACGTTATTAAACTTACCATTATATGTGTTTATTCCTGGTTTTAAGGCTCGAGGCTTACCACCTCCAGGCAACCATTTAAACAAGTTTCCATTTGTAGCATCTGCTTTAATAATAGTGAAATATCCTGAACCTGCATCCATACTACCAAAAACTTGAGTTCCGCCAACATTACATAATGCTTGATTCATCATAAATTCTGCATCAACTCGTTCCTCTTCTAGTGGTGCGCATCCAAGTCCGCCTTCATTACCATAAAAACCTTGAGTGTAAGAGCAATAGTCAATACAAGATTCCACAGAAATAGTAATCATGTCGGAAGCGGTACAACCTTCAATATTTGTAACGTCATACATTATTTCAACGTCACCTTCTCCCGCAACGGAAGGATCAAACATACCATTCGCATCAACTCCATTTCCGCTCCAAGTTCCTCCTTGAGGACTACCTACTAACTGAAATGGTGCATCCGTAGAGCAAACAGCATCAACTGGAGTAATTGAAACCTCTGGCAAACCATTTATTTTAACCGTAAATGGACTAACAGTATAACAATTATTCACATTAACCGTCAATGCCCAAAAATTATAAACTCCTGGCAAGATAGGTCCCTGATCTGCAACTGCATTTACACCATTCACATTCACAAGACCTTCAGCATTAAAGAAATATGTAGAAATACCATTATTCGCAGTGGCAAAGGAACTCAAAGTATTGATATTCGGCAAATTATCTTCACAAAACTCTGGACTACTCATTGTTAAAACTGGTTGCGGATA
>NZ_JAVRHV010000002.1:0-431475 GCF_031846385.1 Urechidicola vernalis
AGTCATTCGAACCTTGTCCATCTGGATCATAACTGAATGTCCAAGAATCTCCCGCACAAATTGTGTAAGAATCTGAATAGGTTTGAGTAGAGGGAATAACCGTTAAAGTCCCAACTCCAGGCTCCAAAGGTGAACATCCACTAGGCCCAGAAACAACAACACTATATAAAGTTGTAACGTTAGGACTAGGTGAAATCGATGCTACGTTACCATAATCTACACCATCATCTGGGCTACTACTCCAAACAAAAGAATAACCATCACTCAATGGGTCTAATACAACATCATCTCCTTCTTTAACTTCTATGGATAAACTTCCCGAACCTCCTTCACAAACAATATCATTATTAACCGTAACCGTTGGAGTCAAATTAAATTGCCCTCCAACAAAATCATCTAAAGAAGCCGTTAATGACTGTGAAGATCTGGTTTCCAATAACCAAGTAGCATCACAAATTTGGGTGACATCTTGTAATACATCAGATAGATTTACATATCCTTCATAAAAAGCATTTGTTTCATATTGTGGATCATCATAAGACCAAGTTCCTGGCACTGTTTCAGGACCTCCATTATTTTCTGCAACACCAGCTGGAATATCATTTCTTAAAATAAATTGATTTTCTGGTCCAGAGTCACCTCCTCCATTTAATCCAACCCATTCATATACTGTAACGGTAGCATTCTTTCCTCCTCCTGTAAAATCACTAAGAATAAGTAAATCTCCTATACTATGCGCTGGAGTGAAATATCCATTCTTTTCACCATTTTCAATTGTAGCAGAAGTACCATTTAAATAAAACCAAAACCCAATTTGAGCATCCCCATTATTACTAGTTCTATCACCAGCAAAAAACAAGTAAGTATCATCCGCACCATTATCAACTCCGGCAGGCTTAATAGTTGGACTAGTAATTACAACTGCAGCACCATTTGCAATATCATTTTTTGCCTTGGTTTGCCCAAATGTCCAAACTAAATGCTGAGGCACAATATTACCACATTCAAAAAAATCTTTAGACCCAGTAGTAAATTGATCATCTACTACGCCATTTCCATAAAAATCGACATTATGTTGATGTGTAGGTAAATCAATAACATCTGTGGTACCCCATTCAGTTGGATCTCCATCAATTTCCACTTGGGCTTGTAATGAACCTAACCCAATTATAAGTATCCCAATGAATAAAAAAGACTTCTTAATACCTATCTTTTTTATTCTCGGTTCTAACGCTAAATAATTTTCGAATTTTGATAAAGAAATATTATCAAAAAAAATCTTAATCAACTTTAGTAAAGTAATTGTTTGCATAGCATTTATATTTAAAAAATTAAAATTTTATTCTATAAATGATTCTTTAGCAATTTAAATTGCAAACTATAGTTTGGGCTGATTACAAAAAGGGTTCAATATTTGGCAAAAACCAGTGGAGAAATATTGTTTAAAAAATAAAAGAAGTAACCAAACTGAAATTGTACTAAACGCACTATTAAAATAGCACAATTCTATATTACAAAATAGTTGGGGTAAATTGTTTAGAATTGAATATTTCTAAACTTTGGAAACGACTTTTAATTAAAATCACTCAAATTTAACTGATAATTTCTATAATTCCAAATATTGATACGGAAATTTAAAAAGTTAAATTCCAACAATTTAGGAATACCATAGAAAAATGAACAATCCAAATAATTTGTTAAAGTAAATCGTCAAATTATAGATTTTTGTATAGAAACTCTATATTTACGACCAATTAAACCAAAATTATAAAAAAATGAAAAAAGTTATTGTTGCATTATCTGCATTGCTAGTCATTTCGTGTGCGAATGAACCAAAAGATTATGTTTCTATTTCTGGAAATATAATTGATCAAAATAGCGACTCAGTTGTTGTTAGATCCAGAAGCTATTCTAAAACAATTCCTGTAGCGGCTGATGGAACATTCAGTGATACTTTAAAGGTTGAAACTGGAATCTATAATTTTTATGATGGAGGTGAATCTACTTCGATATTTCTTAAAAACGGATATGACATTAAAATTTCCTTAGACACAAAAGAATTTGATGAGTCTATTGCATTTTCTGGAAATGGAGCAGAAAACAGTACTTTTCTTGCAGAATATTCTCTTTTAAGAGAAGAAATTTTAGATAAACCATTCGACGAAATGGATAAGGCAACATTTACAAAAACCTTTGAAGAGATTGAAACACAATTAAACGATAAAATTTCAAATGCAACAGGTATTGATACTGTAGTAACGAATCATAGTGCAAAAGAAATTACACCAATGCTTAATTCATATAAAGGATATTTTGGTGGGATCATTGAATTAAAGGCAGAACTAAACGGAAAGCCTGCCCCTACTTTTGAAAACTTTCAAAATTTCGATGGTAGTACAACATCTTTATCTGACTTAAAAGGAAAATATGTGTATGTAGATGTTTGGGCTACTTGGTGCGGGCCGTGTAAATATGAGATTCCTTATTTAAAAGAAGTTGAACAAAAATATCACGATAAAAATATTGCATTTGTAAGTATGTCTGTAGATGACGAGAAAAGAAGTGGGACTATGGAAAAAGCTGAACAAGACTGGAAGGCTATGGTTGCAGATAAAGAATTAAAAGGAATTCAAATTATGTCTCCAAATGGATGGAAAAATGACTTCGTAACTGGATTTAAAATTAATGGAATTCCACGCTTTATTTTAATTGGTCCTGATGGCAATACAGTTGATGCAAGTGCACCACGACCATCTGACGAAAGGTTGATTACTCTATTTAACAAACACAATATTTAAATACATGAATAAATTTCTTCTAATAATTGCCGCTTTTGTTCTTTCAGTTGGTTGTAAAAATCCAAAGGGGTTTGTTACCCTGTCTGGAAAAATTGAGAATGCAGAAACAGTAAATATTACAATCTCGTCAAAAACATTTTCAAAGGACATTAAACTTGAAAATGACGGATCATTTAAAGACACACTCAAAGTAGAGACGGGTGTATACACCTTAACTGATGGTAGAAATAAAACTATTTTGTTTTTAACCAATGGTTATGACCTTAAAGTAAATGCAAACATTAGTGACTTTACAAATGCTACTTTTGAAGGTAAAGGAAAAGAGAGCAATAACTATATTAAAAATAGAATCGCTTTTTCTAAAAACGAACTTTCCGACCCAAACACCTATTTTTCTTTAGAGCGGCCAGAATTTGAGCAAAGAATGAAAGCGTTAAAAGAACACCTTTCCTCTATTTCTAAAAATAAAGTAGATACTGTATTAATTAATCAGATCGTATCGGAAGATGAGCGTTTATTTGCTTATTTAGAAAAAAATTATGAAGTAAAATATGTGGCAGCGGTAAAATTCAAAAAAGGAAATCCTTCCCCAAAATTCACCAATTTTGAAAATTATAATGGAGGTAGTACTTCTTTAGATGACTTAAAAGGAAAATTCGTTTACATTGATGTGTGGGCAACTTGGTGTGGTCCATGTAAACAGCAAATACCCTATTTAAAGCAAGTAGAGAAAGAGTATGAGCATAAAAATATTGCATTTGTTAGTATTTCTACCGATAGAGCAAATAAATATGATGCCTGGAGAAAAATGATTGCTGATAAGGAAATGGGAGGTATTCAATTATATGCTGGCACCGATTATTCTTTTTCTCAAGAATATCAAATTAATGCAATACCAAGGTTTATCTTAATTGACCCTGAAGGAAATATAGTAGATGCCAATGCTCCAAGGCCATCTGACCCAAGACTTAAAGAGTTATTCAACTCATTAAATATTTAAAGTTTAAATCCCGATTCTTTCGGGATTTTTTATTGTTTATTAAATAGTACTAATTTTTAACCTCTCGAAATGCATTACTCAAATAGCTAAGAATATCTGATGCAATAAAGGTTTCTTCTGTTAAATTCTCCATTCCAATTTCTGCGGATAATCCATGCAGGTAAACACCAAAAATTGCCGCATCAAATGTGTCATACCCTTGCGCAATTAATCCTGTAATAATTCCAGTTAAAACATCTCCACTGCCTCCAGTTGCCAAAGCAGTATTTCCCGTTGGATTAAAATACAGTTGATTTCCGTTAGCAATAACAGAATACTTCCCTTTTAACACAACGATAACCTTATATTCTTTTGAGAAACTTTGAAGTTTTTCCAATTTTTCATAGTCGTTTTTCCAACCGCCCACCAAACGTTCGAATTCCCTTGGGTGCGGTGTTAGAACAGAGTTCTTTGGCAAAGAATTTAAGAATTCCTTATTTAATGCAATTATATTCAAAGCATCAGCATCTACTACCATCGGTGTAGCATTATCTTTTAAAAAATTAATCAACCCCTTTGTTGTTTTCTCTGAAGTCCCGATGCCTGGCCCAATACCAATTACTGTTGGATTGCATTTAAAGTTGAAATGATGTAATTCATTTTCAGAATCCACTTCTACCATAACTTCTGGAATAGAGGCCTGCAATATGTTATACCCGCATTTTGGTATATAAGCACTTACTAATCCGCTACCTGCTTTTAGGGCCGCTCTAGATGCTAATACAGCAGCTCCAATCTTACCATAACTCCCTCCGATAATTAAAGTATGACCAAATGTTCCTTTATGAGAGAATTGGTCCCTCTCCTTGTAAATAGAGCAGATCAAAAACTTAGTTACTACATTATATTCCGTTTTAATAGATTGCAAATATTCTTCATCTAAAGCAATATTTAAAATTTCCCAAGAACTGATAAACGGTGCGTTATTAGGCAATAAAAAACTTAGTTTAGGACCTTGAAATGTTAATGTATGTGTTGCTTCCAAAATTATATCTCCTTCACAATTCGGATTATTTGCGTATAATCCAGAAGGCATATCAATTGCCAAAGAAAATGGACTTATGGCATTAATTTTTTTAATCAATTCACTTGTAAATCCTGATACAGTTCTTTTCAATCCAATTCCAAATATAGCATCGACAATCAAATCATCAGAATCTATTTCGGGAATTTCCTCTGAAGAATTAATCATCGTCGGCCATTCCCCCATTTCCTTTAGTCTATTGTAATTTTCTAAAAATTCCCCTGATCTTTTCTCAGAATAATTTAACACATAGCAAGAAATATTATATCCATGTTGAATCAAATGTCTTGCTATTGCTAAGCCATCTCCTCCATTATTTCCAACACCACAAAAAACAAGAATCCGCCTAGGATCTCCCTTTAGTTTTTCATGAATCCAATTAAAACATAAGGTTGCAGCACGCTCCATCAATTCCAAAGAAGTAATCCCTTGATTTTTCAGTGTGGCTGCATCTGCCGCATACATTTGATCCGAAGAAAGTATTTTCATGGCATAAAAAAACCTCTCAAATGTGAGAGGTTCTAATTTAGTTTTTATTCTTTAAACACACCCATATTGGCATATTTTTCCATTCGTTTTTCAACCAATTTATCAGGAGTCAATTTCTTAAGAGATTTATATGACTTCATAATTGTTTCTTCAATAGTTTTAAAAGTATCTTCCCTATTAAAATGAGCACCTCCAACCGGTTCTTTTACTATAGCGTCTATTACCTTTATCTTTTTACTGTCTTCAGCAGTTAATTTCAACGACTCTGCAGCCTGCTCTTTGTATTCCCAACTACGCCATAAAATAGATGAACAGTTCTCTGGAGAAATAACAGAATACCAAGCATTTTCTAACATCAAAATTTTATCTCCTACACCAATTCCCAGTGCACCACCAGATGCCCCTTCACCTATAATTACACAAATAATTGGAACTTTTAATCGCGTCATTTCTAAGATATTTCTGGCAATAGCCTCTCCTTGTCCACGCTCTTCAGCTTCTAAACCAGGATATGCTCCGGGGGTATCAATAAACGTCACTACCGGTACATTAAACTTTTCGGCCATTTTCATTAACCTTAAGGCTTTTCTATATCCTTCTGGGTTAGACATTCCAAAATTTCTGTATTGCCTTGTTTTAGTATTATATCCTTTTTGTTGACCAATAAACATAAAACTTTGATCACCAATTTTACCAAGACCTCCAATCATGGCTTTATCATCCTTCACAGTTCTATCTCCGTGTAATTCCATAAATGTATCTCCGGCCAATGCCTTTATATAATCCATAGTATACGGTCTATTCGGGTGCCTTGATAATTGAACTCTTTGCCAAGCAGTTAAATTTTTATAAATATCGACTCTTGTTTTATCCAATTTTTTCTGAAGATTATCGCATGTTTCAGAAACATCAACATCGCTTTCTTCACCAATCAGTGTACACTTTTGTAATTGATCTTCAAGGTCTTTTATAGGTAATTCAAAATCTAAATATTCCATTTTTTAGTAGTTAAATAGATTTACAAATATAACAACTTAATAGTACTATACTTATTTATTCTATTTTTTTTGAATCCGTTTTAATAGTTGTTTTCTATTCTTTACAAGCCCATTTAAAATAACAGATAATAAGATAATTAAAGCACCAATGTAAAATTTTGATGACATCTTTTCACTATCCCCAAATATAATCAAGGCTAGAATAATTCCATAAATAGGCTCTAAATTAATACTCAACATTACTGTATAAGGACTTAACACTTTCATTACTTTAACAGAAGATGAAAAAGCATATGCCGTACAAACACTACCTAATATAATCAGGTATATCCAATCATTTGTTGAAACTTTAAAGAATTCTCCTGAAAACTGGTTTGTAAAAAACAAAAGAAGCGTAATGAACAAAGTACCAAAAAACAATTGGTAAAAAGAAATAATTATTGGATTGTTCTTTTTAACGTACAGTCCATTTGCGACAGAAAATACAGCCGATAAAAACGATGAAATTAATCCATAAATAATTCCAAGTAAATAGTCGCCTTCTACTTGGAAAATAATATACAATCCGACGACAACAATTAACCCTAAAAATAATTCTAATTTACTTAGTCTTCTCTTAAAAAATATCGGTTCTATTAACGAAGCAAAAAATGCTCCAGTACTCATTGTAATAAGAGCAATGGAAACATTTGAAGATTTAATAGCAAGAAAAAACGTAATCCAATGCAAGGCAATAACTACACCTCCGAAAATAAATTTTAACAGGGTTCGATTATCAATTTTTAAGTTCTTTTTAGTTAGGAGAATAAATAAGATTAAGAAAAAACTAGCCAACAACATTCTATACCAGACTAATGGAATTGCATCTATAGATATTAAAGCACCCAGAATGGCTGTAAAACCCCAAATGAAAATTATAAAATGAAGGTGTAAATAATTTTTAAGTCTACTTTCTTGCATTTACATATAAATAAATTGCAAGCGCCCCAAAAATCATATTTGGAAACCATACTAAAAATAGTGGTGATGCATCTGGAGAACCTCCAAGAACCTCAACAATTTTAAGCATGAACACATAAACAAACATTAAGGAAACTCCAATTGTCAAATTAATTCCTATTCCACCTCGCCTTTTTACCGCTCCCAATGTTACAGCAATTAAGGTTAAAATGTAAGACGCTAATGGCAAACTAGTACGCTTATGCAACTCAACCAAATAAGTGTTTAAATTTCCTCTACCTCGACTTTTAGATTTAGCGATATAATCTAATAATTCTGGCGTTTGCATTTCTTTCGCTAAAGATTCTACATACAAAAGATCGGAAGGCTCAAAATTAAAAATGGTATCCATTCTTCTACCATACCTCATTACATCCCCTGCTTCTTGCAATTTTCTATTGTAAAAATTATTTAACCTATAGGTACTATCCTTTTCTTTATAAATGATGACATCTGCTGAAAGTCTTTCTTTTAAAATATTTCCTTCATATTTTTCATATGAAAAATCATTTCCTCTATTCCGTTCCATATTAAAGGAACGAATAAAAATATATTCATTCTTAGTTAATTGCAGATTTACATTATTAACACTCTTTAAATTAACCCTCTTATTCTTTATATATGTATTTGAAAATTCTGTAAATATTTTACTACTATTTGGAACAATGAAATGATTTAAACCCAATGCCAATATGGTCACAATGGTTGCTCCTATAAAATATGGTTTTAGAAAACGAGTAAAAGATATCTTGGCATTATTAATGGCAATTATTTCTGTGTTACCCGCCAACTTAGAAGTAAAAAATAACACTGAAATAAATAAAGCCAAAGGCAATATCATATTTCCAATGTTAATGATAAAGTTTACGTAATAATCTGAAATAATAGATCCAATAGTTAAATCGGCATGACGCAAAAACTTGTCAATCTTTTCAGATATATCAACAGCAATAATTACCGGAATAAGAATAATGAGTACAAAAAAGAAGGAGCCTAAGTACTTTTTTAATATGTATTTATCGATTATTCTCAAATCTTACAATCGGTTACTCATTTGATTTACCATTTTATTTTTCCATACTAAAAAGTCTCCTGCTAATATATGTTTTCTTGCTTCACGAACCAACCACATATAAAACCCTAAATTATGGATGGTAGCAATTTGTTTTCCAAGTAATTCTTTTGCTGCAAATAAATGACGTAAATACGCTTTGGAGTAATAGGTATCTACTTCGGTAATACCCATTTCATCAATTGGAGAAAAGTCGTTCTCCCACTTTTTATTTTTAATATTGATACTACCATGCGCCGTAAATAACATCCCATTTCTAGCATTTCTTGTAGGCATTACACAATCAAACATATCTACTCCTAACGCTATATTTTCCAAAATATTGATTGGAGTTCCAACTCCCATTAAATATCGAGGTTTATCTTCTGGTAATATGCTACAAACAACGTCAGTCATTTCGTACATTTCCTCAGCGGGTTCCCCAACTGAAAGCCCCCCAATAGCATTACCTTCTGCTTCTACAGATGCAATAAATTCAGCCGATTGCTTTCTCAAATCAGTATAGGTACTACCTTGAACTATCGGAAAAAATGTTTGATTATAATCGTAAGTCATCGGTGTTTTCTCTAAATGAGTAATACAACGCTTTAACCAACGATGTGTCATATGCATAGAACGTTTAGCGTAATTATAATCGCATGGATATGGAGTGCACTCGTCAAAAGCCATAATAATATCTCCGCCGATATCCCTTTGGATATCCATGGCATATTCAGGAGAGAAAAAGTGATACGAACCATCTATATGACTCTTAAATTTAACCCCTTCTTCTTTAATTTTTCTTCGACCAGATAAAGAATACACTTGATACCCACCACTATCTGTTAAGATAGGTCTATCCCAATTCATAAATTTATGAAGACCTCCTGCTTGCTTTAAAATATCCGTTTTGGGTCTTAAATATAAATGGTACGTATTTCCTAAAATTATATCCGGATTAATCTGTTCTTTTAGTTCGGTTTGATGTACTCCTTTAACCGTACCCACCGTACCAACAGGCATAAAAATAGGGGTTTCAATTTTACCATGATCGGTAGTAACTACTCCTGCTCTTGCCTTACTCTGTGCGTCTTTTCCTTTTAAATCAAATTTCATCGCGGCAAAGATAGAAAATAGAATCTTTAATAAATTGAAAAAGCCTTCCTAAAAAGGAAGGCTTTAAACTATTTATAATTCGAAATTAACTCAAAGTTGAAGGACAAACATAATCTGTCACTTCTACTCCTGCTTCTTTAATTGCTTTGTAACCACCTGCTACATCAACTAAATTATGAATTCCTCTACTTTTAAGAATTGATGCTGCAATAACAGATCTATATCCACCTTGGCAATGGACATAAAATGTTTCGTCTTGTGGATAATCATTCAAATGACTATTCAATGCATCTAAAGAGGTATGTTTTGCATCGGCAACATGCTCTGCTTTAAACTCTCCTTCTTTACGAACATCAAATACAGGGATTTTGTTTTCTAATCGACTCTTAAATTCATCAGCTGAAATTGATGTAATGGTATCATATTCTTTAGATGATTTTTTCCAGTTTTCAAATCCACCTTCTAAATATCCTAAGGTATTATCAAAACCAACACGTGCCAATCTTGTAACAGTTTCTTCTTCTCTCCCCTCTGGAGTAACCAAAAGAATTGGCTGACTAACATCTGCTATCAAAGCCCCTACCCAAGGTGCAAAGCCACCGTCTATTCCAATAAATATAGAATTTGGTATATGCCCTTTAATAAACTCTGATTGATGACGAACATCTAATACAACTGCTCCAGTTTCCGTAGCCATTGCTTCAAAATCTAAAGGTGACAATGGCTGAGATGCTTTTTCCATAACATCATCAAAACTCTTATACCCTTGAATATTCATCATCACGTTTTGTGGAAAATATTTTGGCGGTGCTGTAAGACCGGTAAGCAATTCTTTAATAAACTCCTCTTTGGTCATATCCGCTCTCAAAGCATAGTTTACTGCTTTCTGATTTCCTAAAGTATCCGTAGTTTCCTTACTCATTTTCTTTCCACATGCAGATCCTGCCCCATGATTTGGATATACAATTAAATCATCGCTTAAAGGCATAATTTTAGTACGCAAAGAATCGAATAAATGCCCTGCTAAAATCTCCTCGGTCAAATCAGAAACCACATGCTGTGCTAGATCAGGTCTACCAACATCGCCAATAAATAACGTATCTCCGGTTACAATACCATGTTCTTTACCATTTTCATCGAATAATAAATAAGTCGTACTTTCCATTGTATGACCAGGCGTATGCAATACCTTAATCTGATATTCACCAACTTTAAAAATTTGATTATCCTCTGCTATTAAGGCATCATAATTTGGTTTTGCTGTTGGCCCAAAAACAATAGTTGCCCCTGTTTTATTCTTTAAATCTAAATGACCACTAACAAAATCAGCATGAAAATGTGTTTCAAAAATATATTTGATTTTCGCATTATCCGCTGCTGCTCTATCTAAATAAGGCTGCACCTCTCTTAATGGATCAATAATAACCGCTTCGCCTTTACTCTCGATATAATATGCGGCATGAGCAAGACATCCTGTATAAATTTGTTCTACTTTCATTTTATTTAAATATTTAGCAAAATTACCATAAATGATTTCATTCATAGCAATTCATAATTATTATTTATTGTCTAGAAAATTCTTTGATTAATATATAAATACCCATAGCCAATACGAACCAACCAAATCCTTTTTTCAATTTTTTTCCTTCTATAAAATTGTTCAAATACAAACCAACGTACATACCTACTATTGAAAATGCAGAGAACAGCAACAAAAACACCCAATCAATTTCAATATTCTGAACATCACCTAAAAACCCGATAAGAGAATTTATAGATACAATCAAGAGCGAGGTTGCTACTGCTCTTTTCATAGGTATTTTAACTAGCATAACCAATGCAGGAATAATTAAAAATCCGCCACCTGCACCGATAATACCCGTAATAAATCCAATTAATATAGCCTGAATTATAATTAATGGAATATTAAGATTTATAGCGTAATTTTCATCTTCAACATCACCATTTCTTCCATTTATCATGGCAAATGATGAAAGCAACATAATTATTGCAAACAAAAGCATGATAGCAGTGTGTTTTGATAACGTAAAGTATGTAAACAACACTATTTCCTCTGGAATTGCAGGAACAATATATTTTCTAGATATATAAACGGCTATAAATGCCGGAATTGCAAAAATAAAAGCGGCTTTAAAATCAACTTTTTTCTTTTTAACATTTTTAACCGTTCCTACTAATGCTGAAGACCCCACAACAAATAATGAATATGCTGTTGCTGTTACTGGATGAATATGTAAGAGATAAACCAAAATTGGAACTGTTAGAATTGAACCACCACCTCCAATAAGCCCTAAGACTATTCCAATTAGAAGCGCTCCAAAATATCCGATTATCTCCGTTATACCCATGTACTATTTATTTTTAAACAAATTAACAATCAATTAATTTAGCATACAGTAACATTTGTTACGGAATTATTATTGAGGCAATAATACAATTCTATTACGATGTAGTTCAATTTTTCTTTCTTTCTCCAAAGCCTTTAAAAGCCTAGAAATCACCACCCTAGAAGTATGTAAATCATACGCAATTTCTTGATGTGTAGCACTAATAATATTATCTTTTGTAACCTTTGCTTTTTCGGTTAAATACGTAAACAAGCGTTCATCCATTTTTAAAAATGCTATTTTATCTATGGTGTCTAGCATTTCCATAAAACGATTGTGATAACTATCAAAAACAAAATTTCTCCAAGATTTATATTTAGAGGTCCACTCCTCCATTTTTTGGATAGGAATCATTATCAATTTTGCATCGGTTTCAGAAATCGCTTTTATTTCACTTTTAGATTGCCCTAGGCAGCAAGATAACGTCATTGCACAAGTATCTCCTTTTTCTAAAAAGTAAAGCAGCAATTCATCCCCTTCTTTATCTTCTCTTAAAATTTTAATTACTCCATGAATTAAAAGCGGCATAGATTTCACATACGAACCAACTTCCATTAGGGTAAAGTCTTCTGGAACTTCCTTAAACAGTCCTACTTCATTAATTTCTTGTAGTAATGCATCCTCGAAAAGATGTCCGTAATTAGCTTTTAACTCTTGAATCATTCCGCAAAGATAACACTATTAATGAGGTAATTTATCCTTTAAAACTCCATATAAATAGGTCCCGACAACTGCTGATACTAAAACAACAATAATTGGAACAAACCCAGCACCAACTAATACATACATAGGTCCAGGACATGCACCAGCTAAAGCCCATCCTAAGCCAAATAAAATACCTCCTATTAAATATCTTTTAACTCCTTTATCTTTTGGGTCGATTTTAATTTGCTCGCCATAAAACGACTTTATTTTTTTTGACTTTATAAATTGTGTTACAATAATACCCAGCACCAAAGCAGAGCCAATAATACCATACATATGAAATGCTCTAAACTGAAACATTTCGAAAATTCTAAACCATGATGCAGCTTCAGATTTGAATAAAACAATTCCAAAAAACACTCCTATAACTAAATAAACTATACTTTTCATCTTCTAAAATATTAAGGGGAACAATATATGAACCATTAAGAGTCCTCCAATAAAAAAGCCAATAACTGCTATTAATGATGGTAATTGTAAATTACTTAGCCCTGATATTGCATGTCCTGAGGTACACCCACCAGCATAACGTGCTCCAAAGCCAACTAACAACCCACCTCCTACTAATACAATCAAATTCTTTACATTTCCAAAAACGGACATATCAAACAATTCTGTAGGCATATAGGCAGTTCCTGCACTTTTAAAACCCATCTCGTGTAGGTCATTTACAGTTTCCGGATTTAAATTTACTGCATCTGAAATGGTAAGGTAATTGGCAGCAATATACCCCCCTATCAATGCACCAACGGCTACAATTAAATTCCAGCGTTGTGCTTTCCAATCAAAGTTGAAAAAATTGACTTTTTTACCTGCTCCGCCTATAGCACAAATAGTTCTTAAATTCGATGACATTCCAAATCGTTTTCCTACCATTAATAATAAGAAAAGAGTAAATCCAATTAAGGGGCCAGAAACAAACCATGGCCAAGGGTTAAATAAAAATTCCATATTAAATGTTTTGAATGCAAAATAAGGTAATTAAATAAAAACGCTGCGCAACTTTTGTTACAGAGTAAAAGTTAAACGATTCAGAGCAAACAAATTGTATCAGACACAGTATGTCGTGCATATAAAGTATGTGTGAATATATATTTGTACCATCAATATATAATAAGAATTTTGAATTAATATCATCAGAAATCCCCACTGATTTTTGAGTTTTCCCAGGGCTGAATTGCAAATGTAATTCAGCTCTTTTTGTTAAAGTTTGTATAAATTCAAATATTTATACCCATCTAGTACCTACCAGTTGTAAAAAAAATTTAACTTTACGACATGGGTATAATATCAATTCAAAACAATTCCGGCATTCCTAAGTATCGACAAATTATAACTTCGGTCGAACAAGCAATAGAAACGAATGTTTTAATAAAAGGAGATCAACTACCATCTATTAATACTATTAGAAAAGAGTTCTCGCTTTCTAGAGATACTGTCTTGCTTGCTTTTAATGAATTAAAATTGAGAGGAATTGTAGAGTCGGTTGCTGGTAAAGGCTACTATGTAAAAAGTACAAAAACTAAGACTAAGCAAAAAGTTTTTTTATTGTTTGATGAATTGAATGCCTTTAAAGAAAACCTATATCATTCATTTATTACCAATTTAGATAGCAATATTGATGTGGATATTTACTTCCATCATTTCAATATTGATGTTTTCGAAAGTTTAATAAAAAATAATGCTGGAAATTACAACTACTATATCATTATGCCAGCAAATCTAGAGAATGCTCACTTTGCAATTGACAAACTTCCGAAAGACAAAGTAATCATTTTAGATCAGACAAATCCAAATCTTATTAATTACACATCTATTTATCAAAATTTTGAAAGGGACATTTACAATTCTCTTACGGAAGTATTGTCCAAAATAATCACCTACAATAAACTTGTATTGGTTTTTAAGGAAGACAAACAACCTTTAGGTATGCTAAACGGCTTTCAAAACTTCTGTTCAGAATTCAATTTAAAATCAGAAGTAATTCTAAGAATGAGAAATAGAACTATTCATAAAGGAGATATTTATTTAGTCCCTGATGACCGAAGTCTAATTTTAGCCATTAAAAAAATAAAATCTTCAAAACTTACTTTAGGGAAAGACATCGGAATTATCTCTTACAATGAAACCCTTTTAAAAGAAATTGTTGCAGATGGAATTACTACAATATCGACCGATTTCAACTATATGGGTAAGCGCCTTGCGGAGATAATCACACAAAAGGAAACGATTAAAATTGAAAACCCAACTTCAATTATCATTCGTAATTCAATATAAAATTTGTAATAAACATTTACCAACCAGAACTATGTCAGAAGTATTAACTAAAAATATATACGAGCATTTTATATCATCTCATCAGTATGAACCATTAGTCATATTTTCTCCCGGTAGGATAAACTTGATTGGAGAACATACCGATTACAATAATGGTTACGTACTTCCTGCGGCCATTGATAAAGGTATTGTTGCAGCCATTCAAAAAAACGGAACATTACAACAATGTAACGCTATTGCATATGATTTAAATGAATCTCATCAATTTGAATTAGAATCTATTGAACCCATTGAAAACGGTGGCTGGCGGAATTACATTATAGGTGTAGTTGAGGAAGTTCAAAAATATGGAAAAATGCTTTCTGGTTTCAATATTGTATTTGGTGGAAATATTCCAAACGGGGCAGGAATGTCTTCCTCGGCGGCTGTTGAAAATAGCGTTGTTTTTGGCTTGAATGAAATTTTTGAGTTAGAATTGACAAAAGAAGAAATGATTCGAATATCACAACGAGCGGAACACAACTTTGCCAAAGTAAAATGCGGAATAATGGATCAATTCGCTAGTATGTTTGGTATCGAAAATCATGCCTTAATGCTTGATTGTAAGACCATGGAATCTAAGAGTACTGCCATAGATTTTGGAGACTATCAACTTTTATTAATTAACACAAACGTAAAACATAGTTTAACGGATAGCGCATACAATGACCGTCGTGAAAAATGTGAATCTATTGCAAAACTTTTGAAAAAGGAATCCTTAAGAGAAGTTACAAAAGAATCATTGGATTCCATAAAAGATAGAATTTCAGGTAACACGTATAAAAAAGGGCTGTATGTAATTGAAGAAAACGATAGAGTACTAAATACAGTAAAAGCTCTTGAGAGTAATAATTTAGAAGAAGTTGGAAATTTACTATACCAATCGCATGAAGGGTTACAACATCAATTTGAGGTAAGTTGCGAAGAGTTAGATTTTCTTGTTGACTTTACCAAAAACACGGATGACGTTTTAGGTGCAAGAATGATGGGCGGTGGTTTCGGAGGCTGTACCATTAACTTAATTAAAACCTCAGCGGTTTGTTCTATCTCGGAAAAAGTTGAAAACGCATACAAGCAAAAATTTAAAAAGGATTGCAGCATTTACAATATTGCGCTATCTAACGGAACACACAAAACAACAACATTATGAATACCGAATTACAAGACTATTCTCATAAAAGATTTAATATACTAACAGGTGAATGGGTTTTAGTATCTCCACATAGAGCAAAAAGACCTTGGCAAGGGCAAGAAGAAACACCATCTACTGAAAAAAGACCGACGCATGATGAAAGTTGTTATTTATGTGCTGGAAATACTAGAATTAGTGGAGATGTAAATCCTAATTATACTGGCCCTTTTGTATTTACAAATGACTTTGCAGCGCTACAAAAAGATTCCCCAGATTTTAATTTCAATGATGGTTTATTTAAGGCTGAAAGTGAAAAAGGAATTTGTAGAGTAATTTGTTTTAGTCCAGATCACTCTAAAAGTTTAGCGGAAATGTCTGTTCCTAATATTCAAAAGGTAGTTGATACTTGGATAAAGGAATATAAAAACCTTGGTAATAACGAAGGAATTAATTACGTGCAAATTTTTGAAAACAAAGGCGCTGTAATGGGTTGTAGCAATCCTCATCCTCATGGACAAATTTGGAGTCAATCTAGTTTACCCAATGAAGTTCAAAAAAAGGACACACAACAGAAGAACTATTTTACAGAAAACAAATCATCTTTATTAGAAACATATATTGAAGAAGAATTAAATAAAGATGAGCGCATCATATTTAAAAATGACGACTTTGTTGTATTCGTTCCATTTTGGGCTATTTGGCCATTTGAAGCTATGATTGCACCTATAAATCAACAATCTAGTATTTCTGAAATGAATGCAAATCAACAAAAAAATTATGCTGAAGCTATTTCTGTTCTAACAAAGGCATATGATAAATTGTTTAATTGTTCGTTTCCTTATTCAAGCGGAATTCATCAAGCACCAACAAATAATGAAAACAACGATCATTGGCATTGGCATATGAGTTTTTATCCTCCATTATTGAGAAGTGCCACAGTTAAAAAGTTTATGGTAGGTTATGAAATGTTTGGATCTCCGCAACGCGACATTACAGCCGAAGGGGCCGCTTCAAGAATAAAAAACTGCATTTAGTCTATAAGTTTTTACTTTATAGCGTAGAAACTAAATATAGGTTGTTAGAAACCAAAAAAATGTACTAAATTACGGGTTTAAATTAAAGATAAATCCAGTATAATTATGTCTAAAAACACCACAAATTCACGCAGAAACTTTATTAAAGGAACTGGACTTGCGGCGGCGAGTTTTATGATTGTTCCAAGGCACGTTCTTGGTGGAACAGGGTACGTTCCTCCTAGTGATAAACTAAATATTGCAGGAATTGGAGCCGGCGGTAAAGGTAGAAGTGATATTGCTTCATTTGCAAAAAGCCCTAATGTGAATATCGTTTCTCTCTGTGATGTTGATGATAGACAAGCCGTAAAATCTAGAGAATCTTTTCCAAAAGCAAGTTATTATCACGATTTTAGAGAAATGCTAGAAAAAGAAGGCAAGAATATCGATGCCGTTTCTGTTTCTACTCCAGACCACAACCATGCTGTGGCCGCTTATATGGCTATGCAAATGGGAAAACATGTTTACGTTCAAAAGCCTTTAACTCATGATATTTGGGAGGCGCGTATGCTTACCGAAGCTGCTAAAAAATTTAAAGTAGTTACCCAAATGGGAAATCAAGGTGGATCTGGCGATGGAGTTAGAAGAATGAAAGAAATTTATGATGCTGGTTTAATTGGTGAAGTTACCGAAGTAAAATGCTGGACAAACAGAGCTATTTGGCCTCAAGCCTTAGAAACTCCTACTGTAGAACATAATACGCCTAATGGTTTAAATTGGGATTTATGGTTAGGGACTGCCGAATATAGAGATTATAACGAAGCCTATTTACCATTTGATTGGAGAGGCTGGTCTGATTTTGGCACAGGTGCTCTTGGTGATATGGCATGCCATATCATGGACCCTGTATATAGAATATTACCAATTTTATATCCTGAAACTGTAGAATGCAGTGTTTCCGATGCCTTTAAAGGAAAGTTTGAAACTGCTAATTATCCTAAGAGTTTCCCTAATTCAAGTAAAATACATTTGAGTTATCCAAGAACAGACGGTAAAGGTAATATTAAAGTGTCTTGGATGGATGGAGGCCTTCTACCTGAGAGACCAGAGGAGTTAGGTGATGATGAAGCACTAGGAAACTGGGATGGTGGTGTATTATTTATCGGTACAAAAGGTAAGTTAATAGCTGATTGTTATGCTGAAAACCCTAGACTTTTACCATTAAAGTTAAACGAACAACTAGAATTAGAAAAAACGATTGCACGTGTTCCTGAAGGACATTATTTACAATGGGTAAATGCTTGTATTGCAGGATATGGAAATGCAGAAACTAGTTCATCTTTTGATTATGCTGGGCCCTTTACAGAAAGTATATTAATTGGAAACTTAGCATTAAAATCTTATTTTGAAGTAGATCCAAATGCTAAGAATACTGGATTCTGGGGTGGTTCTAAATATCATGGAAGAAAACGACTACGTTGGGATGCACAGAATATGAAAATCACTAATTTCGACGCTGCAAACAAATATGTGAAACGTGCATACCGTGATGGTTATTCTTTAGGGTAAAATTTAAGAATAAAAAATTATAAAAAAACTGGAACTCCTTGTTCCAGTTTTTTTTGTTAGTACTTAAGACTATTCTCGAATTCTTTGATAAGCTTTTTAAGTTTTTCAACTATTTCAGAGTGTTGCTTGGACACATCAGTCGATTCTGAAATATCAATATCTAAATCATACAATGAAACAGGAAAAGAACCATCTTTCTTTTTATTCCAACCTCTAGCTTTTGCAATATGTAACTTCCATTTTCCATATCTTACGGCTTCCATTTCTCCATTTCTTCCGTAAAAAAATATGGGTTCATCTTGTAATTCTAACTTAGAAGGATTTGACAAAAACTTTTTAATATTTCTACCATCTAAATTTGGCATTTCTCTAATACCTGCGATATCTAATAGTGTAGGAAATAAATCTAATGTAGAAACCACGGCGTTTATTACTTCATTCTTAGGGATATTATTTGGCCAAGAAATTATTCCAGGTACGCGATGACCGCCTTCCCAAGTTTCAGCTTTCATCCCTCTTAATGGTTTTGCAGAACCAATTCTAGGGCCATTATCTGATGTAAAAATAATGATGGTGTTCTCATATATTCCTTCTTCCTTCAAAGCCTTCACAATTTGCCCCATACTCCAATCCAATTCCATAATTACATCTCCATACAAGCCTAAATCGCTTTTACCTTCGAATTTTTCTGAAACATATAAAGGTTCATGTGGCATATTATGAGCAACATACATGAAGAACGATTTCTCTGTGTTTCTTTCTTCAATTTGCTTTACCGCCTCTTCTGTATACATTTTTGTTAAATAACGCTGATCTACTCCTTCTCCAATTATTTTTTCATTTCTGTAAAAGGGTAATGGAGGCGATTGAAAATCATTATGTTTATAGTAATAACTATCCATATCATTTGAATAAGGTACGCCATAAAACTCATCAAACCCCTGATTGTAAGGCATGTACCTTTCTTCATGTCCTAAATGCCATTTGCCTATTATTGAAGTTGCATAACCACCTTCTTTCAATACCTCCGCTAAGGTTATTTCTTCAGGTTCCAATCCATGTGTAGAATAAGGAGAAACAACGCCACTGTGTAAGCCTACTTTAATCGGATATTTCCCTGTAAGTAAGGCCGCCCTAGATGGAGTACATACATTAGCTGGTACGTAAAAGTTCGTGAATTTCAATCCTTCAGATGCTAAATCATCCAAATGCGGTGTTTCAAAACCTTCTGCTCCGTATACTCCAACATCAGCATATCCTTGATCATCTGTAAAAAAGATAAGAATGTTTGGTCTCTCAGAATTCTGACTGAAACCCACGCATTTAATGGCTAAGCAAACACCTAAAATTAGTAGTCTTATATCCATAATTACTTAAATTTAGGATGGTCTTGCAATTCTTTTTTCAATTGGTTCCTAATCTTTTTTTCTTTTCTTGATAGACCAGATTCCAACAATGGTTCTTTTTCCAACACATCGTTTTTCAAATTGTAAAACTTCCCATCTTGATACAACTTATAGTTTTCAGTTCTTGCAAATTGGTTTCTAAACTGATTTACACGTTTTCCCCATTTCGGATCGTAATGAACAAAGGCCGTTTCTCTAGTATCCAAATTATCTTGAGTAAGTACATTGTAAAAACTCTTTCCGTCTGATGTATTTTCTACACCCAAAACCTCGGAAAAAGTTGCGTAGAAATCACTGAATTCTATCAACCCTTTATGAGATTCTTTATTTCTGTTTTTTTCTGGCCAAGAAACTATCATGGGAACATGTGTTCCTCCATTCGTTGTGTTCCCTTTTGCCCCTCTAACGGTTCGCTCTTTGGTAGTTGAATAAATTGTGTAATGCGTCCCATTATCTCCTGTAAAAATTAATAATGTGTTTTCTGAAATATTATGTTCCTCCAATTTTGAAACAATTTGTCCAACAATTTTATCGGTATATGCGACCATATCTTTAAAATAGGTGGTATCATTTTTAAATCGTTTTTCCTTCAATTCCCAATCCTGAGAATCTGGAGTAGGCACAAATGGATCATGAACCAAAACCATAGGATAGTACACAAAAAATGGTTCGTCTTTATTTCTATCTATAAAATCTAAGATATAATTCGAAAAAATATCAGGGCCATAAGCATTCTCCTCTCTAGGTAATAATTCACCATTCTGATCTATTAAAGGATTTGCAAATCGCCCACCATCTTTCGCCGTTTTTGTCAACTGCCATAAACAATACTCATCAAATCCTAATTTATTTGGTTTACTAGAATCGTTCCAATCCTTAATTTCATTTTTATAAGCCAATCCGTTTAATTGCCATTTACCAGCAATACAAGTTTCGTAACCTGCATCCTGAAATAAATTTCCAAAAGTATATTCATTAGATCCTAAGTAGCCAAAATACTCGTAGTTACGATAGTTGTACTTTCCCGTCATTATTTTTACACGAGACGGTGTACAAAGAGGTTGAGACACGCAATTATCAAATCGGATTCCTTCATTTGCCAATTTATCCAAAACAGGAGTTTTGTACTCCGTGCTTCCATAAGTGCTCAAACATTCATAGCCCATATCATCTGCCATGATCAGAATTACATTTGGCTTTTTTACTAGTTGAGCAAAAATGAATTGTAAACAAAAAACAAATAAAAAGAATAAGCGTTTCTCCATTTTAATCTCCTAGTTGCTTTATTTTAAATCTCTCAATTTCTGCAGGAGTGTGCTCTGATTTCATGATTGATTCAATCTTTTTAACAATATCTGGATTTGCATCAGCAACATCATTTAGTTCAACTGGATCTTTTGAAAGATCATACAATTCTAGTTTCATATTTCCTTTAAAAATATTCTTTCTGATTCCTTTCCAATCTCCCATGCGCACTGCTTGTTGACCTTGATATGCCGGAAATTCCCAATATAAAAATTCATGATTTTTTTGGTTTTTTTCACCTAATAAGGTTGGTAAAAAACTGAGGCCATCGATATCTTCAGGTACTCCTTGTTTTACCAACTCACCAAACGTTGGCATTACATCCCAAAATGCAGAAACATGATCACTTTTACTACCTGCTTCAATTTTTCCTGGCCAACTTACAATCATTGGTACCCGAATTCCACCTTCATGCGTAAAACCCTTTGTTCTTCCATAATCGTTCGAAAAAGGTCTAGCGCTGTTAAAATATTCTGCGTCTACACCTCCCAAATAGGTTGGGCCATTATCACTTGTAAACACGATTATTGTGTTATCATATAGATCCAAGTCTTTTAACTTTTGAACAATCTCTCCTACCTGATCATCTAAATAAGAAATCATTCCTGCATAGGCTGCATTTGGATATCTATTAGGAAAATATCCGCGATTACCAACATACGGTTCTTCCTCTCCGAATAATTTCAAATACTTAGCCACATATTCATGTGGCACTTGCAAAGGTAAATGAGGAATTGGCGTAGCATAATACATAAAGAAAGGCGAATCTTTATTTTCTTCTATAAAATTAATTACTTCTTTCTGCATCAATGCCGGTGCATAATCAACCTGATCGTATTTCTTATAACTTGCTAAATCCTTAATATCTGCACCCTCATCTAACTTTGTGTTTGGCGCAATTATATCGTTATTCAACCATACTTTCTCTTCATTTTTCCACAAGTGTTTCGGATACAATTGATGTGCTTGTCGTTGACAATTATAGCCGTAAAAAAAGTCAAATCCATTTTTTGTTGGAATCCCTTCTGTAAGTGGTGCTCCAAGGCCCCATTTACCAACAACACCAGTTTTATAACCTGCATTGTGCATAACTTCTCCAAGAGTAACAGTACTATTTAAAATAGGTCTTTGGCCTTCTAAATTTGGGTCATTAACGGCCTTTTCAAAATCCCAAACATCACCTCTTTCTTTCCATTCGTCATTCCCTCTAATACGAGCATGGCCCGCATGTTTTCCAGTCATTAGCATATATCTTGCAGGCGCACATACCGGCGCACCAGAATAATGTTGCGTAAATAACATCCCCTCTCCCGCCAAAGCATCTATATTCGGTGTTTGAATTTTCTCCTGACCATAAACTCCTAATTCTCCATAGCCTAAATCATCAGCCAAAATATAAATGATATTTGGCTTTTGCTCTTCTTTTTGAGATTGACAACTAAAGGCTAAAAAAGCCAATAATGCAAATACAAAATTTTTATATAATCTTTTCATAATTAATCTATCGATGCTTTTTTACTGTTATTAATTTTATATGTTTTTTCTAAATCATTTGTTCTTACTTCTTGTAATTTCTTCTTTAGTTTTTTCTGAAACTTTTGCACCGTTTTTTGATACTCAGGAAGCATTGCTAGATTCATGTATTGCTTCGGATCTTTTTCCATATCGAATAGTTCTATACCGGCAGAAGCATCTTCATTGTACTGAATATATGCCCATTTCTTATTCCTAAGCAAAAATGTTTTTCCACCCTGAGTAACTGAAAAGGCCATGTCTCTTACCTCATGTTTTGGTTTATCTAGTGTTTTTACTAAACTCTTTCCTTGAATCTCCTCCGGGTACTCTAATCCTGCTAACTCAGATATTGTTGGATATAAATCCAGTAATTCCACAAAAGAATTACACACTGCCGGTTCTTTTCCTGGAACTTTTATAATCATAGGAACACGAACTGATTCTTCATGCAAGCTCACCTTCATCCAAAAGTCGTGTTCACCTAAATGAAAACCATGGTCTGATGTAAAAATTACAATCGTATTATCTTCTAAACCTTCTTCTTTCAAAGTTTTCAAAACTTTTCCAACTTGTGCATCCATAAAAGAAACGGAAGCATAATAAGCTGCCACGGCTTTCTTCTGTTGTTCAATGGACATTTTACCATTTACACTTGTTACATAATTAATCCCTCTTTTAGGAATATCGTCCCAATCTCCATCGACCTTTTTTGGTAAGTTAATTTGATGATGGTCATAAGGATCAAAATAACTCTTCGGTGCAACAAAGGGCACATGTGGGCGTACAAATCCAACTGCTAAAAAGAAAGGCTCATCTTTATGTTCTCTTATTAATTGTGACGCTTTCTCAGTAGTTTTTCCATCAGAATGAACCAAATCATCTCCATCTGCCTTTACAATGGTCATAACATTTCCTCCCTTACGCTCAATAGTTCCATCTGGATTTCCTTGAACCAATTCCGCTTCGCCTTTGGTTTGCCATTCATCACCTTGACTATTGAATTTCTCTGTCCATGAAGCTGGATCATCTTTTCCATCTGAACCTAATTCAATATCAATTGGAACACCCATATGATAAATCTTACTCACTCGTGCAGTATAATATCCATTATCTTTAAATAATTGCGACCATGTTTTTCTGTTTGGCCCAATTTTTTCTCTACCACTCACATAACCATAAGTTTCCGTAGCACTTGGATAATACCCACTCATAAAAGAAGCTCTAGAAGGACCGCAAACCGGATATTGCGTGTATGCTTTTGTATAAAGCACGCCTTCCGATGCCAATTTATCTATATTAGGTGTTTGACATACTTTATTCTCATAAGATGAAACGGCTGTCGCTGTTAAATCGTCAGAAATGATAAATAATACATTTGGCTTTTTTTGTTGAGAAAACGTTGCAAGCCAAGCAAAACCTAGTATGAGTAGTGTGTATTTTTTCATTCTCTAATTTAAAACCTAAATATACTTTAAATGATTTTTACTTATGCTTTAAATAGATGAATGTTGCATAACATTAGATATATGTTAATTGTCAATTCTGAATCCTTTTAATATTCAAATCTTTCGAAAGTTTTTCAACCACTTTAGGATGTACATCAGCGACATTTTCAATTTCATTCGGATCCTTCTTTAAATCATACAAATCGTAAAAATCCTCCCCCTTTATTTTATAATGAGTTAATCTGAACCGTTCGGTTCTTACTGATGCTCCATTACCAAAAAAACTATACACTTTATCATGATGTTTTTTAACCTTCTTAGTAAAAATTGGAGTTAAACTTTTCCCGTCCAATTCATAAGGAATTTCTAATCCAGCAACTTTACAAATGGTTGGGTACAAATCAACTGAAGATACAAGACCATCATAATTAACACCCATATTCTTTGCACCAGGGACTTTTATAATCAAAGCGCTTTTTAGAGCACTCTCAAACAAATTGTGCTTACCCCAAATAGACTGCTCTCCAAGATTCCATCCATGATCTCCCCAAACTATAACGACGGTATTCTCGTCTAATTCTAGAGCCTCAAGTTCCTCTAAAATTTTTCCAATTTGAGCATCTATATAACTCACTGAAGCATAATAGGCATGTTTCAATTTCTTCGCATAATCATTTGATACTGGATTTTTAGCATTCGCCTTTTCCTCACCCAACAGATACTGATTAAATTCACCACTATTATTTGCTCCACCTCTTGAAGAATTCTTTGGTTGTTCTACATTTTTCGCTAACGGAATTTCATTTCTTTCATATAAATCCCAATATTTTTTTGGGGCATTAAAAGGTAAATGAGGTTTAAACAGACCTACTCCCATAAAAAAGGGCTGTTTGCTTCCTTTTAATTCTTTCAACTTTGAGATTGCTAAATCTATTGTTAATCCATCTGGATATCCGTAATCTGAAACATCTCCTTCTTCATACGGTTTTACTTGTTTTTTTCTACTTTGTCTATTCGAACCATCTGCATATGCAAAAAACGCATTCCAACCTGTTTCCCATTTTCCTGAATCAAAAAGAACTTCATCCCAACTATTTGGTAATTCCCTTTTATCGGTAACTTCATCTTCGTACCCATAAACAAATCCGTCCGCGGAGTGGCTAATTTTACCAATGCCAACAGTGTAGTAATTGTTCCTTTTTAAATGCTCGATAAAGGTTTCTGGCTTTTCTCTCTTCTCATTTCCGTCCGCTATATCTTTTTCAATGATATAATTTTTGAGATGTTTCTTTTTCTTAGGAAGCATTCCTGTTAGCATACTATATCTCGATGCACCACAAGTTGGAACTTGCACAAAATGATTATTAAACAATACACTTTCTTCAGCCAGTTTTCGAATATTTGGAATTTGAATAACTTCGTTATCAGGGGAAATTACTTCTGCCCTTAAATCGTCAACAGCAATGAACAAAATATTGGGCATTGCGTTGCTTTGAGCAAATGAAATCATTTGCAAGCAACATAAAACAAAGGTGAAATACCTACTGAGTCTTCTTTTCAAAATAGTTTACAGTTTTTTCCATCCCATTTTCGCCATGAAACTCTTTGAAATTTAAATCAAATGCATAAGGTTTATACAACGTAGCACTTTGTAAATTTGATTCCGTTAAAGCCTTAAATTCCTTCCATAAATTACGATAATTGGCAATATGATCTTTCATTAACTTTAATTGATACAATTGGTTTTTATCTCCCTCAATTCCTTTTAGCATTATTGCCCAACCATTGTATATGATTTCATATTTAATTCGACCATATGCCGATGATACTTTTATATAATCTCTAACTTCTAAGGAGCCTGAAGTAAACGACTTTGACAACCTTTCTAATTCCTTCCAAATAGATACAGCCTCTAACTTTTCTTGAATTACTTCATCTACCAATCCTTTATCTAAAATTGAATAGAAATTTCTATTTAATTTCCCCTTTCCATTAACCGATGGTTTATTTTCACTATCAATTCCTAAGCCACCCATAAACTCATCTCTTATCCATGTAGGATGAATTCCTGCAATTTCACTGTAATGCCCTCTTAACACACCATCTGTTGACAATAATGCTATTTTACGTAACGTTTGTGCATCTTTATCGGACAATTGCAAAACATCTTTGGCGTACTTAAAGAATAATGATTCTTCAGATGTATCAAGATTTAAAGCCCATTGACTCATAACATAAGTATTCAAGTCAATCCAAAGTTCATTGCTAATATATGGGCCTTTCCAACCTCCTCCTCTAGACCAAGTCCAGACACCTTTAAAGTTTTTATTCGATTTTAAATCATTCAAACTTTGCATACCACTTCTTCCCTCGTACTCTTCAAATCCATCAATTACCGCTTTTGCTACATAGTTTGGATGTGCTCCTTTACCTTCATATTCCCTTTGGCATTGTACCTCCACAATTTGCTGATGATTCCCAATTCCTAATGTAGGGTTAAAAGCATGATTTCGTAGAAAATCTCCTTTTGTATGTTTAATCGAAAATACTAAATTTTCATGAGGCTCAAGTTGATTCGTAATTTCTAAATATACGTTGGGTCTTGTGTGCAACCACCCAAAATCCCAAGTTCTATAAAACAATTTCTTATTCCGTTTAACACATATCTCGTCTCTTAAAATATTAAGTAGCAAAACATGGTCTTCAACTCCTCCTTCTCCTTGCCTAACTGGCTTGCCTCCCAAATGATAAGGAGTATCATGTAAATATGTTTCTCCAAATCGTATTACTAATCCATCTAAGGTTGGAAATCTTTCAAATATTCCAGCAATTTGTGCTCGCATTAAATCTTGTACAATTGGGTTTTGAATAGAAGGTCTTCTTAAAACTTCTGTTTTCTCTGAACCCAACACAGAGTGATTCTTCTCTTCTTGACCGATTGCATCCCCAAACTTCTCCCAAATTTCTTTCGGTGCCATAAAAACATCGGTAAATGCATAAACGGGCATTGCTGCTTCTTCACAAGTGGCCAATTTAGCATCAATTACTTTTGCTTTTTCATTTATCCATTTTCTTGTATCACTATCTTTTGGAATAATATTTTCTTGAAAGTTATCATAGGTTATTGCACAATTCACAAACCATTGTGGTACCATTCCGTTAATTCCTCGTGATTTTACAAATTCGGGATTAGTATATTTAGAAAAAGTTTCTGCTTCTCCCGGATTGTTAAATACCATGTCTAACACAAACTGGCTTTCTGATGATTTAACCTGACCAAATACATGTACAGACACACAAACTATAATAAAAACAATATTCTTCTTCATTCTATTTTATAATCTGAACTTCAACATCATTTTTCAATTTTTCACCTTTTGTGCTTCGTCCATTTTCTACATACGAATTCATTAATTTGGTTAATTCTTTTACAACTTTTGGATTGGAATCAGCCAAGTTATTTTCCTCTTTAGAATCTTGTTCTATATTATATAATTGAAGGTTCGGTAAATTTTGCTTCTTGGCAGCCTTATTATTTGGTGCAGTCCAGCCACCTGAACCTTCACAAAAAATTAATTTCCACTTGCCCTTTCTTATTGCAAAGTTTCCATCTACAGAATGATGAACTACTGCTTCTCTAGAACTCTCAATCTCCTCGTTATATAAGGCAGGCAAAAAACTGACTCCATCTTCTGATGTATTCTTCGGTAATCTTTCATCTAAAATTTCAGAGCAAGTCGCCATTAAATCCGTTAGACAAATTAACTGGTCCGATTTTGAATTTGGTTCAATTTTTCCATTTGGCCATCTAACTATAAATGGTACCCTATGACCTCCATCCCAAATATCAGTTTTACTACCTCTACTTTTTGCAGTTGAATAATGCCCTGCCTCTTCTAATTCTTTAAAATTGGCAATTTTAGAGGTACCATTATCACTGCTAAAAATAACGATGGTATTATCTGTTAATCCATTTTTATCAAGTGCTTTTAGAATTTCACCTACGGTCCAATCCGTTTGCATTACAAAATCTCCAAAAATGTTAATTCCACTCTTTCCTTTCCATTCCTTACTAGGAACAATAGGCCCATGAGGGGAACTTAATGGCACATACAAAAAGAATGGTTCTTTATTAGTATTAGAACTACCTCTCTCATTGATATATTCTACCGCCTTTTGAGTTAATAAAGGCAACATTTCAACAGTTTTAATTTCTTTAACAATCCTGTCATTTTCAACAACAGTTTTCATTACCCTTGCATGATGAAAACCATAAAAATAATCAAAGCCCCTGGTAATAGGACCATCAGGAATTTTTGTTCCAATTGGCAATCCCGTAGTACTGTTATTATTTAAAGGGCTTAATTCTTTATTGCTATCCTGATCTAGGTAAGTGTAATTCAAATGCCATTTACCAACCAATGCAGTTTCATATCCCTGATTCTGTAAAAATTCACCAACTGTAAATCTATCGTCATCAATTAACGGTCCATCACCGGCAACTACAACCCCTCTTTGCAAATGAGTTCTCCAAGCGTATCTTCCCGTTAATAACCCATATCTTGTTGGAGTACAAACGGAAGACCCAGAATGAGCATTTGAAAAATGCATTCCCTGTGAAACCAACTTATCCAAATTAGGAGTAGGAATTATACTAGTCATTGGTGATAAGGCCCTAACATCCCCATATCCTAAATCATCACAAAGAATATAAACTATATTAGGTTTTTCCTGAGCATGAATATGCAATCCAAAGAAAAAAACAATAATAAAACCAATATTTACTTTAATCTTCATTGAGCTCAATATTAAAAGTTATTCAAGTATTTTTCATAAACAGAAGATAAATCCAACTGATCTCTTAATTTCTTTTGCTGAGAAAACAACTTTTTAAAATGCTTTTTCACTTCTTTTGAATAACTCGGATTTAATGCTAAGTCACGAATCTCATTTGGATCATTTTTTATATCATAAAATCGAATTTTACCAATGGTTGGATATACAATAAGTTTAAAATCTTTAGACCTCAACATTCTTTGATTATCTAAATATGCACCATATACCTCTTGATTTTTACTTTTTTTATTTGAGTTTTTTGTTAATGGCAATAAACTGTTAAACGCAACATAATTCGGTTTCTTAACCTCGGCAATTTCTAATGATGTAGCCATAGCATCTTGCAAGTAAACCATTTCGTGAATTTGTTTTGACTTAGGAATTCTCGGGCCTGAAATAATCATGGGTACTCGCATACTTTGATCGTACATATTTTGCTTACCAATAAATCCATGATCGCCTACAGCCAGGCCATGATCCGCAGTAAAAATAATATAGGTATTATCTATTTGTCCGGTTTGTTCAAGAGCATCTAGTATTCTTCCAATTTGAGCATCCATATGCGTAATAATGGCATAATACTCTTGCCTGTTCACTTTTACAGAATATTCAGTTCTTGGAAATGGCGCTAACTGCTCATCTCTTAAATCCTTACCTGATGCCGCTTCTTCGGCGTATGGGTATTCTGGTAAAAATGATTCTGGAACTGCAATGTTTTCTATAGGATACATATCCACATATTTCTTTGGAGATTGTCTTGGGTCGTGTGGAGCGTTAAATGCTACGTACATAAAAAATGGGTTTTCACCCTCTTTGGATTTCCTCAAATAATCTAACGTATTGTCGGCAACTACCACACTCCAATGCTTACCGCCTTTCCAATATCCTTTATTAGAGGTGTCATATGGACTCCAAGTATCTGGTTCATTTTCTAAAAATTTTCGAGCATATCTTTTATTTGTTTGATTTGGCATACCAGGCCTAACATGCCTTACCTCATCAAATAACTTATTAGCATCAAGTCTAACATGCCATTTACCCGTCATATAAGTATCGTATCCAGCATTTTTCATCAGTAAAGACCATGGTGTTACTTTATCTTTTCCTTCACTATTAGATAATTTATCAAAATTCTTAGAGTCCCAAACCGACAAACCTGAATTCAACATTGCTCTACTAGCCAAACAAACTGCTGGCGACCAAGACCCTTGATTAAAAGTTTGTGTAAATAAGGTCCCTTGTTCTAAAAGCCTATCCAAATTAGGTGTTTTTATTTCAGGATTATTAATGGCTCCTAATGACTCGAAAGTTTGATCATCTGCAAAGATGAATAATATGTTTGGCTTCTCCTGAGCGTAAAAAACCGAAATATTAATTAATAAAACTATCACAGTCGCAATTCTAATTCGCATAATTCTTATTTTTTTTAATCCTAAAATTAGGTGCAATTTCTTTTTAAATAAATACTATTATTACCCGTGGTTCACTTATTTTAACTTGAATTTTTACAATAATAAAAAAGTGACAACAATTTTTTTCATTACCTCTTTTTAAATATTTGCATTTTATCTTTAGTTTACTTTCTTTTTGCTAAATACTCTTCCAAAAACTGAGTTCTTAATGCATCATTGTCTCCATACTTTTCTTGAACCTCCTTAAGTTTTATATGCATATTTTTTTTTGTTTCTGCATATGATGCATCATCGTAAATATTATTCATTTCAGTAGGGTCTTTTTCCAAATCATACAATTCCCAATAATCTGAATCATAATAAAAATGCATTAATTTATAACGATCCGTTCTTACCCCATAATGCCTTTGCACATTGTGTTCACCTGGATACTCATAGTATGTATAATAAATGGCATCTCTCCAATCTTTCGAATTTCCTTGCACTAATTCTCTAATGGATTCTCCTTGAATTTCTTCAGGGATTTCAACATTTGCATAATCTAAAAACGTAGGTGCGAAATCAAGGTTTTGAATCATTTCATCCACTACAGTTCCCGCTTTAATTTCTTTCGGATACATCATTAAAATCGGAGTTCTAAAGGATTCTTCATACATAAAACGTTTATCGAACCAACCATGTTCTCCTAAATAAAAGCCTTGATCAGATGTATAAACAACTATGGTATTTTCTTCTAATCCATTCTCTTTTAAATAATCTAGCACTTCACCTACTCCATCATCAACAGATTTTATCGTACCAAGATAATCTTTCATATATCTATCATATTTCCATAATGCTAATTCTTTTCCGCTTAATTTATCCTTTTTAAACTTTTCAATAATAGGGTCGTAATAAGCGTCCCAAGCTGCTTTTTGATCATCGTCCATTCGGTTATACATATTTTGGAATGAGCCTCTTAATCTTGTTTTAAATTCTTTTTCATCATCCAACATTTTTAAATCATAGGCTAAATCTAAATGCTCATAAATTCCCATTTCATGTTGCGCTGCCGCAGGTCTTCCTTCATAATCATCAAAGAAATTAGCAGGTGGTGTAAACGTTTTATCATCAAAATAGTCTAAATATTTAGCCTCTGGCATCCATGGCCTATGCGGGGCCTTTTGATGATATAACATTAAAAATGGTTTATCCTGATCTCTTTTATTTTTTAACCAATCCAAAGCAATGTCTGTAGTTATTTGTGTGGCATGCCCATGAATTTGTTTGCGCTCACCGTTTTCAATAAACACTGGATTATAATATTGTCCCTGTCCTGGTAAAACATTTGAATAGTCAAATCCTTGAGGTAAACCATCCATATGAATTTTACCCACCATTGCAGTTTGATAACCCGCACTCTGCAATGATTTTGCAAAATTATCCTGCTCCCAATCAAAACCGTGAATATTATCTACCTTACCATTTACATGACTATGTTTTCCAGTTAGCATAACAGCCCTACTAGGCGCACAGATTGAATTAGTTACAAATCCTTTATTAAACAGAACTCCTTCATCTGCAATCCTATCAATATTCGGGGTTTGAATATGATCATAACCATAAGCACTAATGGCCTGATACGCATGATCATCACTCATAATGAACAAGATGTTTGGCCTAACTTTTTCTTCGTTTTGTTTTACATCAGAACAATTGTACAATGCAATACATATAACAAGTAAAAAAGTAATTTTTAATAATGTTCCTTTTTTTATGGTATTTCTAGAAAACATAGTTTTCATATAATTAAATTTAATTAGTTATGAGAAATAATTTCATTAACGAGCAATATATTCGCCGATCGCTAACTTGTCTCATTTTTTCGATAAACAACAAGGCAAAGCCCCAATTTGACTTTGAAACTCTATTTTTTATCAGCACTAAATCGGATGCCGTCCATTTCAACTGGAATAAAAGTAAACATCCAGTTTTGATAATTTGAACCGTATGGAATTTTAGCAAAAACCTTATTCCACCCTTTTTTTAATTTAATCTTTGAAGGGTTACGTGTCCAATAAAAATCTTGCTTTTCCCAAGGTACTTCTTGGTCTGCTTTTGACCCCCAACCTTTCCTTTTCTCCGATTTCCATCCGGCATCTTTCCAGTCAGGTGGAGTAATTTGCTCATCATTTACCCAAATATTTCCTCCATTTTGATCCCATGTTCCTTTAAACGGAATGCCAGAATGAATTTTGTTTGCTCTTTCTGCTGTTTCAAATCCAATCATAGCATCTATTTCTCTTTCTTTATCAGAATGTATATAAGTTAAAGCATATACAGCAACTCCTTTCTTCTCCCTATCAAAATACCCCATTTTCATGTGACGCTCATTAAAAACCAAGGTATTACCTATTACTTTTTCCCACTTTATGGTCTTACCATTATACTCGTAATTATGCTTTATCTCTCTTAATATTTCATCACCTTCATCTCCGTTAAAAGCACCAATTAAATTCCACTCTTTATCATTTTGTCTAAAATATAGAAATGGTTCTGCCTTAAAAATTGTATGCTTATGCTTTAATAAATAGTCTTCAAATACACTGAAATACTTATACGCTTCACCACCCTTTGGAGGCATTTTCGTATAATATTCAGGAATTCCAACTTCAAAATCGGCTGTCCATGCCTTCCAAGCATAGGTGGCTATAGACGAATAAACTGGGTTTTGCTCAAAAGCATCGCTTTCATGTCTTAAATTTACATCAGGCCAAAAACATAAGGTTCCTCCAATTACTTTATTTGGAGAAGGATAGCCAATTGGCTTAAAGAACAAACGTTGAATTTGCACCATCGGTTCGGCAGTGTTGACATAGTTTAACCATGAATCAATTTCTCTAAAATTTCCTTTTTTAATATCCTTATCTTCCCAGGTTTGACGAACTACATCATCAGTTGCTTCTAAACCTGGATTCCAAATAACCACTTCTCTTCCTCCTTGTTTACAAACATTTACCATATGTTCAATAAACTCCTCTTGGTTTGGAATTTTCACTTCATCTGATCCAATATGAATAATCGGGCAATCTTCTTTTGGTATCTCCTGAAAAAACTCATTTAAGATATTGGTTAGTGCTTTCATTCCTTTTTCCGATTCCATTGTAAAGCCCATCGCTAATTTAAAGGAATCGCTATGGCCAGGCATGTCTATTTCAGGAATTACAGTTATATGTCGTTCCTTAGCGTATGCGATTATATCTCTTATCTCTTCATAGGTATAAAAAACTCCTGGGTCTCTGGTTTGCCAGTGATTAGAAGCGTAAGTTAATTGTGGATACACATTACTTTCAATTCTCCACGCCGGTCTATCTGTTAAATGCCAATGGAATGTATTAAACTTATACATCGCCATAAAGTCCAATTGTTTTTTGAGGCTCTCCATGCTCTGATAATTACGCCCCACATCAATCATATAACCTCTCACCGAATGCTGCGGATAATCACTTATTCTACAATATGGAATAGCAGTTTTATCGTCATTTACCAATACCATCTGCTTTAATGTTTGCAAGGCATAAAACACTCCAGAAGCACTTGATGCTTCAATCTCAATTCCTTTTTTCGACACGTTCAAATTATATGCTTCCGCTTTTAAATCAGGGTCAAATTCAACAACGATATTTACTCCGCTTTTATTTGAAGAATAATTGCTGAAAATTTCTCGAATCTCATTCTCGATAGCAACATGATAACCACTTAATTCAGGATTTATTTGTAATGAACACCCACTTAATTTTAACGATTTAGCACCCCATTTAACTTCCTGTGGATATGGAATTAATTTAACAGGTGCATTTTTAAGTTCTTCCGCTGAAAATTTTGTTATGAAATGATTTTCTTGTGCAATTGAAGAGAGCATTATGCAATTCAAGAAAAGAAATACGTAACGAAGTTTTTGAGTCATTGATTCACGATTAAAGTTGGTTGATTCAAGTAATATTTGTCAAAGCAAATGTATTCAAATAAAAATATAAATTTCACAACAACAACAGACCTTTACTGAACAATACATGTCATTTGTCTAAATTCTTGAAAATATTCCTATCGATTAATGTATTTTTAAAAAATTATTTCATTCTACCTTAAAACTAATCAAGTCCTAATGAGACCACTATTTTTATTTCTTTTAGCATCCATTACATTAGTATCATGTAAGCAAAAATCCTCAACTCCAAACAAACCAAACATTCTTTTTATCATGAGTGATGACCACACCTCGCAAGCATGGGGAATTTACGGTGGAATTTTAGAAGATTATGTTCACACTCCAAACATTTCGCGTTTGGCTGACGAGGGAGCGGTGTTAAATAATTCATTTTGCACCAATTCAATATGCGTTCCCAGTAGGGCCACAATTTTAACAGGTCAATACAGTCATAATAATGGTGTTTACACGCTATCAGATGCTTTAACTCCAGAAAGAAATAATATTGCAAAGGTTTTAAACAACAATGGATACCAAACTGCTATTATTGGAAAGTGGCATCTAAAAAAAGAACCATCGGGATTCGATTACTATAATATTCTTCATGACCAAGGGAGATATTGGGACCCTATTTTAAGAACCAAAGAAAACTTCCATAAAAAATTAAAAGATTGGGATGTTCACAAGGGATTTTCAACAGATGTAATTGCGGATCTATCCATGAATTGGCTGGATACTATCGATTCTTCCAAACCATTTATGTTAATGACTCATTTTAAAGCAACACATGAGCCATTTGATTTTCCAGAGCGTTTTAATGATTTATACAAAAATCAAGAAATTCCGGAACCAGCATCACTTTTAGACTTTTCTCCGGAAACTACAGGTAGAAGTATAAAAGGTCAGAAATTAGAGCAATTGGCATGGCGTTATGAACAAGCCTCTAATGATCCTGACAAATGGTGGTGTAAATATCCAGGATTACCTTTTTACACTAATGAAATGGATAGTGTTTCTGCAAGGAAGGCTGTTTACCAAAAATTTGTAAAAGACTTTATGAGATCTGGAGCGGCTATAGATGACAATATTGGGAAATTACTAGACTATCTTGAAGAAAAGGGAATAGCGGACAATACAATTGTAATTTACACTGCGGATCAAGGCTATTTCTTAGGAGAACATGGTTTTTTTGACAAGCGTTTAATTTATGAAGAATCATTACGAATGCCTTTTGTAATACGTTATCCAAAAGAAATAGAAGGGGGTAAACGCATCGATGACATTATTTTAAATATTGATTTCCCTTCTTTAATGGCCGATTACGCAGGAGTTCAACTACAAGAATCATTTCAAGGAACAAGTTTTAGAGAAAACCTAAAAGGGAATACTCCGAATACATGGAGGAAAAACGCTTATTACAGATATTGGACAAATCACGCCAACAGACCTGCACATTTTGGAATACGAAATGAACGATATAAATTAGCGTTGTTTTACGGTCATTCATTGGATATGACCGGTTCTGCAAAAGAAGCTACCAAACCGGCTTGGGAATTTTATGATTTAGAGAAAGATCCTAAAGAAAACACCAATGCCTACAACAATCCTGAATATGATGAAATTATTAAAGAAATGAAAGTCTCTCTTAAAGAATTAAAATCGGAAATTGGCGATTCTGATTCGCAATATCCAGAAATGCAAACCATTTTCTCAAACTACTGGCATGCTGAATAGTAAATTTATATATGTTATCCTATTTTGCCTTAGCCTAGGCTCTCTTTTAGGGTATTCTCAAAAACCGAACGTTATTATCGTTATGGCTGATGATATGGGTTATGGAGATCTTGGTGCTCATGGTAATCCGTTAATTAAAACTCCAAATTTAGATAACCTCTCAAAGGAAAGTGTTTCATTCGATAATTTTTATGTGAGTCCTGTTTGCGCCCCTACAAGAGCAAGTCTTTTAACAGGACGCTACAATATTAGAACTGGTGTATTCGACACCTATTCAGGCGGAGCAATTATGGCTACCGAAGAAGAAACAATTGCAGAAATATTTAAAGATCATGGCTATGCTACTGGAATTTTTGGAAAATGGCATTTAGGAGACTCCTACCCTTCCAGACCTCAAGATCAAGGATTTGAAGAAAGTGTATGGCATTTGAGCGGAGGAATTGGTCAAGTGGGAGATGTATTTAATTATTACAAAGGCAACACCTCATACTTTGACCCTGTGTTGTTTAGGAACGGTGAGGTCTTTGAAAGTTCAGGTTACTGCTCTGATGTATATACCGATGAATTAATTTCCTTTGTAGAAAATAATGATGATAAACAATTTTTAGCATATCTATCATTTAACGCTCCACACACGCCGTTACAAGTTCCAGAAGTGTACTACGAACAATATAAATCACTTGAATTCGACTCAGATTATTTTGAGAAAAATGGCCAATATGTGCATGAAATGAATGAGAAAAACAAAGAAGATGCTCGGAAGGTTTATGCAATGGTGAGTAATATTGATGATAATGTAGGTCGGCTTATTTCGTCTTTAAAAAAGAAAAATATTTACGACAATACTATTATTATTTTCATGACTGATAATGGACCGCAGCAATATAGATATGTTGGTGGATATAGAGGCCTTAAGGGGCAAGTAAGAGAAGGCGGAATTCATGTTCCATTCTATTTAAAAAATGTAAAGAATCAAAAAAATACAAACGCAATTGAAGCGCCTGCAGCCCATATAGATGTACTACCAACCTTGGCTGAGTTATGTGGAATAGAACTTTCGGAACAATTAAATTTAGATGGAATTAGTTTCGCTAAAAGCTTATCCGAAAATAAACAACTAAAAGAAAGACCTCTTTTCTTTGAATGGCAACGTAGTTACCCAGAAAAATACCGAAACATGGCCGTTTTAGACAATGGCTATAAACTCATAGGTAATACTAAATCTCACAATGAATCAAATCAATTTGAATTATACAATTTGAACATAGACCCCTTCGAATCCAATGATATCAGTGAAGAAAATTCAGAAATCGTCCAAAAACTTCAATCAAAATTAGATGATTGGTATGACGATATTATGAGTAGCGAACATATTAAAAAACCACCAAGAACTATAATTGGATCGCCTAATGAAACACACACAATTCTAAACAGAAATGATGCAAGAGGCATGCAATTAATTTGGGCCGATGAACAAATGTATGTGCGTTGGGATTTAAACATTATTAAAAAAGGTAATTACAAAATAATTTGTCATTTTAGAAAACCTATTCCTGATCCCGGTGAACTTATTATTCGATTAGGAACACAGAATTTTTCAAAAAAAATAACTGCTAATAATATAGAATCTGCAACCTATGAAAACGTCCTACTTAATGAAGGAGAAGTAGCTTTAGAAGGCTGGTATTATAGTGGTTGGGGTCAAAAACATTACACTCCTTTTTATATAGAATTAATTCAATTATAAGTACTTATTAATGACCAAATCAAAAATTACAATTACTGCTTTACTAATTACAATTTTAATTAGTGTAAATATCAAAGCTCAAAACATTTCTATAATTCCGCAACCAAATTTTATTGAAGCAAAAAATTTAGGAACCTTTACTTTAGACAATTCAACAAGTATCGTTGCATCAAGAAACCAACATGAAATTGCGAAAGCCCTTCATCAGGCATTAAAACAAGATATAAATTTAGACCTAGACATTGTTAAAGCAAAGACCGAGCACAGTATCCAATTTAAACAAGATGTTCAAATTACAGATGAAGGCTACACTTTAGATATCTCTAAAAACCAAATTATTATTTCAGCTTCTGGAAGAAAAGGATGGTTTTACGGAATTCAAAGTTTAAGACAACTAGCCATGAATTCGACAGATATTTCAACCGTATTTATTGAAGATGCTCCGCGTTTTGGATGGCGCGCCTATATGTTAGATGAATCGCGTTATTTTCAAGGAGAAGCATTTGTAAAACAACTATTAGATGAAATGGCTTTGTTAAAAATGAATGTTTTTCACTGGCATTTAACGGATGATGCCGGATGGAGAATTGAAATCAAAAAATATCCAAAATTAACAGAAATAGGCTCAAAAAGAAAAGACACGCAAATAGGTCCAAAAAAATGGAAAAGCGAGTTAACTGCAGGTGAACCTCATGGTGGTTTTTACACCCAAGAACAGATTAAAGATATTGTAGCCTATGCTGCTGAAAGAAACATAACAATAGTTCCTGAGCTTGAGATTCCTGGTCATTCAAGCGCAGCAATTGCATCTTATTCGTGGTTAGGAACGGCTGGAAAAGAAATTGAAGTTCCAGTAAAATTTGGAAGACACTATGACAACTATGATTTAACTAATCCAAAGGTTGAAAAATTTATCAAGGATGTTTTAACGGAAATGTTTGAATTATTTCCATCTGAAGTCATACATATTGGCGGAGACGAAGTTGGTTACAAAGTTTGGGAAGAATCTGAACACGTACAACAATACATGAAGGAAAACGGAATCAATTCACCAGCGGATTTACAAGTAGGTTTTACGAATAAAATTTCAAAATTCATTGAGAGTAAAGGCAGAAGAATGATGGGCTGGAATGAAATCATGGGTAAGAATGTTCATTCAGATTTCAGTGAGAAAAAGCTTGATATAGAAGCTGAAACGAAACTTGCCAAAAACGTAGTTGTTCATTTTTGGAAAGGAAATTTAGAATTGGCAACTGAAGCCGCAAGAATGGGTTATGGTATTGTAAACTCATTACACAGTAACACGTACCTAGATTACAGTTACAAACAAATTAGCTTAGAAAAAGCATACAATTTTGATCCAATTCCAAAAGGTTTAGACCAAAAATACCATGATAATATTTACGGGTTAGGTTGCCAAATGTGGACAGAATGGACACCAACAATCAAAGATGTAGAATATCAAACTTTTCCCAGGATTGCTGCATATGCAGAAGTAGGGTGGACACAAAAAAGCAATAAAAATTTCAATGATTTCGAAAAAAACCTTTCTAATATTTTAGCACGTTGGAAAGCAATGGATATCAACTTTGCCACAAACACAAAACAATAAAAAAATGAAACGACTTTGGAGCACTATAACCTGTTTGACATTTATAACTTTTTTTGCCTGTAAAAAAGAGATTAAAGAAGAACAGCCAAATATAATTGTGTTTATGGTAGATGATATGGGGTGGCAAGACACTTCTGTTCCATTTTGGGATAAAGAAACTCCATTTAATAAGTTATACCAAACACCAAGTATGGAACGTCTGGCTGCTGAAGGAATGAAATTTACTCAGGCCTATGCTACACCAGTTTGCACACCAACAAGAGTCAGTTTAATTTCAGGCATGAATGCGGCAAGACATCGTGTAACCAATTGGACTTTAAGACGTGATAGATACATGGTTAAACCACCAAAAGGTTTGAGTATGCCCAAATGGAATTTAAACGGTGCACAGCCAACCGATTCTATTTCTAACGCCGTTCATATAACACCCTTACCTCAAATTTTAAAAGATAATGGCTATAAGACGATCCACGTAGGCAAGGCTCATTTCGGTGCTATTGGTACTCCTGGTGCCGATCCGACAACCTTAGGTTTTGAGGTAAATATTGCGGGGCACGCAGCAGGTGCTCCGGGTAGTTATTACGGACTCAAAAATTATGAGAACACTCGAAGAAATGAAAAGATTTGGGATGTTCCAGGGTTAGAAAAATATCATGGTAAAGACATTTTTCTTACGGAAGCTTTGACGCAAGAAGCAATATTGGCAATGGATACATCTATTAATGAGAAAAAACCTTTCTATTTATATATGGCTCATTATGCGGTTCATACTCCAATTCAAGGAGATCCTAGATTTGAACAAAAATATTTAGACCAAGGTTTATTACCCGTAGAAGCAAAATATGCTTCAATGGTTGAAGGCATGGATAAAAGTTTAGGCGATTTAATGGATCATCTGGATAAAAAAGGTATTGCAGATAATACTGTTATCATGTTTATGTCTGATAATGGTGGTTTAAGTGCAGTTGCAAGAGGAGGCGAAAAACATACGCACAACAAACCACTTTCTAGCGGTAAAGGCTCAGTTCATGAAGGCGGAATTAGAGAACCGATGCTAGTAAAATGGCCTTCTGTTACTAAAGGAAACACCTCTACCAATGCTAAGGTTATTATTGAAGATTTCTTTCCAACTATTTTAGAAATGGCTCGTATACAAAATTCTAAAACCGTTCAAAAAATTGATGGTCAGAGCTTTACCAACATCTTAAAAGGCGGAAAAGAAACTGATTCAGATAGAGCCCTATTTTGGCACTACCCTAACAATTGGGGGCCAACAGGACCCGGAATTGGCGCAACAAGCACCATTAGAAAAGGAGATTGGAAATTGATTTATTATCATTTAGATCAATCTTTTGAACTCTTTAATATTAAAAATGATATAGGAGAATCTAAAAACCTTAAAGAGGACGAAAGTGAAGTTTTAAAAAACTTAGCAAAAGAGTTAGGTAAATACTTAAGAAAAGTTGACGCTCAAATGCCTACACTAACCGAAACCGGAAAAAAAGTTCCGTGGCCAGATTTTAATCTATAAAAAACTATATTTGGAAACTAGTTGATTTCAAATTAGAGATTAATTAAGAGCAACTATTTTTCATTTAATGTGTCGATTAAAACCCTTAATACTACTAAATAATTACAATAGATATATTAGAATAAGTCTATTGTATATGTTTTGCTCTATTCCATTACTTCCAGGGTTAAAAGCGCAAGATATTGATTACTTCCCGAATGTAGAATATATCACATCAAATGAAGGGCTTTCTCAAAGTGAAGTAACATCAATTCTTCAAGATAAAAAAGGCTTTTTATGGATTGGTACGAGAGGAGGATTAAACAGATATGATGGTAAAACAATAAAATCCTTTCAAAATAAAATTGGAGACCCAAATAGTTTAATCAATAACTCTATAGAAAATCTGTTTGAAGACAGTAAAGGAAATATTTGGATTGGGACTAAATCAAATGGTGTTGCCAAATACAATCCACAAATAGATAAATTCGAAGAATTTGGCGAATTCTTTGATGAACTTAAAGACAAAAATGTAATAAGCATTGCGGAAGGAAAGGAAAACGAAATTTGGGTTGGTACAAGAAAAAATGGACTATGGGTCATCAATGAAAAAGACAAATCAATACATAAACTTAATCAAGTTAATGTAGTCTCATCAATTTACAAAACTTCTCAAAATAAAATTTTAGTCGGAACCGCCTTTGGTTTACATATTTATGATTTGAATCAAAACTTAATTGAACAAGTTTCAATTGGAAATATTTCTAGCATTACAGAAGATACAATTTCAGGAAACTATTACTATTCTTCATGGGGCACGGGACTATTTTCTTACAATCCTAGATCTAAAAAATCTACTAAACTCAAACTTTTCGACATTAAAAATTCCGAGGTAAACTCCAACAATCTTCATTACATATATTTAGATACAAAAAGAAATTTATGGGTAGGCTCCTGGGGCACCGGATTATACAAATACAACCTAAATACAAATCAATACGCACATTACAGTTTATTTTCTAATAACGGAAAGGGTAGCAAAGAACTCTATAATGATGTTTTAACCATATATCAAGACGGTTCTGAGAATTTATGGTTTGGCACTAATGGCGGAGGGGTATGCAAGGTTATTGATACAGAACAATTTGGTTTTAAATCTTTTAAAAATTTACCGAACGAACCTGTTTGGTCCGTTATTAAAGATGAAGGCAAAACCCTTTGGGTAGGATTCAAAGGAAATAGTAATATTTATTTCGGAGGAGGTGACGATGATTTCCGAAAAATTAAATTACCCGAATCATTTCCTGGTAACAGTAATCGATCTGTAAAAAGCGGAGCGAAAGTTATTTATCAGGACTCAAAAAAATCAATCTGGGTTGGTGGGAATTACTCTTTATTTCAAATTAATAAAAATGGAAATAGTTATATTCTAAACAACAAGAATATCCCAATAATAAGAGATGACAACACTAAGGAGAATGCAAAAATAACAACCCTAGATGAATCTTCTGACGGTACTTTCTGGATTGGAACCCAACAAAAAGGGCTAAGGAAATCTGTGCAGCCTGGTTCGCCAAAAGATCAAAAATTTGAACATCATTTAGGCAATAATAGAATTAGTGCTTTTTTAGAAGACTCAAATGGTCAAATATGGATTGGAACATACAACGGGCTTTTACAATATAATAAGACAACAAATAATTTTAAAAAATATGCTAAAGTACAATCCAATAAAAATACACTCAGTAGCGATATCATAAATAGTATATGTGAAGATTCGAATGGACAAATATGGATAGGTACTCCCAATGGTCTAAACTTGCTAATTAAAACAGAAAAGGATATTTATTTTAAAGCCTATCAGGTTGAAGATGGTTTACCTAACAATTACATACATTCTGTATTAGAAGACACTTCTAAAAATTTGTGGGTAAGTACAAATAAAGGAATTTCTAAATATAGTTTAAAAGAAAAAATATTTTCCAACTTTGATTTAACAGATGGTTTGTCTTCAAACAATTTTATGGAAGGAGTTGGTTTTAGATCCAATGTTGGAGAACTTTATTTTGGTGGAATTTATGGGTTAAATTCATTTATTGCGGATTCAATAAAACCAAGAGAATTGCCAAATGTTACCATAACCGGGTTTCAAATTGCAGGTGAAGAAATAAAGGCGGGTGAATCATATAACGATCGAACACTTCTCAATAATGCTATTGAATATACCGATGAAATTGTTTTAAATAGCAACGAAAACATCTTTTCTATCGATTATAGTCCTTTGAGTTTTAATACTTCAAATTCTAATTTGGAGTATATGTTACAAGGCCTGGATGATGAATGGCATAATTCAAACTCTCAAACTAGTATTAATTTTTCAAATTTAAAACCAGGCGATTATATTTTTAAAATTAGACCTGTAAGTAAATTAAATTCTGAAAATAATATAACGCAACTTGGTATTAAAATTTTACCACCATTTTGGAAATCTAATAAAGCTTTCGCATTATATATCATTTCGTTTATTGGATTGCTTTTCTTGTACCGATTCTACATCAATAAGCAAAATGAATTAAAGACAAGGTTAGAACTTTCTCGAAATAATAGAAAAAGAGAGGAAGAAATAGCCAAAATGAAAACACAATTCTTTACCAATATTGCGCACGAATTTAGAACACCACTCACATTAATTTCTGGGCCTTTAGAATTTCTTTTAAATAACAATATAGACGCCAATCAAAAAAAAGCACATCTTTCTACCATTCACTATCATACCAATCGTTTACTTGGCTTGGTCAATCAACTTTTAGATTTTAGAAAATCCGATTCTGGAAAAATGAGGTTAAAAGTACATGAGGGCAATTTTAGTTATTTCATAAAAGAAATCTTCTTGTCGTTTAACGATTTAGCAGAAAGTAAAGACATCGATTTTACGTTGCAATTACCTCAAGAAAATATTGCACTTACCTATGACTTTAATAAATTAGAAATTGTGTTTAGTAATTTACTATCTAATGCCTTTAAATATGCAAAATCTAAAGTTTCTGTGGAGGTAGAAATAAACGAAAACAGTTGTCACATTCTCGTTTTTGATGATGGAAAAGGCATGTCTGAAGAAATGCTAGATAGAATCTTTGATAGATTTTATCAAATATCAAATTCAGATTCTTCAGACTTAATTGGCTCCGGAATAGGGCTCTCTTTGGTAAAGAACATTATTGAATTACATAAAGGGTCCGTAAAAGTCGAGAGTAAAATTGATATGGGAAGTACATTTACACTTAGTATTCCACGAGGAGACACTCATTTCACTAAAGATCAATTTGTTCAAAATTTCAAAAAATCAGAAGATTCTTTCTTTTATAAACCAGAAAGAATCCTGAAACCGGAACAAGCTTTAAAAGAAAACAAAGAATTAAATTCTAATCTTCCAAAAATGTTGGTTGTAGATGACAACCCTGAGATTTTGACCTTTATCAGTTCAATATTTAACACATCCTACAATGTAACTGTGGCTAGTAACGGTAAATTGGGGTTTGATCATGCCAAAAATGAAGTACCTGATGTTATAATAAGTGATTTAATGATGCCTGAAATGGACGGATTAGAGTTTACAGACCAAATAAGGTCAGAAAATAAAACCATGCACATTCCAATTATTATGCTTACGGCCAGAACAACAGAAACGTTCCAAGAAAAGAGCTATACTTCGGGTGTCGATTTATACGTGACCAAACCATTTAATCCAAACGTTTTAAAAGCGCAAGTAGTAGCCTTACTTAATAGTAGAAACAAATTAAAAAAGTACTTTGGAAATAAAGTAAACTTACTTCCTACAGAACCTTCTGAAATTGGCTCTATGGACCAAGAGTTTCTTAACAAGGTTATGAGATTAGTAGAAGACAATTTAACAAATGAAAAATTGGGGAGAGAATTTATTGCCAATAAAATGTCAGTGAGTCCTTCCACCCTTTATAGAAAAATTAAAGCAATTACAGATTTAGACATCACCTTATTTATCAGGTCTATTCGATTAAAAAGAGCGGCTCAGATGATTCGAAATAAAGAAGATAATATTTCTGGGATTGCCTACCGAGTAGGATTTAATGATCCAAAATATTTCCGTAAGTGCTTCGTAAAACAATTTGGTGTCAATCCATCACAGTTTAACAAAAAATAAATTCCGTTATTCTTGTAACAATCAGACATAACAATTTACACCTGAGTTGAAATCACCCCGCATTTGAATCCTCACTACCCTTTGTTTTTTCATTTATTCTCGAAATTTGGCTTATATGAAACTAGACCAAAAACAAGAAGAGAAAAGATTTAAAATAATTCAATCTGTAATATTTATTTTACTGGTTACATTGTTTGCTGCGATATTAATAATGCTCATGTTTATGTGATAAAAAATGATTTGAAATTAAGTCCTTTAAATACAACTCTTAGATTTAAAAAAAATAAGATCAAAACTAAAAACAGATGAATCAATCTATAAAATTTTGAATTTGAACTTTAAATACCCTCTAATTAATCTGAAATTACCCTAAAACGAACTGAAAATCCTTGCAAATTTGTATCGACCCTACCACTACCTACCGGAATGATTAAAAATGGTTTTGGCAGGATTCGAAATAAATAAGATATAAAACTGAAAAATTAAACAAATAAACTTAGATGCATAAAAACTACTAAAAACGAAACCCCAAAAATGGAAAACCCTATTCAGTTTTCATTTTTCAAAACCTTAGAATAGAAATTTAACTAATGACAATTAACTCAAGAATTATGAAAAAAAATCTAAACAAGATATTTCTTAGTTGGAATGCGAATCGAAAGAAGGCATCCAAATTAGAACTATCTTTTTATTGTATGATGATTGCACTATTAAGTGTATCTAAAGTGCAGGCTTCAGCCGAATCTAACAGTACAACTTCAGAATCAACCTCAACGATTCAACAAACTATCACAGGAACTGTAACTGATGAGGAGGGAAACCCTCTTCCAGGTGTAGGAATTTTCAAAAAAGGAACTACGGATGGTGTTGAATCTGATTTTGACGGTAACTTCTCAATTCAAGCTTCTAGTGGAGATGTACTTGTATTTTCATTTATTGGAATGACTTCTGTAGAAATGACAATTACATCACAAACTGTTCTAAATGTAACAATGGCAGCCGACTCAGCTGAATTAGAAGAAGTTGTAATTGTAGGTTATGGAGCAAAATTAAAAACAGACCTGACAGGAGCAGTAGGTACAGTAAAATCAGAGTCTTTAGTTCAAGCGCCTACTTCTACCGCAACGGAATTACTTTCTGGGCGTGTTTCAGGTTTAATTACAAAACAAAATACGGGTGTACCAGGTAATGATGCAACAACTATTAATATTAGAGGATTTGGAGCAGCATTAGTATTAGTTGATGGGGTTCAAACTTCTATGGACAGAATAGATCCGAATGATATAGAAAGTGTATCTGTTTTGAAAGATGGTGCTGCGGCAGTATATGGTTCTAGAGCAGGTAACGGAGTTGTTTTAGTTACTACTAAAAGAGGTAAAGAAGGAAAAACCAAAATAACATATCACGGAAATTCAAGTTTTCAATCACCAGTTAAGGAGCGTACCTATGTTAATTCTTGGCAATATGCTACTTTAATTAGAGAGGCAGATTTAAATGGAAATAGTTCAATTGACGACACATATACCGAAGAAGACGTTGACAAGTTTAGGGCGGGTAATGATCCTGCATATCCAAATCAAGATTGGAACGATGCGGTGTTTACAGAAAACGTTCCAATGACACAACACAACTTAAATGTTAGCGGTGGAAGTGAAAATGTAAAATACTTTGCATCTATTGGTTTGTTAGACCAAGAAAGTGCCTACCGTTCAGGAGATTTAAGTTTCCAACGTTACAATTTACGTTCTAACTTAGATGCTAAAATCAGTAAAAAATTGTCTTTTGGTGTAGATCTATCTTACAGACGTGAAGATAGAGATCAACCTGCTACTAACCCAAGTGACATGTACAACAGGTTACAAACAGCACAACCTATTTACCCTGCATTTTTACCAGACCCAACGAGAGCTGCTTTTTCAGGATTTAACACAAGAAGTCCATACGCTGCAACTGATAAAAGTTTTGGTGGATACAATGATGATCTTAGAGAATTCATAAATGCTAGAGTTCAATTAAAATTTAATATTACGGATGATTTAGTTGCTAAAGGTGTTATCATGTATGAATCTTTAAATACTTCAAGAAAAGCGCTAAGAAAACCTTATGACGTTTGGGAATATGATTACGAAAATGATGAGTATTTATACTCAGGTACCGCTCAAGGAAGAAGCAGTATCACTGAAGATTACAGAAAAAGAATTCAGTTCTACCCACAATTCTCTTTGCAATACAAAAAGAATTTCAATGGACACAATATTAATGCTTTAGGATTAGTAGAAACTATTGAGATTAGAGACGATGCAATTCAGGCCAGAAGGTTTGATTTAATTTCTACAGATATTCCTTACTTAAGTTCAGGAGATAAAGAAACGGCTGAAAATAGCGGTAATGCTAGTTCATCCGGACGTATGAGTTATGTTGGTAGGGTAAATTACGACTATAAAGGAAAGTACTTTTTAGAAGCGACTATGAGAGCTGATGCGACAGGAGAAAAATTTCACCCAGATAACAGATGGGGATACTTCCCAAGTGTTTCTGGTGCTTGGAGATTATCTCAGGAAAATTTCTTAGTAGATTCTGAATCTGTTGACAACTTAAAACTTAGAGCTTCATATAGCCAGACAGGTTTGGACAATGTTGGTAATTATAGATTCTTAACAGGATATTCAATTTCAGCAAACGGAACGTACTTAATTGACGATAGAACTGGTCAAATTATTTTCACAAACGGGTTACCAAACGAAGAAGTGACTTGGTTTACAAATACATTGTATAATGTCGGTGTTGATGGAAGTTTTTGGAATGGATTATTCGGATTTGAAGTGGATGTTTTCTATAGACTTACAGAAGGATTGTTCGGAACAAATCAAACAGATATTCCAAGTACATTTGGAGCTACTTTACCTCAAGAAAATATTAATGATAGAGATGATAGAGGATTTGATATCCTTCTAACACATAGAAACACGATTGGAGATGACTTTAGTTATAGTGTTTCTGCAAATGTTGGATGGGCTAGACAAAAATGGGTTAGTGTAGCAGAAGAAGCTGAAACCGATCCTGATAGAATTAGATTATACCAAAGAGAAGGTAACTACACAAATAGATGGCTCGGATTTGTATCTGATGGTCTTTTCGAAACACAAGAAGAAATAGACAATCATGCAACTTATGAATTAGGAAATGCACAACCAGTTATTTCAGATATTAAATATGTAGATTTAAATGGTGATGGCGTAATTGATTGGAGAGATCAAAAAGATATTGGTACTGGTTCTACACCAGATATATCTTATGGATTAGATATATTTATGAAATACAAAAACTTCTCAGTTGCTGCATTATTCCAAGGCGCTGGTTTATTTAATATGAACATTGCAGGTGCTGCTAGAGGAGGATTTTCAAACCAATCAACTCCTTATGATTATATGTTAAAATACTCTTGGAGACCAGATTACAACGATCCAACTGTAAATACAAATCCAATGGCTAGATTGCCGAGGATTACACATAACGGTGTTGCTCCTAATAACAATGTAACTTCAGATTTCTGGTTATTAGATAACACATACGTTAGATTAAAATCTTTAAATTTGAACTATGCTATTGATTCTGATATTGTTAGCAAAATTGGTTTTGACGGTATTGATATTTATGCCGCTGGAACAAACTTATTTAGTTTCAATAGTTTAGGAATTTACAAAGATACATTTGATCCTGAGAGTCCTGCTTCGCAAAATGGACGTCACTACCCTATTATGAAAACATTTACCTTAGGAGTTAAATTAGCATTATAACGAAAAAACGAAATAGAAATGAAAAAATTAATATATATAGTCTTAGGTATTTCATTCGCATTTACAAGTTGTGATGATGTATTAGACCAACAACCATTAGGATTGATTTCCGATGCGAGTGTTTGGCAAGATGAAAATTTAGTGAATACTAAATTAAATGAACTTTACAAAAATTCACTTTTCCTAAATCAAGCGGAACAAGCAGGATTTAACGTTGGATTAGATGGTAATATGGCCGGGGAATTCAGAAATATTGGAGCATGGCAAGCGCCATTTGGCGCTTCTACCGGAGATATTGATGAAACCGGAGCACCTGCAGGAGCGGTTCAGTATTGGGCTTATGGCTTAGTGCGTAGATGTAATGAATTCATCGTTAATATGGAAACTCTTTCAGAATTAGATGCTGATTTTAAAATAGCTAGAATTGCAGAGGCAAAATTCTTAAGAGGATATTTGTTCTTTAACATGGTTAAAAGATATGGAGGAATTCCAATTATTACAGAACCACAAGCAATTGATGCTCCTGCAGAGGAATTATTTGTTTTTAGAGATACTGAAGAAGACGTTTACAATTTCATTATTTCTGAAATGAAGGCTATTGAAGGTATTTTACCAGATAAAACTACAAATGATGGAACTCCTTCTAAATGGGCTGCAATGGCTTTAAGAAGTAGAGCGGCTCTTTATGCTGGTTCTATTGGAGAATATGGTACTGTACAATTAGACGGAGTAGTTGGTATTCCAAATGCTGATCCATTTTGGGAAGAAGCATACAATGCCTCTAAAGCATTAATTGAACAAAGTGGACATTCATTATATATGAAACATTCAGATCCGGCGAGAAATTATCAAGAACTATTTACTGATGAAGCCGCAAACCCAGAGGTTATATTCTCTGAAAAATTTGATGACGAATTAAATGCACATTCATTTAGTTTATTAGCAATGCCTTGGCCTTTCCACGGTGGTTGGGGAGCAAATTTCTTTGTATTTTATGACACTGTGGAATTATTTGATTTTGCTGATGGTTCGACTGGTAAAATAGACCGTTCATTAGTACATAATCAAGAATGGCATGTAGATGATTTCTTTAGAAATCGTGATCCAAGATTCGTTGCTTCTGTGTTCTTCCCAGAAACTGATTGGCAAGGAGGTAAAGTATATTTCCATGACAACACAACCAATGCAGGAAGTGCACCTCCAGGGTGGTCTAAAAGAGCTCCTGGAAAAAACAGAAACCAAGCAAACGGAACAGGTTTATTATTAAGAAAACGTGTTGATGAAGGTACGGAAAAACCAATTGGAGGTACTGATGATACTGATTACATCGTATTCCGTTTAGGTGAGACTTATTTAAACCTTGCAGAAGCAGCTTTTCATTTAGGTAGAACTGGTGAGGCTTTAACCGCTATTAACGCAATTAGATCAAGAGCAGGAATGCCTGCAAGAACTAGTTTAACACTTGATAATATTCAACAAGAAAGACGTGTTGAATTATTTGCAGAAGACCAAGCTTATTGGGATTTACGTAGATGGCGAATTGCAGAAGATGTGTTAGGTGGTACAAACCTTCAAGGGTTAAAATTCACATATAACGGTGCAACAGACAAGTATAAAATCCAAATTAGAAGAGGAGCTTCAACAGGGCCTCGTATTTTTACTGATAGGCATTACTATTTACCTATCACATTAAACAGAATCGCAGATAATCCTAACTTAGTTGAAAACCCAGGATACAGCGACTAAAAGATAATTTTTTAGTTTTCATTTATTCCAAAAAGAGCCATAGACCACTTAATCTGTGGCTCTTTTTACCAATTAGACATAGTTAATTACAGCAACAAATTTTAAACATATATCTTCGTAATATCCATGTCAATTCCTAAAAACATACTTCTTTATATTTTCCTATTTGTAGGAATCAACACCTTGATTGGTCAAACAGAACTACCTAATGTTGTTTATATAAACGTAGACGATTTAGGTTATAAGGATGTTGGTTTTATGGGAAGCACGTATTACGACACACCAAATTTAAATACTTTAGCTACCGAAGGTATGGTGTTTACAAACGGATATGCTGCGGCTGCCAACTGTGCACCAAGTAGAGCCTGTTTTATGACAGGACAAAATACCCCTCGACATGGAGTTTACACGGTTTCACCTTCTGCAAGAGGCCATAAAAAGTCTAGAAAACTGATTCCTACCAAAAACATTATTCATATTACCAGCGAAATTCAAACGTTAGCAGAAATATTTAAATCCAAAGGATATACTACCGGTACTTTTGGGAAATGGCATGTTTCTAACAATCCGTTAAGAGATGGATTTGATGTTAATTTTGGAGGTAATTATAAAGGAAACCCTGGAAAAAACGGATATACTGCTCCTTACAATCAACTTCCAAATTTAGACATCGCACCTGAAGGCGAAAACTTAACAGATCGTTTAACTTCGGAAACAATAAAATTTATTACCCAGAACAAAGACAAACCATTCTTTGCATACATTCCTTTTTATACTGTGCACACCCCACTAATGGGTAAAACCAAACTGGTAAACAAATACAAAAACAAGCAAGGATCTAACGGACAAAACAATCCTGTTTTTGCTGCTATGGTAGAAAACATGGATACCAACGTTGGAAAAATTTTAGCAACCCTCAAAGATTTAGGATTAGAAAAAAACACCCTAGTCGTTTTTACTTCAGACAATGGCGGTATTCGTGCAATTTCTAATCAAACACCTCTTAGAGCAGGAAAAGGTTCTTATTATGAAGGTGGTACAAGAGTTCCATTAATTGTCAAGTATCCAAAGATTATACAAAGTGGCTTAACAAATAATACGCCAGTAATCAATCTAGATTTCTTTCCTACATTTATGGAAGTACTCAACATAAACTCCATAAATCAAGATTTAGATGGCGTAAGCATTTTGCCTTTACTAAAAGGAAAAACAATTAACGAACGACCTTTGTTTTGGCATTTCCCAATATACCTGCAAGCGTACAATCAAAAAGAAGACGATGGTAGAGACCCGCTTTTTAGAACACGACCAGGCTCAACCGTTTTATATAAAAATTGGAAACTTCATCATTACTTCGAAGATGGAGATTTAGAACTATACAATCTTACAACTGACCTGGGCGAGCGTAATGATCTTTCTAAAGTAAACCCAACTAAAACAAAAGAATTATATACCATGTTGAAATCATGGAGAATTGAATTAGCGGCGGAAATTCCAGAAGAATTAAATCCTGAATTCGATTCTAATTACAAACCAAAAAAGAAATAATACCAACTACATTATGAAATTTTATAACTCAATTATTGCAATTTTCACTGCATTTACCATCATAGGATGCGGTGGATCTAAAACTACGGAAAAGACAAAACAAAATTCAAAACCAAACATTGTTGTAATATATGCAGATGATCTAGGTTATGGAGACGTAAGCAGTTATGGTTCAACTGAACTTATCACGCCAAATTTTGATCGTATTGCAAATGAAGGAATTCGTTTTACGAACGGATATGCCTCTTCTCCTACCTGTACTCCAAGTAGATTTGCATTACTATCTGGTAAATACCCATTTAGAACGCAAAGAGCAAGAGTTTTGCCAGGAAACGCACCATTACTATTCGAATTAGGAAATCAGACGTTACCTTCAATGCTGCATGATGCAGGATACTTTACAGGAGTTGTTGGTAAATGGCATTTAGGATTGGGTGGAGAAAATCTAGATTGGAATCAAGAAATAAAACCAGGCCCATTAGAAATCGGGTTCGATTATTCTTATATCATGGCCTCTACTAATGACCGCGTTCCTTCGGTTTATGTTGAGAATCATAATATTGTTGGATTAGACCCAAATGATCCAATTGAAGTTAGTTACAAGAAAAACTTTGAAGGAGAACCTACAGGAAAAGAAAATCCTGAATTGTTAAAAGTACATCCAAGTCATGGACACGACATGAGTATCCACAATGGTATTTCAAGAATCGGATATATGCGCGGAGGTAAAGACGCTTTATTTATCGATGAGGATATGAGCGATGATTTTTTAAGAGAATCTAAAAAATATATCAACGACCATAAGGATGAACCTTTCTTTTTATTTTATAGTCTACATCAACCACACGTACCTAGAATACCACATCCAAGATTTGCAGGTAAATCAGGTTTAGGACCACGTGGCGATGTTATTTTGGAAGCAGATTGGGCTGTAGGTCAATTCTTAGATGAACTAGACAGATTAGGATTAACAGAAAACACAATCATCGTATTTTCTAGTGATAATGGACCTGTTTTAGATGATGGGTATCATGATGATGCAGTTACTAAAAACGGAACACACACCCCTAGAGGAGGTTTAAGAGGTGGAAAATACAGTTTATTTGATGCTGGTACACATGTGCCTTTTATGGTGCGTTGGCCTGGTACAATTAAACCTGGTGTATCTGATGCATTGGTTTGTCAAGTGGATTTTACGGCATCATTTGCTGCTTTAACTGGGCAAGAAAACTCCACTCCTGATAGTGAAAATGTATTAGATGCCTTTTTAGGAAAATCAGATAAAGGAAGAAACAGTTTATTACTTGGACAAAGTAATATTACTTCATTTATAAAAGGTGATTATGTTTTAATTCCGCCACATAAAGGTGGAAAAATGACCAATAAATGGGTGAATATTGAAACAGGCCGCAACAAAAATGTTCAGTTGTATAATTTAAAAACAGATCGCAACCAACAGAATAATATTGCTAAAGACAACCCAGAAATGGTAGAGGCAATGCTTGCTGAAATTGAATCCATAAAAAGTAAATAAGCAATTATTCTAAAATGAGAAACCATTTAGTTAAAATAGCATTCATTTTTATCTTCAGTTTTGGAATTGTACAAGGGCAAAATTCTGAAACCCCTAAAAAACCGAATATCATTTTAATCCTAGCCGACGATTTAGGCTATGGAGATATAGGTTGTTATGGCAGTAAGCGTATAGAAACACCTTTTATTGATACTATGGCAAAAGAGGGCATGAAATTTACAGATTTTTATGCCGCATCTGCGGTATGTACGCCAACAAGAGTTAGCATTCTAACAGGTAACTACCCTATTCGCTACAATGTTTCTCAACATTTTAATGACAGGGAAATGTTCTTAAACAATGACATGCTAACGATTCCAAAATCCTTAAAAAAGGAAGGCTATACTAGTATGCATATTGGTAAATGGCATTTAGGTGGATTGAACGAAGCTCACATTTTAGATAGAGAAAATTCAATACCAGGTCCATTGCAACATGGGTTTGATTCCTATTTAACGATGATTGAAGATCCTTTGTACCGTGCTCCTGCCATGCGAGAAAAACGTTTGTATAAAGATGCTGGAAAACATCTGGCAAAAGACGATAATATTCAACAACCAAATAACACCCATTGGACAACTTTAAAATTCGATGCTGCCAAATCATTTATTAAAGAACAATCAGAATCAGATAAACCTTTTTTCTTAAACCTTTGGTTAGATGCTCCACATGCTCCTTATGAAGCTTCAGAAAAAGGCTTAATGGAAAAATATAAAGATAGAACTACAGGTCAAGATCTTTTGTATAGAGGAATGGTATCTCATCTAGACAAAGGTGTTGGAGAAATTCTGAGTGAACTAAAAAAACTAGGCATTGCTGAAAACACTCTGGTAATTTTTACCAGTGATAACGGGCCTGCATATTTAGGAAGTCCGGCACATTTTAAAGGCAGAAAAACTGATTTCCACGAAGGAGGAATTCGAGTTCCAATGATTGCGTGGTGGCCTGGAAAAATTAATAAAAACACCATAAACAAAAGTTTAACAAGTACTATAGATTTATTACCAACTTTTAACTCCATTGGCTCGGGAGAAATCAATTCTTCTACTCCTATGGATGGAATTGATATTTCAGAAACCTTTTTAAATGGAACTGAAATTCAACGAGAAACCATGTTTTTTGAGATTTCTCCTCGCTACAAAAACAGTGGTAATTACGTAAACACAACAGATATTAGACATAAACCAGTTCCTAATCAAATCGTAAGAAAAGGACCCTGGAAATTGTTGGCTGTGGAAGGAAATCCAACTGAACTTTACAATCTAAATGAAGATCCTTATGAACGTTGGAATCTAATTAAACAATATCCTGAACAAACAAATACATTACTAGCCGAGTTAAAGAATTGGCTAAATGAACCTAGACAAGCAATCCCATATTAATATGAACACCTTCATTAAAATATTTTCTCTTTCTATAATCGCTATTTTATTTGTGAACTGCAAACAAACTAAAGAAGCACCTATTAAGCCAAATATCCTTTGGATTATGGCCGAAGATATGAGTACCGATTTAGAATGTTATGGAATGGAAGCTGTAAAAACTCCTATTTTAAATCAATTGGCTTCAGAAGGCGTTAGGTATACAAATGCTTTTGGAACCAACTCAATTTGTTCTCCTAGTCGATCTAATATGATGACTGGTATTCATCAAAACGTTGCAAATACACAACATCACAGATCTAATAGAGATATTCCATTAATGACCCCGTACAAACCAATTACTTCTTATTTAAGAGAAGCCGGATATACATGTATTCTTGGTAGTCATTTAGCAAAGGGTAAAAGCCAGAAAGTAGATGTTAACTTTAAACATAAGGCTGTTGGAAACTGGAATGGAGAAACTGAATTTGGTTTATTTGATAAACTAGATACGATTAAAAAATCTGATGAACCATTCTTTTCCCAAATTACGTTGAATGTAACTCATAGAGGTGATTGGTGGAAAGATGTAAGTAATGATTCTAAACATAGGGTAAATCCTTCTGACGTCATACTCCCCCCCTATTTTGCAGACACACCATTAATTCGTGAAGATTGGGCTAGATACTTAGACCAAATTGAATATATGGACAATGAAGTTGGTCTTATTTTAGATGATTTAGAACAAAAAGGTTTAAAAGAAAACACAATAGTCGTATTTATTGGAGACAATGGAAGATGTAACATGAGAGGTAAAGGCTATTTATACGATCCAGGATTAAGATTACCTCTTATTGTGAATTGGCCTGCACATATGACAGGTGGGAAAGTTGATGAAAGGTTGGTTTCATCAATAGACGTTGCAGCTTCTATTTTAGATTTTGCAGGAATTGAATTACCATCTTATATGACTGCAAAACCGTTATTAAACAACGTAGAACCTGGCAGAGACTATGTGTATTCTGCTCGCGATTTATGGGATGAAGTTCTAGAACAATCAAGAGCCATATCTACAAAAGAATTCAGATATATAAAAAATAATATCGTAGATCAGCCCTTAGATGCCAAACAAGCGTATTTGGAGTTTTACAGACCTGCGGTGCATACCATGCGTACTTTGAATGAAAATGGTGAATTAAATGAATTGCAATCCAAATTTTTCTCAAAAAAGGAAAGCGAAGAATTATACGATTTGATTAATGACCCATACGAAACGAACAATTTAGCCAATGACCCTGAATATGCAAAGGAATTAGCAAAAATGAAATCTTACTATACCGATTGGCAAGAAAACAACAAAGACTACGGATTAGAAGAAATGAATTGGGATAATGCAGTTATTCCGAGAGCGCCTGGAGTTTTAAAATGGTTGGAGACAGAAAAACCAGAAATCATCACTCAAATGAAACAAGGTATTGAACCTGGTTTTGGAAAACTGGTGAAACAATACAACAAAAAGAATGAAAATTAAAAAACTCATATATATTCTTATTGTATTGTTTTCAATACATCATATTTGTGCACAGCGCAATTATGATACTAAAGAAGTTATTGAACTTTGGCCAAATAAAGTACCTGGAGAAAACGAAGTAAAAAAGGCCTCTACTCAGACAAATAATACTAAGAACAATGTTAAAAGGTTAACAGACGTTACCAATCCTCATTTAACTATATTTCATCCAAATGAATCCAATAAAAATGGAGCGAGTGTCATTATTTGTCCGGGTGGTGGATACCAAATACTCGCCATTGATTTAGAGGGTTACGAAATTGCCGAATGGCTTACAAGTCTAGGATTTACCGCATTTGTGTTAGAATATCGTGTTCCACAAAAACAAGAAGGCGCACTAATGGACATTCAAAGAGCACTTAGAATTGTTCGAAATAATGCAACTGAATGGAAGTTAGATTCAGACCAAATTGGTATACTTGGCTTTTCTGCTGGGGCCAGTTTATCCGCAAGAATAAGTACTAATTTCAACAAAAAATTATATCCATTTGTTGATACTGCTGACAAACATTCAGCAAAACCAAACTTTTCTGTTTTGGTTTACCCAGCCTATTTAGACAAAGGTCCAAACAATACCTTAACTCCTGAATTAACTTTAGATAAAAATACACCTCCAATGTTCATTTTTGCTACAGCAGATGATCCATTTGCAAATAGCGCATTAGTTATGGCGAGTGCTCTTAGAAGTAACAAAACACCTGTAGAGTTACATCTTTACGCTAAAGGTGGACATGGATACGGATTAAGGCCTGGAAACGAAGCCGCTGAAAAATGGCCTGTTTTGGCCGAAGATTGGTTCACTAAAATTTTAAAATAAATCTATACATAAATGCTTAAATCAAAATTACTAATAGCTATTGCAATATTATTTTCATGTGCCCTTTTTGCACAAAAAAATGATGCGCCAAATATTATCATTATCCTAACCGATGATCAGGGATATAAAGATGTTGGTTTTAATGGAAGTAAAGACATTCCTACCCCAAACATAGATCAAATCGCTAAAAACGGAGTTGTTTTTACAAACGGTTACGTTAGTTATGCGGTATGCGGACCCAGTAGAGCAGGATTATTAACCGGACGTTATCAGGATAGGTTTGGTTTTGGACGTAACCCTCTATTGGCACCAAATGATATAAAACAAGGAGTTCCTGTAGAAGAAGAAATGCTTTCCGAAGCACTAGATAAAGTTGGTTACAACACCTTAGCAGTCGGAAAATGGCATTTAGGAGCACATAGAAAACAACGTCCTTTACAACGTGGGTTTGATGAACACTTCGGATTCTTAAGTGGAGGACATCGTTATTTTCCAGAAGATTGGACTTTAAACGATATTTCTGAAATTAGAAGTCAAGGTGACGGTTACAGAACAAAACTTTTAAAAAATGGAAATCGCGTTGAAGAAACAGAATACTTAACGGATGTATTATCTAGAGAAGCGGTGGAATTCATCCATCAAGATCGAAGTGATCCATTCTTTATTTATTTAGCCTACAATGCACCTCATGCACCGCTACAGGCTACTAAAAAATATTTAGATAGATTCCCTCATATTAAGGATAAAAAGAGAAAAACATATGCCGCTATGGTTAGCGCTGTAGACGATGGTGTTGGCGCTGTTTTAGAAGCGTTAGAAGACAAGGGAATTACAGACAATACTATTGTGTATTTCTTATCAGATAATGGTGGCCCTATTAAAAATGGCTCTAATAACGATCCATTAAGAGGTAAAAAAGGTGATCTTTTTGAAGGAGGCATCCGAGTTCCTTTTGCTATGCAATGGCCTAAAATGATTAAGTCAGGACAAACTTATGATCACCCAATTATTTCTTTAGATATTTTTGCCACTGCGGCTGAATATGCCGGTTTTACACCTAAAAATGATATTGACGGTGTAAATATTGTTCCTTATTTAAATGGAAAATCTAAGGAGGCACCACATGATTATTTATTCTGGAGAAAATTTGATCAAGAGAGAATTGCGGTAAGACATGGAGATTATAAACTAGTGCAGGAGTCTGGCAAAAAAGCACAGCTATATAATGTATCGGAAGACAAAAGCGAAAGTAACGCTGTTAGCAACGAAACTGAATTTTCAAACCTAGCTGAGAAGCATGCCTCTTGGAATAAAGAACAAAAAGATCCGGTTTTCTTAGGCTTATTAAAAGATAAAGAATACAACAAGACACACCCTAATCGTTTCAAAATTTCAGAAGTGAAGGACTCCTATCCGGAATGGGAAGATTTATCTATAGTTGGGGTTAATAAGGAAGAGCCAACTGCTACTTTTTATCACAATGTTCCTAAAGGCAAACATAACGATTGGAGTAGTTCTGAAAATTATATTTCATTAAATGGGACTTGGAAATTTAATCACGTAAATAAACCTTCTGACAGACCTATAGATTTTTACAAAACAGATTATGACATTTCTAAATGGAAAGACATTGAAGTACCGTCTGATTGGCAAATGCATGGATATGATTTCCCTATTTACACTAATACTATTTATCCATTTCCAATAGACCCTCCTTTTATTCCAGACAGTTTCAATCCTGTTGGAAGTTATAAACGCAACTTAAAAATAGAAAGTGACTGGGAAGGACAACAAGTATTTATGCACTTTGGCGGAGTTAACTCTGCGTTCTATTTATGGATTAATGGTCAAAAAGTTGGATATAGCGAAGGTGCTAAGACTCCTGCAGAATTCGACATTACAAAATATTTACATGTTGGAAATAACGATGTAGCTGTAGAAGTTTATCGTTGGAGTGATGCTTCTTATTTACAAGATCAAGATTTTTGGAGATTAAGTGGAATTGAACGGGATGTTTATGTATATGCGGTTCCTTTTAATCACATAGCAAATGTTAAGACAAATGCTTCTCTCGATGCTTCATATACTCAAGGAATTTTCAATGCTGATATTACCTTAGCTGGTACTTATGAAGACCAACAAAAATTAGAAATCTCAATCGAAGATACCAATGGAGAAACTGTTTTTAACAAAACGGTTGTGGCTTCAAATGAATTGAACATTTCAGAGCCTGTAAATGGTATTAAATCTTGGTCTGCGGAGAGTCCAACCTTGTACAATTTATCTATCAAATTAATTGAAAACAATTCTGTTATTGACAATACAGAATTAAGAATTGGATTTAGAACAACTGAGATAAAAAATGGACAATTATTAGTAAATGGGCAACCTGTTTTATTAAAAGGAGTTAATAGACATGAACATCATCCAAAAAATGGGCATGTTGTTACTAAGGAAGATATGATGGCTGACATTATAGATTTCAAAAAATACAACATCAACGCAGTAAGAACGGCCCACTACCCTAACGACCCCTTATGGTATAGCCTTTGTGATGAATACGGAATTTACGTTGTCGATGAAGCAAATATCGAATCGCACGGATTTGGATATGCACAGAGCAAAACTCCGGCGGCAAAACCGGAATGGGAAAAAATGCATTTAGATCGTATTGAGCGCATGGTAAAAAGAGACATCAATCATCCTTCAATTGTTTATTGGTCTATGGGTAATGAATCTGGAGCAGGGATTAACTTTAAGAAAGCATATGATTGGATGAAGCGCTATGATACTTCTAGACCTGTTCACTACGAGCGCACTGAACGCAGAGATATTAAATATAAGGAACGTATTACAGACATTATTGGCTGGATGTATACCCAAAGAAAAGGTGTTGAAAGAGACTTACTTTCCAAATTACCAAACATGCCAGAAGAAGAAAGAAGACCTTTTATTTGGTGTGAATATAGTCATGCAATGGGTAACAGTAATGGAAACTTTAAAGACAACTGGGATTGGGTTAGAAAACATCCAAATGTACAAGGTGGATTTATTTGGGATTGGATGGACCAAGGAATTGAAATGACCTCTGATGATGGCGAAATCTATTATGGTTATGGAGGAGATTTTGAACCGAAAAAAGCAAGAATAAACAACGATAATAATTTTTGTGCCAACGGATTAATTGGATCAGACAGAACACCGCATCCGGCTATTTATGAAGTTAAAAAAGCACATCAAGACTATCATTTTACAAGAAATGAAGATGGAACTATTGCTATTTACAACGAGAATTTCTTTATAAACTCAGCCGATGTTGCTTTTTCTTGGGAACTTTTAGAAAACGGATTAGCAATTGAGTCTGGGTCTTTAAATGTTAAAGATATTGCACCGCAACAAACGGCAACCGTTTCGATCAATTTCAACACGAACCTGAAATCGGAAAATGAATATTTCTTAACAATTTTTGGAAAGAAAAAAACGGATGGTGAATTGCTATCTATTGGTCATTCTTTAGCCCATGAACAATTCTTAATTCAAGAAGCCCCGCAAACAACTATAGCCAATAGAAAAGGTAAATTAAAAATTAACATGGACAAGGCCAATCAAACGCATGTTGTTTCTGGTAAGAATTTCGAATATGTATTTGATGCGAATGGCTTTGGGTTAGAATCTATTAAAAACAATGGAGTAGAGCAGTTAACAGCACCTTTAGCGTTGAATTTTTGGCGTGCACCAATCGATAATGACTTTGGAGCATTTAAAGTAGATATGAGACCGAAAGACAGTGTGTATTTTGAATGGAGAAAAGCGGCTAACTCTAAAAAGCTAATTGCTTTAACCCCATCAAAAACTAAAAACACCTATAAATTAGTTTATGAATTTGAGCATCCTTTAATCGATTCTAAGAACACGATTACTTATACAATTCATGGAGATGGTACTTTAGAAGTGCATTCTAAATTAACGCCGAGTGCTACCCACGATTTTAAATTTATGCCTAGATACGGATTTACATTAGGTATTTTGAAAGAGTACAATAATGTCTCATATTACGGAAAAGGGCCTTTCGAAAATTACAACGACAGAAATACAGCTGCCAATGTTGGTGTATACAATTCTTTGGTTGCAAATTTCTTTGAGCCGTATATTAGACCACAAGAAAATGGAAACAGAACAGAGGTTCGTAATGTTTCTTTCGTAAACAATTCAAACGAAGGATTTTATTTTGAAGCGCTGAATACTCCAATTTCTTTTTCTTCTCATCATAATCCTATGAGTGATTTTGATCCTGGAAATATCAAAAAGCAAACACATACGATTGACATTAAACCAAAAGATGCAGTTTATTTACATATAGATCATGCGCAAGTTGGTGTAGGTGGTGATGATAGTTGGAGTAGAAATGGATTAGCCGATCCACAATATAGAATTGACCCAAACAACTGTGAATTTAGTTTCTCAATTAACCTAATAAAGTAATTTATAGATGAGGTCCTTAAAGTTTTTAATCGTCATTTTTCTTGCAGTTAATTTTGCAAATTGTCAAGCACAAAAACAACCAAACATCATCTTAATAGTTGCAGATGATTTAGGATGGGGTGATGTGGGCTTTAACGGACAGGACAAAATCAAAACACCAAATATAGATTTACTTGCAAAGCAAGGAATGGTGTTTAACAACTTTTATGCTGGCTCTACGGTTTGTGGCCCCTCAAGAGCCAGTTTAATGACTGGTATGCACATGGGGCATAGTACCGTAAGAGGAAACCCTAGATGGACTGCTACGGGTAAACCGGTAGACATTACTAAAGAGGATGTAACCATCGCCGAAGAATTGAAAAAGGCAGGGTACCAAACCGCCATGATTGGAAAATGGGGCTTAGCAGAAAATTTAGAAGAAGGAAGACCAAATGAGCAAGGGTTTGATTATTTCTATGGATTTAATAAACATAGACCAGCGCATCATTATTATCCAGATTCTATTTATGAAAACAATAAGAAATTAGTTATTGACGGAAACAATTGGAAAAAAAAGGAGAAGCATTATATCCAAGACATGTTTACTGATAAAGCCAAAAACTATTTACGTAAGCAAAATGACAAACCGTTTTTCTTGTATTTAGCCTATACTACTCCCCATTATGAGTTAACGGTACCAGAAGAATCAAAAAAAGCATACAGAGCATTAGATTGGCCATTAAGAGAAATGAAACCAAGACATTATCTACACGATAAAAATGGTCATGTTACTTATGCTGCCATGGTTAGCAGAATGGATCAACAAATTGGAGAATTAATGAGTCAATTAAAAGAGCAAGGACTCGAAGAAAACACTATTGTAATATTTACCAGTGACAACGGTCATGAATATGACAATGTAAAAAATGAATTCTTTAATAGCAATGGCCCTTACAAAGGTCGAAAAAGAGATCTATACGAAGGCGGGGTAAAATTACCATTTGTTGTAAAATGGCCAAAGAAAATTAAACCAAATACTTATTCAAATCATATTAGTGCGTATTGGGATTTACTCCCAACATTCTGTGATGTTGCAGCAATGAATCCTACAGCAAATATAGATGGTATATCGATGTTAAATAGTTTTAAAGGGAAAGATAAAAAGCAACTTATACACGATTACTTATATTGGGAATTTAATGAAGGTAGAGGGCCGATTCAGGCCATTAGAAAAGGTAAATGGAAATTGGTGAAACGTTATCAAAAAGACTTTGAATTGTATAATTTAGACGAAGATGAAGGGGAAACAAAAAATTTGGCTTCTGAAAACTCAAAAATATTAGACGATTTAAAAACTAAACTCGTTGATGCTAGAACCGAAAATGAAAACTTTCCTTTGATAAAATTAAATCCCAATAAAAAGTAAAGTTTTAGATTTTAGCGACTTCAAAAATAATTAGACTATCAGTTTTTCATTTAATTTGTATTTTAGTGCAAGCAACTAGAACCATTCTATTATGAAAAATATAATCTTAATCTTCATATTTCTTTTCACAACATTTAGTGCAATAAGTCAAAGTCCTGTGGGCGCCTGGGAGCGAACCTATACTGATAATGAAGGAAAAGAATTACGAATGACTGTCATTTTTACCGACAAATATCAAGTTGCAACTTGGTATGATGCCAAAACGGGTGCTTTCGTAATGACCAACGGAGGTACATGGAGTTTAGACGGAAAGACCATGACAGAGAAGGTTGAATTTGATTCGAATGACTCTGAAAATGTAGGTAATGAAGTTTCGTTTGAGGTTGAATTAACCAAAAAATCATTGCAGATAACGGGAACAGATAATATTCTAAAACGCCTAGATAATGGAAAACCTGGAGCACTGCAAGGGGCTTGGCTAATGTCTGGAAGAAAACGTGATGGTGAAATGCAATCTAGAAATACAGATAGACCACGTAAAACCATGAAAATTCTTTCTGGCACTCAATTTCAGTGGATTGCATATAATACAGAAACCAAGCAATTTATGGGAACAGGTGGAGGAAAATACACCACCGTTAACGGAAAATACACTGAAAATATTGAGTTCTTCTCAAGAGATGATAGTCGCGTAGGTGCAAACCTAGAGTTCAATTATGAGTTAAAGGACGGTGCTTGGCACCATTCTGGATTTTCTAGTAAAGGAGCCCCTTTATACGAAGTTTGGAGTACTCGAACGAAATAGATAAAAAGCGTAATTATTCTTGATAAGCTCCTGAAGAGTATGTCAATTCATAACTGTGTGAATATATCTCAAAAACAACTCCAAATGGATCTTCTACATATACCATTTTGTAAGGTTTTTCACCTGGATAATATTCTCTAATTGGCATTCGCTGTTTACCGCCATACGCCACAATTTTTTCTGTTAAACCTTCAATATCTGGGTCTTGAACGCAAAAATGAAAAAGACCTGAATTAAAAGGATTAAATTCGGGTTTCGTGTTTATTGATTGAGGGAAAGAAAACAACTCTATACCAATGCCATCCGAAGTAGACATATGCGCAATTTCAAATGTTTCCCAATCTTCACCAAAAACATCTATACACATAACACCTATAGCAGTATCACTTTCTTTTTGAACTTTAGAAGGAGGCATAATTACATACCACCCCATTACCTCTTCATAAAATTGAACCGCTTTTGTAATGTTAGGTACGGTAATACCAATATGAGAAAACCTTCTCGGATAAGAATTTTTAGACATAGCAATTGTTTTTTTAGTTGAGTGAAAGATACAAAATCCTGTTTTAAAATTTATCCATATTATATGCCCTGATTTCTTTCATTTATTTAAGAATATACGCTTGTTCTATATAATCTAACTTTGGGTATTTGTCTTTTAAAAATGTATTCCCTTTTGATTGTATTACTCCTTGTTCTTTACCAGGAGCTTCACCATATCCCGAATAAAATTTGCGAACAACCCCTTCTCCTTCTACAACTTTTGCAATCACAGGAAAACCTTTAACTCCGGACCATTGCAAGGTATCTAAACGCTTATTATCTTTTAAATTTATATATAATTGCGTACTTCTTGTTTCTACCCCACCTCTAGCAAAGGCTATGGTCATGGATTCATTTGACTGCTTCACCGGTTCATCCGGAATTTTATATTCAGCCCACATTTCATTGTAAAGCGAATCGTTATAAATACCAAATTGCGCAACAAAATCTGGTACTACCCTATAAATAGCAATGTTCTTATAATAATCCCTTCTAATTAATTGATATAATCGATCTACCGCCTTTGGCGATAAAGATCTTGTGGCTTCGATATCGAAATTACCTTGGGTTGTTTCAAAACGTGCTTTAAAAGTTTCTGGTGCCTGTTCTTTAGTCCATCGCTCTCTAAATTGATAAGCACTACATGAGGCTAATACTACTCCTATTAAAAGCGTTACCACTAAAATTCTTTTATTCATTTTTATGATTTTGGGTTTGGTTTGATTTCCATTCTTTTAATAAATCTTCTGATAAAACACCGGTTCCGTCATGTTTCCAGCCTGGTGGTTTGCTAAAATATTTAAATCGATTTAAAAGAGTTGTTTTTGAAGCAATGGCATCTTTTAATAAGGTTCCCCATTCTTTAAATGCAATTAAAATTGGATTGTATGTATTTATGTTTGTTGTTAAGCCATAAATTACTTTTTCTTCTTTTAATTCAGGCTGAAAAGTACCAAACATTTTATCCCAAATAATAAATATACCGGCATGGTTTTTATCTAAATACAAGGGATTACTTCCATGATGAACTCTATGATGTGAAGGTGTGTTAAATATGCCTTCAAACCAACGTGGCATTTTATCAATCAACTCCGTATGAATCCAATATTGATACAATAAACTAATTCCCATTTGGAATAAAATCATTGCAGGATGAAATCCGATGAAGGCTAACCATAAAAAGAAAACGAAAGTGAAGAACCCTCCGGTCCAAGTTTGTCTTAAAGCAGTACTTAAATTGTATTCTTGTGAAGAATGATGTACTACATGCGATGCCCAAAAGAAACGACTCCTATGCCCCATCCTATGCGACCAATAATAAGAAAAATCATCTGCAAAGAGAATCAACAAAAAAGACCACCATGTAACCGGAATCGTAAATAATCTAAAATTTTCATACACAAACATTAACGTAAAAAGCACTAATAATTTACTTATAAAGCCAATAGCAACATTACCAAGCCCCATAGCAATAGAAGTAACAGCGTCCTTTACTTTGTATTTTTTAGGCTGATGTTTAGCAATGATCAAACCTTCAATAACAACTGTTAATGCAAAGAATGGAATAGCATATAATATGATGTTTGGAAAATGGGGTGAATCCATCTACTTTTTGTTTTTAAAAATACTAAATATAATAACCTGTTGTATGATGAATTTCTTTTAACACGAAATAACTTTCAAGTATTCCAATATTCTCAATTTTTGACAATTTAGAACGAACAAAATCGTGATACAATTCCAATCCTTCTAAATTTATCTTTAAAAAAAAATCTACTTTACCTGCCATATGATAACACTCCTGCACTTCGCCAAGGGCCTTTATTTGCCTTTCAAATTTATCAATAAATCCTTCGTTATGGTAACGCAATGTAACCATACAAATAGCAGTAATAGGTTTGTTTATTTTCTTTTTGTCTAACAGCGCAACGTACTTTTTAATATATCCCTTCTTCTCTAATTTTTTTATGCGCTCGTGTACAGGAGATGCAGAGAGACTTATCAAATCGGCTATTTCTTTGGTGGTTTTTTTCGAGTCGTTCTGTAAAATCCTCAAAATTCTTAAATCAATGTCATCTAATACTTCCATAAGGCAGTTAAAATTTCTTTAAAATGAAATATTTTCAAAGAGTAAAAGTAGTTAAAACTTTAAAATAATATTTTAAAAGGATAAAATACTTTAATTACCCTATTTAACAGTTTATATGGTTGTGCTAGTTGAATCAGTCGTAAATTTATACTTTCAAATCACTTATTACTATGTCGTCTGAAACCGTTTTAATAATTGGAGCAAAAGGACAAATTGGCTCTGTGCTCACAAAGGAATTACAACTTAAATTTGGAATAGAAAATGTCGTCGCTTCTGACTTAAGAGAAGACACAGAATTCATCGGTCATTTTGAAGTTATTGATGCCACCGATTTCGATAGAATTGAAGCCGTTGTTAAACAATATGGAATTACTCAAATTTATCATTTGGCTGCCATATTATCAGCAAAAGGAGAAGAAAACCCACTGCTTACCTGGGAAATAAACATGAAAACGATGTTTAACGTTTTTGAGGTTGCTAGGAAAAACAGTGTTCAAAAAGTATTTTATCCAAGTTCTATTGCTGTATTTGGTGATGCAGCACCACCAGATGCTACACCGCAATCAACCTATTTAAACCCATCAACCGTTTACGGAATTAGCAAATCGGCCGGAGAGAATTGGTCAGAGTATTATTTCAATCGTTATGGGTTGGACATTCGCTCAATTCGTTATCCTGGAATTATCGGCTATCAATCATTACCTGGTGGAGGAACAACGGATTACGCTGTAGATATTTATCATAAAGCGGTAAATGAAGAAGATTTTTCATGCTTCTTAGATAAAGATTCTATGTTGCCTATGATTTTTATGAATGATGCCATAAGAGCAACCATAGAATTAATGGATGCTCCAAAAGAAAGTATAAAAACAAGATCGTCATATAACTTAGCCGGAATGAGTTTTGCACCCGAAGAAATTGCAAATGCTATTCAAAAAATACTTCCTAACTTTAAGATTTCATATGCGCCAGATTTCCGTCAAGAAATTGCGGCTAATTGGCCAAGAAGCATTGATGATTCTGATGCAAGAATAGATTGGGGTTGGAAACCACAATACGACTTAGATGGTATGACAAAAGTGATGCTAGAAAAACTGAAAGAACAATATTCAACATTAAACTACTAAAAATACATTAACATGTACGGAGCTATAAAAGAACATTTACAAAAAGAACTTCAAGGCATAGAAGATGCTGGTTTATATAAAAAAGAGCGTATTATAACGACTTCTCAAGATGCCGTTATAAAAGTTTCTACCGGAGAAGAGGTTATTAATTTTTGTGCAAACAACTATTTAGGGCTATCTAATAACAAAGAAGTTATTCAAGCCGCCAAAGACACTTTAGACACACATGGTTTTGGAATGTCTTCTGTTCGATTTATTTGTGGTACACAAGACATCCATAAGCAATTAGAAGAAAAAGTTGCTGAGTTTTTCCATTGTGAAGATACGATTCTTTATGCGGCCGCTTTTGATGCAAACGGAGGTGTATTTGAGCCATTGCTAACCAAAGAAGATGCGATTATTTCAGATTCTTTAAATCATGCTTCTATTATTGACGGTGTTCGCTTGTGCAAAGCAGCACGCTACCGTTATGCAAATAATGATATGGAGGCCTTAGAAGCACAATTAATCGAAGCCAATAAACAACATCACCGATTTAAAATTATTGTTACGGATGGCGTGTTTTCGATGGATGGTATTGTAGCACAATTAGATAAAATTTGTGACTTGGCCGATAAGTATGATGCCTTAGTAATGGTTGATGAATGCCATGCTTCTGGGTTTATTGGAAAAACCGGAAGAGGAACCATTGAGTTGAAAAACGTACTAGGTCGTATTGATATTATTACCGGAACTTTTGGAAAAGCCTTAGGTGGCGCCATGGGCGGATTTACAACTGGTAAAAAAGAAATAATTGATATGCTACGCCAGCGCTCTAGACCTTATTTATTTTCAAATTCTTTAGCCCCTGCCATTGTTGGTGCTAGTTTAAAGGTTTTTGAAATGTTAGAAAGAGACACTTCATTACGTGACAAATTAGAAGAAAACACCAATTACTTTAGAAGTAACATGGAAGCCGCAGGATTTGATTTAGTTGGTGCAGATGCTGCTATTGTTCCGGTAATGTTGTATGACGCTAAGTTATCCCAAACGATGGCGAATAAATTGTTAGATGAAGGTATTTATGTAATCGGGTTTTTCTTTCCGGTAGTGCCAAGAGAACAAGCGAGAATTCGTGTGCAATTATCTGCTGCACATACAAAAGAACATTTAGATAAAGCCATTGCAGCCTTTACAAAAGTAGGTAAAGAATTAGGCGTTATTTAGGTTGTAATCCTGAGCTTGTAGAAGAATCTCTCGTCGTAAGGTAAGGGACTGAGCGCACTTGCAGACAACGTTATAAATATTACACTTAAAACAACTTCATTTGGGCATCGCCCAAAGATTTATCGAACAAATCATAATTTAGCGGAGGCATGCACACCTCCGCTAAATATTTTTTCTTGGCCAATCTAAATTGCAAGGCTACCTGTTCTGCTATTTTACCCTCCCCTTTCATTCTAACTCCAAATCTAGAATCGTTTAAAGATCCACCATGTACTTCTTTAATTTGATTGATAATTTTTGAAGCCCTATCTGGTAAGGTTTTTTGCACCCAATCTGTAAACACCTCGCCAATGGTACCATTTAATCGCACCATGGTATAGGCTACTGATTTTGCACCTAGTGTGCTCACCGTTTCCACCATATTAAATACTTCATGATTATTTAAACCAGGAATTATTGGTGCCATCATTACATTAACCGGAATCCCGTTTTTAGACAACGTTTCCAACGTTTTTAATCGTTGTTTTATACTCGATGTTCTCGGTTCTAATAGTCGTCTAGTATCTTCAGATAGTGATGTGATTGATATGGCCACGTGTACCAAATTTAAGGCAGCCATTTTTTTCAAAATATCCAAGTCGCGCAAGACCAAACTATTTTTTGTAATGATGCTTACCGGGTGCTTATATTTTAACAATACCTGTAACATAGACCGCGTGATTTCTAATTTCCGTTCTATGGGTTGATAGCAATCTGTATTGCCTGAAAACATAATGTTTTCTGCTTTCCAATTTCTGCTTGTTATTTTCTTTTCTAATAATTCGGCAGAATTTTGTTTGAATAATATTTTCTTTTCAAAATCTAAGCCCGCATCATAGCCATAATATTCGTGCGAATTCCTTGCATAACAATAAATACATCCATGCTCACAACCCTGATATGGATTCATAGAGTATGCCATGCCAATATCTGTACTCGTTACTTTATTCAGAATCGATTTTGGAAATATTTCTATGTATTGTGTTCTATTACTCTGGGCAGGCTCACCTTCTATATGTGCATAGTTTAAATACTCATCTTCTACCACATGGCTATGCTGTAAAAAGCGGTTTTGCACCTGTTTTTGTGCACCGCGGCCTTTTATAAAATCTTGCTTTTTGATGCACTAAAATTACAAGAGAACAGCTTGATAAACTAAAATTGTGAATAAGTATATTCAATTTTTATACTCATTCAATTTGTAAGAAAAAAAGGCTAACTTAGCTCAACAACTTATTTAATCAATAAAAATTGACCATATCAAAAACGTTTGCCTCCATTTAAAAAAATGAAATGATCCATTTTTATAGAAGAATTAGGCAAAATTGTTAATTTGAAAAAGGCTTAACAAACATTGATCTCACGTCATTTGAAAGATTTAACTGAAAAAATGAAAAGAATCACTTATATAAGCAAATTGACATATACACTTACCAATAAAGAAATAGAACAGATCGGTAAAATTTCAGTCCGAAATAACCGACTGATTAATATTACTGGTACATTAGTGTTTTTTGAAAAAATGTTTTTTCAAATTATTGATGGGAGTGATAAAGATGTTGAAAACTTATATAACAAAATTGGACGTGATAAAAGACATTACGACATTTTAAAGTTGAAAACTGAAGTTGATATAAATGAAAGACTTTTTCCTAATTGGCATATGAATACAATCAACCTTAATAATAATGTTGATGATTTATTACGACCAATTAAAATTTTACTCCAGTCGGTGACCGAAACTCATTCAATTATAGAGCGTTATACTCAACCAACTATTCTAAAAATACTCAATAAGGGTCAAAACCCTCTTTCCATAAAGCCTGTTGCTAGCGAAAAGGTTATTCTTTTTGCAGACATTATTTCCTTTACGGCTATAAGTGAAAAATTGAGTTCGGAAGCAACTCTCTTAGTTCTAAATTCATACTTTGAAATTTGCAGCCGTATTATCCTTAAGAAAGGTGGAGAGGTTAATAAATTTATGGGTGATGGGTTAATGGCATATTTTAAAACTGAAGATGTAGATAATGCACTTAAAGCCTGTATGGAGATAATGAATGAGTTAAGAAATTTGCGACAAAATTCTGATGAAAATTCACCTCTTAAATTAGTGAAATCTGGTTTTGGACTCGATCAAGGAATAGTTATTGAAGGTAATATGGGTTCTAAATACAAGAAAGATTATACTATCATTGGTAATGCTGTGAATACTGCCGCTCGATTGGAAAAATTGACACGACAGGTTAAACATTCTTTAGTTTTATCGAAATCAATTAAAAACAATTCGAAAGAACCGTGGTCTTTTGTTAGCCTTGGAAAATTTAACTTGAAAGGACAAAAAAACACTAGTGAAGTTTTTTCTATTGACAACAACATTGTCAATAATTATGATGAAAATAGTAACTTTAAACGAAAAATTGAGTAAAGAAACAGAAGATTTAATTTCACTAGAATTTGAGCCATTATTAACTCCAGATGTTAGAGTTTATGACAAAATAGAAGAATTTAGAAAATTTAAGTATGTTTCAGTAATACTTCATCTAAAAGTTGATTTATTCAATAACCAAAAAGACTTGAATAAAATGAAACCTGAAATCAACAAATTACTTTTGAACATTTTTCCCGAGCGAACATTTATTGGTAGAGTTAAATACGTTTATAAAGAAAAGGGAAGAATGCAAACCGAAACAAATTACATGAACTGGAGAATAATTGATGGACTTTAAAAGACAGCTCACAACACAGACTATTTCTCATTGTGGTATTAGGACAAAAAAGAATACATTTAACAAACCAAACGGCTGATTCCGTAAATATGAAAACTCGAAAAATGAAATATTTAATTTTACTAGTCGCCATATCTTTTGTTTCGTGCACTGATCGAATACAATTTGACAGGGACAAGGAAACAAAGGTTATTTTGCAATTGCATAACGCGCAGCGTGGTTATCATTTTGATAAGGATTCAATTTCTTTTGCCAATCAACTTTCTGAAAACTTTGTTTCGGTTAATAGAGGAATTATTTCAAAACCTAAAAAAAGTGAAACAATAGCAAGATACAATAGTTATTTTTCATCGGTTGAATTTGTAAAATGGGACGACGTTACAAAGCCCATTATAAAATTTTCTGAGAATGGAACACTTGCCTATACTATTGTAGATAAAATAGTAAAAGTTGCCTATAAAGACCAGACAGGAAAAACTATTGAAGATGAAACCCATTTTGCTTGGACCGCCATTTATAAAAAGTATGGAAATGAATGGAAAATTGATGCTGTTATATCAACTGAAAAACCGAGTGATACAGAATGAAACTAAAAGACCGTGACTAACTGAGGCTATAATTCATTGTAGTATCGGAATGAAGATAGTAACTTTAAATAAAAATTGTAAAACCAAAACAACTTACATTTTTGCTAGGTTAAAATTTTCAGGATTTCAAGTCGAACAAATCTAATACTTTACCGATATCCACTTTAATCATTCAATATGAAAACATTTATACCAATTCTCCTTCTTTTACTTCTAGCTAGTTGTACGCAAACTAAAAAAAACAATAAGCTTCTGGATGAAAAGATAGCAAGAATAGAAAATGGGCTACAGCCAAATCTTCAAATTAAAGGAGATAGTATACCAAACTATAATATTGAAGAAAGGTTAAAAGAGTTGGGGATTCCTGGAGTAAGTATTGCCGTTATAAATAATGGTGAAATTGAATGGGCGAAGGGCTACGGAATGGCCGATAGTTTAGAAAATCGTTCTGTTACCAGCGAAACCATGTTTCTTGCCGGATCGATCAGTAAACCAGTCGCAGCATTAAGAGCACATCAACTTGCTGAACAAAAGTTGATAAACTTAGACTCAAATGTTAACAATTACCTCTCTAGCTGGAAACTACCCGAGAATTCATTTACTGAGAAAGAAAAGGTAACCACTCGTAGAATCTTAAATCATACAGCCGGATTAACCGTTTGGGGGTTCCCTGGATATGACAAGGGAGATGCAATACCTAGCGTAGCAGACGTTTTGGATGGTAAAGGAAATACGGATTCGGTACGAGTTTACAAAGAACCAGGTGAAAGTTGGATGTATTCTGGAGGAGGATATACAATTATGCAACTTATGATTACCGATGTTGAAGAAAAACCTTTTGCCGAAATAATGCAATCGAACGTATTAGACCCAATGGGTATGACATTGAGCACTTTTGAAAATCCCTTACCACAAAAATTCCATTCAATAGCTGCAACGGGTTATAGAGCCAGTGGCGAAGAAGTTGAAGGCAAATGGCCAATATATCCTGAAACGGCAGCGGCAGGTCTCTGGACTACTCCATCTCAACTTATACTTTGGGCTAAGGAAATTCAAAAAATACAACAATCACAATTAGATGGATTGTTAAAGACCGAGACCGTTAATGAAATGTTGACTGCAGGTATGAATGGACATGGCCTTGGCCCTGGCGTTAATGAATACACATATGGACATGGTGGTGCCGATGAAGGATTTCGAGCACGTCTTGTAGCCTGGAAAGAACATCCTGTAGCTGTTGTTATAATGGTCAATTCAGACAATGGAAGCATTATTCAAGAAATTCTATTGAGTTTGGCTAAAGAATATAACTTACCTGGAATAGATCCAAAAACGAGAGTTGTTAAAACTCAAACAGAAGAGCAACTTAAAAGGTTCGTAGGAAAATATAACTTCCCAGAATTAGGTGATTCAGAAATTCGTATAAAAAACAATGCACTTGAAGTTTCAGCAAATTTTCTAGATGACCCCATCTTGATTCTTCCAGAATCTGACAGTATATTTTTTGATAAAACTGACGGCGAATACTTTACATTTATCATTAATGAAGGAAAGGCTCAAAGTATTAAGGTACAAAGATTTAACGCTACTCGAATTGAATAAAACTTCGGTCATAAATTTTTAAATTTTTGTAGTCTTATCTAACAAATAAAAGTCTACTAATACTAATGCAGCCATTGCCTCTACAATTGGCACGGCTCTTGGCACTACACAAGGATCGTGTCTTCCTCTACCTTGCATTTCAACCACATTACCTTCGCTGTCTATGGTATCTTGTTTTTGAATTAGAGTAGCGACAGGTTTAAAAGCCACTCTAAAATAAATATCCATTCCGTTACTTACTCCACCTTGAATTCCGCCAGACAAGTTTGTTTTAGTAGAACCATCTTGGTTAAACTGGTCGTTATGTTCACTACCTTTCATTTTAGTACCACAAAAGCCACTACCATATTCAAAACCTTTCACAGCATTGATAGATAGCATTGCCTTTCCTAATTCGGCATGCAGTTTGTTAAAAATAGGTTCTCCCAATCCAACAGGCACGTTTTGAATCACGCATGTAATCGTACCTCCAATAGTATCACCTTGTTTTTTAATTTCTTTGATATGTTGAATCATATCTTCTGCAACGTCTTGCTCTGGGCAACGAATTGCGTTTGACTCGATCAAAGAAAAATCTAAATCTTGGTAAGGTTTATTTATAGTAATCTCTCCAACAGAAGAGGTAAATGCATTAATTTTTATTTGTGATATCAATTGTTTGGCTACAGCCCCAGCCACTACCCAATTGGCTGTTTCACGAGCCGATGTACGTCCGCCACCTCTATGATCTCTAACGCCATATTTTTTATTATACGTATAATCGGCATGCGATGGTCTAAACACATCTACATTGTGCGTGTAATCTTTACTTTTCTGATTGGTGTTTTGTATCACAAATCCAATAGAAGTCCCGGTAGTTTTTCCTTCAAAAACCCCAGATAAAAATTGTACTTCATCTGGTTCTTTTCTTGCTGTTACAATAGCCGATTGTCCTGGTCTTCTACGATTTAATTCTGCTTGTACGGCCTCTAAATCTAATTCCAATCCAGCAGGACACCCATCAATAACACCTCCAATTGCAGCGCCATGTGACTCTCCAAAAGTGGTTAATTTTAAAAGATTTCCAAAGGTATTGCTCGCCATAATTGTAAATTTTGAACAAAAGTAAGAAACTGTTATAAATTGTTAGGCTATATGTCACAAATAATTGCCAATAGTTCAATAAGTTTTTTTTCGAAAAAATATTCTAAAAAAGTTTGAGCAAAAGGAAAAAGCATCATATATTTGCACCCGCATTCAGGGAATACCTGATGAGGCTTCTGGAGAAATGGCAGAGTGGTCGAATGCGGCAGTCTTGAAAACTGTTGACTGTAACAGGTCCGGGGGTTCGAATCCCTCTTTCTCCGCAAACAAGCGCAAGGCTTGAAATAAAAATCCACCAAGTTTTACTTGAGTGGATTTTTTAATTTTAAGAATTTGGCATTTGCAAAATGCAATAAGAGGGAGATTGGAACAAAATCCCTCTTTCTCCGCAAAAGAAAACCGAAACGAAAGTTTCGGTTTTTTTATGCTCACCTTTTACCTAAATACAACTCTAATTCTCGTGCACTATATCACTCAATCCATCTATAAAAATTAACTATATTCGCAATCATCAAATTAATCAAATGGGAATCATAGATAAATATTTTGGAGGCAAAGTAGCGCTGAGCAAAGTGAACAAGGTTGATAAAAGCCTTAACAACCAAACATTGAATGCGGCAATAGCATTTAATAAATATGGTGCTTACTGTGTTCCTGCCTCTACACAACACGGCGTGTTAACTCAAAAAATTCTTCAAGGTGATGTGTACGAACCAGATACTATTGAGTTTATGAGAAATAATGTAAAAGGAGGTGACATTATTCATTCCGGAGCATGTTTCGGTGATTTCTTTCCTGGCCTTTCGACAGCCATGCGTCCTGATGCTAAAATTTGGTCATTTGAACCAAGTAGAGAAGGATTTAGATGTGCAGAAATAACAATGCTTCTCAATAACATTACAAACATTACGCTTTCACCAAAAGGACTGGGGGAGAAAAGTTCTTCAGAACGCTTAAACACAAAAGATAAATCTGGAAAAAGCATGGGTGGTGCAAGTACCATTGTTCCCAAATCTCAAAAAGGAGAATTTGAAGAAATTGAAATTGTAGCCATAGATGACGTGATTCCAGAAGATAGAAATATTTCTATTTTACAATTAGATATTGAAGGATTTGAAGAACAAGCTATAAAAGGCGCTATTAAAACTATAACACGTTGTAAGCCAATTTTAATATTAGAAGACAATAAGGATATCGGAAAATCTGACTGGTTTAAAACCAATATTTTATCGTTAGGATATAAATTCAAGAAAAACTTACATTATAATAAATTACTTATTGCTTAATGATAAAAGAAAGTTAGTCAGTGTTCGTTGGCATTAATGTTGTAGTGGTTGGTTAAACAATAAAAACATCTTAAAAATGAAATCACTTTTTATAAACATTATCACCCTATTAATTATTCAACAAGCTTTTTCTCAAAATAAAAACTTCATTGACCAACCATATTTAGAAACCTCTGCCAAGGTTGATACGCTAGTTGTACCTGATAAAATTTACTTAACCATTTATCTCTCAGAACAAGATTCAAAAGGAAAAACGTCTATTGAAATTCAAGAAAATAAAATGGCCAATGCGTTAAAGAATCTCAACATTAATATTGACGAACAACTCTCGTTAAGTGATTTATCATCAAATTTTAAAAAATATTTTTTGAAACAAAAAGATATTCATAAAGCAAAATCTTATTCGCTAATAGTCTATGATGCGTTAACCGCCGGAAAAGTAATCTTGGCGTTAGAAAAAGAAAAAATATCGAATGTTGGAATTGAAAAATTAAGTTATTCAAAAATTGAAGACTTAAAATTGAATCTAAAATCAAAGGCAATACTTAAAGCAAAGCAAAATGCAATTGCACTTACCCAACCACTTGGTCAGAACATTGGAAACGCAATTCACATAACAGATCAATTTCAGAACTTTCGATATAGAAACGAGAAAGAATCTTCCATCAAAATTAAGGGAAGTTCCTTTCAAGATTCTCAACCTTTAGATATTGAATTTGAAAAAATAAGAGTAGAAAGTACTGTTTCCGTAAAATTCGCCTTGGAATAAAATAGAAAAAGCCTTGAGAAATCAAGGCTTTTTCTATTTTATATAACTACTTTATTTTTTATCCCTTAGAATAATAATTCTTGATATACCCTATTTGTACACTGATCATAATAGCTAAAAACACAAATGCATAAATGGTAACATTTGAAGTTGTGAACCCTAAAGAATATTCAAACGACAATCCATTTGTATAGGTTCCAAAATCTATTTTAGAAAGTAAACTATTTTCTGCAATCGTGGTGTTTTTCAATAAATAAACCGTTGCTGCAATAATAACCCCAACAAACAACAACCAAGTTCTTTTAGAAATAAGTGGCTGACTTCTTTTTAATTCTTTCGCTTGCTCAACAGCATAAATTGCATCCATTACATTTTTAGAAAAATCTAATGATGGTTTTTCTTCTGGCAAATCATTTACCATTTTCTTGGTAAATAGATCTAAATTATCCTTTGGCTCTTTGTTCATAATGACTGTAAATTTCATGCTCAACCGAGTTCTTAAAAATACTAAATAATTTCTTACGCGCTCTGTGTAATTTCACTTTGATGTTACTCGCTGTTAATTGAGTAATCTCTTCAATCTCTTTCAAACTTTGTTCTTCAAAATAGAACAAATGAACAATTACGCGCTCTTCATCAGGTAATTGATTCATACAACCCTGAATAATTTCACTTCGCTCTTTACGCTCAATACCTTCAAAAATATGTTCTACGGCTTCCAACTCGTTAGAGGTAACATCGTTAATCTCTACATTGTTATTAAACTTCACATTTCCTTTAATTCTATCTAAACAGGTATTGTACGCAATGCGATACATCCACGTAGAGAATTTGGAATCGCCTTTAAATTTGGCAATTGATTTGTAGGCTTTTACAAAAGTGTCTTGCGCCACTTCCTCGGCCTCTTCTCTATGCTTTAACATTTTTAATGACAGTGCAAACACCATATTTTGGTAGCGTTGCACAAGTATCCCAAAAGACTGGGCGTCTCCGGCCAATACTTTTTCTATATAAAACAGGTCATTTTGATGTTCCATCGCTATTAAGACGATTACGCTTTTGTAAAGGTTACGAAAGTTACAAAGTATTTTTTCTAAATCTGATTATTTCGTATTTTCGTTAGCATCTAAATTGAAAATACAAACTATGAAAACTAAACTAATTATACTAGCAGTACTTGCTTTCTCTTTTAATTCAATAAAATCATACGCTCAAGAAAAACCCAATATCGTCATTGTGTTTTTAGACAATTTTGGATATGGAGAACCTGGTTTTAATGGTGGAGGAATTTTAAGAGGAACCGAAACACCAAGAATGGATCAACTAGCCGATGAAGGATTGAGACTCACAAATTTCAACGTAGAAGTACAATGTACACCATCTAGATCGGCATTGATGACAGGTCGTTATGCAATAAGAAGTGGTAATGGGACCGTACCTATGGGAGAAGGTGTCTACGGTTTGGTACAATGGGAAAAGACAATGGCCGAAATGCTATCAGATTCAGGTTATGCAACAGGTATGTTTGGAAAATGGCATTTAGGGAGAACAGAAGGGCGTTTTCCTACAGATCAAGGGTTTGACGAATGGTATGGAGTTCCAAATTCTACAGATGAGTCTACGTATACATCTTTGGATGGATTCGCAGAAAGCGGCGTTATTCCGACCTATGTAATGGAAGGTAAAAAAGGAATAAGTCCAGAAAAAGTTAAAATCTATGATTTAGATTACAGACCACTCATTGATCGGGACTTAACAGATAAGGCCATGGATTTTATGGAGCGCAAATCGAATGAAGACAAACCTTTCTTTGTGTATTTACCGTATACAGCCACCCACTTCCCTACAATGCCACATCCAGATTTTAAAGGAAAAACAGGTAATGGCCCTTGGGCAGATTTATTGCTACAAATAGATTCTTATACTGGTGAATTGGTAGATAAAATTGAGGAACTTGGAGAAACGGACAACACACTATTTATTTTCACAGCAGATAATGGTCCTGAAGCCTTAAATTTTGACAGTACTAGTTTAACTGTTGAAACCGCTGCTCATGGCTCTCCGGGCCCCTGGAGAGGAACCCTATTTACCGGATTTGAAGGCGCCTTAAGAGTACCGTTTGTTGCAAAATGGCCTGGAAAAATTGACGCAGGTAAATCGAGCGATGAAATTGTACACGCCATGGATTTATTCCCTACAATTGCAAAAATTGCAGGCGGAACAGTTCCTCAAGATAGAGTTATTGACGGGATTGAAATGAGTGATTTCTTTTTAAGCAAAAAAAACAATTCTGGCAGAGAAGGTTTTATAGTTTATATGGGTAACGACATTTTTGGCGTAAAATGGAAGAATTGGAAATTACATTTTAAAGAGCAAAACTCTTGGAATAGTGTTTTGAACAACTACACCATGCCAAAATTGTATAATTTATACACAGATCCACAAGAAAAAGACAATGTACTCTTTCCACATACCTGGGTACCTAAAGTAGCTTTGGGCCAATTAACAGAACATGTAATTTCACTAAAACAAAACCCTCCTATTAAAGCGGGTCAAAAAGACCCATATCAACCTAAAAGTAATTAAAATGAAAACGATGACTTGCAAACAATTAGGAGGTTCATGTGATGAAGAATTTCATGCAACAACTTTTGATGAGATTGAAAAGCAAAGTAAACAACACGGCATGGAAATGCTCCTACAAGGGGATCAAACACATTTAGACCCTATGCATAAAATGAAAAATCTTATGACTAGCCCCGAAAAAATTCGGGAATGGTTTAATAGCGAGCGTAAGGAATTTGATGCTTTATAATTTTTTTTATGATTTTTTGTAACCTCAACTTAAATGGTATCGTCCTAATAGTGAAACACATTAAAACAATCATTTAAAAAACAATTTATCATGGGATCAGAAGTAATTATAGTACCTATCATTTTTGGAATATTTTTCGGAATCGTTTATTTATTCTTTTCAACTAGAAATAAAGAGCGTATGGCGCTAATTGAAAAAGGTATAGGAGCTGAAATTTTTAATAAAGGGAAACAGAGAACTGCACCTATTTGGAAAGTATTTATTTTAAATTTAGCAGTATTATTAATGGGCATTGGAATTGGTGTATTTATTGCAATGTTGTTAGATCAATATACTAATTTAGGCGAAGGAATCTATCCTGCCGTAATATTTACGACTGCTGGTGCTGGCCTTTTTGTAGGGTTCAACCTTACGAAAAACTTAGATAAAGAATAACCAAACTAATTAACTCAACCAAAAAGAGGCATTATCGGTAACGAAAATGCCTCTTTTTATTTATGTCTGTATCGCTTAAAACAAATCGTTTAGCACTTTTGCCAAACGAATCCCGCCTTTTTGCATTTGCGTTCTTGCCGTTTCTAAATACTCATAAGAATAACGATATCTTAAATTCTCTCCTTGTTCAGCAGAACCATATACTTCTTTGGTCAACTCATGCACTTCATTTACCCAATCAACAACAGTTCCTTGCTGCAATGCCGCAACTTGATTTTTTGACAACCTATCTGCATTCTTAGCCAATTCTATATAACTCATAGAATAACCATCAATCATATCGCTATCCCAAACTCTGTGCAAATTAGAATCTTTGTAAAACCATTTTACTTTAAAATCGTTTCCTCCTTTATCCTCTTTTAATCCTATATGCATAGGTTGGTGTAAATCCCCTACTAAATGCACTAACATTTTTAAATGAAAAGCTTTGTCTTCCTTAGATGCGTTTTCATCTGAAATCACTTGCTTACACTTTGCAATTCCAGAAACTAAATCACCTTCAGGGTTTTTCTCAGCGGCAGCATAATCCTGATCCATATCCATGTTTATATAGTGCCATGTATAATATTTATTATACTTTTTATCTGATTTAATCTCATCGGCATAGGTAGATACAAATGCCAATGATTTTCCATTTAACAACTTATCTATCGCTTTTGACGCCTTTTTTGTTAAGTGCTTTTGAGCAATTTCTCCAACAACTCTATGTCCTGTTTGTCCCCATCTTTTATACGATGTTAATGGTAACGCCAACAAAACAACTAACCCAAGTACTAATAATCTATTTACTCTCATGTGATTTATTTTTCAGCTAATTTAAAAATAATTATGCGTAAACATTTGGAAATGAATAAAATTATTTGATATATTTGTGATATCATTTTAATATCACTTTAAAACTACTTATATGAAAGAAGAAAAAAACATCAAAGTATCGAATGGCTATTTTATGCTAGTCATAGTTTTTATACTAATCGCTAATTTAATTTTCGGAATAACACAGGGAAATCCTTTTATGATTATTCCATCAATCATTTTATTTTTTGTATTCCTTCCTGGCTTCTTTATTGTAGCCCCAAATACATCAAAAGTTATTTTATTATTTGGAAAATACATTGGCACAGTAAGAGAAAATGGATTCTATTGGGCAAATCCACTTTACAAAAAGAGAAAAATCTCTTTACGAGCAAGTAATTTTGACAGCGAACGTGTTAAGGTTAACGATAAATTAGGAAACCCAATTATGATCAGTACAATTTTAGTTTGGAAAGTTAAAGACACTTTTAAAGCTGCTTTTGATGTAGATAATTATGAAAACTTTGTACGTGTACAATCGGATGCTGCAGTTCGTAAGTTGGCTAGTTTATATCCATATGACAATTTTGCCGATGAAGGACATGATGAAGACATTACCTTAAGAGCTAGTGTTAATGAAGTTAGTGAGGCTTTAGAACAAGAATTAGCTGAAAGATTGGCAATGGCCGGAATTGAAGTATTAGAAGCACGAATTGGATACTTGGCATATGCACAAGAAATAGCAAATGCTATGCTTAAAAGACAACAAGCAACTGCTATAATTGCTGCACGTCATAAAATTGTTGAAGGCGCCGTTAGTATGGTTGAGATGGCTTTAGACGAGTTAAGTAAAAAGGAAATTGTAGAATTAGACGAAGAACGCAAAGCAGCAATGGTTAGTAATTTAATGGTTATCCTATGTTCTGATAAAGAGGTTGCTCCAGTGTTAAATACAGGTACTTTAAATCACTAGAATTATGACGCAATATAAAATTTTAACCAAAAAACTTTTTAAAAAAGAAGATGCATTTCTTGACACAATGAACTCAGAAGCCAGAAATGGTTGGAAAGTGATTAGTGTAGGATATAACGAAGGGCACATCTCTAAAGTGGTCTTGGAAAAATCAAATTAAAAAAAAATAAAAAAGCTATGATCTGGATACTACTAACCATTATCACTAATTTAATCGCATTATTCATATGAATTATATAAAACCCATTATCTATTTAGCACTTCTTATTTCTGGCTCTTTACTAATTTCTAGCTCAGATGGAAGTTTAGTAACTATTGGCATTCTATTTTTAGCGACAGCGACAGTAAAGTTTTCAAAGAGATCGATTTGTATTTTTAATTCAAAATCAAAATTTTAAACTGAAATGAAAGTATTTGTAGAAGAACAAAGATTTAAAAATTGGGTATTAATCATTTTAATGATTACACCTATCGTTGGAGTACTAATTCCAATTCTTACTTCAAAAGAAGGGTTTCCTGCCTTTAACACTCCAAAGTTTTGGAGTTTAGTAATGGTTTCTTTTTCGGTTGTCCTTGTTTTTCTATTAATCCTTTCCATAAAACTCTCAACAAAAATTAATGAACAAGGAGTATTCTATCGTTTTTATCCAAATCAATGCAAAGAAAAATTCATTCCTTGGAGCCGAATTCAACAATGCCATGTAACCAAGTACAATTCGTTAAGAAAATTTGGAGGATACGGCTATAGACGTTGTTTTTGGGGCAAGAACAAAGGGCTTGCATTAAATGTAGGAGGTAAATACGGAATTCAGTTAGTACTTGAAAACGGAAAAAAAATATTGATCGGTACTCAGAATGAAAACGATGCAAAACGTGTCTTGGAAACATATCAATCTAAAATAAATTCGAATGGCTAAAAAGAAAGCATTTGCCTTAAGAATTAACGAAGACATGCTCAAAGCGGTTGAAAAATGGGCGGCAGACGAGTTTAGATCTACCAATGGGCAATTGGAATGGATGCTAAACAAATGCCTAAAAGAAGCGAATAGGCAACCCAAAAAGAAAACGGAAGAGTAAATTTATTGCTATCTTCGTTAAAAATTAAACCTATGAAAAAGGCCTTCTTTTACTGTGTTACCCTTGTTTTTTTGTTTTCATCAGTTGTTTCCATTGCACAGCATGAAACAGAAGAAGATACGCACAAAGAGCAAACTGAACATTCAGAACATTCCGAATTAAAAAAACATTCCATCTCTGCAGTTTTAAGTCACACCAATATCAATTCCGCCAAAGAAAATCGTAATGGTAGTAATTGGATAGCGGCACCCTCTTTTTGTTTTAACTATAATTTCAATATTAATCATAAATGGGCCATAGGTTTGCACAATGACATCATTGTTGAAAATATAGACTTAGACCATACTCATGACGGTGGTGATGGAGTTATTAGACAAAGACCCATATCCATGGCAATCATGGGAACCTATAAACCATTAAAATATCTTGCCTTTCTTGCTGGAGGCGGTGTCGAACTCTCTAAACATGAAGATTTCCCTGTAATTAGATTAGGAGTTGAAGCACCTATGCACCTTCCTAATAATTGGGAGGTATTCGGTTCTCTTACCGGAGATATCGGTATAGATAGTTACGATAGTATTACCTTCGGAATCGGATTCGCAAAATTGTTCTGATAAATTTTTAAACTGACAAATTCTTAACTAGATATTTATATATTTGTGAAAATCAAATCACATATATGGATTCTACACCTATGTTTACCAACGACACAATGGTCTTTGGTTTATTAATGTTAATGCTGGCATTGGTATTTTACACCTCCTCTAAAAAAACAGGATTTTGGTCTAAATTTTATTCGATAATTCCGGCACTTCTAATGTGCTATTTGCTGCCTGCAGTTCTGAATTCATTAGGATTAATTTCACCAGAAATTTCAAAAACTTATGATATAGCAAAAAACTATTTACTACCAGCAGCCTTGGTTTTAATGACTTTGAGTCTCGATTTAAAATCGGTTTTCAATCTTGGCCCTAAAGCCTTAATTATGTTCTTTACAGGAACTGTTGGAATTGTAATTGGTGGACCTATTGCCATTTTATTAATTTCAATGGTAAGCCCAGAAACGGTTGGAGGTGCTGGACCAGATGCTGTATGGAGAGGACTATCAACACTAGCCGGAAGTTGGATTGGCGGAGGTGCTAATCAAACAGCCATGTATGAAATATTTAAATACAATCCAGAGAAATTTGGAGCCATGATTTTAGTAGATATTGTTGTTGCTCAAATTTGGATGGCAGTATTGCTCTTTGGCATCGGGCAAAAAGAACGCATAGACAAATGGTTAAAAGCAGATAATACGGCCATTGAAGAATTAAAAAACAAGGTAATTAAATATGAAAAAAGTGTTTCGAAGATTCCAAACTTAACGGACTATATGATCATGTTCGGAATTGCATTTACAGCAGTTGGTATTGCACATTTTGGTTCTGATAAAATTTCTACTTTTTTATCTGGTTTCGAATTATTTAGCGATAAAACTTCTGCTCTAGCCTCCTTTACTTCAACCTTCTTTTGGATGATTACCATTGCCACTGTAATTGGAATAATTCTTTCATTTTCTAAAGCAAAAAAATATGAAGGTGCTGGTGCCAGTAAATTGGGAAGTGTATTTATTTATATTTTAGTTGCTTCTATAGGTATGAAAATGGATTTAGGTTCTATTTTCGAAAACCCCGGCCTTCTATTAGTTGGACTTATTTGGATGGCAATCCATGTTATTTTACTAATTGTTGTTGCTAAAATTATTAAAGCCCCTTATTTTTTCTTAGCCGTTGGAAGTAAAGCAAATGTTGGAGGCGCTGCCTCTGCACCGGTAGTAGCAGCTGCGTTTCACCCTTCACTGGCAACAGTAGGTGTTTTACTCGCTGTTGTTGGATATGCCATAGGCACATTTGCCGCCCTATTTTGTGCCAATTTAATGGAAATTGTTTCTCCCTAATTATTATCGCTCTATATCCATTGATTTTTGATAAAAAAATCGATATTTGTAGCCATAAATTTTTTGAGATAAATAAGATGATTAGAAAGATTGTACTTGCTGTTGTAACTGTTGGATTCATGGTAGCCTGTTCTTCAAAAAAAGAAGGTTCTATGGTAGTGGAAGGAACTATTCAAAACTTTAAAAAAGGAACTTTATACTTACAGAAATATCAAGACACTTTGCTAGTGTCTGTGGATTCCATTTTTTTAAATGGTGAAAATAATTTTAGACTTGTAGATAATATTGAGAGTCCTGAAATGTATTATTTAACATTAAATCAAATGGAAAGTGAAAAAATTGATTTCTTTGGCGAAAAAGGAATTATCACTATTAATACCAAATTGGACAAATTTGCGACCACTGCTGAAGTTTCCGGATCTAAAACTCATGATATATTATTAGAGTATCGAGATATGATAAGCCAATTTAACGGTAAGAGATTGGAGATTGTAAAAGAAAACTTTGAAGCACAAAAGAACAATAATAGCGATAGAATGGTTGAGTTAGACGAAGAATTAAATAGACTTCTTAAAAATAGATTTCGTTATACGTCTAGTTTTGCCATTCGAAATAAAGACAGCGAAGTGGCACCATACTTAGCATTATCCGAACTATATGATGCTCACATAACTTTATTGGATACTGTAAACAATTCACTTACAAGTTCTATCCAAAAATCAAAATACGGACTGGCATTGGACAAATATATTAAAGACATTAAAACAGCGGAAAGTAACTAATTAAGTTCTAAGTTTTATACTCCATTCGTAACTAAAGGAAGATACAGTATCTCCTGCTTCATCTACACCTTTAGACACTAATATAATTTGTTGTCCCTTACCCGTTGCTATCGATTGCGCTATAGCTGTTTTGACCATGTCAGTATCGACACAGGAAAACAAGATCGTTCCTTTCGCCTTTTTTAAGAACTCACCTTGTTGTTTGGTTACAAGCATTGAAATTCGTTTACCACTTTCAGCAATTTCACGCATTACAATAATACCTGTAGTTAATTCAGAAGCCATCCCTTGCGTTGCCCAATACAACGATTTAAATGGATTTTGATTGATCCATCTAAATTTTACTTTGGCCACTACTTCTGAATCTGAAATTGATTTTAATCGCACCCCGCTTAAATAAGCAGATGGTAGTTTTGCCATCAAAAAAAGATTAATCTTACTCGGTGTAAACTTCATTTTATACAATTTGAACTCACAATTTACTCATTTTTACTGAATAATAATTTAAGTTTTAAAATTTTATTCCTAAGATGAAAGAAATACAATTTACCCGTACAGCGCCTTTAAATACTGACTTCACCCCTATTCTCAACAAGTAAACCATCAAAGCATAACTGTTAAAATTTGTTAAATTTTAGTACTATGTGTTGCATACTACCTTTTTTTATTTATATCTTTGCATAGTAAATTAAAGGGTAATACCATATAAGTTTCGAAAACTAAGGTAAAATCCACCAACAATAAACAAACCAACATGAAAACTAAAACAGAACAAAACAATGCTTTTCTAATTCATATTTCCGCTTTGGCAGGATACTTTTTTCCTTTGGGAGGAATTGTAGCACCACTTATCTTTTGGCAAGTTAAAAAAGATGAAAGCGCATATTTAGATGAGCAAGGTAAAGAAGCCGTAAATTTTAATTTAAGTTTCTTTTTATATCAATTTATTTTGGGCTTAACCTTTATCCCTTTGTTTATCCGTTCAATTTTCAGAAATGTATCTAACCTAGATCATATGCATAATGATTTCTTTTTTGATTTCCCTAATGTACTTGGTTTTTTCGGAGGTATTTCATTAATAGGAATTTTAGGACTGATTCGATTTGTTCTAATAATTCTAGCAGCAGTTAAAGCAAATAAAGGGGAAGATTATAAATACCCTATTACAATAAAATTCATTAAATAATTCAACACTTATGAAGATTGAAAACACAAAAGCGCAAATGCGAAAAGGGGTTTTGGAGTTTTGTATCCTCTCTATCTTAAACGATAAAGATGCGTACACTTCAGAGATCTTAGAGCATTTGAAAGGTGCAAAATTACTAGTGGTTGAAGGAACCGTTTACCCATTATTAACTCGACTTAAAAATGCCGGGCTCTTAAATTACAGATGGGAAGAATCTACCTCTGGACCACCTCGTAAATATTACGGTTTAACCGAAACCGGAAAACTATTTTTAAAAGAACTAAACACAACTTGGAACGACTTGGTAGAGGCCGTTAATCTGGTAACAACTAATAAATCAACAAAAAAATGAACAAGACTATAAATATTAATCTAGGTGGATTGTTTTTTCATATTGATGAAACTGCATATCAAAAACTAAACAGGTATTTGAACTCCATTCGTAAATCTTTGAGCGATGATCCTCAGGGAAGAGACGAAATTATAAAAGATATTGAATCGCGTATAAGCGAATTATTGTCTGAAAGAATTGTTGACGAAAGACAAGTTGTTAGTGATACTGACATCGACGAAATCGTTACAATTATGGGACAACCAGAAGATTACAACGTAGATGAAGAAATCTTTTCTGAAGACACTTCGTATTCAAGAAAAAGAAGACCATCTAAAAAGTTGTATAGAGATGGTGATGATAAATTTCTAGGTGGCGTTGCTTCTGGAACCGGACATTTTTTAGGAATTGAACCAATATGGTCTAGAATTATTTGGTTGGTAATTGCTTTTGGAACAGGTATCGGGTTTTTGGCTTACATTTTATTATGGATATTACTTCCTGAAGCAAGGAGTACTGCCGAAAAATTAGAAATGGAAGGCGAGTCAGTAAATATTGACAACATTGAAAAAAAAATTCGTGAAGAGTTTGAACATGTGTCAAAACACGTAAAAAAGGGAGCGAATGATATTTCTGAAAAAATCTCGAGCGCTGATTACAAAAAATATAAAGGAAAGGCCAAATCGGGATTGCAAGAATTTCTAGATACTTTGGGAAACGTATTAATCACCTTGTTAAAGGTGTTCGCTAAATTTATCGGTGCATTAATCATATTTATAGCGGCAATTACATTGATAAGTTTAGTAATTGCAATCTTTTCTTGGGGAAGTTTTGAAGCCTTAGGAATGCATGAAGAATTCTTTGATTTTTCACCTCAATTTTTAAGCACAGCACTACCCTATTGGTTAATTGTATTGTTTGTATTTATGGCTGTCTCAATACCATTTGTAGTATTGTTTATGCTTGGTCTTAAAATACTATCTAACAATTCAAAATCATTTGGAAAAGTAACCGGATTAACTCTTTTAGCATTGTGGATAATTGCGGTTTTAGGACTTATATTTTCTGGAATTGATATCTCAAGCCGATATAGCCAATCTGGAATTAGTACTACAAAACATGACCTAGCAATTGTACAAACGGACACTTTAAAGGTTTCCATGCATAAATTTGATTCGGACTATTCATACAATAATAATTACAACAGTTATTATGGTAGAAATAATAGTTATAAGGTCGTTACTGAAAATGATACGAAAAAACTCTACTCTTCTGATGTTGATGTAGACATAAGAAAAAGTGAAACGGACGCAGCGTATGTTAAAATCAGGAAATCTGCCCGTGGAAGAACTTATGATGTTGCAAAAAGTAATGCGGAAAAAATTGAATATCAGTTTCGATTAGACGGTTCAAGCCTTCAATTAGACAACTTCTTTTTAAACAATTTTCCAAATGGTTTTTTTGATCAAGGGATTGATGTAATCATATATCTGCCAGAAGGGTTTACGGTTTATTTAGATACCTCAACAAGAAATTATTTAGACGATGTTTCAAATGTTCAGAATATTTATGACCGCAGTATGACAAAACACCATTACATTATGAGTGAGAGTGAACTAGATTGTTTGGATTGTAATGGAGACGAAAGAAAAAGCGGAAACTACAACGGAAACGTAAATTTAAAAGTAGATGAGAACAGCGTTAATTTAGAAATTAACTCTGATGGAGAGAAAGTTGAAATGAAACTGGACAGTTCTGGAGTAACCATAGATTAAACAAAATCGTCCAATCAATACAATTCATCCCTAAGATATAACAATTCAGTAAAAACTAATTAAAAACCTAACTAACCAAACTTAATTTAGCCAAACAATTTAACTAAAACCAATTATTATGAAAACAACAAAATTTTCAATTTTAGTAGTACTTCTAATCGCAACTACATCCTGCATGTTTGATGGATTTGGAATTAAAGGAAACAGAAATGTAGTTTCTGAAGACCGAAAAATTTCGGCAGAATTTTCTGAAATCAAAGCAAGTCATGGTATTAATGTCTATTTAACTCAAGGAACTCCAACGGATTTACATGTAGAAGCAGACGAAAACATTATTGATCTATTAGTTACTGAAGTAGAAGGAAATACGTTAAAAATTTATTTTGACAAAAATGTCTCTAGAGCAAAGGCAAGAAATGTCTATGTTACTGCAGATGAATTAACTTACCTAAAAGCCACAAGTGGTTCAGAAATTAGAAGTGAAGGAACCATTCGAGCAAAAAATTTAAAATTAAGTTCTAACAGTGGTGCCGAATTAGTTCTTGCCATAAACGCGACCGAAGTAACATGTTCTACAAGTAGTGGTGCGCATGCAAAATTAACTGGAACGACAAAATCTTTTGCCGGTGATGCAAGTAGCGGTAGCCATATTGATGCGGATGATTTAACATCTCAAAAAGCAACAGCAGGTGTTTCTAGTGGAGCCGATATTTCAATACATGCTAGTGAAGAATTAGATGCCAGAGCAAGTAGCGGAGGACACATTTCTTTCGAAGGAAATCCTGCCGTTTTAAACAAATCTAAATCTTCTGGAGGAAGCATATCTAAACGCTAACTAACCGTAGCGTATAACCTGGTTGTAAAAAGTTAACGAATTAAGTTATTTTAAAAATCATGATTCTCTTTTAAAATATAGATAAGTAACAACAACCAACTTTAGTAGTAACACCTTTTTGTTGTTGAGGTGTTGCTACTTTTTTTGTCGCAGGGCGACAGCCAAATATTCAAATATCGAATCAAAATCAACAAAGGTTATAAAAAAGAATTAAGTCAAGTTATCTTCTTTATGATCCATAGAATGAGAGTTATAAATATTCCCTCCTTGAGGAAAACTAGGGAGGTGTGAAAAAAGATTCTTCCCTCCACTCAGAATGACGAAACAGTCTTTAAACATTCGGTAAAAACACCTCAGCCATCATACACCTGGCACTGCCACCTCCACAGGTTTCTATTGTAGATAATGAACTTGAAACTATTTTACTAGTCTTTTCAATTACGGCTCTTTGATCCTTAGTTAAACATGCATCCGCCGCTGCGGACATCACTGTAAAACGTTGGTTATTGGCACCGATTACTTGTAACATATTCCCAGCAAAATTTTCAACTTGAGCTTCAGTAATATTCACAATTTCTTTGCCTGAAGCTTTCATTTGTTTCACCAATTGTTTACGCTCTTTTTTATCATCAATCGAGGCCAAGCAAACAACTGCAAATTCTTCTGCCAAAGCCATCATTACATTGGTATGATAAATTGCTTTTCGCTCACCATTTACAGTTTGATTTGCTGTAAATAATAAAGGTGTAAACTCAAAATCTTCACAAAATTCAATTACTAAATCTTCCTCTGCACGTTGAGACAAAGCACAATAAGCAATCTTATTTTCTCTATCTAGTAAGAGACTTCCTGTTCCTTCCAAATAAATTTCTTCATCTTCTGCAGCCGTATAATCGACGACATCATTTATGTGGAATCCATTCGTTTCTAAGATATCAAAAACGTCCTCTCTCCGCTCATCTCTTCTGTTTTCAGCGAACATTGGATATATACCAACTGTTCCGTCTGCATGAAATGAAATCCAATTATTTGGAAAAATAGAATCAGGAGTATTTGGCTCTGAAGTATCTTCAACTACGATAACATTAATACCTTTAGCCCTTAATTTTGACACAAAAGCATCAAACTCTTCCAAAGCTTTGGCCTGAATAGTTGCCGGCAATGTAGCTTTCAAACTTTTTTGATAATAATTATTTACAGCAGTTTGTTCGTTCATTCTAAAATTTACTGGACGAACCATTAATATTGTATTCGTAATTTGAGCCATAGCATTTTAAATTTTGTGCAAAAAAAAGTTCCTAGAACCGATACAAATGTATCAATAGTTCTAGAAACTTAATACTGCTTTCAATAAAAATTGAAGTTCTATTTTCTTTATTCTTTTACAAGATCTACTAACTCGTTTATGATGGTCTGTCCTTTATCTTTATTATACCAAACCTGAATATCCTCTTTAAATTCTGGAGTTAATTTTCCATGTAATTCTTTATATTCCTTTACCATATCAGTTAAAACTTTTGGCCTAGAGCCATAAGTATCTACTACTTGGCCACTTTCATTGTCAACCATAACTAACTTTGGAATGGATTGCGCACCATTGGTTAAAAAATTACTCATTAAATCAGGGTTTTCGTCTCTAAGCAAGACCTTCAAATCTAAGTTCTCAGATAACTCTGCCACTTTGTTTATTGCAGGTAAAACATGGGCAGCATCTCCACACCAACTTTCCGTTAGCACCAACCAAGTATATTTTTTATCTAACTTCTCAATTGACTCTCTAACTTTTTCAGAAACTTTCAATGTCTTATTCCAACGCTTCATTCTTCGTTGATTAAGACCTGTATAAACTACTCTATCTTCTGATTGATCTACTCCAGTTGTACCATTAGATTTTGCCAAATCATTCACCAATTCGATGTACGATTTATAGGTCATTCCTTTTTCCAAACTAGATTCTACAACTTGTTTACATTCGCGCTCACAAACTACTGACATAATTATTGCTTTTTGAAGGTTATTAAGACGTATTAATTTTACAAATCTTACATTGCAAATATATAAAGACTAAATAGTATTTAATGTAACTTAAGCTACAAAAAAAAGACTTTACTATCTTTTAATAATAAAGTCTTTTAATCTAATTTAATAAAAGGCTATTTTGCCTTGCTTGTAAACAATGTTGGTTTAAATGTTACCATTAACCAAGTCCATGAATTGTACTCATCTTTATCTCCTCCTTTTAGAATTTCCATAGATTCAGTTGCAAACATTGCAGAGTGTCCCGCAGCTATACTAAAAGATTTTGATATTCCATAGCCCATAGTTAAATCCAATTCCGTTCCTAAATTACTATCATACTCTGTAAAACCTTGTTGTATCGTTGCTGGAGCGGAGAAGAAATGTGGTGCTAATTTCGCATTGAATTTATCTTTCTTATACGCTATGTGTCCATAGACATCAACCAATCCAACAGATCCAATATGATTTCCAACATAAAAATAATCCATTAAACCATTAAATTTATGGTTGGTACCAAACAATGGGTTAAACGATTTCACATCAGAACCCGTATCTGTCATATCTTTACCCGAAAAATATTCAGCACCGAATCCTAAAGAAAACTGATTTGTTAACGAATAACCTACATTACCTCCTACATTCATAGCACTAACAGAGTTTCCATTCAAGTCTCCTGTTTGAAAATATATTTGAAAATCTGCATTGAACTTTCCTTTCTTATAATTTAAGTAAGATCCAATAGTTTGAGAGTAGTCAACCTCTAAGTCCATGTTTGTGTCCTCATACTCAACTCCATTATTCAATAATAAGAAACTTAAACCTAAGTTATCAAAATCTGTGTGATACCATGCATATTGAAAAGCTTTATAACCAGCAGCATTAGTGTATGGAGTTGCAATATTAGATTGACTGTCTGCATTCATAGCAATACCAAAATCTAATTTACTTTTCTCTCCAACTTTCCAGTGTGCAACCAAAGCATCATGACTTCTTGCCTGTTGCGCCCAAGCAACGCCTCCAAATATTCTTTCGTTATCGTATGCTATTACTTGTCTACCTAATTGCACTGAAAACTTTTCAGATAAAATAGCTTCTGCCCATGCTTGGTGGAAAGCAATGTTTGTGTCGTCTGAAGATAAAGTACTTACATCACCCCAAACACGAACATTTTGTAAAGACACCCCTAAACGAATTTTATTGTATAAAAAGTCAACGTTTAAACGTGTTCTTTGCGAAATAAAATTCGCTCCATCAGCATCGGTTTCTAATAGTGTTTTTTGCCCATGAGCGTTCTCATAACGCGGTCTAATTTCGGCTGAAAGTCCAAAATCCTGTGCACTCATTATTAATGTAAAAAATAAAAAAGTTGCGGTCAGTAATTTTCTCATAATTGTTAGTTTTTTATTGTAAAGATAATTGTTTTTCTAATTTTATTGATTTAGGGAATAAAATATTATTCTCTAAATGTATGTGTTGATGCAAGTCTTGTTCAAACTCTTGTAATTTAGCATATAAGGCTTTAAAAGTATTACACGCTTCTTCCGGAGGTGTAAAGTCATTCGTTAATTCAGCGATTTCTTTAAAAATGTCTCCAGCGGTTTCATGCTCATTTTCCATCATGTTTATTGGATTATCAACAGAGCCAAAATGTGGTTTCATCGTTTTTATATTTTCATTTTTTGCAAGTACCAATTGCTTAACATATGGAAATAATATCAATTCTTCCTTTTTCATATGCCCTGCAAGTTCTTGAACTACTTCCTCAACCAATTCATTTATTCTTAAAACCTCAACATAATGGTGTCCGTGTACTTTAGCAACTTTATTTGCATATTGTAATAATATCGGAATACTTTCCTCTACATATGTATGGTGAATATTTTGGATATGATCAATTAAAAAGTCTAATTCCCATTTATTATAATTAAACGCTCTTGGAATATTATTGCCAATGCTTTTTAACTCACTTTCCAACGCTTTATAATCAATACCCTTTTTATCACAAGCCTTTTGAATTGTTATTCCACCTCCGCAGCAAAAATCTATTCCATATTTTTTAAATACATCGGCAGCTTTAATGTTTTGATTCACAACATCTGCAACTGTTCTATCCTCATTAACTATCATATCTTTTAAGTTTTAATTCGCAATTTATACGAGCAAAATTAAGACGCATAACAAGAGTATTTTATGATAAAAATCAGTTTAACCAATAAAAGACCAATTAGTACTTATATTCTTTTGAAAATCAAAAAACCGATACAAATGTATCGGTTTTTTTATGTGACTTGGCTGGGGCTCGAACCCAGGACCACCTCCTTAAAAGGGAGGTGCTCTACCAACTGAGCTACCAAGTCGTCCTTCTTTTTCGTTTTAGCGGCTGCAAATATAAACACTTGTTTTAATAAAACAAACAGAATTATAATTTACTTTCATTTAAATAAACTTCTCTTACTTTTTTAAATAAATTAGAAGAATACACAAAATTTATGACTGCCTGATTTTCAGTTATAAAAATCTCTTTATTGGTTCCCTCCCACGCTTTTTTTCCATCTTTTAAAAAAACTATTTTTTCTCCAATTTCCATAACAGAATTCATATCGTGCGAATTTACCACCGTAATTATTCCATTTTCTCTTGTAATTTCTTGTATTAAGTTGTCAATTACCGTTGCTGTTTGAGGATCTAAACCAGAATTAGGCTCATCACAAAATAAATATTTAGGGTTCATAACAATTGCTCTTGCAATAGCAACTCGTTTTTGCATGCCTCCTGAAAGTTCTGCCGGAAATTTCGGATTTGCTCCGACAAGATTTACGCGCTCCAAAACGCTGTTAACCTTGTATTGCATTTCCTTTTTAGTTTGATTGGCAAACATTTTTAATGGAAACATAATATTCTCTTCAACTGTAAGTGAGTCAAACAAAGCACTGCCTTGAAACAACATACCAATCTCTGTTCTTAAAGCTCGCTTTTGATTTATATCTAGTTCTGAATAAATCCTGCCATCAAAAGAAATAGTTCCTTCTTCTGGGGTATGTAACCCTAATAGGCATTTTAAGAATACCGTCTTACCAGAACCACTTTGCCCTATAATCATGTTGGTCTTTCCTTTTTCAAAAGCGGTTGTAAGCCCTTTTAATATATGAGCATCACCAAAACTTTTATGCAATTCTTTAACTTCTATCATTATCCTAAAAGCATTTGGGTTAAGAAATAATTTAATGTAATTATCGAAACACTGGTCCAAACAACTGCTGCTGTACTTGCTCTACCTACTTCTAAAGAACCTCCCTTAACATAATAACCATGATAGGCCGGAACAGTAGCTATTACAAATGCAAACACAAACGTTTTTATTAAAGCATATTTTATATAATATGGATCAAATTCCAAACGAATCCCATCTATATAATCAACAGAATAAAAAAGATCAGTTAACAAACCTGCAGCCCAGCCGCCAACAATTCCTAAAAACATCGCAATTAACACCAACAAAGGATAAAAGAATAAGGTTGCAATAGTTTTAGGTAATACCAAATAATTTAATGAATTAACCCCCATTACTTCCAAGGCGTCAATCTGTTCTGTAACACGCATGGTTCCCATACTAGAGGCAATGTAAGATCCTACTTTCCCTGCTAAAATAATAGATGTAAACGTAGGTCCGAATTCTAAAATCATTGAACGCTTTGTTGCGAACCCAATTAAATATTTAGGGATTAACGGATTATCTACACTTAGCGCCGTTTGTATAGCCACAACTCCTCCAATAAAAAAAGAGATAAACATAATAATCCCTAAAGACTTCAGTCCTAAATCTTCAATCTCTCTCATTAGCATTTCCCAAAACACCTTTCGTTTCTGAGGTCGTTTAAAAACTTGACCAAGCATCAGAAAGTATTTTCCGATATGCTCCAAATAATTCATGTAAATTCTTTTTTGCTAAATTATTATTATTCTATTAATAATGTAATTTAAAATTAATCTTTTAAACTAAAAACTATATTTGCTGCTTTAAATTATTATTCATTATGAAAAATATTCTATTCCTCGTTTTAACATCTTTCATTTTTTTTAATTGCACTGCTCAAGAAAAATCTTCAAAACCTAAATTGGTTGTAGGTATTGTTGTTGATCAAATGCGATATGATTATTTAACCCGATTCGAAAATCATTATGGGGATGGTGGTTTTATGAGGATTATTAATGAAGGTTTTAATGCAAAAAACAATCATTATAATTATGTACCAACTGCCACTGGACCAGGACATGCTTCTATTTTTACTGGAACCACACCAAAATACCATGGAATTATTGGAAATAGTTGGTATGATAAAGAGAATAAAACAAGTGCATACTGTGCAGGTGATGATTCTTATGAATCTGTAGGAACAAAATCTAGTGCTGGCGAAATGTCTCCTCATAGAATGTTAACTACAACATTTACTGATGAAAATAGATTACATACTCAATTTAAAGGAAAAACAATTGGAATTTCTATAAAAGACAGAGGTGCTGTTTTACCTGCAGGTCATACGGCCAACGCTGCTTATTGGTATGAAGGTGGAAAAGATGGCAACTGGATTACAAGTTCTTTCTATAGAAAAGAATTACCAAAATGGGCCAAAGAGTTCAACAAATCTGACATTGTGAAATCTTATCTGAAAGAATGGAATACCTTATATGACATAGAATCGTATATTGAAAGTGGTGATGATGAAAATAAGTTTGAAGGAGGTTTTGATGGAAAGAAAAAAGCGACATTTCCGTATGACTTAAAAAAATTAAGCAAAGAAAATGGAGATTATAGCATTCTAAAATCAACTCCTTATGGAAACAGTTTAGTAGTTGACTTTGCTATGGAGGCAATTAAAGGAGTAGATTTAGGCAAAGACAATTTTACCGATGTGCTAACCGTAAGTTTTTCAAGCCCAGATTATGTAGGACATAATTTTGGTGTAAACTCTAAAGAAGTTCAGGACACCTATATTCGATTAGACAAAGACCTTGAACGTTTCTTAAACTTTTTAGATACACAAGTTGGAAAAGGTGAATTCACAATTTTTCTAACTGCTGACCACGGAGCCATAGATGTTCCCGCTTATTTAAAAAGTAAAAACATTCCGGCAGGATACTTTGATGGAAAAAAATTTAGAACCAAACTAAGTGAATTTTCTAAATCAAAATTCGGTAAAGACCTTGTTGAAAAAATTGGATATGGTGATATTTTCCTTAATAAGGACAAATTAGCCTCCCTAAAACTAAGTGAGACTGATGTAAAACAATCTTTTGTAGATGAAATAATCTCCTACAAACACATTTATAAAGTGTATACATCAAACGAAATTAAAAACTCAAACCAACATGTTGGCATAGAAATGTTACTTCATAACGGGCATAACCAAAAAAGATCTGGTGATGTCATTTTTGTTTTGGAACCATCTGTAATTTCATATGGAAAAACAGGTTCATCACATGGAACAGGCTACAATTTCGATACCCATATACCGTTGCTGTTTTATGGTGCAGGAATTGTACCTGGGCAAACTTTTGAAAGAACCAATATTATAGATATTGCACCTACCATGTCTGCTTTACTAGGAATTGCATTTCCTAATGGCAATACAGGTAATGTGGTCAGTGCTGCTTTAAAAAAATAATTCCAGTTCCAATGAAGCGTGTTAATTTATTAAAACCTTTATTTTAAAATATTTTCAATTGAATATTAAAGCAATACTATCACCAAACAGTGAATTTGACAGAAAACAAGAATTGAACAAATTATTGTATGAGGATATTTCTGAATCTGAAAAAGAAATCCTTAAGCAATGTAAGACTCAAGATGATGAGAGTATAGGACTTATAGGCTGTATTTTAAAAGATAACAGCCTTGAGAACAAGGCTCGTTTACTTATTGCTTCAAAAAATATCTATCACGAATCTCTTTCTAAAATTGCGGACGGATTGCTAGAAAATGAAGATCTTGGGTCGTTAACAGAATCTATCGTCAATAGATTTATAAGAGAGCAAAATGAATTAACTGAGGTTGAAGACAAAATATATTTCATGTTAATGAATATTTTAAAGGACGACCAACTGTAACATTTTTAAAGCTTGAGCGTTCTTATTATATCCTACACTAAATTATGAAATATTTAAAAATACTTGTAAAAATCCTTGTTGCTCTATTAATTATTTGTGCTGTTGCAGTCGGCATCATAATAAAGCTTGATTATAATACTACCTCTTATTTAAAACTAAAAAATCAACCGACCCTTCAACAAAACTCCTACTTAATTAAAAACGTAAATGTTATTCCTATGACTTCCGACACGGTCTTTAGGAATCAAATGGTTTTAATTGAAAATGGAATTATTTCAAAGGTTGCCAAGCATATAAAAAATAAAGATATTGAAATAATTGATGGACAAAATCAATTCCTTTCTCCAGGGTTAATTGATATGCATGTGCATGTTTGGGACAAACAAGAATTAGGACTATATCTGTCTAATGGTGTAACAGCGGTTCGAAATTTATGGGGCATGCCATTTCATTTAAGATTAAAAGAGCAAATTGAAAATCAAGTAATAATTGCACCGCAATTTTTTACTTCGAGTCCAAAACTTACTGGCAAGGATGATTTAGGTGACGACAAGGTTCAAGTTAGTTCTCCTGAAGAAGCTAGAATTCTGGTAAATTCTTACCACAAAAGGGGATATGATTTTATAAAAACGTACGCTGGCATGACAGAAGCGGAATATATTGCCATTGTAGAAGAAGCGGAAATACTTAACATAGATGTCGTAGCACATCCTAGTTTTAACGTAGCATATACAGAGCAATTCCATCCTCAAATTGCGACAATTGAACATACTGAAGATATTGTACAGCAACCTCTAAATTACAAACTAGACACTTTAAAACTTCAGCAAATAGCTAGAGAAATGGCTATGAGAAAACAGGCGTTTAGCCCTACGCTTACGGGCTTTTATAAAATATTTGAAATGTTGACAGATCCCAATATTGAAAACTCAACTCAAACGCAATACATTAACCCGTTACTATTTGAAATGGATAGTAAAAATCAAATAGCAAGATGGCAAAATGAAAAAACTCAGAACCCGTCTACAACCAAAAGAATAAAAGACCAGCACAACTTTCACTTATACGCAATTAATCAGTTGCACAAACAAGGCGTAACAATTGTAAGTAGTACTGATGCCGGGATAGCCCTTACTGCTCCGGGTTTTGCCATTCATCAAGAACTAAACTTTTACAAACAAGCTGATCTAAGTAATTTCGAAGTTTTAAAAACCAGTACGATAAACCCAAGTAAAGTCCATTCTCAATTTAATAATATGGGAAGAATTGTGGAAGGTAATCTTGCCAATTTTAATCTAACCATAGAAAACCCGCTTGAGAATTTAAATACACTTTCTACACCTGTTTGGGTTATGGTGCAAGGTCGAAAAATTGATAAAAATATTTTGCAAGAATTCGAGTCAAAAGCTAAGAATCGTTCAAATAAATTAATTTCAGCCTTAAGATGGGTGGAAAATTTATGGGTAGAAAAATAATTAGTTGGTCAATTTAGAAACTTCATCAAAATCCAATCCACCATAATTCCCAGAGCTCATCAACAGCAATGCTGTATCCTCTATATTCTCACTAAATAAAAACTTTCTAAACTCATCTGGGTTGGTATACACTATTAAATCGTCTCTATTAAAGGCTTCTTTAATCTGCTTTTCTGAAACTTTTTCTAGTTTTTTTATTTCCAATGCATGAGGAGAGTAAAACACAACAGCCTTATCCGCTGGATTCAATGCTCCTTCATATTCCTTTAAAAATTGAGCATTTAAACTACTATAAGTATGTAATTCTAAACACGCCAACACTTGTTTATTCACAAATTGATCTTTCACCGCTTTTGTAGTGGCTTTTACTTTAGAAGGTGCATGCGCAAAATCTTTAAATATTACCGTTGAATCGTTCTGAGCAATTTTTTCTAATCGTTTACTCGCTCCTTTAAAACTTCCAATAGCTTCGTAAAAATCATCTTCATCCACACCTAAATGTTGACAAATCCATTTAGCACCAGCCAAATTTTGCAAATTATGATTTCCGAATATTTCTAATGGCAACACCCCATCAGGAGTATCTAAATACGACACGCCGTTTTCAATGGTAAAATCAGGCGTTTTATATGGATATTTTTTAATTGGTAAATCATTAGATTCCACAACCCGTTTTACCTCTTCATCTTCCTCATTATAAACCATTATACCCCCGTTAGACATGGTATTTATAAAAATGTCAAATTGCTCTACATAGTTTTCAAAAGTTGGAAAAACGTTTATATGATCCCATGCAATTCCGCTTATCAAAGCTATATTTGGCTTGTATAAATGAATTTTTGGCCTTCTATCTATCGGAGAAGACAAGTATTCATCTCCTTCTAAAATCATAAACTCGTTTTCATCTGTTAAATGCACCATGGTATCAAAACCTTCTAACTGAGCACCAACCATATAATCCACTTCCATGTCATGATAATGCAACACATGCAAAATCATTGAGGTAATGGAAGTTTTTCCATGCGAACCAGCAATTACAACTCTTGTTTTTAACTTTGATTGCTCGTATAAAAACTCAGGATACGAGTAAATTTTAACACCTAACTCTTGCGCTTTCAACAACTCTGGATTATCAGGTTTTGCATGCATTCCAAGAATAACAGCATCAAGATCTTTACTTATATTTTCAGGAAACCATCCAAACTCTTTTGGAAATAAGTTATTAACAATTAATCGTGATTTCGACGGCTCGTAAATCACATCATCACTCCCTGTAATTTTATAGTTTTTTTTAGCCAATGCAATTGCCAAATTATGCATAGCACTCCCCCCTATGGCTATAAAGTGTATTTTCATATTTTCATTTTCTAGAAATCAAAAGTAAAAAATATAGGCTTAAATCCTTATTAAAACTCTCTTTTTCACTAAAATTATCTTTTAATAACTTTGTTAACAACTTTTAAAAAGTTTTCAAACCTTAGTGCAATATTCACTAGCTTTATATATCAAATTAACCAAACCTAGAGACTATGACAAAAGACAAATTTATACTGTCTAAAAAAGTTGTATTACTTTTTTTTATCGCCTCATTTTTTATTTACAATTCATCGTATTCTCAATGTACCAATCCTGACCCTACGGGAAGTGCTTCACAAACGTTCTGCTTTGCTGATGATCCACGGATAAGCGCATTGGCTGCAACAGGCGGAACTATTGCTTGGTTTGACGCTCCTACCGGAGGAAATCAATACACTTCTACTGCCCCACTTATAAATGGAGGAATCTATTATGCTGATGATATTTCAAGTGGAGGATGTAGCCCTAACAGGTTAGCAGTTACTGTTACAATGTATGGAGATTACCCTTCAGATATGGATGTATTTGTTGGAAAATGTGCCAGCACCGACCCTACAATCGCAGACTTATCTGCCACAGGAACCAATATTGAATGGTATGATGCCGAAATTGGCGGCACCCAATTAAATTTAACCGATGCTCTGACCGATGGCACGGTTTATTGGGCTCAGCAAACCGAAAACGGCTGTACAAGTCTTAGATTCCCGACAGTTGTAACTATAGTTGACCCACCTGCTCCAATTGTTGTTCCAACCCAATCTTTTTGTTCACCCCCTAGCGTTACAGTTGCAGATTTACAAGGTGTTGGAAGTAATATAATATGGTATGACACTGAAACAAGCACAACTCCACTCGACCCTGCTACACCCTTAGTTGATGGCGAAGATTATTGGGGAGCACAGTCTTCTTCTGCTTTTCCGTGTGAAAGTACCGTTAGAGCTCAGACTACTGTTGAAGTTGACACAACACCTATAGCTGGAACAGATGGCTCTTATACAACATGTGAAATTGATGCGGTTACAACAGATTTATTTTCTTTACTAGGCGGAACACCTGATACAACTGGAACTTGGACTGGACCAAGCACTTTAACCGGAGGGCATTTAGGAACTTATGACCCTGCAATTAATACTGCTGGAACATACACTTATACAGTAACTAGTAGCGGAATTTGCCCAAATGATTCAGCTGATGTTGTGGTGACTATTACGCAAATACCGCCTCCTACAACTTCAAGTTCTTCACAAGAATTTTGCGAAATAGATTTAGCAACTGTTGCTAATCTAGCTGCAAGTGGAACAAGTTTATTGTGGTATGACACGGAAACAAGTACTACCCCTTTACCAACTACTGACTTATTAGTTGATAGTGAAGATTATTGGGCATCACAAACAGACGCAACGTCGGGCTGTGAGAGCGCAACTAGAATTATGGTTAATGTTACTATTATTACACCTCCACCACCAACTACCACAAACGCAAATCAAGAATTTTGTGAAATTGACAACCCTATTATTGCTAATTTAGTTGCAACCGGAGACTCTATAAATTGGTATGCCGATACCACAAGTACAGTAAGATTGAATCCGTCAGATCCTTTAGTAGATGGAGAAGATTATTATGCTACACAGATTGAAGCAGCAACAGGCTGCGAGAGCGCTACAAGATTAATGGTAACGGCTACTATTATAGTTGTTCCTCCACCTACAACGACAGAAGCTAATCAAGAGTTTTGTGAAATAGACGTTGCTACCGTTGCAGATTTAGCCGCTACAGGAACCGGAATTCTATGGTATGATACAGCAACTGACACCACACCATTAGACCCAACAACAGCCATAATTGATGGTGAAGATTATTTTGCAACTCAAACCGACGCAACTTCGAGTTGTGAAAGTGTAACTAGACTAACGGTAACTGCAACAATAATTGTTATTCCACCACCAACAACCGTTGAAACAATACAAGAGTTTTGTGAAATTGACAACTCAACAATTGCGGATTTATCTGCTACAGGATCTAATATTATTTGGTATGCTTCAGAAACCGACACAGCTCCATTAAACGCTACGGATGCTTTAATTAATGGAGAGGATTATTGGGCGTCTCAAACAGATGCAACCTCAGGATGTGAAAGTTCAACTAGATTGGTAGTAACAGTTACCATTAATACTCCTCCTCCTCCAACTACTACACAAGTTGATCAGGAGTTCTGCGAAATTGACAATGCAACCATAGCGGATCTTAACGCGACTGGAAATGGGATACTTTGGTACAACACTGAAACCAGTACTACTCCATTAATCTTGACTGATGCGTTAATTGATGGTGAAGATTATTGGGCTTCTCAAACAAACGCCTCTACAGGTTGTGAAAGTGCTACTAGATTAGTTGTTAACGTTATTATTTTAGTTACACCTCCTCCAACAACTTCAAGTACATCGCAATCATTTTGTGAAATTGATAGTCCAACCGTTGCAAATTTAGCGGCTACTGGAAACAACGTTTCTTGGTATGATAACGAAACCGATACTACCCCTCTAAATGAAACTGACTTATTAGTTGAGGGAGAAGACTATTGGGCCTCACAAACTGATGCTACTACCGGCTGTGAAAGCACAACTCGAATTGTGGTTACGGTTACATTAACATCTCCATTACCCCCTACAACAACCGAAGTGAATCAAACTTTTTGTGAAATTGACAATGCAACAGTTGCCGATTTAGACGTGACTGGAACAAACATAATGTGGTACGCAAGTGAAACAGATACCACACCATTAAATAGTACAGATGCACTTGTTACAGGTGAAGATTATTGGGCATCGCAATCCGATGCTGTATCTGGTTGTGAAAGTGCTACAAGGTTAGTTGTAAATGTTACAATAACGACTGTTCCTCCTCCATCAACAACAGAAACAAACCAAGCGTTTTGTTTAAATGATTATTTACCAGGAGCACCGACTATTGCTGATTTAACCGCAACAGGATCTTCAATCATGTGGTATGCTTCAGAAACCGATACAACTCCTTTAAATGCAACAGATGTATTAATTGATGGTGAAGATTATTGGGCTAGTCAAACAGATGCAACTTCAGCTTGTGCAAGTGCGACAAGGTTGGTTGTTACTGCTAGAGTTGTAGCTTTACAAGCTCCAACTACTTCCAATCCAAATCAGGCCTTTTGCGCTTCTCAAAACCCTACAATCGCAGATTTACAAGCAACAGGAACCAATATTTCATGGTATGATACAGATGTAGCAACAACACCATTAAATTCTACGGATGCTCTAGTAGACGGAGAAGATTATTGGGCTACACAATCTGACGACACAATTATCTGTGAAAGTTTATTACGATTAGTTGTAAACGTATCAATAGCAGATGTTGCTCCACCAGTTATAAGTACACCATCTCAAGCATTCTGTGCTGTCGATATGCCAACTATTGCAGATATCACTGTAACTGGAACAGCAGTTGTTTGGTATAATTCTGAAACTTCGACAACACCATTAAGCGATACAGAATTATTAGTAGATGGAGAAGATTATTGGGCTGCAGATTCTGATGCCGTAACCGGATGTCAAAGTTCAGTAAGAGTTGCTGCAACAGTATCATTAACTGATCCAGGAACTCCTACTCTTACAACATTAGGAAATGAGTTTTGTAAAATTGAAAACCCAACTTTAGCTGATTTAAATTCAAATGTTTCACCTTCAAATGGTGGTTCAGTTAGTTGGTATGATGCTTATCCAAATGGAAATTTATTGAGTTTATCTGAGGCTTTAATTGAAGGTGGAACATATTACGCTGCTGAAACTGACGATTCGGGCTGCTCAAGCGCAACGGCCTTAACTGTAACGGTTACCTTAGAAGCTTGTGATGATTACGCTATAGAAATTTACGATGGATTTTCTCCTTCTGGAAACGGAATAAACGACACTTTTAAAATTAAAAACTTAAAAGAACTATATCCAAACTTTAGAGTTGAATTCTATAATAGATGGGGTGCAAAAGTATATACACAAAACGCTTCTAAACCTGATTGGGATGGAACGTTAAACGGAAATGGAGAATTACTACCGGCCGGTGTTTACTTTGTTATCGTACACTTTAATGAAGACGGAATGAAACCAATACAAGATAGACTATACCTAAGCCGATAACCAAACTTTAATAAGATTTATAAAATGAAAAAAATATATTTACAACTTATAGTACTCTTTGTTTCGGTTACGCTTTGGTCGCAACAAGATGCCCAATACACACAATATATGTATAACATGAGTGTAATTAACCCAGCCTATACAACCAATGATGTAGGTACTATAAATCTAGGTGGCATCCATAGATCTCAATGGGTAGGTGTTAACGGGTCTCCTAAAACCTCTTCGATTTTTGCACATGCACCAATTGACGAAAAAATAGAAGTTGGGTTTTCTTTAGTAAATGATAATGTGGGTGACGGTGTTGTTAAAGAAAATAATCTTTTTGCAGACTTTGCTTATAAATTAGATTTTGAAGAAAGTGGAAGATTATCTTTTGGTTTAAAAGCTGGTGTTTCATTTTTCAACGTTGATTTTACAAATTTCCAGTTGGAATCTGGCGGAGTATTTACTGATCCAGACTTTGCAGAAAATATAAATGAAACTTTTTTCAATGTAGGTGCCGGTATTTATTACAACACAGACAAGTTTTATGTTGGACTCTCTGTCCCAAACTTCTTAGCTGCTAAACACCTGGAACAAAACAATGGACAATACCAAGGAACCGAACAAGCACACTGGTTTCTTACCGGTGGGTATGTATTCGATATTAATGAACAATTTAAACTAAAACCTGCTTTTATGACAAAAGCGGTAAAAGGTGCTCCTGTAACGGTAGATATAACCGCCAATGTTTTATTCAACGAGAAATTTGAATTAGGCGTTGGTTATCGAATAGATGATTCTGTTTCTGGATTGATGAATTTTAGAGCTACACCTGACTTAAGAATTGGTTATGCTTACGACCACACAACTTCTAATTTAGGACCATTCAGTTCGGGCTCACATGAAGTGATAATACTATATGATTTAAATATATTAAAAAAAGGTTTTGACAAATCTCCAAGATTCTTCTAAACACCTCTAATAATTATGAAAAAATTATCGACCCTTATATTATTATTTTTAGTTACCTCACAACTTACGGTGGCACAAAATATTAAAAAAGCAAATCAGTTATTTGAAAAACGAGCATATATCGATGCGGCTGCTCTATTCTTGGAAGAAGAAGAAAAATCACAAGACGTACTTCAAAAACTAGGAGACTGCTACTATTTTAATGCCAATATGAAAAGTGCAGTGCAATGGTATAAATTTTTAATTACGGAACATTTTGAAGGCGGTACTTTGAGCCCAGAATATTTGTTTAGATATGCGCAGGCTTTAAAAGGTATAGAAAATTATAAAGAAGCGGATAAATGGTTTAAAAAATATAACGACTCCGAATCTTTAGTATCGAATGACAACATTGATACAGATTTATTCATAAAAGAGTTAAATGCCAATATAAAAAGACCCTATATTATTCATGATATCTCTTCGAATACTGAAGGGTCTGAATTTGCACCATTTATCCATAACGATACCGTTTATTTTGCTTCTACTAGAAATGGAGGTAATACTTATGAATGGAACAATCTCTCTTATTTAGATTTATATCAGGCATCAATTGATTCCATTGGAGACATAACAAATGTTTCACCTTTAGGACCAGAGATAAACACTAAAGTTCATGAGTCTAATGCCGCAATTACTAAGGACGGACAGACGATGTATTTTACAAGAAATAATTTTAGTACTGGAAAAAAGAAAAAAGACGCCAATAAAATATCTCATTTAAAGATTTACAAAGCGGAGTTACTCGATAGCATCTGGGGTAACGTTACAGAATTACCTTTTAACAGTGATTCCTTTTCCGTAGTTCATCCAGCCTTGAATGCTGACGAATCTAAATTATATTTTGCTTCAGACATGCCTGGTACTATTGGATCTTTTGACCTATTTGTAGTTGATATAAATGAAAATGGAACTTTTGGAACCCCTAAAAACCTCGGTTCTAAAATTAATACAACAAAAAGAGAACAATTTCCTTTTATCAGTAGTACAGAGAATCTTTATTTTGCTTCAGATGGTCATTTAGGTCTTGGAGGATTAGATATATTTAAAAGTAAAATATCTGAAGAAACCTTCTCCTCCCCTATAAATATGAGTAACGTCATAAATAGTAACATGGATGATTTTGCTCTTATTATTGATGAAGAAAGACAAACAGGCTATTTTTCATCAAACCGTTCTGGAGGAAAAGGGAATGATGACATTTATCGCTTTACTCAAACTCCTGAACCTTTTGCAAAAGGAATTGCTAAAGACAAATTAACAAGTTCTCCACTACCTGGAACTGAAGTTATTTTATATGACAGTAGCGGCCAAGAAGTTGAAAGAAGTACTGTTGGAAAAAACGGAACATTTTCATTTGAAGTTGAACCAAATTCTAATTATACATTAAAAGGTAACTTGAAAGCCTATAACCCTGCAGAAGTTAATTTTACAACTGATAAATACGCTCAGGCAATAGTTAATTTAGATTTACTTTTAGAATCATACGAAAAAGCGGAAGAAAAAATTATAGTTGAGTATGGAAAACTTCAGATTAAGATTGACCCAATATTTTTCTATTTTAACAGTTGGGATATTATCCCAGCTGCAAAACCAAACTTAGAAGAAGTTGTAAGGGTTATGAAAAAATATCCAGACATGATAATAGAAATTGGAACTCATACTGATTCTCGTGGAGATGATGATTTTAATCTAGAGTTATCTCACAAACGTGCAAATTCTGTAAGAGATTATTTAGTTACAAAAGGAGTCAACCCAGACAATTTGAAATCAGTTGGATATGGAGAAACGCAATTATTGAACAGATGTGATGATGGTGTAAGATGCTGGGAAAGTGAACATTTTAAAAACAGACGCTGTGAGTTTGTTATCCTAAATTAAAGGCAAAGTAGAATCCCAAAGCAAAGCCGCCAATTTTATTTTTTAAGTTGGCGGCTTTTTATTTATTTCTTTCGTTTCTTACTTGCCCTAGCAAGCGGATTAAAATCAAGAGCGAGTTGGATCCAATATGCTAAATCAGATTCCATATCGGTAGCATCATCGATTAAAAAAACATACCCTTTCATTGGCCTACCCGTAAAATTCATTTCTTTGCATCCCGGTTTTTTAAGAGCGTCCTCATAGGCATCTACTCCTATTCTCGCCATAACTTCATCACGAACCACACCAATACACATTTTATCATCAACCATAAAACACAAGCCTCCGAACATATTCTTTTCAAAAAAATTAACTCTTTTCTCAATTAAGATAGCACGAATACGATCGCCAAGAAACTCATTGTAAGGCATTATTCAGATTTCTTTTTCTTCTTTTTTCTACGGTTCATTTCTTCATCCGTTAACTGAACTCTTGTCGGTGTATCTGTTCCATCAATCATAGAAGTTGTTCCAACTGCAATTGCCTTAATTGTTTCTGTAATTACACCAACATCCAAGGTTTCTGGATTATCTGACGCTTGATGATAATCTTTATCCGTATCTATTGGACTTGTAGAAAACGTATGTGCAGGCACTCCTAACCGCGCTAAAGATGCGTTATCAGATCTAAAGAATAAATTAAACTTTACGTATGGATCTGGATGTAAAACATATCCTGTTCCTTCTAAATTTTTTTGAACAATTTTTCCAAAATCAGAACGCTCAAACCCTGTTAACCAAGCCGTGTTAGGTCCAAAACTTGGAGTCTTACCAATCATTTCTATATTAATTCCTGCTACAATTTTATCAGCATCAACAGTAGTTCCAAAATAGTTAGAACCTACCAAGCCCATTTCTTCAGCGGTAAAGGCTACAAACAAAATACTTCTTTCATTAATATCTTTCTTTTTAAAATAATCTGCCAATGCTAAAACTGCTGCAACTCCTGAGGCATCATCATTTGCTCCATTGTAAATAGAATCTCCATCCACTGCTTTACCAATACCTAAATGATCATAATGAGCAGAAATAACTACATATTCATCTTTTTTACTCTTTCCTTCTAATACTCCAATTACGTTAAACAAGTCTAAGTCATTCCCTTTAATTGTCTTTTTAAATCGTTGGCGAAAATCATCTGCTCCGTTAAATGTTGTTAAACCAACTTTCTCAAATTCCCCTTCAATATACTGTGCTGCCTTTTCAATTCCAGGTGTACCTGCTCGTCTCCCTTCCATATCATCACTTGCCAGCGTGTATAAGTGTTTCTTAACTGTTTTCTCCTTAATTTTTTGTGAAGTTGCTGTACAAGAAACTAACAACAATGTTGCTACTGCCATTGCAGTATTTTTTAATTTATTCATATTCATTTGGTTTTTAATTAGGTACTATAAAAATCAAAGATATAATTAATTTGTACTTTTGCTAAAAATTTAACAAATGGATTTAAACCTGATTCCGAACATAAAACACACCGATTCTGACAACTTCTTTTTATTAGCCGGACCTTGTGCTATTGAAGGTGAAGACATGGCTTTGCGCATTGCAGAAAAAGTGATTTCTATTACTGACAAATTAAAAATCCCTTATGTATTTAAAGGAAGTTTTAAAAAAGCAAATAGAAGTAGAATTGATAGTTTTACTGGAATTGGAGATGAAAATGCATTGAAAATTTTACGCAAAGTTTCAGATACATTTAACGTACCAACGGTTACGGACATTCATGAAGTTTCGGATGCAGCTAAAGCAGCAGAATATGTAGACGTTTTGCAAATTCCAGCATTTTTAGTGAGGCAAACGGATTTAGTAGTTGCAGCAGCAAATACTGGCAAAGTGGTGAATCTTAAAAAGGGGCAATTTATGAGTCCTGATGCTATGCAGCACGCCGTACAAAAAGTAAAAGATAGTGGAAGTGAAAAAGCATGGATTACCGATAGAGGTACTATGTTTGGTTACCAAGATATGATTGTAGATTTTAGAGGTATTCCTGAAATGAAAGCCTTTGCTCCTGTTGTATTAGATGTTACTCATTCATTGCAACAACCAAATCAAAGTAGTGGTGTTACAGGTGGTAGACCAGAAATGATTGAGACAATTGCACGTGCAGGTGTGGTAAACAATGTTGATGGATTATTTATAGAAACTCATTTTGACCCAGCAAATGCAAAAAGTGACGGAGCAAACATGTTAGACTTGGCGCACCTTGAAAATTTACTAACCAATCTAGTGGAAATTAGAAAGGTTGTAAATAGTTTATAGATTATTTAACTTTTATTCGCCATTCTTTAAGTATTTTTACCCTATTAAATTAGTAGGGATTAAAAAATTAAAACAATGGCAGCAATTAGATTAGGAGATATCGCTCCAAACTTTACAGCACAAAGTTCAGAAGGGGAAATAGATTTTCATAAATGGCTAGGAAATAGTTGGGGAATTTTATTCTCTCACCCGGCAGATTACACCCCTGTTTGTACAACCGAATTGGGTACCGTAGCAAAATATACAGAAGAGTTTAACAAGAGAAATGTTAAGGTCGTAGCATTGAGTGTAGATGGGTTAGAATCTCACTTAGGCTGGATTAAAGATATTAATGAGACTCAAAATACCACAGTAAATTTTCCAATCATTGCAGACGAGGATAGAAAAGTTTCGGAATTGTATGATATGATTCATCCAAATGCAGATAGCAAATTAACAGTTCGTTCAGTTTTTATAATTGGTGATGACAAAAAAGTGAAACTAACAATTACATATCCTGCATCAACTGGAAGGAATTTTGATGAGTTGCTACGTGTTATCGATTCGTTACAACTAACTGCTTATCATAAAGTAGCAACGCCTGCAAACTGGAATCCTGGAGAAGATGTCGTAGTCAGCCCTGCAATTCCGACTGATAAAGCAAAAGAAATTTTTACAAAAGGTGTAAAAGAAGTTAAACCGTATCTAAGAATGACACCACAACCAAATTTGTAATTTGGTATTAAATTTAATTTAAAAGGTCGCTTATTACGGCCTTTTTTTGTAATCAATTTCCTTACTTATATTTTGTTGTGTTTCCAGTATCGATTAATTGAGCCGCTGCCGTAATTATTTGCTGCAACAACGCTGTATCAATTTCTTCTATTGACTTGTATTGAATAGAACGTACTCGTTTTCGATTATTATGATCTTTTAGTTGTGGAAAGTTTACTTCTAAAATAGCGCCATCCATAAAGGCAATATCTATAAAGTCGGTGCCTCGCAATACATTCATATATAACAACGATTTTTTATTGTAATGATAAAATGGAAGTCGGAAACTATATTTCTCCACAACGGTTGGTAAAGTCGTTTTAAGCACATCTCGAACATAGAGCATCATAGATTGATATGGCTCCGTTTGTCTAAAAATATGTTCTTCAACTGGGTTCATTAAAACTTCTTCTTAATATCTCTTATCAAATATTCGAGTCCGTTTAATTTGAGTTCGTATACCAAGCCCAATTGCTTCCCTAGTTTACCCGCGGGAAAACCTTTGGCATGATACCAAACCACATAATGCTCGGGTAAATCGATTAAATCTTTTCCCTTGTATTTACCAAAGGGCATTTTTGCCTTGGCTAAATCAATTAAAAATTGCTTGTCTCCTACCATTACTCTTTGTCGTCTGCATAATCTTGTAAGTACGCATAACGATCAGTTAACTCACCTTTAGAAGTCATTTGTGCACGGTGTAATATTCCTGTTTCGTCGTTATTGAAAAACGCAGGTATCACATGTTCTGCAAATTGAGTTCCGAATCCATCAGAAGCATCTCTAGGCAATTCACACGGCAAATTATCTACAGCCATTACAGCTATAACTTTAGAACTCATAAAATCGTCTTCTTGTTCTGTTTGCGGATTGTACCCATAAATAGGATCGGCTATTGTAGAAGGTCTAATAGTAGAAGCAACCGGCCCATCAATATCGCAACTTACATCGGCTACAGTATTTATTTTAAAGTTCGAATTTTTAGCGTCTTCTCTTGTAAATAAATAGGGTGATCCGTCTCCAAAGAAATGACCAGCAATGAATACATCCGAAACCTCAGCAAAACGCATAAAATCACTTTCATACGCTTCAGGGTTATTAAAGAAATCGACATTATTTATTATTTGCCCGTCCTTGCGCTTGTTATAATCTAACACCTCTAATTGCACATATACAGCCTCATCAAAAGATTTTTCTAAAAAGTCAATAACAGAAACCTCTTTTATTCCCATACCATCTAACATTTCTTTGGCTCCGTTTGCAACTCTACCTTTACCTGTCAATACAATTTTAACATCTGGTAAATGCACTCTTTTTAATTCAGAAATTAATGCCTTTTGGTCTTTTAAGTTTTCGGCTTTTTGCAACGCGAACAAGGCGTGTTTAATTCCGTACGCACGCAAACCATTATACGCCCCAACAATACCAGCATAGCGACCAAACGCCACTACACGCTGTTCTTTTTGATTGGTTAGTGTTTCGTGGTCAAAGAGTTCTATATTCTTCTCTAAAATTGTATTTAATAACGTTCTATTGTACGGTTGTTTTTTAATTGTGTGCGAAAAGAAAAAATACTTTTTATTAGGAATTAGACTTTCCATAGGAACCTCTTTTACACCCAATAAAACTTCACAATCCGATACATCTTCCACTACTGAAATACCCGCGCTTACATAATCACTATCCGGAAATGCTCTAATGGGAGATGTTTCTACTTTAATCTCTAAATCAGGATATATTTCTAGTAATTCTTTACACTTATTTGGTGTAAAAACAACGCGTTTGTCTGGTGGATTTTTACGCTCTCGGATAATTCCTATCTTCATGTAATTCTCTGCTAAAATTAAGACTATAAATATATCTGAATTTAAAGGAATGAACAAATAGACAATTGTGCATTTACTAAAAAGCAATTTCATAAATCATACTAGAAATTAGTTCTTGATACTTTTTCTTTCAGAAAAAACTCGAACTGACATCAATTGGATTGAATAACGTGAAAGGCACTAAATATTTATTAATTTTTCATAAATTCGCACACTTGATTTTTTATAAATCAATTTATCGGGGATGACTTGGTTTTGACAGCGAGGTCAGGTGAACTGTAAGCATGTGGAGCATTGAAATAGTACTCCTAAAAATCATTTCAACATTTTAAACGGCGAGAATAACTACGCTTTAGCTGCATAATCTGAATTACAGTAGGATTAGCCTAGTCTGACAAGGTCAGAAAGCTTTATGCCTCTCGAAAGCCTTGGTTAGCGGCGTTCGAATTTTTGGCATCGTAAAAGTTGACATAGGATCACAAAGGTCATGGTTGTAATCCGAAACTAAAATGACTAAGTTTTAAGTGGGCGGTTTTTGGTCAGCTTAGAATCGAAAACTAATCAAAGACTATACATGTAGAAAGCACTTTAGTTGCTTGTTTGGACGAGGGTTCGAGTCCCTCCATCTCCACCAAGAAAAAACCACTTACAAAAAGTGGTTTTTTTATTTTTGAATGACCCAATAACTAATGTTTCTTTTTAGAGATTCCTTCGGAACTTACTTTATGTTTCATTAATTATACTGCAATATACTTCCGATACATGGATTTTTAGACGACATTCAATGTCATAAAAAAAAGCACCAATAAACTAATAATGATGCCTTTTAAAATTGGGGTTATTTTTTAATGTATTTCTAAATTAAATTTCTTCCGTATTAATAATACTACCAACACCATCAACTCAACTACTACCAATATTAATAATGTCTTTATCATTGAATTTATATTTAATTACTCAACAAAATTACCACCAGTAAACAGAATTTAAGACGACATTTCATGTCTGTATAAAACGAAACAACTCGGCCAAGCGACCGAGTTGTATACTAACTAACCAAACTTATTATGAAAAACAATTATCTCTAATTGCTCTACAAAGATATTACAGGTTTCAGTGCTAATACCCGACATTCTATGTCAAGTGACTTAATCAAATTGTGAAACACCTAAAATTTAACATCAAATTAATTCTGTCACACTGAGCATGTCGAAGTGTGGTGAGAATCCTAATTATCGGTATTGTCTTCGACAGGCTCAGAATGACAAACATTGAATAATAAAAAAAACAGTCCGATCGAGCGACCGGACTGTATACTAACTAACCAAACTTATTATGAAAAACAATTATCTCTAATTGCTATACAAAGGTATGTCAGATTACAGCGTCGGTACCCGACATTCTATGTCAAATGACTTAATCAAGTTGCGAAACACCTGAAATTTAACATCAAAGTATTTCTGTCACATTGAGCATGACGAAGTACGGTAAGAATCCTAATTACCTATATTGTCTTCGACAGGCTCAGACTGACAAACATTGAATAAAAAAGAACAGTCCGATCGAGTGACCGGACTGTATACTAACTAACCAAACTTATTATGAAAAACAATTATCTCTAATTGCACTACAAAGATACGGCAGGTTTCAATGATGATACCCGACATTCTATGTCAAGCGTCTTAATCAAATTGTGAAACACCTGAAATTCAACATCAAAGTATTTCTGTCACACTGAGCATGTCGAAGTGTGGTAGGAATCTTAATTATCGATATTGTCTTCGACAGGCTCAGACTGGTAAACATTGAATAAAAAAACAGCCCGATCGAACGATCGGACTGTTAAACTAACTAACCAAACTTATTATGAAATAATTATCTTATCAATAATTATAGTACAAAGATACGTTGGGTTTAGAGGATAGTACACGACATGCAATGTCCTAAAGTACTATTCCGCCTTAAAGAACTTAATCAATTCTTTTTATAGACAGCATAGGGTTATAACCTTCTTCATTATTGCTAACCATTTTACTCGGGCCATAATGACGTAATAAAATATTAAACTTACCTGTTTTATTTCCTTCTAGAATTGGAATATTATTTTGTTCTCCTGTACACCCAAATCTGATTGTATACGTACCATCTGCATTTTGTACTGGGTTTGTAGCACTTGATATATTTGCACCATCATTAAACATACGTCCATCTCCATTATAAACTGTTGCTGACCAAAAATATACAGCCTCAGGATTTTTAAAGGTCACTTCGTACTTACCGTTTGCATCGAGGTATTGACTTGTTTGATAGATATTATCTTCTACCATAGCTCCACCCCATCCGCCAGCCGCGCCAACGTAGTTCATATAATCAGTTTGTCCGCTTTCTTTATTTCCAAAAGCTTTTGACTGATCGTATCCATCGCTAAAATCAAGATTTCCTCTTTCATCCACTTCTTTAAACGATTTCATATCCCATTTTTTAACTTGAAAAGGAGTTGCGCTACCTGCTTCAACAACAAGGTTCTCGCGAATTTCACCTTCTAAAGCACGAACAATCACAAATGCATGTGTAGTTTTAGCTGTGATTTTATGCCTTCCAGATCCATATATCATTCGCTGCGTTTCATGGTTCTCATCTACAATTTGAACAGTTACATACTGATCCGTTTCAGGAACTGTTACATATACTTCGCCACTCGAAACATCAAATACTCCAACCGAATATGGCGTATCTCTGTTCATTCTTACAACAAATTGTTTAGAGGGCTCACTTGGTGGTACCGGCATTGTGAAAAATTTATTTACGCCTCCTGTTTTTTCCAAAATTTTTGCAAAGCGCAAATTTGTATATGCTTGTGGGAAATTTTTCTCTGTAACGATTATAGCATTTTCTGTGCTTGTTGTAGTTTCAGAATTATTTGAACTACTTGCTTTCTTATCTTGACATGATGTTAAGGATAAAGAAACTAATACTGTTAGAAGTAATAGATTTAATTTTTTCATGATTATTTATTTTTTAATTAAGTACAACGTTAATGTGTATGATTTTTTCTTAAACACTCGACAAATGTATTGTGCTTATTTATTACAAATATCGACATAAGATGTCGCATAAAAAAAGCCGCTCAATAGAGCGGCTTTTTTTAAATCTTAATAACTTCTTCTATATCTTCTTCTTCCACTATCACCAAACTTCTTCGCTCCTTTGTTGCCATTTAAATTATAGGTTAAACTAAGCATATAATAATTTCCTAAAACATCTCTTTGTGTTTCTTGAAAATAGTTATCAGAACTAGAACGTTGTAACCCTATACTTTTATTTAAAATATCTAAGGCCGATATCATTACATTTAAACTATTTGAAGGTGTTAAAGCGTAAGAAACCGTAGCATTCCAAATTGGGACTGCTTCATCGCTTCCAAAATTACTATCTGTATAAATATCATATTTAAACTGAGAGTTCAAATTCAATTTATTGGTAATGTTCCAATCTACCTTCGAATAATACGTTTGCGTTAAGAAATCCCTATCGGCGTTATTTCCTGTTGTAAAAGTAGTATAGTTTTTATCCCAAGTAGCACCTATTGAAGCATCTACCTTTTCCTTTTTATTATTCTCTAAAGACAAACTTAACACACCACTTTTTGTTTGTGTTTCATTTATTTCTGTATTAATCATAGAAAAGTACTCGGTATAATTACCTCTAATTCTAATATTATATCTTAAACCCAGTGATTTAATTCTGTTTCCAAAACTGAAATAAGAACTAAAGTTATTTCTATCACCCAAATTGTCAAAACTAGAATAACGAATTCCTAATGGATCTGTAAACTCTGTATTTCCAATACTATTAGTCGTATAATCATAACTTAAGCGTGCAAAGAAACTAAAACCAGAAGAAAAGTCATGTCTTCCATACATTCCAAATACAGAGTAATTCTCCTGTGGAATTAAATCTGGGTTTCCTTGACGAATAAACAATGGATTAAAATCATTTACTACTGGAGATAATTGTGTTGCAGAAGGTAGATTTACCCTTTTTCTAGTTGAAAATCTTACGAATTCTCCTTTTTTAGGGTTCCAACGAATATTTAATTCAGGGTTTACATTTGTGTATGTGTTTTTATAATCTACTCCCTGTTCTACTCCAAAATCTTGTGTTTGCTCTGCTATCCTTGCTCCAGCAGATAGCGTAAATTGGTTATTGTCATACTTATATCGTACACGACCAGTTAAATCTGTTTGCTGATAAAATTCGCTGAAAATTAATGGATCTTGTAAAATATCATTTTCATACTTAACTTGGTTTACATCATTATCATTGTTGTTACCTGCTACCTGGCCTGCTACTTCAATTAAGTGTTTTTCCGTAATCGGTTCTGTGTATTCAAATTCGAAATTATAATTATCTTGATTTCTATTTTGCTCTCTTACCGTTTCTTCTTTTATGTCGAATGCATTCGCAGGATCAGATATATTAAATTTATTTAATTGATTGTTTGTACTAAGGTTTTCGTTTTTAGAACCTCCAAAATCAACTTCAAACTCAATATTTCGTTTGCTATCTTCTTTAAATCTTTTTGTATAATCTAAAGAAAACGACCCGGAATTATTATCACCTGAATTATTCGTATTTCCAATACTCTGCAAATCCAATTCTTCATCTGCATTGTATTTATCTAAACTATTAACTGTTTGACCACTCGTTCTATTTAAACCTCCTCTTGCACGAATACTAACTGAACTAAGTTTGCTTGAACGATCTCTATAACTAAAATTTACATTGTTTCGATTAGATTCACTTTCGCTTCTACTATGAATGTCTGATTTAATCTCAGCATCGCCAATATATTCTATACGTGTTGTCAATACATCTCCAGATGTTCTACCCGCATAGTTGTAAAAATAATCGGCATTTAATGTTTGGTCTTTTTTTATTTCATAGCCCATGTTAACGCCTGCAACTCCTGTAGTAAGGAATCCACCTGATTGATTATTAGATCCCCAACGACCATTACCAGTATCAAACGAAATGATTTCTGAAATATCAGAACCAGAAGTGTTTACATTATTGTATTTACCAATTACAGACGTTTGCAATTTTGACGAAAACCTGTTGTAATTTAAACTTGTTAAATAACGATCATCAGTACCATAACCACCTTGAACTTTTCCAAAGTCATTTACCTTTTTATCGTCTTTTAACTTAAGGTTGATCACTTTTGTTCTTTCTTGATCGTTAACACCAGACACTCTAGATTTTTCACTTTTCTCATCTATTATCTCAATACTTTTAATAGCATCGGCAGATAAATTCTTTGTAGCAATTGCAGGGTCTCCACTAAAAAATTCTTTTCCATCTACATATACTTTGGTAATTTCTTCACCTTGCGCTATAACTTTTCCGGCCGCATCTACTTCTACTCCTGGTAGTTTTTTTAATAAATCCTCTACATTGTCTTCAACTCTTACCTTAAAGGCTTTAGTGCTGTACGCAACCGTATCAGTTTTTATAGAAATCGGCACAATTGCCTGAATTACAACCTCATCCAATTGGTTCTCAAAATCTAAAACAACATCACCTAGATTTATTGTTTCATTCTTATAATCGATAGTTTTTTGAAAGGTTGCAAATCCAATTAAGTGTGCTTGTAATAAAATTTTTCCTTCTTTTAATTGTTTCAATTCAAATGCACCCGACTCGTTTGTTGTTGCATAACTTATTAGTAAGGAATCAGCCGGATTCATTGCAGCAACAGCTACAAATTCTAAAGGTGTTTTGTCTTGATCTAGTATTCTTCCTGAAATGCTTTGCGACCAGTTTAAAGTTGGGATCATAACTAAAGTTATAATCAGTATGAGTTTTCTCATGTGTTTAGTATTGTAATATTATTTGAATTAAAAACTATTCGTTTTTAGACCGCGCAAATTTGTAATAGTTTAATGTGAAAATTCTTAAAATTTTGTTAAAACTAGAACTAAAAAAACCGCCAATGGCGGTTTTCTATATTATCAAGATTTGATTTTTTATTTAAATTGTTTCGCAATCATCTTAGTGTACTTGTCTGCAACCTCTTCATAAGACGTAGGGTCAGTAACTCTAACAGTTATTACTCCGAGTAATTGATCTTCCTTTTCTGCAGTTAAATTATAAGTTACAGCTTCAATTATATATACATTGTATGAAGTCGTTGTTGTTTCAGGTTCAACATAAACACTTCCTAAATCAGAATTGTAAACGCTACCATAAAATGAACCAAACCCATAATAGTGATAGCTATAATTGTAAATAGTCAATCCCATACCTTCTCCAGTATTTACGTTTCTATCATAACCTCCTGTAGTTTCTGATTGATATTTTGTTTGTTTATCTCTAATACCTGTAACAACAGCACCAGTATACCCAGCAGCAACTACTTTCTTAACTTCTGCTTCAACATCTTCTTCGGTTCTTTTCTTATGCTCCATATTTGGAAAAGCAACATGACTCTCTACAGCATCCACACCAGCACTTCTTAATCTATCCGCTAAATCTCTTTCAAATCGCTCTCTGGCAACTTTATCGTTTGTTTTATTAATTACTAAAACCTTTTTCCCTTTCAAAGATTCAAATTGGTCATTTTCATTTCGGTATTGATCTACAACTTCCACAACAGAAACACAACTCGTGAAACCAATAATTACCAATAAAGAGAACAGTATTCTTTTCATAATTTTCGTTTTTATTTATTTTTATGACGACAAATATACAATTGTTAAATTGATATAATCTTAAGCTTTACATAAATAAAAAAGCACAAACGTCAAAGTTTGTGCTTTTCATTAATATGGTCAATTATGAACTATTCAGCGAACTGATCCATCACAATATTAATATATTTTCCTGCCACACCAGAATAAGATTGTGGGTCTTTAATTTTTACCGAAACCGCACCAACTAATTGCTCTCCGTCTTTTAATCCTAGGTTGTAAGAAACTGTTTCTAATAAGAAAATATCAACTACTTTGGTAGTAGAAGATGGTGGAATGTAAGAACCTCCATAACCATATCCGTATACTCCTCCGTAATATGATCCGAATCCTCCATAGTATCTTCCGTAATAAGATGGATAATAGCCTCCAGAATAATAGCCTCCACTAGTTGTGGTTTCTACTTGTTGATCTTTATCCTTTAAAACAGTTAAAATTACACCGTTGTAACCAGCAGCCGTGATTTTATCTATTGAAGCTTGAATCTCCTCAGGCGTTGATTTTTCTTTATACTTTATATTTGGAAAAGCAACATAAGCTTCCGTAGCATCAACTCCTATTGCTCTTAATTCGTTGGCTAAATCTTGTTCCAATCTTTTTTTATTTACCTCATTGGGTGTTTTATGTATAACTAAAACTTTTTCGTTTTTAAGAGCAGCGAAATTATCGTTTTTCCATTGATCTGCTACTTTAACACTAGTACCACATCCAACAAACAATGATGATACTAATAGCAATACAAGGCTTAATTTTAAAATTTTCATATTAGGTTTTTTTAATGATGTTTAAGTTTTGTAAAACAAATATACTGATAGTTTTAGTCTATTATTAGAATATTCTTATATAAAGTCGAAAAAAATTAAATCATTATACACATTCGACACAACTAATGTAGTAAACATCAATAAAAGACTAAAACACTTAACTTAATGTTAACAAAATAAAGCATTTATCTTCTTAAACCTTTAAAGGTTATTAAATTAAAAAATCAAGTGTAAAATTAAAATGGATAATTCCATATTCTAAGCATTCTGTTGCACTACTTCAAATAACTCATCCCCTTCACATTTTAAGGTTTTGTGTGGATATTTCATTATTAAAGCATAATCATGAGTTGCCATTAATATGGTTTTTCCTGTTTTGTGAATTTCCTCCAAAACTTCCATAACTTCAATCGATGTTCTTGGGTCTAAATTACCCGTAGGCTCATCTGCAATTATCAATTCTGGATCGTTAAGTAAGGCTCTTGCAATTGCGATTCGTTGTTGCTCGCCACCAGATAATTCAAAAGGCATTTTAAAACCTTTAGTTTGCATCCCAACTTTTTCTAAAACCTCGGAAATTTTAGCATTCATTTGCGAAGTATCTTTCCAACCCGTTGCCTTCAAAACAAATTGCAAATTCCCTTCAACATTTCGATCATTTAACAATTTAAAATCTTGGAAAACAACTCCAATCTTTCTTCGCAAAAAAGGAATTTGTTTTTCTTTTAATTTTCCCAAATCAAAACCAACTATTGCACCAGTACCCTGTTGCAATTCTAAATCGCCATAAAGCGTTTTCATTAAACTACTTTTACCACTACCCGTTTTACCAATTAAATAAACAAATTCCCCTTCATCTATAGAAATATTAACATTTTTCAATACCAAATTATCTCGTTGAAAAATAGATGCTTCGCTTAAATAAAGAATAGGGTTTGACATGCAGTTTAGAATAAAATCCTCACAAATTTAACCAATCTCTGTAACCTTTCAAAAGAATTCACGACAATAATCCCAGTCAATTAATTTATATATATTTGATCATTCTGAAACCAAGACTAACCCATGAAAAAATACAATTTTATAATTTCAACTATCTTTCTAACAACCTTATTTCTTTCTTGTACATCCAATTCCACGGTTAAAGAATTAAAACAAGGTAATTGGAGAGGTGAAATTACAATTCAACAAAAACAATTGCCTTTTAATTTTGACGTTTCCAAAAACAATGATGATTACAAAATCATTTTACATGATGGAGACAACCCAATTGAAATTGATGAAATTGAAGTTAGAAATGATTCTGTTTTCTTTACAATGCATATTTTTGATATTGACGTAAAAGCAAAAATTCTAGAGAACACAATAGAAGGAACTTATACAAAAAATTACGCCGAAGATTATATACTTCCATTTAAGGCTACCTACAATAAAGAAAGTCGGTTGGACGATGCTAAAGCAGAAACCGATTTTAACGGTAAGTGGTCTTTTAAATTTGACGAAGACCCTGCCGACAAAAAGAAAATTGCTGTTTTTAAAACAGAAGATGGAATTTTAAAAGGTACTCTTCTTACCCCTACAGGAGACTATAGGTTTTTAGAAGGATCTTCGGATAGCGGTGTTTTTAAATTATACGCGTTTGACGGAAACCACATGTATATTTTTGAAGGTAAACTAACCGACAATGACACATTAACCGGAGAATATTGGTCGGGTAAAACCGCATATAAAACTTTTACTGCAACTAGGAATGAAAACGCAACGTTACCAGATGCAAGTACGTTGACTTATCTTAAAGATGGATATGATAAAATTGAATTCTCTTTTCCAGGTTTAAACGGAACTCAAGTAACATTAGAAGACGAAAAATATCAAGATAAAGTTGTGATTCTGCAACTATTAGGATCTTGGTGTCCAAATTGTATGGATGAAACTAAGTTCTTAACCAAATGGTACGATCAGAACAAAGACAGAGGAGTAGAAATTATCGGTTTAGCCTATGAACTAAAGGAAGATTTTGAATACGCAAAAGGCAGAGTGTCCAAAATGAAGACGAGACTTAATGTAAATTATGATTTTGTAATTGCCGGAACTTCTGATGTAGGAAACGCTTCTAACTCATTACCGATGTTAAATAAAGTAATGTCTTTCCCAACATCCATTATAATTGATAAAAATGGCAAAGTAAGAAACATTCATACCGGTTTTAATGGACCTGCTACAGGAGATTATTACGATGAATATGTGCTAGAGTTCAATCATTTACTAGACGATTTATTGTCAGAATAATTAAAAGTCGATTTCCACTTTAGAATTTATAACACGTATTTAAAATTGTAAACATCTTTTTGATAAAATTTAACAGTATCTGATGCAATTTCACAGATAAAAAGCGTTATTGTACTATGCATTATTAGTATAAAATTTGCTTAAAATCGTTGAAATGAATTTCAAAAAACTAACCCTTACTTTCTGTTTAACATTCACTGTATTCCTTTCGTTTTCTCAAAAAACAGCAACTTACACCACTGAACTTAAAGATTACAAGCGTGCTGTTAATTTGTATAACGAACGCTCTTATTCGGGATCACAACAATTGTTTAATCAAATTAAATCTAATTTTGATCCTACAACAGAATTAAGAGCGAATTGCGACTTCTATATTGCAAATTGCGCCATAAGGCTTGGACAGCAAAACGGGGATGATTTAATGTTAGATTTCGTTACCAATTATCCTACGAGCACAAAACAAAACAATGCGTTTTTAGAAACAGCAGAATATTATTACAAAGCTGGAAAATATCCATACGCTTTAAAATGGTATGGAAAAGTAGAAACTTACAATCTAACCAATTATCAAAAAGAAGATTACAACTTTAAGTTTGGATATTGCTTATTTGCAACAAAGAACTATGCAAAATCTAAGGAATATTTTGGAGAAATTTTAGATTCTAAGAAATATGGATCACAAGCTAAATACTATTACGGTTATATGGCCTATGCTGATGATGACTATGAAACAGCTGATAATTATTTGGGGCAGGTCGTAACGGATGCATCTTATAAAAACAAAGTTTCTTACTATTTGGCAGACATGAATTTTAAAGCTGGGAAATTTGAAACTGCCATTGAAAAAGGAGAACCCTTATTGGCGAGATCAAAAAGGGAAGAGCATTCGCAATTATCTAAAATTATTGGTGAAAGTTATTTTAATTTAAATAAATACGCCGAAGCGATTCCACACTTAAAAAATTACAAAGGAACCCGAGGAAAATGGAATAATACAGACTATTACATGTTAGGCTACGCCTATTACAAGCAAGATGATTTTGAAAATGCTATTGCACACTTTAATAAAATTATTGATGGTAAAAACTCCGTGGCTCAAAACGCATATTATCATTTAGCGCAATGCTATTTACATTTAGGTAAAAAATCAGAAGCATTGAATGCTTTTAGAAATGCGAAAGACATGGACTTTGATGAAGAACTTGAACATGATGCACATTTAAATTATGCTAAACTTAGTTACGAAATTGGGAATCCATTCAATAGCGTTCCGGATGTATTGCAAGATTATCTGAGTAAATATCCTAAAACTGGTCATGACGAGGCTATTGAAAAGTTACTGGTAAGTTCGTATATCACTTCTCAAGATTACAACGGTGCATTGAATTATCTTGAAGGTAAAAAAGACTCAAATAGCAAATCATTTTATCAATTAGCGGCATTTTATAACGGTATCACTTTTTTTAATAATGATGAATTGTCAAAGGCAATTGAAAATTTTGAAAAATCACTCGCTACTTCTATCGATAACAAACTAACCGCAAAAGCAAACTATTGGAAAGGAGAAGCAAACTTTAGATTGAATAGGTTCGATGCTGCTGAAACTGATTTCGATTTATTTATTAAAAATAGCGCGGCAAAAGACACAGAAGAATTTGATGATTTTCAATATCAAATTGCATACGTCTATTTTAATCAAAAAAACTATGTAGACGCTGCTGAAGCTTATAAAAAATACATAAAACAAAACCCTAACGATCAATTAAAACTGAATGATAGTTATTCTAGAATGGCCGACACTTATTTTGTATCAAGTGATTACGAAAATGCTATTGACAGTTATGACAAGATTATTAAAAACAGTGCCGCTGATGCCGATTATGCGCAATTTCAAAAAGCCGTTAGTTATGGATATATTAGGCAAGATGATCGAAAAATTGAAGAGTTAAACACTTTTATTAGAAGGTATCCAAAATCAACCTTGCAAGATGATGCGCATTATGTATTGGCTAATGAATATGTTGATGCAAATGAAAATCGATTGGCGTTAGAAACTTATGACAAGTTAATCACAAATTTTGAACATAGCCCTTTCGTTTCAAAAGCCATGCTGAAGAAAAGTGTTGTTTATTATAACAATGAACAAAATGACAACGCCTTAAACACCTACAAAAGAGTTGTTAAGAAATATCCAAATACTCCAGAAGCGAAACAGGCCGTTACAAGTGCTAGACAAATATATGTCGATTTAGGACGAGTAGATGAATATGCCGCTTGGGTGAAAACAATCGATTTTATAAATGTCTCGGATGCTGATTTAGATAACGATACTTACGAATCTGCAGAAAGACAATATTTACAAAGCAATCACAAAAGAGCGATTACAGGATTCCAAAAGTATGTTAGACAATTCCCAACAGGTTTGCATTCTTTACAAGCAAATTATTATTTAGCAGAGTCTCTTTTTGCTGAGGATAACTTAAATGAGACCATTCCGTATTACAAATTTGTTACCGAACAAGGACAAAATGAGTTTACCGAGCAAGCATTATCTAGACTAGCGCTTGCGTATTTAAAAAGTGATAATTGGGATGCTGCCATTCCAACTTTAAAGCGACTAGAGGAAGTTTCTAACAATCCTCAAAACAGCATTTTTGCACAGACTAATTTAATGAAAGGCTACTATGTTCAGGAAAACTATGAGCAAGCAGTTTCCTATGCAGATAACGTTTTAAGTCAGGTTAAAATAGATGATAATATAAAATCTGATGCTCAGATTATTATTGCACGTTCTGCCATAAAAACAGATGATTCTAGTAAAGCAAGACAGGCTTATTCGGAATTAGATCAAATTGCAACAGGCGAATTAAAAGCAGAAGCATTGTATTACAAAGCTTATTTTGAGCATATGGATGGAAGTTATCGTGTATCAAATGAAATTGTACAAGATATTGCTGCCAACTACTCAACTTATAAATATTGGGGAGCCAAAGGACTGATCATTATGGCGAAGAATCATTATGAATTGAAAGATGCATTTCAGGCAACCTATATTTTAGAAAGTGTTCAGAAAAATTTTGCTCAGTTTGATGATGTTGTCGAGGAAGCGAACAAAGCGCTAGAAATAATTAAAACGAACGAGGCCAAAACCAACGATTCAGTAAAACCAGGAAACTAAACTATTTGTGATTTTTAAATCCCAATTCATACCAATGAAAAAAAGCATATCATTTAGCATATTATCAATTATTTCACTTTCGTTTTTTGCTCAAGAAAAAGCAAAGGATACCTTAAAAACAGATGAAATTATTGTTGTAAAACCATACACACCCACAATATCTGCCGCCTATAAGATTAAGACAAATCCAAAATTGGATCCAACTCAAAATGAAAAGGAAACTATTAATTATTCTTTTTTCTCAGTTCCTGTAGCCTCAACGTTTACACCTACAAAAGGAACAGCACAAAGCGTTGTAAGGGAACCATTAGAAAAGGTCTATGAAAATTTTGTTGCCGCTGGTTTTGGAAATTATGGTACTCCTTATTTGGAGGTATTTATACATTCTAATTCACATCAATACAATGATTTTGGAGCATTTATTAAACATCAATCTTCCTCTGGAGGCATAGATGGCATTTTGGTTGATGATGGATATTCAGATTCTGAAATAAATTTATATTACAAGCAATTCGAGCGTTATTATAATTGGGAATTTATAGCAGGCGCACAACACAATGTTCAAAATTGGTATGGACTGCCAAATGACATAATCTATAATCAAACGTTTTTAGATGCGTTGGATCCGAAACAAACCTATTTGAATATTTTTGCGGAAGGAAACATAGATTTTGACGATGCTATTTTTAGCCATGGAACGTTTAATTTAAACCATTTCTCAGATAAATATGGAAGTGGTGAGTTGCATGCATATGTTGCTCCTACTTTCGAATTTCCGCTTTCAACGGATCTATTCACTACCGATGCTTCTTTGGAATTCTTAAGTTCTCAATTCGATAATGCCTATGGACTTATAGGTGCAGTAAAAAATAGTTTTTTGAATTTAGGTGTAATGCCGACGTTTCAAGTTCTAAGAGAAGATTACAGTTTAGACATTGGCGCAAAAGTGTATTATAGTTTCGATCTAGAAAACAGCAACAATAAATTTTATTTTTACCCGGATGTTACCTTCTCTTACAAGTTAATGGATGAAACTGTAATTGCATTTGCAGGTGTAACTGGAGATTTAGAACAAAACTCTTATCAAAAGTTAACAGAAGAAAATCCATTTGTTTCTCCAACACTTAATTTATTACAAACAGATCAGCAATACAATGCTTTTATTGGAGCAAAAGGAAAATTATCTTCAACCGTGAGCTACAACATAACGGGATCTTATAAAAACGAAAATAACAAGGCACAATTTATGAGTAACCAAGCCTTAACTGATGCAACCATTCCGGTTAATGAAAACTACGAAGCTGGGAATTCATTCGATGTTGTTTATGATGATATTTCAACCATAAACATTACAGCAGAATTATCAGTGGACCTTTCAAAAGAGTTTAATTTTGGTGGAAACATTTCTTATAACAATTACAGTCCAACAAATTTTGAAGAAGTCTGGAATTTACCAGACTTCACTTCTACCCTTTTTGCGAAATACAACGCAAAAAACTGGTATATAGGTACGGATTTATATTTTGTTGGAGAACGTAAAGATTTCATAATGCCGTTTATTGGAATTGATACGGTTAAAACACTGGACGCTTATGTAGATTTAAATTTTAACGCAGGGTATGAGTTTTCTGATAGACTAACTGCATTTGCCAAATTGAACAACGTTTTAAGCGATAATTATGAGCGATATTCTAATTTCGAAGTACAAGGGTTCCAAGTCTTAGCAGGTGTTATTTATAAGTTTGATTTTTAATTTTTACTACTATTCTTTTTCAGTACTTTTGAATTAAAGCAAATGCCTTAATTCTAAATGATTCGGTTTTTCAGAAGATTTATTGTTGTAAGAGCCAAAGAGCGACTTAAAAATTATGGCGCAAAGGGTGAAACGCATTCACTTTCTGATGAGTTTCTGGCGGTCAAAGCAAATTTCATCCATTTAGTAAGAGATTCCGTTTTTATAATTATTGGAATTTTTTCGGCTGGGTTCGGACTAAAAGGTTTTCTATTACCAAATCATTTTATAGATGGCGGTGCCATGGGTATTTCACTTCTAATATCCGAGACAACAAATTGGTCACTTGCACTTTTAATTATTGCCGTAAATTTCCCTTTTCTTTTAATGGGCTATACTCAAATTGGTAAACAATTTGCTTTAAAAAGTATACTGGCTATAATTGGACTCGCCTTAATAGTTCACTTTATCCCATTTCCGCTTATTACTTCTGATAAATTGCTAATTGCAGTTTTTGGAGGATTCTTTTTAGGAGTCGGAATCGGAATGTCTATTAGGGGCGGTGCTGTAATTGACGGAACCGAAGTTTTGGCCATTTTTATTAGCAAAAAAACAGGTCTAACAATTGGTGACATCATTCTCATCTTTAATATAATTATTTTCTCATTTGGCGCTTACATCCTGTCGATAGAAATTGCGCTCTATGCAATTTTAACCTATATAGCCGCTTCAAAAACTATAGACTTTGTTATTGAAGGGATTGAAGAATATACAGGGATTACAATTATTTCGGAACGAAGTGAAAGGATCAGAAAAATGATTATTGATAAACTTGGAAGAGGAGTCACTATTTATTCCGGTAAAGGAGGGTATACCAAAGATGGGGATGAAGCGAGATCTATTGATATTTTATATACGGTAATTACAAGACTTGAAATTGCCAACCTTAAAAAAGAAATAGATGCAATTGATACGGATGCTTTTATTATTATGAATAGCATAAAAGACACTAAAGGAGGTATGATAAAAAAACGTCCATTAAAGGATTAAATCAATTAATCTAATACTCTTTCTTTTTCCTTACATTTACATTTTTCAAATTTTACTACACCATGAAACAACATTTCTTGTGGCTATTTTCCGCACTAGCTCTTTTTTCTTGTACTCAAAAAGAAAGTACTACAAACACAATTTCAAAAACATCATTTACAAAAGATTCTACAACAATTAAAAAAGTTTTTGATGCTGCCTTAACGGACGGACAAGCATACGAATGGTTGCGAGAATTAACAACCGATATAGGTCATAGAATGTCTGGTTCTGCACAAGCACAGGAGGCCGTTGAGTGGGGAGAACAATTAATGAAAGATCAAGGGTTTGATAAAGTTTGGCTACAGCCAGTTATGGTACCTCATTGGGTTCGAGGTGAAAAAGAAGTAGCAAACTACACTATTAACGGTCAAAAAATAGATGTCCCGGTTTGTGCATTGGGTGGATCGATTGCCACTCCTTCTAATGGGGTAACTGCTGAAGTTATTGAAGTTTTCAGCATTGAAGAAGCCGAAAAATTAGGAGATAAGTTAAAAGGAAAAATCGTATTCTTTAATCGTCCATTTGATGCTACTCTAGTAAATACTTTTGCCGCTTATAGTGGTTGTGTAAAACAACGTGGAGAAGGAGCAAAAACGGCTGGGCCATTCGGTGCAGTTGCTACCATTGTGCGTTCTATGAGTTCTAGTATTAATGATTACCCCCATACGGGTGGTATGGGTTATGGTGATATTCCTTCTGATCAATATATTCCTTCTGCCGCAATTAGTACGTTGGCTGCAGAAAAATTAAGCAAGCATTTGAAGGAAAATCCTAATTTAAAATTCTACTTAAAACAAAGTTGCAAGACTTTACCAGACGCACCTTCTTTCAATGTTATTGGTGAAATTACAGGAAGTGAATTCCCTAATAAATACATTACAATTGGTGGTCATTTAGATTCATGGGATTTAGGTCAAGGAGCACATGATGATGGAACTGGTGTTGTACAATCTATGGAAGTTTTACGCTTGTTTAAGGAAACAGGAATTAAGCCAAGACATACGCTAAGGGCAGTACTATTTATGAATGAAGAATTTGGTTTAAGAGGTGGAATTAAATATGCGGACGAAGCAAAATTAAAAAATGAGATTCATGTTGCTGCAATAGAATCTGACGCTGGAGGGCATACACCTAGAGGGTTTTCTTATGACGGGAATAAAGAGAATGTCGATGAGTTTATGAGTTGGAAACCATTATTTGAGCCATACGGACTACATCAATGGGATATTGGGTATGCCGGAGCAGATATCGGCCCATTAAAAAACAAGACAATTTCACTTTCTGGTTATAGACCAGACAGTCAACGATATTTCGAATATCATCATTCAGCTAATGATACATTTGATAAAGTCAATGCGCGTGAACTTCATTTGGGCGCCGCCGCAATGACTTCTTTAGTTTATATGATGGACAAATATTTTGATGTAGAACCTGTAAAAAAATAATGATGAAACAATTTCTAATCCTTTTATCCGCAATTGCAATAACCTCATGTTCAAAAGTTGAACAAGCAGATTTAATCGTTCATAACGCAAAAGTATATTCGGTCGATGATCAATTTCAGACCTTCGAAGCATTTGCTATTAAAGATGGAAAATTTATTGGTATTGGCTCAGATGCAGACATAGCTAAGAATTTTGCATCAGAAAAAACTATTAATGCAGAAAGAAAACCAATTTATCCAGGTTTTATAGATGCACATTGCCATTTTTATGGTTTAGGAATGAACCAGCAAGTTGCTAATTTAGTTGGCACCAAAAGCTTTGATGAAATTATAGAACGATTGGTGGCCTTTCAAAAAGAAAAGAATGTGCCTTATATAACCGGACGGGGATGGGATCAAAACGATTGGGATGTAAAAGAATTTCCTACAAAAGATAAATTAGATACACAATTTCCAAATACACCTGTTGCCTTAAGAAGAGTTGACGGTCACGCCTTATTAGTGAATCAGGCTGCAATAGATTTATCAAAATTAACAGCAGAAACTAAAGTAACCGGAGGTGAAGTTATTACCAAAAATGGTAAGATGACGGGTGTATTGATCGATGCTGCTATGAATTTCATAAATACACCGCTACCTTCTAGAAAAGAAGAAATTCAAGGGTTATTAGATGCTCAAAAAATATGTTTCGATTTAGGTTTAACTACTGTCGATGATGCAGGATTAAGTCAAAGTACCATTGAATTAATTGACAGTTTACAGCATTCTGGTGATTTAAAAATGAGAGTATATGCAATGGTTTCGGCAACTCAAAAAAATCTAGACTACTACATTTCAAAAGGAAAAATTAAAACAGACCGATTAAATGTAAGTTCTTTTAAAGTTTATGGAGATGGTGCTTTGGGGTCTAGAGGTGCGGCTATGAGACAATCCTATACTGATAGAGATCATCATTTTGGAGCATTGATATTTAAACCTGAGAGATATGATGAGATTGCAAAGCAAATTGCAGCCTCGGAATATCAAATGAATACACATGCGATTGGTGATTCTGCAAACACACACATTCTTAAAACATATAAGACAGCGCTAAAAGGAGAAAAAAATAGACGTTGGAGAATTGAACATGCTCAGATTATTTCTCCTGAAGATTTTATTGGATTTGAAAACGTGATTCCTTCAATTCAACCAACGCATGCCACAAGTGATATGTATTGGGCAGAGGACCGAGTGGGATCTGAAAGAATTAAAGGAGCTTATGCCTTTAAAGACCTATTAAAACAACACGGAAAAGTTGCATTAGGAACCGATTTTCCTGTTGAATATGTGAGTCCATTTTTAACTTTTTACGCAGCAACGGCAAGACAAGATATTGAGGGATATCCTGAAGGAGGTTATCAAATGGAAAATGCATTAAGTAGAGAAGAAACTTTAAAAGGAATGACTGTTTGGGCGGCTTATTCTAATTTTGAAGAAGATGAAAAAGGAAGTATTGAAATTGGAAAATTTGCTGATTTTATAATGTTAAACCAAGATATTATGGAAGTAGAACTATCTAAAATCCCAAATTCAAAAGTAGTTTCAACATTTGTAAATGGCGAACAAGTGAATTAGTGTTTTTTCACGAACATCCATACAAACCTTTTATTTTTGAGGATACTGAGAAATTGATTGTAGGCACACTTCCTCCTCCTCGTTTTTCTACGGGTGAATTGATAAAGCAAGATGTCGATTTTTGCTATGGCTCCTATTATAATTCGCTGTGGTTATATTTGAATATGATTCATCATCTAGACTTAGAATTTGAAAATACTAACAAAGCCATTGAACAACGAAAAAACTTTTTACACAAACACAAAATTGGTGTTTGTGATATTGTAGATTCCTGTACTCGTGTAAAAATTGATGCTTCAGATTTAGGAATGCAGAACATTCAACTAAGAGATCTTATTGGGTATTTAAATAAATACCCAAAGGTTCATACGCTGCTATTTACTGGAGGTAATTCCAAAAATGGTCCTGAATATTTTTTCAGAAAACACTTAAAAGAATATGAATTGAAATTGGAATTAGTCTCAAATGAAATTCCGAGAGTGCATCAGTTTGAACTATATCATACTAAACCTGACGAAGCACCTCATTTTAAAGAGATTATTGGCTCCGTAAAGAATGACAAGCGCATCATTAAAACTGTATCACTTACCTCACCATCGGGTTCCGCAAACAGAGCGATTGGAAGTAATCCATTATACAAACAACGCAAACAGGAAAATTCTAAATACAACACGTTCGATTTCAGGGTGGAGCAATACAGTCAATGGTTTTAGAAATCGTCACTTCGAGTATCTGCTCCAGCAGATGTATCGAGAAGTCTCACTATTATTGATGAGATTTCTCAATCACTTCACTCATTTCGAAATGACAATACGTTCGATTTTAAGGTAGAGCAATATAGTACTTTGCTTTAGATATGGAAGATTGGTTGATCAGCGTTTTCGTACGTATCGAGAAGAATTTTAAAAAAAGTAACTGTTTTGAATCCAATAAATAAATTCTTAAATATTCAGAACTCTATAGTAATTGTCATGCTGAGCCTGCCGAAGCATCTATAAGAATAAGATTCTTCACTACTTTTCATTTCGTTCAGAATGACAATAAAGCTATTTTTGCAATATGACCTTAAAATTCATCCTTCATTACGGACTTCATTTTATTGCCCCATTCTTAATTGGATATTTTTTCTACAAAGAAAAATGGTTAAAGGTTTCCTTTATTCTAGTTGCAACCATGTTGGTTGATTTAGATCATTTATTTGCAAATCCCATTTTTGATCCAAATCGTTGTAGTGTCGGATATCACCCCTTACATTCATATTGGGCCATTGCTGTTTATTTCTTAGGTTTAATGCCGTCTAAAACAAGAATAGTAGCCATTGGGCTACTATTACATATGTTTGCTGATTGTTTAGATTGTTGGATTTAAACTGCCTAATCTTCTTGAAAAACTCGAATATAATCTACAATAAAAAATTGAGGAAAATTCGTTGTATTATCAGGATTCCCAGGCCAGTTACCTCCTACTGCCATATTAATTAAAAAATGATAATCTTCATGAAATTCGCTCAAACCACTTGGAATAATATCAACAACATGATATTGCTTATCATCTAGATACCACGTAATAGCCTCGCTATCCCAAACTATTGAAAATACATGAAACTCATCGGAAAAATCACCAGATTCCAAAATTGTATTCCCTCCATAATTGGCATGACTACCTGCATTATCCCAATGAATTGTGCCATGCACGGTGTTCTCTCTTCCACTGCCTCCAATCATTTCCATAATGTCAATTTCACCACATTTAGGCCAGCCAACAGTTTCAATATTCTCTCCTAGCATCCAAATGGCAGGCCAAATTCCTTGCCCTCTAGGCAAAGCCGCTCTAACATCTACTCTACCATATTTAAATGTGAATTTGCCAGTAGTGTTAATTCTTGATGAAGTATAACCTTGACCTTCTACCTTTGCTTCAATTATTAAATTACCATCCTTTAAACTAACGTTTTCTCGCTTATAATTTTGCAACTCATTATTTCCCCAACCATTATCTCCAATCTGAAAATTCCAATTATCTTCATCTAAATTTTCTCCATCAAATTCATCTGACCATAATTCTGACATTCCAGTGTATGAAGTAGCCGACTCATGACCTGAAGTTGGAATTACCGGTCCATCCGGGCCAGAATCAATAATATCATCTTTTGTTGGGGCAGATTCAGTTTCTCCATCTCCTCCGCAAGACACTAAGAATAAACAAAACATTAACAACACCGTCTTAACCAATAATAATTCTCTATTCATTTATCTAAATTTATAATAATTCTCTAAATTAGAGAAAATTAACTTAATATATCCTCAACAAACTCATCAATTTTATTAACACCTTTCGACCCTAAAAACTTTACAAAAGCAGATCCAATAATTGCTCCATTAACATATTGGCAAACAGTATTAAAAGTTTCTTTAGATGAAATGCCAAACCCAACAATTAACTTGCTTTTCAAATTCATCGATTTAATTCGCTCGAAATAGGCAATTTGCTGCTCAGAAATCTCACCTTTCGCTCCAGTTATAGAGGCTGAAGCCACTACATATATAAATGCTTCTGTCATGGCATCAATCTTCATAATTCGTTCTTCAGAAGTTTGTGGCGTAATTAAAAATACATTTGAAATTCCATACTTCGCAAATAGTGCTTTGTACTTCGTTTCGTATTCGATCATCGGTAAGTCTGGTAGAATTACAGTATCAATTCCGCATGCAACACATTGTTTACAAAATTTTTCATCTCCATATTTTAAAACTTGATTTAAATACCCCATTAATAAAAGTGGTGTATTATTAGAATCCTTTATCGCTTTTAATTGCTCAAAAATAATATCAAGATTAATTCCGTTTGTCAAGGCAACTGAACTACTATGTTGAATTGTAGGCCCATCTGCCATAGGATCAGAATACGGTAATCCAACTTCTATAAAATCAACACCATTAGAACCTAGTTTTTCAATGATTGAAGTTGTATCATTTAAATTTGGGAATCCAGATGTAAAAAACACAGAACAAAGGTTCTTGTCCTTCTTCGCAAACAATTCTTTTAATTTACTCATCTTTTAAATGCTTTATATAAGTTTCTAAATCCTTATCTCCTCTACCGGATAAATTAACAATAATGACCTGGTCATTTTTAATTTCCATTTTATCTAAAACTGCCAAGGCATGTGCACTTTCCAATGCAGGTATAATCCCCTCTAGTTTTGTTAATTCATATACCGCATCCAATGCTTCTTGATCCGTAGCATTCATAAATATTGCTCTACTACTTTCATTTAAATAAGCATGTAAAGGCCCAATACCAGGATAATCCAACCCCGCAGAAATAGAATAAGGTTCAACTACCTGACCGTATTCATCTTGCATCAATATGGTTTTACTACCATGCAAAACACCTACATCTCCTAATTGTGAAGTTGCAGCACTTTCACCACTATGCACTCCTAATCCTGCCGCCTCAACTGCAATTAAATCCACCTCCTTCTCATCTAAATAATGATAAAATGCTCCGGCGGCGTTTGAACCTCCACCAACGCAAGCAATTACAGTATCAGGGTTTTCTTTACCTGTTTTCTCCTTCAATTGCCATTTCATCTCTTCACTAATTATAGCTTGTAAGCGCCCTACCATATCAGGATAAGGATGTGGGCCAACTACTGAACCTATCAAATAATAAGTATCTTCTGGGTTTCCAATCCAATCGCGAATAGCCTCATTTGTTGCATCTTTTAATGTTTTACTTCCACTGGTTGCAGGAATTACAGTTGCACCTAACATTTTCATTCGTGCAACGTTTGGCGCTTGACGTTTAATATCAATCTCACCCATAAAAACCACGCAATCAATATTCATTAAGGCACAAACTGTAGCAGTAGCAACACCGTGCTGTCCTGCACCTGTCTCCGCAATAATTCTCTTTTTACCTAATTTCTTCGCAATAAGAATTTGACCTATGGTGTTATTTACTTTATGCGCACCTGTGTGATTTAAATCTTCACGTTTCAAATAAATAGTACCACCATATTTTTCAGATAATCTAGGTGCTAGATACAAAGGTGTTGGTCTGCCAACATAGTCCTTTAATAAATATTTATACTCTTTTTGAAATTCTTCCGATTCGATAATTTGCAAATAATTGTCTTCTAATTCCTGGACATTAGGAAACAGTAATTCGGGAATAAATGCGCCTCCAAACTGCCCATAATACCCATTTTCATCTACTTGAAATTGTGATTTCATATAAATTAATTTTTCAACTCGTTTAAAAACGATTGTAATTTCTCCTTGTTTTTTAATCCAGGAGCATCTTCAAATCCACTATTTAAATCTACTCCAATGCATAGCCTATGATTAAATTCTTTTATAGAAGTCCCATCGTTTGGCCCAATACCTCCACTTAATAAAAACGGAGTCTCTCGTTTATACTTTTTTAAAAGATTCCAGTCATATTTTAATCCGGTTCCTCCATACCCTTTTCCTTTAGTATCAAAAATGAACAATTCACAAAAGGGTTCATAGGCTTTTGCTTTCTCAAAATCGAAATGTTCATCAACGGAAAACGCCTTGATTATTTCAAGTTTCTTGTCATACTGAGCCTGTCGAAGTATCTTATCTTGGTGAGACTTCTCTACTGCGCTAGAAGTGACAATTTCCTTTAATTTCTCGCAGAATTCAGGGGTTTCATTTCCGTGTAATTGAATGGCATCTAATTCATAATTTTGAATATACTTCAGAATTGTCTCAATAGATTCATTCACTACCACTCCAACTTTTTTTATTGATTTAGGAATTTTTAATTCAGGAAAATCAATGACGTGACGTTTCGATTTATCATAAAAAATAAACCCTAAATAATCAGGTGATAATTTTATAACCTCCTGAATATTTTCGCTATTGCGCATGCCACAAATCTTAATTTTCATTATCCTATTTGCTTGATAAATTCCTGACATGAAAATCCTGGATTTTCAGTTTTCATAAAATTCTCGCCAATTAAAAATCCATTAAATCCATATTCTTTTAAACCGATAATGGTTCTTGGATCGCTAATACCACTTTCAGATACTTTAATAGATGAATCAGGAATTTGTGAAGCCAATGCAATCGAATGCTCTAAGTCTACCTGAAATGTTTTTAAGTTTCTGTTATTTATTCCGATAATCTTATTATCTAAATCTCCAATTTTATCCAATTCTTCTTGATTGTGAACTTCGTATAAAACATCTAGTCCCAAATCTTCTGCTAAATTTCCAAATTGTTGCAACTCCTTTTTAGACAAACATGCAGCAATTAATAAGATTACATCTGCACCAATAGCTTTGGCTTCCACAATTTGAAATCCATCTACAATAAAATCTTTGCGTAAAATTGGTTTGGTTTGATTTATTTCTCTTGCTTGAACAAGGTCTATTAAAGTCCCCCCAAAAAACTCCTTATCTGTTAAAATGGATTGAGCAGCAACACCTGCACTCAAATAACCTTCTGTCACTTCTTGAATGGAAGAAGTATCATTTATAATTCCTTTAGAAGGAGATTGCCTTTTATACTCAGCAATTATTCCAGAACTCTTAGGATCTAGCAATTCTCTTTTTAAAGAAATCGGGGTCCTTTGAAAACCCGGACTTTTTACCAAAGTACTTACTTGTATTTCTGCCTTTAATTGTGCTACTTCTTGCTTTTTATGAGCCACAATTGTTTCTAATATATTGTTCACTTTAATTATGAATTTTAAATTATGAATTACGAATTGTTTTTTGAATTGTCCCAATTATTTTTAGTAACTCTTCAACATCATTAATCAATTCTTTTGCTTCCGATTCATTCAAATAATCGGTATCTCTTAATAATCGAATCCAATAATGAGATTCTCTTGCCTCTTTATAAGCAATAGTTAATTTGGCATAAAAATCCTTTCTACTCTGACCTCCAATTGCTTCTTCAATATTTGCTCCAATTGATGTTCCAGAACGTAAAAGTTGTTTACTTAAAACAAATTCCTTTTTCTCTTTAATTAAATACTTATACAAAGTTACGACTCGAATAGAAAAAGCATAACTTTTTAATTGAATGATATTATCCTTTTTCATACTTCGTAATTTCTAATTCGTAACTAATTTAGTCAAACATTCTTTCGCTTTTCCTCCTAGCAAAGAGTCTTTTGCTGTTTCAAAACAATTTTCAAAACTACGACTATCATCAACAATTTGTAGCGCAATTGCAGCATTCGTTAAAACGACTGAATTTTGAGCTTCGGTTCCCTTTCCTTCAATAATATTTTTAAATATTTCCGCTGCTTCCTCGACAGAGTTCCCTCCATAGATTGCAGATTGCTCTATTGTTTCTTGACCTAAATCTTCAGGATAAATTAATTTTTCACCAGATCGTGTAAACAATTTAAATCCCCCAGTTAATGAGATCTCATCGTATCCATCTATCGCATGAACAACGCCATAATTGGTATGCTCATCTTGTAAAATATAATTATACAAGCGCGCAATTTCTAAATTAAAAGTTCCCAATAATTGATTTTGGGGAGAACTTGGATTCACCAATGGGCCTAACATATTAAAAAATGTTTTTAACGCCAAAGCTTTTCTAGTTGGTCCTACGGCCTTCATTGCTGGATGAAAAAATGGGGCATGCAAAAAACAAATATTTGCTTTCTCTAAATGCCTTTTCAATTCATTTTCATTGTTGGTAAATTCATATCCAAAATACTGCAACATATCGGACGAACCCGATTTTGAAGACACCGAATAATTTCCATGTTTCGCTACTTTTTGTCCCGTACCTGCTACAATAAAAGAAGTCATCGTAGAAATATTGAAAGTATCTTTTCCATCACCACCCGTACCAACAATATCTATGGTATTAAATTCTGACAAGTCAATTTTAACGCACAGTTCTTTTAGCGCATCTCTGAATCCTCCTAACTCATCGGCAGTAATTGGACGCATCATAAAGACCGTCATAAAAGAGGCTAAATGGGCATCATTATATTTCTCTTGAGCAATATCAATTAATATTGCCTTGGCTTCTGTCCTTGTTAGGCGTTTATGCTGATATAGATTATTTAATATTTGTTTCATTATGAATTTGCTTCGATAAAATTCCTAACTATTTGCTCTCCAACCTCAGTTAAAATAGATTCAGGATGAAATTGAACTGCACTTATCATAAATTCTTTGTGCTGAATTGCCTGAATTAATCCATCTTCATCTCTAGCCGTGACTTGAAGTTTTTCCGGAAAACCTATATCGGTAGCAGCCCAAGAATGATAGCGCGCAGCTAAAAATGTTTCAGGAATTCCTTTAAAAATTGTCGCATCTTTATCTGTCACCTTCATTTCTGTAGCAACTCCATGAAACACATCTTCTAAATTGATAATTGTTCCTCCAAAAACTTCAGTGATAGCCTGTAAACCAAGACACACGCCAAAAATTGGTTTCTTACCTGCATACGTTTTAATGACTTCTTTTAAAATTCCCGCTTCATCAGGAATTCCAGGCCCTGGAGATAACATAATCATATCATACGTTCCAACGTCTGCAATTGAAATTTCATCATTTCTAAAAACCGCTGGAAAAACTCCTGTGATTTTTTCAACCATATGCACCAAATTATAGGTGAATGAATCGTAATTATCTAATATTAATATTTTCATCCCTAAATATTTTCTGCTAATAACAGTGCTTTTTTAAGCGCTGCCAACTTATTATTAACTTCTTGTAATTCTTTTTCTTCATCACTATGAATCACAATTCCTGCTCCTGCCTGATAATACAATGTATTATTTTTACTTACAAAAGAACGAATTGCAATAGCCAAATTTACCGAACCATCAAGTCCAATAATTCCTACAGCACCACCATAAAATCCACGTGTTTGATTTTCATACTTATCGATCAATTGCATTGCCTTATATTTTGGCGCTCCACTTAATGTACCCGCTGGGAAAGTATCTCCAACTATCTCAATTGGCTTACCTTTAATTTCCCCTTGAACTGTTGAAACCAAATGAATTACATGACTAAAATATTGCACCTCTTTAAATACCTCTACATTTACATGATTTGCGTGTTTACTTAAATCATTCCGAGCCAAATCAACAAGCATAACATGCTCTGCTGTTTCTTTTTTATCTTCTGATAATATTTTCCCCAACTTAATATCTTCGGCCATATCACCGGTTCTCCTGAACGTACCGGCAATTGGATTGATAATCGCCTTTCCTTCGGATATTTTAATCTGAGCCTCTGGTGAAGATCCCATCAATTTAAAACTACCATAATCAAAATAGAATAAATAAGGTGATGGGTTGATAGAACGCAATGCTCTATATACGTTAAAATCATCTCCTTTAAATGACTGTTGGAATTGACGCGATAACACCAATTGAAATACATCGCCACGCTTGCAGTGAGATTTCGCTTTTCTAACGTAATCTATAAAATCTTCGTTGGTGCAATTAGAAGTTTCGTTCCCATCAATTTCAAATTGTTGTGTATTGAAAGCTTGTGCATCTATAATTGTTTTGATCTCATCAATTCTCGCATCAGTTCCTTCCTCAATATTTTCAATCAATGTCATTTCATCATTAAAATGATTGATTGCTATAATAAAGCGATAAAAACTGTATTGCAACAGCGGTATCGCTGATGGCGCATCTGGATTTTCCAATACAATATTCTCAAAATACTGCACGCTATCATACGTGGTGTAACCATATAAGCCATTGAAGGATTTCATGGCAGGATCACAATCTAAATCAATCGAACTCGAATAAGCCTGAAACAGTTCATTAAAGTTTTTATCGATTTTTTCATTGGCAACCACCTTACCTTTTTGAGCCAATTGCAAATAATCATTTTCTGCCTTAATTGTCACGATAGGTTCAATAGCAATAAAGGAGAAACTCTCCTCTTTACTATGATAATCAGAACTTTCTAATAATAAGGTATTCGGGTAAACATCTCTTAAACGCAAATACAAACCTACCGGGGTAATTGTATCCGAAATTCGCTTTTTACTAGTTGTTTTAAAATTTATTATTTTCATTTATGCTGAACTTATTTCAGTAGTTAAATAAAAAAAGGCTTATCGTGAGATAAGCCTTTTTGATTTTATAGTTAAATATCATATAATAGGTATTTCTCACTTACTGTTTAAGAGAGTTCCACCACCATATGTTATTTGTTCTTGTCATTTCTGATATTATGTGGACAAATGTAAAATAGTTTTTAAAGAAATCAAACTCATTTTAAAAATAAAATTGAAATAATTATAATTTGATAGATATATCATAAAATGGCCTGTATTCACTTACATAAAATAAATAAAAACACAATTTAAACTTACAATTTCTAACTATTTATTTTATTTTTGTTTTCAAATTAGAATACTAATCCTTTATTTGCATCAGAATTAAAACAAAACAGAAAGATTATGTGTGGAATTGTATGTGCATTTGACTTAAAACAAAAATCGGACGAATTAAGACCTCAACTTTTAGAGATGTCTAAAAAAATTCGTCACCGTGGTCCGGACTGGAGCGGAATATATAGCGACGATAAAGTAATTATGACTCATGAAAGATTGGCTATTGTTGATCCTGCATCTGGGCAACAACCTTTATTTAGTGAAGACAAAAAATTGATTTTAGCAGCAAATGGTGAAATCTACAATCATAGGGAATTACGTCAGCAATTTGATGGATCTTATAACTTTCAAACCGCATCTGACTGTGAAGTTATCTTAGCCTTGTACAAAGAAAAAGGAGTTGAATTTCTTGATGAAATGAATGGAATTTTCGGTTTCGCTTTGTATGATGTAGAAAAAGACGAATATCTTATTGCTCGTGATCATATGGGAATTATCCCTTTATATATTGGTTGGGATCAAAATGGAACTTTCTATGTGGCTTCAGAATTAAAAGCATTGGAAGGTGTTTGTTCTAAAATTGAATTATTTCCTCCAGGACATTATATGAGTTCTAAAGATGGTGAATTTGTTCAATGGTATAAAAGAGATTGGTCAGAATTTGAAGCAGTAAAAGAAAACGAAACAAGTATTGCTGAAGTTAAAGAAGCTTTAGAGGCCGCCGTTCACAGACAATTAATGTCTGATGTTCCTTATGGTGTTTTACTTTCAGGTGGATTAGACTCTTCAGTAACCTCTGCAATTGCTAAGAAATATTCTCAAAAAAGAATTGAGTCTGATGACAAATCAGAAGCGTGGTACCCACAATTACATTCTTTTTCAGTTGGACTAGAAGGCTCTCCAGATTTGGCAGCGGCTCAAAAAGTTGCAGATCATATCGGAACCATTCATCATGAAATAAAATTTACAATTCAAGAAGGTCTTGATGCTATTAAAGATGTTATTTACAATATTGAAACCTATGACATTACTACCATTCGCTCTTCTACGCCAATGTATTTAATGGCCAGGGTAATTAAATCTATGGGGATTAAAATGGTTTTATCTGGTGAAGGTGCTGATGAAATTTTTGGAGGCTATTTATACTTTCACAAAGCGCCCGATTCAGAAGAATTTCACGAAGAAACTGTACGTAAACTAGACAAATTACACATGTATGATTGTTTAAGAGCAAACAAAAGTTTAATGGCTTGGGGAATTGAAGGCCGTGTTCCATTTTTAGACAAAGAGTTTATTGATGTTGCAATGCGTATTAACCCTCAAGACAAAATGATTAACGGAGAGCGCATGGAAAAATGGGTGATTCGTAAAGCGTTCGAAGATATGTTACCTGAAAGTGTTGCTTGGAGACAAAAAGAACAGTTTTCTGATGGGGTTGGCTATGACTGGATTGACACCTTAAAAGAAATAGTTGAAAAAGAAGTTTCTGACGAACAATTAGCAAATGCTAAATTTAGATTCCCAATACAAACTCCTCAAAACAAAGAAGAGTTTTATTACAGGTCTATTTTTGAAGGACATTTTCCAAGTGATACGGCAGCCTTAAGTGTACCACAAGAACCAAGTGTTGCGTGCAGTACAAAAATTGCATTAGAATGGGACGAAGCGTTTAAAAACATGAACGAGCCATCTGGAAGAGCAATTATGAATGTACACGAAGAAGCATATTAAACAAAGAACTTTTTATATTTAAAAAATCCTGCAAATGCAGGATTTTTTGTTTTATATTCGCTACAACACCTGTAATTACTGAAACTGACAGATAGGTGACATTTAAATGGCGTAAGGAAAAACAATAAACCACCATACATTTGTGTCATCAAATTAAGGAAATGGAAAATCAAACTATTGGCAACCGCTTAAAATACCAAAGGACGTTAAAAGGGCTTACACAAGAGCAACTTTCGGATGCTTCGACAGTCGGAATTAGAACTATTCAACGAATAGAAAAAGATGAAGTTACACCTCATAAGCAAACGGTAAAACTATTAGCATCGGCATTAGAGGTATGCATAGAAGATATTTTAATAATTGACAACCCAAACGAGGAAGCGATTCAAAAAAAATGGATGCTTCTAATACATGGTACTCCATTTTTAGGCTTTATTCCTTTTGGTAATATTTTGTTCCCTTTATTTTTATGGATTCATAAATCAAAGGATAATAAAGTATATGATTTACATGGAAAGTCGGTTGTAAATTTCCAATGCTCTTTAACCATTTATTTTATTATTTCATTGCTCTTATTTTTTCCCTTTCCAGGCTTCAATTTCTTCTTAACAGGCGCTATTGTTCTATTTGGGATTATTATAACTGTAAGAAATATTCTTACCTCAATTAATAGCGGCACCTGCTACTACCCGCTTGCTATTCCTTTTTTGAAAGCAACTTAAAAACCACTTAAAATACCCTCTATTATGTTAGGACTATTAGGAATAATAGTAGTCTCTTGGGGACTGCTATACTTTTTCGAAAAAAAACAGATTAATGCTTTAGGGTTTACGCCAATTAAAAAACGATTCAAAGAATTTACTTTGGGGCTTGTAATTATTGGCGTCATAACACTTACAAACATTTATTTTGCCACAATTTTTAAACAGTTCGAATGGCAAATAAATGGAAGTTTCTCATTGACTGACATCGGCAATTCATTTATTTATCATTTGCGATCGGCATTGACTGAAGATTTGGTTTTTAGAGGTGCAATACTCTATATACTTATTCAAAAAATAGGTGCTTCGAAAGGGATTTGGTTATCAGCATTCATTTTTGGAATTTATCACATCTTCTCATACGGAATGTTAAACGAGCGTATTGTTCCGATTGTCTATATAACTATTGTAACAGGACTAACAGGTTATGTTTGGGCATACACTTTTTACAAAACAAAATCTATTATGATGGGCTTAGGATTTCATTTGGGCTCAAATTTTATTACGACGCTTTTTTATAAATCACAACCCTATGGAGAATTACTTTTTACAAAAGTTGCTCAAATAGAATTATCAGAATGGAATCAGTTTTATGTTTCGCTATTAAACGGCCTATTCCCTTCAATAACAACTTTAATCATAGTCATTTTCCTACTAAAAAAAGAAATTATAACACCATGAAAACTCTATTAAAGAATAAATCGAATTTAACGACATACCTTCTTGGCATATTCTTATTTGCCCTATCACTAATTGTCAGTACATTATTAAATAAAGGAGCCGTAAAAACGTATTTCCCTTTTACCTCTGTAATACTTCTTACAATAGCGACCTGGTTCTTATATAAAAGGGAAAACAAACCACTTAAAGAATTAGGGCTAAGTCTAAATTTTAAAAATTTAAAATTCCTTCTTTTTGGAATTATACTAATTGCGTTTGTCTATTTATTAGCAAAATATTTACGAGCCGTTTATTTAGGAGAAACTATCAACTTAAGCACTGCATTAAATACAAAAGCATTGCTGTTTGCATTTTACACTATTCTGCCTACGGTAGCAGTGGAGGAATTTATTTTTAGAGGCTATCTATTTAAAAAAACAATTGAATTGACCTCTGTAGTAAAAGCGAATATAATTTTCGCCCTACTCTTCACTTCCATTCATTTTTTTGACGAAGACATTCTTTCACATCCCGGAAAAATGATCTTAATTGCCACGAGTATTCCTGTTGGTCATTTACTATTTTCAACAGCGCTTTTAAAATCTAAAACTTTATTCTTTCCAATCGGGCTTCATCTTGGAAATAATTGGGCCTCGAGGCATTTAATTTCTACAGATAGTTCAGGTAACAGTATTTTTTATATTACTGATAGTTTTCAATTCAACACTTGGCCCGGTTTTATAAGTTTTGTAGTTCTTTGGAACCTGTTCTTTTTATTGGTTATACTTATCATTTGGAAATGGGATAAAATTGCAATGTACCTAAGTAAAAAATCCTTCAATTTCATAATTTGATTTTTGTACATTTATCTCATGAAATTGACCATCCAAACAACCCCATTTGAACTCCCAATAAAGCACCCGTTTACAACGGCAAGATATACCGTACACACTCAAAAAACAGTCGTTGTTTCTATTTCTGATGGTGTATATACGGGGCTAGGAGAAGCCACTGTAAATCCATATTACAATAGTACCGCCGAAAAGATTCAGAATTCTGTTTCTAGCATAGCGCATATGATTCAAAATAACAGCAACGCAACACCAGAAATACTCTGGAGTCTTTTAGAACCGCATTTAAAAGATGATTATTTCGCTCTATGTGCTATCGACTGTGCTTTTTGGGATTTTTATGCACAACGTAATAAAAAAACTACACGAAGTTTTTGGAGCTCTGATACTCAAAAACCTCCTTTAAGCAATTTCACAATTGGCATCGATTCCATCGAAAAAATGAAATCAAAAATAAATGAAACACCTTGGCCAATTTATAAAATTAAACTAGGAACAGATGAAGATGTAAATATTGTTTCTGAATTAAGAAAAATATCAGATGCTAATTTTAGGATAGACGCAAATTGCGCCTGGACCGTTAATGAAACCATTGAAAATTCTATAAAGTTAGAAAAGTTAGATGTTGAATTTATAGAACAACCTTTACCTGCCGATGATTGGAATGGGATGAAAACACTAAAGAAAAAATCAGTGCTCCCTTTAATTGCTGATGAAAGTTGCCAAAGATATGAAGACGTTGAAAAATGTGCAGAAGGATTTCATGGCATCAATATTAAATTAATGAAATGTGGTGGAATTACATCAGCCTTAAGAATGATTAAAAAGGCCAGAGAACTCAATTTAAAAGTTATGGCCGGCTGCATGACTGAATCTTCGGTTGGTATCTCTAGTTTGGTTCAAATTGCTCAACTACTCGATTACATCGATGCAGACGGAGCGCTACTTCTAAAAGAAGATATTGCAGATGGAATCAAAATTACAGACGGTGTTATTCATTATAGTTCAAACACAGGTAGCGGAGCCTCTTTAATAAAATAAAAAAACCGTCGAATGACGGTTTTTTTTATTCCTAGATTCTTCGCAATTGCTCAAAATAACAATTCACTATTAAATCAATGCTCCTAAATAGCGTTCAGCATCCAAGGCTGCCATACAACCGGTTCCAGCCGCAGTAACTGCTTGACGGTATTCATGATCTTGCACATCTCCTGCTGCAAATACTCCTGGTAAATTTGTCTTTGTAGACTTTCCTTTGGTAATTAAATACCCCGTTTCATTCATATCTAAAACATCCGTAAATAAATCCGTATTTGGTTTGTGACCAATTGCAACGAATACTCCTGTTACAGGAATTTCTTGCTTTTCACCTGATTGGTTATTTCTTGCAACAACTCCTTCTACAACATTATTACCTAATACTTCATCCATTTCTGTATTGAATAGTACCTTGATGTTTTCTGTTCTTTCTACTCTGTGTTGCATTGCTTTTGATGCACGCATCACATCTCTGCGGACTAGCATTGTAACAGATTTACAAATATTTGCTAAATAAGTCGCTTCTTCAGCAGCGGTATCTCCAGCACCAACTACAACAACATCTTGCCCTTTATAAAAGAACCCATCACAAGTAGCACAAGCTGAAACTCCTCCACCAATTAAACGTTGCTCACTTTCTAATCCTAAATATTTTGCCGTTGCACCAGTAGAAATAATAACCGTCTCTGCTTCAACCACTTTAACCTCATCAATTGTAACTTTATGAATACCTCCAACTTCTGTACTAAATTCTACTTTAGTTGCCATTCCAAATCTAACTTCTGTTCCAAAACGCTCAGCCTGATTTTTAAAATCTTCCATCATCATGGTTCCATCTGTTCCTTTAGGATATCCTGGGTAGTTATCAACTTCGGTTGTTGTTGTTAACTGACCTCCCATTTGCATACCTGTATACATCACTGGTTTTAAATCTGCTCTTGCAGCATAAATAGCAGCAGTATACCCAGCAGGACCCGAACCAATAATCAAGCATTTTATTCTCTCTATAGTATCTGACATAATTTTTATCTTTTTTTATCGCACACAAAAATATGAGAAATTCATTCTTTTAAATTGAAATGTTTATAAGTTTTTACAATGGCAAAATAAGAGGAATTAATACATCAAAATTCTCTTGTTTAATTGATTATAACCACTATATTTGCAACCCGAAATTATTCGGGGTGTAGCGTAGCCCGGTTATCGCGCCTCGTTTGGGACGAGGAGGTCGCAGGTTCGAATCCTGCCACCCCGACAAGAGAAAACTTTTCACGATAGTGAGAAGTTTTTTTGTTTTAGTGAGATTTGAACTTGTTCAATAATCGAATCGAAACAAAAAAATGATGAGCAAAGCGAATTAAGTTTCCTTTTGCAACAACCACTCTCAGGAAAACCGACTAACAGGAGGTAATCCTGCCACCCCGACAAAAGGAAAGTCTTGCTTGATAAAGCAGGGCTTTTTTGTTGGAATAAACCGTGAGTGAAAACTCGCAAGGCGAATTGACAACAAAACAAGTCAAAATGCGAAAGCATTTAAGACTTTGCTTTTGCAACATACCCATATTTAGGATCACGCAGTAATCCTGCCACCCAAAAATATAGAACACCTCTTTTTCCCAACAAATGTTAAAACTCAACTAACAAAATCTTAAAGTGTTCGTCTTATTGATAAGGATTTATATTTTTATCAAAAAATTCGACTAAATGAAACACTACTATCTAACTTTAATCATCTCTTTTTTTATTGTACAACTTAACGCTCAAACAGAACTAAGCGCTACAGTAATTGATTCTACCTCACAGCAAACAATACCTTTCGCTTCCATTACTTTAAATAAATCGTTCGGTGTTATAAGCAACAATGAGGGCTATTTTATTATGCATTTAAGGAATACACTAACAAAAAATGATAGTATTGAAATCAGTTGTTTAGGCTATGAAACCAAAAATATGCCTGCCTTAAATTTTAAAGACAGTATCATTCAATTACAACCAAAAACATTTGAATTAAATGAAGTGGTTGTAACTAAAGAGCAATTAACTGCGGATGAAATAATTGAAAAAGTTAAAGAAGGGCTAGCCTCAAACTATGATACCGATTATGTAAAAAGTACTTTGTTTTTTAGAGAATCAAATTTTACAAATGTCGATACAAAAAAAATAGATTTAAAAAAATCTACCATTCCAGAATTTAATCAAGGGTTAATAGATAGTATTCTAATGGCTTTACCAAGTAAGTCCGATCAATATACAGAAATTCTTACTACCAAATATTCCAATCATAAAATAGATGATAGTTATAAGTTAGAAGTCTTGAAAGCGTCTGAATTGTATGACAAAAAAAACGAGATTACTTTTGAAAGTTTTGAAGAACGTCTCACAAACATTATCAAGAATAATGTAAAACCTGACTCCTATTTTAAAATAAAATCTGGTTTGTTTGGAACCAAAGAAGAAATGGATTCTACTTTATTTGAAGATAATGAAGCTAAAGAAGCGAAGGCTTTAATTGAAGAAGAAAAGAAAAAAGAACAAAACCGAAAAAACAACTTTTTAAAATGGCGTAAAAATCAAATTCGGAATTTAGAAAACGCTAGCATCATTTACGAAGACCCATCTCTGAACTTTTTGGAAAAATCGAAAAAATATAGGTTTACGCTAGAAGATTTTGCTTTTTTGAATAATAACTACGTCTACAAAATTAGTTTTGCTCCAAAAGGGAGCGCCGATTATAAAGGTACTTTGTACATAAACCCTCAAGATTACGCAATTGAAAGACTAGATTTTGAAAATGTTAAAACCATTAAAAGCTTTAAGTTACTAGGTTTAATGTTTCAATCTCATATTCATAACGGTAGTTTTATCTACAATAAAAACAGCGAGAATAAATATGTACTATCATACGCAGAGCAGACTATAGGCAATCGTTTTGGCGTAAAAAGACCACTTAAAATTATTGAGAAAAACAAGAATACAAAGGGCAGAAGAAAACAGAATGAAGTTTCGGGCGATTTAAATTTTCAAATGACCGTTATTCAGAAAAATGAATTGGTCGTTTTTGAAAATAATGTCATTTCAAAAACAGAATTCGATGCCTTTAAAGAAGCGGCGAAAGTAACTCCTACATATCTCCCTAGTTATGATCCAGAATTTTGGAAGGGATACAATGTTATTGAACCAAATAAGGCTATAAAAGAGTTTAAAAGTATAGAGTAATACAACCTGCAGATTTTATATTTCTTAATATCACTCTTAATACATTTCAATATTTATTATATTTGAATTAACTAATTCAATAAAATAAATCCTGTGAAAAACCCATCTCTACTAATTATACTTAGCATTTTAGCGCTTTTTATATTCGCTCCAACTGCTAAAAGTCAAACCATAGATAGCGCTCAAATTGGCAAAGAATACCCTTATATACTGCCAATATTAGGCAAAAAAGCCTATGCCAAGGGTTATGAACTACAAATGCCGTTTGGCGTTATGTTGGGTAGTGTTTTTAACAAACAAGGTATTGTTATAGACGACTTCGAAATGGCTATTAGTGATGACGGAACAGTACCTGAAAATTATTTTGGATTAGACGGAATTTTAGATTTTGGCCCATCTGAAGGTAGAATTAACACTATAAATGCAAGAGTTGATGCATGGATATTACCCTTTTTCTCTGTAGGAGGTTATTATGGACAAGTTTGGGGAGAACAAGACATTTCATTTAGTGTTTTAGGAAGCGATTTAATTACCAGTACAACAGATATTGAAGGTAAATATTATGGCTTAAATTTATTGGCAGTAGCCCCTCTTGGCCCTGTAAATATTGCTGCTGATTATTCCTGGTCTTGGACTACAAATTCTCGATTAGACAAACCGGTTTTGGTAAACGTTAGTGGAGTTAGAATTATTAGAAGAATAATGACAAAGAAAAAAGGGCGTTTTTGGGCAATATGGGGTGGAGCTCAGTTCCAAAAATTAGACAGTCAAACATCTGGAAACATTGCTTTTGATGAGGCCTTGGGCATTACGGAAGAAGACAAACAATATATAGACGACACTTGGGATAGTTTTAGGGATGGAAATACGCCAAATGGTAATGGAGACTATTGGGACGATTTAGGTCCACTTGAAAAATTAAGAGCAGAAGCCACCTATAATCTTGTACGTGGAGTTGTAGATACAGATGTATACTATAAATTCAATAAACAATTAGAATATGAATGGAACATGCTTTTAGGATTTAATTACCAGCATAACGAACGTTGGCAATTTAGAGGTGAATATGGTTTTTTAAAATCTAAACAGCAATTGATGCTATCTCTTAATTACAGATTCGGATTATAATAATAATAATAATAAGCTACTAAACTATGAAAACAACATTTAAAAAATTATTCACTTTTGCTTTAGCAATGTCAGTTGTCGCCTTATTTGCTCAAGAAAAAAAATCTAGTCATATACTTATTACCAATGTAAAAGTCTGGGATGGAACTAGTGAAAATTTAATCGATGCAGATGTATTAATTAAAGACAACTTAATTTCAGAGGTTAAAAAAGGAATTAAAGCGCCAAAAGATATTATCACAATTGATGGAAAAGGAGGAACCTTAATGCCAGGCCTTATTGAAGGGCACGGACATTTACAAATGAACGGAACCTCAATTAGCGATATTGAGAATAATAGAAATTGGGAAGAATTAGCAGTACGTTCTGTAGTTAACGCTGAAAATGCATTAATGTCAGGTTTCACTTCCTGGAGAGATGCCGGTGGAATGGGTGCTGGTCTCAAAAAAACTATTGACGCAGGATTAGTAAATGGCCCTAGAATTTATCCTTCAGGCGGATTTATAGGCCCTACCGGTTCTCATGCAGATTTCAGGAATTTGACAACACCAAATGAGACATTTAACGGGCCACAATCTAGCGGAGGTAGATTAGGAATGTCTATAACAGCTGATGGAATTTCGGATATTAAAGCCGCTGTAAGGCAAAATTTTATGCAAGGTGCTTCTCAAGTAAAAATTATGTCAAGTGGCGGGGTTGTTTCTCAATTTGACCCTTGGCAATTAGACGCTTATTCAGCTGAAGAAATTAGAGCTGCTGTTGAAACTGCTGAGGCTTATGGCTCGTATGTTTTATCACATGCCTATAGTAAAAAATCAATCATTCGTTGTTTAGAAAACGGAGTGAAAACAATTGAACATTGCTTTATGTTTGATGGTGATGTCGCCGCTCTTATGGAAGAAAAAGGAGCCTATATGACTACTAACATGCAAGCCTTTTCTCCCGCTCTTTCTCAAGTTTCAGCGATTTCAGCCAGTAAATCATCTGCAAGAAAAGCAGAGTCCGCTCAATTGGCTTTTGAAAATTATGTTGAAAACGTAAAAAAGCATAGACCTAAGTTAGGCTTTCAAGGAGATTGTGTTGGAATGCCAGAAGCATGTAATAAACAAAATGATCATCAGATCTATTTGGGAGCAAATTTTTTCGGAAATCACTACTATTTAAAGGCATTAACTTCGGTAAATGGTGAAATCTTAAAGTTAAGTGGGGAGGTTATGGATCCATACCCAGATGGAAAACTTGGAGTCATAGAAACTGGAGCTTATGCAGATTTACTAATTGTTGACGGAAATCCGCTAACCAATATTGAATTAATTGGTGGAAATGAAAAATGGTTTGACGCGCCTGTACGAGATGGTATTAAAGGAATGAAATTAATCATGAAAGATGGAAAAATATATAAGAATACTTTATAATCTTTCTTAAAAGTTTAAATTTGTAAAGAGGAAAGCAACAATGCTTTCCTCTTTATTTTTTAAATGAAAACCAAAAGGCAAAAACAAGCAAAAACGATTAGAGGCTTTAGAAAGGTACACCGCGCAATGGGCATTTTTCTTTTTTCCTTTTTCTTTATTGTATCTATAAGCGGTGTTTTATTAGGTTGGAAAAAACATTCCAATGAAATCATTTCACCAATCAATCATCAAGGAACTACGGTAAATTTTGAAAAGTGGTTGCCACTTGAAAAACTACATAGCATCTCAGACTCCATTATCAAAAAAGATATTGCTCAAAATATTTCGTTATCTTTAGACAAGATTGAAGTAAAAAAAGAGAAGGGCATGATCAAGTTTGTGTATAAACAAGATTATTGGGGTGTTCAATTAGATGGGGCTACTGGCCAACTTTTGAATGTGGGCAAGCGTAACGCTGACTTTATAGAAAATATTCATGACGGTTCTATTGTAGATAATTACTTGGGCACTAATGGCTATTTCAAATTGTTTTATACCACGCTTATGGGAATTGCCTTATTAACTTTTTCCATTTCTGGTTTTTGGCTTTGGTATGGCCCAAAAAGGATGAGGAAAACAAATTAATTGCAACTACTATGAAACTGAAACACTACCTAACTTTATTGACCATACTCATAAACTTTGTTGGTTTTGCTCAAAATGAACAAAAAGAAGATGTAAAAAAAGACAGCACCGAATTTATTTACAAAAGTAAGAGCAAGTTCAACGGACCAAATTCCATTGCCGAAATTTTAAAATTTGACAACGACCGGGATCCTTATTATAGAATGCCAGTAAAACATACAAAACCTTGGTACGATTGGAAAAAGAATTTACAAGAAAAAACAGGTATTAGCCTTGGACTTGAATATGTTGCTTTAGTTCTTAGTGCAACCGACGTAATAGATGAAGAAAACCATGATAAACTAACAAGCAGTGGCGTTTTAAACATCAGAGCCAATAAAGTTATTGTAAACCGAAAAAAGGGAAAGAATCAAGGTACTTTTTCTGTTCTATTGAGTAGTAGGCATCGATACAATGGAGAGAGCAGTCCTATGTTTCATGGTTTAGATGAATCTGGGTATTATGGGCTAACCGGTACAGGTTTTATGCATTACACATTCAGAATATTAGAACTGCATTATGCGCAGCAGTTTTTAGATGGTAAAATTGGGACTATTGTAGGTAAAATTGATCCTGCCAATTTTTTTAATTTTCATGGTTTAGGGATTCCTACAAAAGCTTTTATCAATTTCGGTTCAATTGCCAGCGGTACAGTAAATATGCACAATCCTGGCTTTGGAATTGGAGCCGGAATTGAAATAACTGAATCTTTATATGCCAAAGTAGCCTTTACAGATGTGTATGGTGATTTATACCAAGATGGAAATTTTTTAGATTTTGGTCGTAATTTTTTTAATGGTGATATACAAACATGGGCCGAAATTGGCTGGGCCCCAACAATTGATGAACGTTTTTCTAAAAACTTTAGTTTAACATTTTGGAGAAGCCCATCTTATACCAGTCATACAGGTGCCGAATATGAAGATGACCTAGGTATTGCATTTAGTTCCTATTGGTTGTTTAATGAATTACATATGCCTTTTTTTAGATTCGGTTTTTCCGGTGGAAAAGCAGAAAACACCTTTTACACCAAAGACGTACAAATAGGCTATGGCCTTAACTTTAAGAGTCATGATTTGTTCGGTATCGCTTTTTCATGGGCAGAGCCAAATATACCTGGAAGCAAAGATCAATTAACAGCAGAACTTTTTTACAGGTATCAAATAACAAGACGTTTCGCTATTACACCTGATGTGCAATGGATTAAAAATCCGACCTTAAATCCAGACGAATCTAGCTTGTGGTATTTTGGGGCTAGAGCACGAATTTCTTTATAAAAAATAAAAAGTTAAAATTCATTATATTTGTATTAAACAAAAACAAACTATTATGAAAAAACTACTTACTCTTTTATTTATTGCTGTGTTAACTTTAAGTTTCTCTCATGAAGCAAATGCGCAAGAGGGCGCAAGAAAACAATTAAACTTTGGTTTCTTAGGAGTGACCTATGAAATCCCTGTTAGCAAAGACATAACAATTGCGCCTTTTGCTGGAACGGATTGGGATATAGATTGGATAACATTTGGTGTTAAAGGTAACTATTATTTTGACCGTGTGTTTAAACTTGAAAGCCCAGATTGGGATGTATATGGAGGCTTAAGTTTAGGATATGCAGTAGGATTAGGAAACAATCCTGATAGTAGTGACGTTGGATTTGGAGCACATGCTGGTGGCCGTTGGTTTTTTAATGAAAAATGGGGATTATTTCTAGAACTTGGTGGTGGAACGACTGGTGGTACTGCAGGAATCGGATTTACAATGAAACTCTAGAAGTTTTCATAAAAAAATATGCAAAAAAGCTTTTCACAATTGTGAAAAGCTTTTTTTATTCAGCCCATTTTAACTGTTTAATTTTAGTAAATTTGCTATGAATATCATCCTATAGCATATGTTAGTAATTGGAATTGCCGGAGGTACCGGAAGTGGTAAAACCACTGTGGTAAATAAAATGTTAAACGAATTACCCAACAAAGAAGTTGGTATTATATCACAAGACTCGTACTACAAAGCCACCGATAATTTGAGTTATGAAGAACGTACTAAAATAAATTTTGACCATCCAAATTCTATCGATTTTGAATTGTTGGTGGAGCATTTAAAAAAATTAAAATCCGGCGAGGCTATAGATCAACCTGTATATTCATTTGTTACGCATAACAGAACAAAAGATACGCATAGAACACACCCTACAAAAGTCTTTATTGTTGAAGGTATTTTAATTTTTAACAACCCAGAGTTGAGAGATTTATGTGACATTAAAATCTTTGTACATGCTGATGCAGATGAACGCTTAATAAGACGTTTAAAAAGAGATATTCAAGAAAGAGGAAGAGATATGAATGAGGTTTTAAACCGTTACCAAGACACCTTAAAACCAATGCACAATCAGTTTATAGAGCCTACTAAAAATTTTGCGGATATTATTATTCCGAACGACCGTTACAATACGGTTGCAGTGGATATCGTTAGAACAGTAATTAACGACAAACTCAATTAAGCATGACCTTAAAACAATTAAAAGAGAACAAATTTTTACGCTTTATAAGCAATAGATATGTCTTGATATTTATTGGCTTTGCCGTATGGATGTTCTTTTTTGATGAGAATTCTTTTTTTGTTGATCGAAAATTTAACAAAACCATTGAAAAACTAGAGAACGATAAGGAATACTATTTAAAAGAAATCGAAAAGGATTCTAAAAAAATAAAGGACCTGGAAAATCCTGAAAAACTAGATAAATTTGCTCGTGAAGAATACAATATGAAAAAAGAAGATGAAGACATTTTTATTATAGAATACGATACCATTAAAAAGAAATAATAATGGATGATTCTTTATTTGAAAACTTTATTCCTGTTTCCGAAAAACAATGGAAACAAAAAATTCAATTCGATTTAAAAGGAAAAGAATACAACGAAACTTTAAGTACAAAAACGAAAGATGGAATTGTAATTAACCCAATTCATCATCTAGACTCCTATAAACAAGTTGTTTCCGATAGATCAACGCACGACTTTAAAATAGGTCAAACTATTTTTATTGCCGATGAACGGGTTGCGAATTCTATTGCACGTAAAGCAATTAAAGGAGGGGTAGAAAGTATTTTATTCAAAGCTTCAGGCCCTTTTAATATTCAAATAGCCCTTAAAAATATTCCCATTGAAATTGAATTACAATTTGAATTTGAGTTCCTTTCTGAAAGTTTTTTAACAGATTTAATAAATCATACAGAGAAATATACAACCTTACTTAATATTGACATCATTGGAAATCTTGGCAAAGAAGGTAATTGGTTTACAACGCTTCAAAATGATTTTAAGGTTTTCAACGCTTTACTTAAGCATACATCTCAAAAATCAATAGTATTTGGAATTGACGCAGCGAACTATCAGAATTCTGGCGCTACAATTACACAGCAAATAGGATTTGCCTTAGCCCATGGATTCGAATATATAAATGATTTTTTGAACGTTACAGACGAGCCAACAGAAAAACGATTGGATTTTAATGTAAACTTCGCTATTGGGAGTAATTATTTTTTTGAAATAGCCAAGTTAAGAGCCTTTCGTACCGTTTGGACCAGCGTTTGTAAAGATTTAAGGCTACAAAGTAAACTGCATATTACTGCATCGCCAAGCACACGTAATAAAACCTTGTATGATTATAACACAAACATGCTCCGTACAACTTCAGAAAGCATGAGTGCTATTTTGGGAGGCGCCAATACTGTTTGTAATTTGGCTTATGATAGTATCTATCATAAATCAAACGCCTTTGGAGAGCGCATTGCACGGAACCAACTTTTAATTCTTAAAAAAGAAAGTTATTTATCAAACGCTAACCAAATGGTAAATGGCAGTTATTATGTTGAGTATTTGACCAAAGAAATTGCTGAAAAATCACTTGAATTATTTAAAGAAATTGAAAAAAATGGAGGGTTTCTTAAGCAATTAAAATTAGGTAATATTCAAGATTCAATAGAGAAATCAGCGACTAAGGAACAAGAGTTATTTGAGGATGGCAGTATCGTATTACTCGGCACAAACAAACATACAAATACAAGTGATACAATGAAAAATGAGCTGGAATTGTATCCTTTTGTAAAAACGAATCCGAGAAAAACACTGATCAAACCAATCATTGCCAAAAGGCTATCTGAGCGTTTAGATCAAGAAAGATTGAAAAATGAAGCGTAGGGCAATTCAACATATCAGTTTAGCTACAGAAAGTTCATCAGCAAGAGGACAGTCTTTTAAGCACGAAAACTATGTTGCGGGTATCTCTCCATTTTTAAGAGGTCCTTATTCTACCATGTATGTTCGTAGACCTTGGACTATAAGACAATATGCAGGATTTTCAACAGCAAAAGAAAGCAACGCGTTTTATAAACGGAACTTAAAGGCAGGTCAAAAAGGACTTTCTATAGCCTTTGATTTGGCTACACATAGAGGTTACGACTCTGATCATGAACGTGTTCAAGGAGATGTTGGAAAAGCGGGAGTTGCCATTGATTCTGTTGAAGATATGAAAGTGCTCTTTGATGAAATTCCATTGGATAAAATGTCTGTCTCAATGACTATGAATGGTGCGGTTTTACCAATCATGGCTTTTTACATTGTAGCAGCTCAAGAGCAGGGTGTAGCTTTAGAAAAACTATCCGGAACCATACAAAACGATATTCTTAAGGAGTTTATGGTTAGAAACACCTACATCTACCCTCCTACCCAATCGATGAGAATTATTTCAGACATCTTTGAATACACCACTAAAAACATGCCTAAATTCAATAGTATCTCCATTTCGGGATACCATATGCAAGAGGCTGGTGCAACGCCTGAAATAGAACTGGCATACACACTAGCGGATGGACTGGAATATATCAGAACTGGGATTAAGTCAGGTATGAAAATAGATGATTTTGCTCCGAGATTATCATTTTTCTGGGCAATTGGTATGGATCATTTTAGAGAGGTTGCCAAACTGCGTGCAGCAAGAATGTTATGGGCAAAAATTGTACAGCAATTCAATCCAAAAAACCAAAAATCATTAATGCTTCGAACACATTGCCAAACGAGTGGCTGGAGTTTAACAGCGCAAGACCCATTTAATAATGTTGCGAGAACAACAATAGAAGCCATGGCTGCCGTATTTGGTGGTACGCAAAGCTTACACACAAATGCATTAGACGAGGCCATAGCCCTGCCTACAGATTTCTCTGCACGTATTGCAAGAAACACGCAAATTTACTTACAAGAAGAAACCTATATAACAAAAACTGTTGACCCTTGGGCTGGCAGTTACCATGTAGAATCCTTAACTGAGAACATTGCCAATGAAGCTTGGAAGTTGATTGAAGAAGTTGAGAATTTAGGAGGTATGACTAAAGCCATTGAAAAAGGCATTCCTAAGTTACGAATAGAAGAAGCGTCTGCAATTAAACAAGCCAAAATAGATAGTGGAAAGGACACAATTGTTGGCGTTAACGCCTTTCAATTAGAAAAAGAAGATGATCTTGTAACGCTTGAAGTTGACAATGATGCAGTTAGAAAAGAGCAGGTTGAAAGACTATCATTATTAAAAGAAAACAGAAACGATAAAGTCGTAAAGAAACTTCTGAAAGAACTAGAAGAAAGTGCAAAAACTGGTAAAGGCAATTTATTAGAATTGGCTGTAGATTGTGCCAAAAATAGAGCTACTTTAGGAGAAATCTCTTCGGCACTTGAAAAAGAATTTGGAAGATATAAAGCAACAACTAATACCATTACAGGCGTGTATAGTAAAGAAATTAAAAACGATCAGCACTTTAAGTTAGCGTGTAGGTTGGCAGATGAGTTTGCAGAAATGGATGGAAGAAGACCACGGATAATGGTTGCTAAAATGGGACAAGATGGGCATGACAGAGGCGCAAAAGTGGTTGCCACAAGTTTTGCCGATTTAGGATTTGATGTTGATATTAGCCCTTTGTTTCAAACACCAAAAGAAGTGGCTAAACAAGCTGTAGAAAACGATGTACACATTTTAGGCATCTCTTCTTTGGCGGCAGGTCATAAAACATTGGTACCACAAGTAATTAAAGAATTACAAAATTATGGTCGCGAAGACATCAAAGTAATCGCAGGTGGTGTCATACCACCCAACGATTATGAATTCTTAATGAACGCTGGTGTAGTGGGGGTGTTTGGCCCAGGTACAAAAATTTCTAAAGCAGCAATTGATATTATTCAATTACTAATTGAAGATCTTTCTTAAACAGTTAACAAGCAGTTTTCTTCACCTGCATATGCATTATAAACAAAAGCATCCGCTTCTGGTTCATTTATATATGCACCGTCTACTATATATCTAAATTCTGAAGATGAATCTTTTTCAAAATCTACAGTAGTCTTGAATTTCCCGTTTTTGAATTTTTTAAGAGGTGTTGCTTCTGAGTTCCAGTCATTAAAATCTCCTACTGCAACAATTGAGTCTGCTTCAATTCCTTCTAATTCAAAAGTTACTTTACAAACTGGTTTAGATTTTAAATATTTTTTAGAGATAGCCATACTATTCTATTTTTACAAATTAATATATGGCAAAACTAAATTTTAATAGCACTTAGAAGAAGTTCAAAATTTGCAAATGTATGTTGTAAATTAACCTTTTAGAATAAGTACTTTAAGGTTTTGTCTTTTTTTATTAAAGGTTTCAACTGGTCTTCCATCAATTTCACATACTTCTTGTGCATTTTTTTCCCAAGTAAATCCGTTAAATCTCTTTCAGTATCATTGCTAAGAATTTTCATAGCGCCTATCTTCTCTTTTTCTACCTTATCACTTTCTAAAATTTCATAAATACGATCCGTTAAGCCTGCATTATACTCCATCAAATCTTCCGTTTTAAGGTTTGACAAATCCAATTCATTCACACTATTTAAAGTCGTTAACAATACTTCTTTCAAAACAGTTTCTTGCGCATTAACATGTTGCAATCCAACAAGAAAAACAAAAATTACAACTATCAATTTCATAAAATTTTTCATCACTTTTATTTTAATATGGTTTCTATTCTCGCTAATTCTTCTTCTGTAAATTTAAGATTTTCGAGCGACTTTATATTATCTAATAATTGTACAGTTTTACTAACACCAACCAGCACAGTCGTAATTTCAGGGTTTCTTAATATCCAAGCAATTGCCATTTGTGCTAAACTCTGTCCTCTATCTACTGCAATTGCATTTAATTGCTGCACTTTTTCCAAAACCTCAGTAGTAATATGATTCTCATTCAAATAGCGGGCATCTTTTACAGCTCTTGAGTCATTAGGCATACCATTTAAATACTTATTTGTTAAGATCCCTTGCTCTAAAGGTGAAAATGCAATAGCACCAATACCCTCTGTATTTAATGTTTCTAAAAGCCCTCCTTCTACCCACCGATCAAACATATTATATCTTGGTTGATGAATTAAACATGGTGTACCAAGTTCTTTTAAAATCTTAGATGCTTTTGCAGTATCTTCTGCAGAGTATTGAGAAATACCAACATACAAGGCTTTTCCTTGTCTTACCAAATGATCTAAGGCTCCCATTGTTTCTTCTAGCGGCGTATCTGGATCTGGTCTATGGTGATAAAAAATATCAACATAATCCAATCCCATTCGCTTTAAACTCTGATCGCAACTTGCAATTAAATATTTTCGAGAACCCAAATTACCATAGGGACCATCCCACATGTCCCATCCGGCTTTAGATGAAATAATCATTTCATCTCTATAAGATTTTAAATCATCCTTTAAAATTCGACCAAAAGTCTCTTCTGCTGCACCATAAGGAGGTCCATAATTATTGGCCAAATCAAAATGCGTTATCCCATTATCAAAAGCTGTTCTAACAATATCTCTTGCCTTTGTATAATCATCTGCATGACCAAAATTATGCCATAGCCCTAAAGATAGTAAGGGTAACAAAATACCACTTTTACCGCATCTGCGATATTGCATGGTGTCATATCTAGAATTTGATGCTTGGTAATTTTGTAATGGATTATGATCGTTTTTATACATGATTTTTGTTCTTATTTATTATTGAGAATCTCAAAGTTAGCGCAATAAATCGATATAAAAAATTGAAAACGATTTAGCAATTTGAATGGGGTAATAATTAACGTTTTACTCATCAATATAATCTTAATAATCCGTACTTTTGCGCAAACTTTTTTAGGATTAAAAAAAATGAATAAACTACTTTCTTTTTTATATTCAACTAGACTTACCGGGGTTTTGTTTATCGTATTTGCTGCTGCCATGGGTATTGCAACTTTTATTGAAAACGATTACGGTACACAAACTGCAAAAGCACTGATTTACCATGCATGGTGGTTCGAAGCCATTATGGTAATATTTGTCTTTAACTTTTTTGGTAACATCTTTAAATATCGATTGTATAGAAAAGAGAAATGGTCTGTGTTGTTATTTCACTTGGCATTCGTTCTTATTATAATTGGTGCCGGTGTTACAAGGTATATAAGTTATGAAGGTATTATGCCAATTATTGAAGGCGAGTCTAACAATACAATGCTTTCTGAAACGACCTATTTTCAAGTAACTACACATAATAATGAAGTTCAAAGAATTTCTGTCCCAGCCCCAGTTTTATTATCGGCTAAAGGATCACCTAATTATACATTTAAAGACAATTTCAAGGGACAAGATTTTGAATTTGACTTGGTAGAATATATACCTAATGCTAAAGAAGAATTTACTTTAGATGAAAACGGTCAATCCTTTTTAAAAATTGTTGAATCATCAAACGGAGGGCGTCATGATCATTATTTAAAGCAAGGCGAAAGTCAATTGATTCACAATGTTTTAATTGGCTATGACAACGAAGGAAACAATACAGTAGATATTTTAACCATTGATGGTCAATTAAAAATTAAATCCATTCATGAGGGAACCTTTTTAAGAATGGCTGATCAATTTAATGGAATCATTGCCAAAGATTCTATTCAAGATTTAAATCTACTTTCTTTACACAACTTGGCTGGGATGAATTTTGTAATTCCAGAACCGGCCGTTAAAGGTTCTTACAAAACTATTGTTGGAGATAAAAATGAAGACCCATTAGATAAATTAGTATTCGACGTTACCGTTGGTGAAGAAACAAAAAAACTTGAACTATCAGGTGCTCAATACTATATGCAATCACCAACACAAATTAGTGTAGGCGGATTACATTTTAGAGTTAATTATGGTGCGCAGCAACTTACACTTCCTTTCCACGTAAAACTGAGGGACTTTCAATTAGACACCTATCCGGGTTCTGAAAACCCCATGTCCTATGCAAGTGAAGTAACCGTAATTGATCCTTCTGAAACATTCGATTTTAGAATTTTCATGAATAACGTATTAAACCATAAAGGGTATCGTTTTTTCCAATCTAGTTACAATATCACTCCAGAGTATGAAGAAACGAGATTATCTGTAAATCATGACTTTTGGGGAACTACAATTACCTACTTCGGCTATACTCTATTGTTTTTAGGATTGATCATAATCATCTTTGCAAAAAACACGCGATTTGATACCTTACGTCAAACGCTGAATAAAGTAAAAGCGAAAAAAGCAGCATTAACCATTGCCGCATTGTTGGCCATAAATACCGGTTTTTCTCAACACGAAGAACATCAACTTACCAATACTCAAATAGATTCTATTGTAAATGCCAATGCTGTTTCTGCAGAACACGCTAAGAAATTTAGCAAATTGGTTATTCAGGATGCAGGTGGAAGAATGAAACCTTTGCATACTTTCTCTTCAGAATTACTAAGAAAAGTAAGTAAAAAAGACAAGTATAAAGGACTGAACTCTAACCAAGTGTTCATTTCTATGCAGCAAAATCCACGCTTTTGGTTTAATGTTCCTATGATTTATATTAAAAAGGAGAACACTAAATTAAGAGATCTTATTGGCATTCCTGAGGATCAGAAATATGCAAGACTTGCAGATTTCTTAACAAACATGGGCGATTACAAATTGGCAAAAGAAAACGAATATGCCTTTAAACAAAAGATTAAATCAAAGTTTGATCAAAGTGTTTTAGATGTTACCAACCGTGTCAATGTTTTATTTGATGCTTTATTTGGAAACTTGTTAGCCATTTTCCCAATTCCTGATGATGAAAACAATACTTGGGTTTCACAAAACGAATTAAAATCAGAATACTATTCTGGAACAGATTCTGTTTTTGTAAAACAGATTTTTCCAGCGTATTTACAAACCTTAATTGAGGCAAAAGAAAAGAATGATTATTCTCAAGCAGACGAAATTCTAAACGGAATTATAAAGTTTCAGCAAAAGTTTGGAAGCGATGTATACCCATCTGACAAGAAGATTGATTTAGAAGTTTTCTATAATGAAAACGACATCTTTAAAAACCTCTTTTGGCAATACATGCTTGGCGGTCTATTCTTATTCATAGTAATAATTATAAATATATTTAACGATTCTAAGTTCTTAAAAACCCTATTAAAAATTGGTTCAATAATTTGTGTATTATTGTTTGCATACCACACTGTTGGTTTAGGGATACGATGGTATATCTCTGGGCACGTGCCATGGAGTAACGGATATGAATCCATGATATATATTGCTTGGGCAACCATGCTTTTCGGATTAATTTTCGGAAAAAAATCGCAATTAACAATTGCTGCAACTGCTTTTGTTACGGCTATGATTTTAATGTTTGCACACATGAACTGGATGGATCCAGAAATCGCAAACTTAGTTCCTGTTTTGGATTCGTATTGGGTAATGATTCACGTATCAATTATTGTGGCCAGTTATGGTCCGTTTACCCTGTGTATGATTCTTGGTTTATTGGCATTATTCTTAATGATCATTACCAATGATAAAAACAAAAAGAAGGTCAAATTAATTGTACAAGAGATAACTGTCATTAGCGAAATGTCTATGACTTTAGGAATTATCTTATTAACGATCGGAAACTTTTTAGGAGCCATTTGGGCAAACGAAAGCTGGGGTCGTTATTGGGGATGGGATCCAAAAGAAACTTGGGCTTTAATTAGTATTATGATTTATGCTTTTATTTTACACATGCGTTTAATTCCAGGCTTAAGAGGTCGTTATGCATTTAATGTTGCTGGTGTATTATCATTTGCATCTATTTTAATGACCTATTTAGGCGTAAACCATTTACTATCCGGATTGCATTCTTATGCTCAAGGAGAAGCTGCAAAAATTCCATACCAAATTTGGACATGGTTAGCGATCTCTATTTTGCTAAGTGTATTGGCCTACTTTAAGTACAAAAAATATTATAAGAAATAAGTGCAAATAGGTATCTTTGCACACCAAATTTAAAAAGAGACATGTTTAATAAAAATATAAAATTAGTTCTTGCTGCAGGTATTATTGCTTGGGCCGTTTTTCAATTTATAGAAGGAAATATAATGAATGGTATTTCACTTATCTTGTTAAGTGGAATCTTTATTCTATTCTATTTTAAAAACGAATTTATTTTGTTGGCGTTTTTACAATTACGAAAGCAAAATTTTGAAAAATGCCAGAAATGGTTGAGTTACATCAAAAACCCTAGTTCTGCATTAATAAAGAAACAAGAAGGATACTATAACTTTTTACAAGGTATCATGGTTTCTCAGTCTAATTTAACGCAGGCCGAGAAATACTTTAAAAAAGCAATTACACTAGGCTTATCTATGGATCATGATTTGGCTATGGCTAAGTTACAATTATCTGGTATTGCCATGTCTAAAAACCGAAAGCAAGAAGCAAACAAGTTAATGGCAGAAGCAAAAAAATTAGACAAACACGGCATGCTAAAAGACCAGATTAAAATGATGAAAGATCAAATGAAAAAAGCCCCTGGTTTAAGTCACCACCAAATGAGAGGTAGAGTTAGAAGATAACACTGCATTTCACAAAAGATATTAATTAAAGAGCAACCTAAATAGGTTGCTCTTTTTTGTTACCTTTATTTTAAAATAAAAACCAACTATGAATTTATTACCCATTATGATTAGCGGCGTTCAAATAGCAATTTTTGGACTCTTATTTCTTACGTTCTATTGCTACGCCTTTGTCTTACTTATCAAAAATAGAAATCAAGGTAATTTTATATTATGGCTTATGCTTTTCATTTTTGTTCCTGTAATTGCTCCTATTTTATTTCTAATAAATTATTTTACTAGAAAAGCGACGACTTCATAATATAAAAAATAAGAATTGATTAGATTTAAGATATGTAAACATAACCCCGTTTATTGTTAAACGATGCGTAAAAAAATGATATCTATTTGTTGGTATCGACGAGATTTAAGGATCAAAGATAATCATGCTTTGCTTAAAGCCTTGAATAGTGGTACTCCAGTGCTGCCAATATTTATTTTTGACAAAAATATTATTGAAGAACTAGATGCAAACGATGCGCGAATAACATTTATTTACGAACAGCTTACTTTATTAAATAAAGAATTTAAAAAAAACAACTCCGGTATATACATTTTAATTGATACACCCATTAAGGCGTGGAAGAAGTTGGTTTCGGAATTCATTGTAAAAGAAGTCTTTTTTAATGAAGACTACGAACCTTATGCTATCGGAAGAGATAAAGAAATTCATGACTTTTTACGCGATAAAAATATTAAAAGTACCGCATGCAAAGATCAGGTTATTTTCTCTGGAAACGAAGTACTAAAAGCGGACCAAACACCGTATACTATATATACCCCTTATAAAAATAAGTGGCGCGAAAAATTACACCCCTCTTTATTAAAAACTTATGATTCTGAGTTCGGTAAAACTTACTTTGAAAATAATTATGAAATCCCAACAATTTCAGAAATTGGTTTTACGCTCTCAACAAAAAAAGTAAAACCTTATAATTTCAACTCACTAGAGAATTACGAAAACACTCGAAATATCCCTGGCTTAAATGGCACGAGCAATCTTTCTCCTCATTTACGTTTCGGAACAGTTAGCATTAGACAAATTGTAAATGAAGTTAAAGAGAATGAATCTTTTTTAAATGAACTTATATGGAGAGAATTCTTTATGCAGATTTTATTTCATTTCCCAAAAGTTATAAACGCTAATTTTAAGCGTAAGTATGATACTGTAGAATGGAGAAATAATGAAAAGGAGTTTGAACTTTGGAAAAGTGGAAATACAGGCTACCCAATGGTTGATGCAGGAATGAGAGAACTTAATGCTACAGGATATATGCATAACAGGGTTAGAATGATTGTTGCCGGTTTTTTATGCAAACATTTACTTATAGATTGGAGATGGGGAGAAGCATATTTTGCCCAAAACTTATTGGATTATGAATTAGCATCTAATAATGGAAATTGGCAATGGGCAGCAGGAACTGGTTGCGATTCGGCTCCATATTTTCGAGTTTTTAACCCCACTACACAACTCAAAAAATTTGACCCAGACCTCGTTTATATTCGAAAATGGATCCCTGAATTTGATGAATTGAATTATCCATTGCCAATGGTAGAACATAAAATGGCTCGTGAAAGAGCAATTAACACCTACAAACGAGGCATATCTTAACCTCTTGCTTAAAAGCATCTATAAATTAAGTCATTCTTAGTTCTTCTCGTTTAACTCTAATAAATTGGTTATCTTTACTATAAATCTTGCTTTTCAAGAAAAGTAAGCATCTGAATAAAGCTAACTCTATGAGAAATTATGTAATAATAGGAGGATCCTCTGGAATAGGAAAAGAAATAGTTTCTATTCTTGAAAATGAAGAAACAAATGTTATCGCAACTTATAACACTAATAAAGTTGAAAACAGGAAAAACGTTGCATTTATTAAGTTAGATATCAATTCTGAAAATTTAGATATCTCTGATTTTCCAGAAGAGATTCATGGGTTGGCATATTGTCCTGGCAGTATAAATTTGAAACCGTTTCATCGTTTTAAAGATGAAGATTTTTTGTCCGATTTTAAACTGCAAGTACTTGGTGCTACTAAAATTATAAAACAACTATTGCCAAATCTAAAAAAAAGTGGTGATGCTTCTATTCTTTTATTTTCTACAATTGCCGTGCAATCTGGTTTTAACTTCCATTCGCAAGTTGCAATTTCCAAAGGTGCAATTGAGGGACTCACTAGATCTTTGTCTGCCGAATTGGCCCCAACTATAAGAGTAAACGCCTTAGCGCCATCGTTAACCAAAACAAATTTAGCGAGCAGATTATTAGGCACTCCTGAAAAAATAGCCTTTCAATCCGCAAGAAATCCATTAAAAAAAATAGGCGCACCAGAAGATATTGCAAAGGCTGCAGTATTCTTATTAACCCGAAACTCCTCATGGGTTACAGGGCAAATAATCCATGTAGATGGAGGGAGTTCGGTAATCAAAAGTTAATGCGTCTTAAAGTTGAAAAAAAAGTATGAAATATTTTAAAATGCTAATTTGCATTGCCTTCCCAATTTTATCAATGAGTCAAGAACTTAAATTTGTTTCAAATTCTAGAAATGTACTTGGTCAAAGTAAAGACAAATCAGCATCAATTAGTGCTGGTGATATAGATAATGATGGTGATCTCGATTTGATTGTTGCAAATGGTAGGCATTGGCCAGAATCAAACAAAATATTCATCAACAATGGTTATGGAAAATTCACAGTATCAAAACTACTAGATCAATTAGAGGAAACGAGTTACGCAACAGAATTAGCAGATATTGACAATGATGGTGATTTAGATATTGCTGTTGGAAATGATATGGCTCCAAATGCCATTTATTTAAATGATGGTAAAGGCAATTATACTAGATCAACTAATTTTGGTGAAGCATACAGCCCAACCAGAAACTTAAAAACAGTTGATATAGATTTAGATGGCGATATTGATATCCTAATTACAAACAGAGGAAAAGAAAATGAAATTTGCTTAAACAATGGTAAAGGCATTTTTTCTAAAGTATTGAAATTCGGTTCTAAAGATGATTCTACAATCGATGTTGCAGTTGTCGACATCAATAAAGATGGTCATTTAGATTTAATCCTTGCAAATAGAGACCAGCAACAAAACTATATTTATTTAAACGACGGAAATTTAAATTTTACGGAAAAAATTCCCTTTGGAACTGGGAAAGACGAAACGAGATCTGTTGGTGTTTTTGACTTCAACAACGATACGTATTTAGATATTGTTACGGCAAATATTAAAGAACCGAACAGTATCTATTTTGGTAGTAAAAAACTAGATTTCAGTAAACAGGAAGCATTTGACAAAACAGCAAGCAACTCCTACTCTATGGACTTTGGAGATTTGGATGGTAATGGCAGTTATGACATTGTTGTTGCCAATGTAAACGAACCAAATATGGTGTTCTTAAATTTAGGTAAAGAAAATGGTTGGCAAAAAATTATTCTAAGAGATAAACCATTTTACACCTATGATATTATTCTTGCTGACTTAAATAATGACAATAGGTTAGATATTATAGAAAGTAATTCTGAGGAGATGAATTTCATTTATTTAAATATTTTAAAATAAAAAAGCAGCCATAAGGCTGCTTTTTTATTTTTCTAAATCAGAGTTAATTCAATTCTATTAAACTCAAATCACTTTGGTATTGCAATAAGTATATTCCTTTATTTTCTGTACTACCGAACAAGCGCTTTTTATAATCAAACTTGGTCAATACACGTTCTGAAACACCAAGTGTTGCTCCCTCATTAAAATCCTCTCCACTAGACAAACGCAACAAAGTATCATACATTACGTCAAAACCTCTTTTAGCATAATCAGATGGTCGTACATGATATTTCTGTCTGTACATTCCTTGAAAGTTAGCATATGCACTACTGGCTACATTGTTAAACTCAGTTGACGCGTATGTGAAATTCAATCGAGCCAAATGCTCGTTCATTACATCTTTATAGTTATTCCCTTTTTGTGGAGCAAACATTTGAATTTCTCTATTCTCTAATGGCAAGGTCCCCAAATTATTTACAGCATCATTGGTAACAATATTATCATCGCTTAAAAGAATAACCCAGTTCTTTTTTTGAATGGTATCTATTACTTCAATAAAACGATCTTTTGCAATATATCCACCAATTGGTTTAATTATCGTTATTTCTCCAATAGAATCATGTGTACTCAAAAGTTCTTTTACTCTATTAATTCTTATAGCAGAAGCGTTAGAATTATCCCCAACAATTATAACTTTCTCATTCGTATAGGTAGCAACTAAATGTTGCTCAATTTTTGCTTCTAACAATTCTTTATTTGGAGCAACTTTTATCAAATTATTATCAGATATACTTGCTTGAGACTTAGAATAAATTGGAGCAATTACAGGAACATCATTCAATGTTTTTGAAACTTGCTTAGCCTTATTCATAAATAACGGACCAACAATAGCATCTACTTCATCAAAATCATACGAATTTGCGATTGTAGAAACTTTACCTGCGTTGTTTTCGGTATCAACGACATCTAAAGAAACATTCATTCCCTGAGCACGCAATGAATCCAGCGCTACCAAAGCCCCAGAATGAAAGTCTGTTACAATATTTAACAATCTATTGTCCCATTCAAATTCTTCATCTTCAAAATCAAAAGACTTCAACTTATAAGGCAACATCAACAAAACATTTAAAGGTTTGTTAGTTACTTCATCAACAAATAAATTCAAATCTTCTAATTCACGCTCATCTTCTTTCTCTCCTACTTTTAAATTCATTCCCAATTTCAACCCGTCCTCTAATGCAGGATTCATTCCATACAACTCCTCTTCAGTAATACTATATTTCTTAGTAATATTATAAACAGTATCGTCTTTTACTACTAAATGCATAATTGCATTCGGATCTATCTCCTCTTCAACTATCATTTTTTCTACTTCTGAAGCATCTGGAATTCGAATAATTCTTCCGGTACTTAAATAATCTCCAGTTAAATTATTGACTTTTTTAATCGCTTCTACAGTCACTCCATATTTTTGAGCAATGCTAAATAAAGTCTCCTTACGTTGCACAGTGTGTAAGCCCTCTGAATCCACTACTCCTTCTACAAATGCTCTATTTGGAATAATGATAACCGTATTTGCTTTTGGCTTTTTAGCTACATCCGGATTTAAACGCAATAAATCCTTTTGCTTCATATTATTATCCTTAGCAATACTTTTCATAGTCTCTCCAACTTTAACTGTATAAGAGATGTATTTCTTTTGTTGGCTAAACGAATTGAACACAACAAATAATACCATGAAAACTAAAACACCAAATTTCTTCATATCCTTAATTTAATTACTCAACATCAAAAACTATTCCCACTCAATTGTAGCAGGCGGTTTTGAACTAATATCATATACTACCCTATTAACGCCTTTTACGTTATTTATTATTTTGTTTGAGGTCTCTTGTAAAAATTTATATGGTAAATCTACCCAGTCGGCTGTCATTCCATCTACAGATTCAACAGCTCTCAATGCTACACATTTCTCATACGTTCGCTCATCACCCATCACTCCAACAGAGTTTACTGGCAATAACATTGCACCAGCCTGCCAAACATCATTATACAAGCCCCATTTCTTTAATCCGTTTATAAAGATTGCATCCACCTCTTGCAACATACGCACTTTTTCAGCCGTAATATCTCCTAAAATACGAATTCCTAAACCAGGACCTGGAAATGGATGACGTCCTAATAATTCAGCATCAATACCCATAGATTTTCCAACTCTACGAACCTCATCTTTAAAAATCATACGTAAAGGCTCTACCACTTTCAATTTCATGAAATCTGGCAAACCACCAACATTATGATGACTCTTAATTGTTGCACTTGGTCCTCCTGTTGCTGATACTGATTCTATCACATCAGGATAAATAGTTCCTTGTGCTAAAAACTTCACATCTTCTAATAAATGTGATTCATCATCAAAAACTTCAATAAATACACGTCCAATGATTTTACGTTTTCCTTCTGGGTCACTTTCGCCAGCCAGTTCTTTTAAGAAACGATCAGCAGCATCTACGCCTTTTACATTTAAGCCCATCCCTTCGTACTGCTTCAATACACTTTCGAATTCGTCTTTACGCAACAATCCATTATTTACAAATATGCAATAAAGATTTTCACCTATAGCCTTGTTTAAAAGTACCGCAGCAACTGTAGAATCAACTCCACCAGACAAGCCTAAAACAACTTTATCATTACCCACTTTTTCTTTTAAAGCAGCAACCGTAGTTTCAACAAATGAATCTGGTGTCCATTCTTGATTTAAACCTGCAATCTTAACTAAAAAGTTTTCCAATAATTGAGCCCCATCGGTAGAATGATATACCTCAGGATGAAATTGAATCGCAAAAGTATCTTCTCCCTCAATCTTATATGCTGCATTGGTTACATCTTCCGTACTTGCAATCATCTTATAATTAGAAGGTAAAGACAAAATTGTATCTGAATGGCTCATCCAAACTTGGCTTCCTTCATTGATTCCTGCGAATAACGTTTCAGAAGTATCTAAGTGTGTTAAATGGGCTCTTCCATACTCACGCGTATTAGACGCTCCTACCTCACCTCCATAATTATGAGCTAAATATTGCGCTCCATAACAAACGCCTAATAAAGGAATCTTTCCTTTTATTTCTGACAAGTCTGGGTTTGGTGCTTCTTCTCCTCTAACTGAGTGTGGACTACCGGACAGAATTACTGCCTTGTAATCAGATACGTTAAACTTTTTGCTATTGTAAGGGTGTATTTCGCTGTATATGTTGAGCTCTCGAACTCTACGTGCAATTAATTGCGTGAACTGCGAACCGAAATCTAAAATAAGTACTTTGTGTTGCATGCGCAAAAATAAAACTAAAATCAGAAACCCTACTCAACTATTGATTTATTTTTTTACGTTTGAAATCAATTTAATTTTCCATCTATGAAAACTGCTTTACAACTTGTTTTATTTTGTTTATTCTCTGTCAGTATTTCCTATGCTCAAAGCGATGCTTATCAAAAAAAGAAGCAAGATAAAATTGACAAAGGTTCCGTATTTACTAAAATCATCAATAGAGAATTACCTGCAACCATTGAATATGAAGATGAGGAAATTATTGCATTTGTCCCTAATCGATTACAAGCTCCAGTTCACTTATTAATTGTTCCTAAAAAAGAAATCTATACGATTAACGATGCAGAACAAGAAGACACCGAAGTTTTAGGTAAAATGTTACTCGTTGCTAAAAAATTAGCAAAAGAAAAGGGTATTGCAGAAACCGGTTATCGAATCGCTATTAACACCAACGAAGATTCTGGGCAATCAGTTTTTCATATTCATATGCATTTACTAGGCGGAAAAAAATTAGGGCCAATGGTGGATCAAACAGGAACAAGTAAGCATAAGGACTAATTCGACGTTTTTTACATTTTAAAACAGTAAATAAACCCATATTAACCGTTTTTTTTACTTCGATAAAACCTGTACAATGCACTTTCTTTAAAAAGCAATTTTAAAGACATCCGTTGCGTCCTGACTTCTAATATAAGGTGTTTTTTAGCCGTTTTAAGCCACTTTTAGTTTTTTACAAAATGTTAATAACTTCAATACTCCTATTGAAAAACTAAAAAAAAACCACTCTTTTAAAAAGTATCTTTGATAGGATTTTTTTTAGAACAGAAAACATAATTAATTTATGAGCGAAGAAGCAAAAAAACACAATTATTCGGCCGATAGTATTCAGGCCCTTGAAGGAATGGAGCACGTACGTATGCGCCCTTCCATGTATATTGGAGATGTAGGAGTTAGAGGTTTACACCACTTAGTATATGAAGTAGTAGACAACTCTATTGATGAGGCAATGGGTGGTCACTGTGACACCATTGATGTATGGATTAACGAAGATAATTCAATTTCTGTAAAAGATAACGGACGTGGTATTCCAGTTGGAATTCACAAAAAAGAAGGCGTATCTGCTTTGCAAGTAGTAATGACCAAAATTGGTGCCGGTGGTAAGTTTGACAAAGATTCTTATAAAGTTTCTGGTGGACTGCACGGTGTTGGGGTTTCTTGTGTAAATGCACTTTCTAATCATTTAAAAGCGACCGTTTATAAAGAAGGTAAAATTTGGGAGCAAGAATACGAAAAAGGAAAAGCGCTTTACCCAGTTAAATCTATTGGAGAAACAACAGAGAATGGAACAGTTGTAACATTTACTCCAGATGATACGATCTTTACGATTACTACAGAATATAGTTACGATACTTTATCTGCAAGATTACGTGAGTTAGCGTATCTTAATAAAGGATTAACGATTTCTATTACAGATAAAAGAAGAACAGACAATGAAGGAAATCTAGTTTCTGAAACTTTTAAGAGTGAAAGAGGTTTGCCTGAGTTTATCGAATACCTAGATGCAACTCGTGAGCAATTAACTGCTGGAGTTATCTCTATGGAAGGTGAGAAAAATGGTGTACCTGTAGAGGTTGCCATGGTTTACAATACTTCATTCTCAGAAAATTTACATTCATATGTAAATAATATCAACACACATGAAGGTGGAACACACCTTTCTGGATTTAGACGTGGATTAACGGCTACCCTTAAAAAATATGCTGATAATTCAGGGATGTTGAAAAACTTAAAATTTGAAATTGCTGGTGATGATTTCCGTGAAGGATTAACGGCAATTATTTCTGTAAAAGTTGCAGAACCTCAGTTTGAAGGGCAAACCAAAACAAAATTAGGAAACAGAGAAGTTACTGCTGCTGTAAGTCAGGCTGTATCTGAAATGTTAACCGATTATTTAGAAGAAAACCCGAACGATGCTAAAACAATTGTTCAAAAGGTAATCTTAGCGGCACAAGCCAGACATGCTGCACGTAAAGCACGTGAAATGGTGCAACGTAAAACAGTGATGTCCATTGGTGGTTTACCTGGAAAATTAAGTGACTGTTCTGAGACAGATCCAGAAAAATGTGAGATATTCTTAGTCGAGGGAGATTCGGCGGGTGGAACTGCAAAACAAGGACGTGATAGAATGTTCCAAGCAATTTTACCATTAAGAGGGAAAATATTGAATGTTGAGAAAGCCATGCAGCACAAGGTTTTTGAAAACGAAGAAATCAAAAATATGTTTACTGCTCTTGGAGTATCCATTGGAACAGAAGAAGACCCAAGAGCTCTAAACTTATCAAAACTTAGATATAAAAAAGTAGTAATTATGTGTGATGCCGATGTTGATGGTAGTCACATTGCGACGTTGATTTTAACATTCTTCTTCCGATTTATGAAAGAATTAATTGAAGAAGGTTGTGTGTATATTGCTGCTCCACCTTTATATTTAGTTAAGAAAGGTCAAAAAAGAGAATATGCTTGGAATGATGACCAACGTGATTTAATTGTTCAAAAAATGGGTGGAAGTGCATCGATTCAAAGATATAAAGGTCTTGGAGAGATGAATGCTGAGCAACTTTGGGATACAACAATGAATCCAGAGTTCAGAACTTTACGTCAAGTTGTAATAGACAATGGAACAGAAGCAGATAGAGTATTCTCTATGCTAATGGGTGATGAAGTGCCGCCTCGTAGAGAGTTTATCGAAAACAATGCGAAATATGCAAATATTGATGTATAATATCGATAAAATATAAATTTAAAAGCCTCGTTTTTACGAGGCTTTTTTATTGAATGTATTTTACCTTTTTATTATAAAATCTATTCTTTTAATCGTCTTAAAATCACTAAATTTGCGACTCAAAATTTTATCAATCTAAAAAAATACATAAATGAAAGTAACAGTTGTTGGTGCAGGTGCCGTAGGAGCGAGTTGTGCAGAGTATATCGCAATGAAAGATTTTGCTTCGGAAGTTGTAATTCTTGATATTAAAGAAGGATTTGCAGAAGGAAAAGCAATGGACTTAATGCAAACTGCCTCTTTAAATGGTTTTGACACTACTATTGTTGGAACAACAGGTGATTATTCTAAAACTGTTGGAAGTGATGTAGCAGTTATCACAAGCGGTATTCCTCGTAAACCAGGAATGACACGTGAAGAATTAATCGGAATCAATGCTGGAATTGTAAAAATGGTTTCTGAAAATCTAATTGCACAGTCTCCAGAGATTATTATAATTGTTGTATCGAATCCTATGGATACAATGACTTACTTAACTCATAAATCAACTGGATTGCCAAAGAATAGAATCATTGGTATGGGTGGTGCTTTAGATAGCGCTCGTTTTAAATACCGTTTAGCTGAAGCATTAGAAGCTCCAATTTCTGATGTTGACGGAATGGTAATTGGAGGTCACTCTGATAAAGGAATGGTTCCTTTAACCAGAATGGCTACAAGAAATAGCGTAAGAGTTTCTGAATTTTTATCAGAAGAGCATTTAGGACAAGTTGCTGCTGATACTAAAGTTGGAGGTGCTACTTTAACTGGCCTTTTAGGTACAAGTGCATGGTATGCGCCAGGTGCTGCTGTTTCTGAATTGGTAAAGGCTATTGCTTTAGATTCTAAAAAGATTTTCCCTTGTTCTGCTCTATTAGAAGGAGAATATGGATTGAATGATTTATGTATCGGAGTACCTGTCGTTTTAGGTAAAAATGGTATCGAAAAAATCGTTGAGATAGAATTAGATGGGGCTGAAAAAGCAAAATTAATTGAAAGTGCTGAAGGCGTTAAAAAGACCAACAGCCTATTGAATTAATTCTTAATTCAAACTGAATAAAAAAATCCTCATTTTTTAATTAGATGAGGATTTTTCCATTTTTAAAAATGTATATTTACGGAACTATCGGATTAATGAGAAAATTCAAATATTTCTTTATTTACATATTACCTTTATCTGCTTTTGTAGCATTTGTATCTGAAGGTCTTTTTACTTTCTTACCTTTTATTTTAGCATTTATAATCGTTCCTCTCTTGGAACTTTCTATAAAACCAGATCATTCAAATCTTTCTAAACTTGAAGCAGATATTGCTAAGCACTCATTTCATTACAGAGCCATTGTATACAGTATGGTACCGATTCAAGTTGGATTACTAGTTCTGTTTCTAACAACCGCTACAAATTATTTTTCTACATTAGAAATTGCTGGACGTATTTCTTCAATGGGGATTTTATGCGGAATTATTGGAATAAATGTTGGTCATGAATTGGGTCATAATGATTCTCGGTTGAATCAATTTTTGGGGGAATTACTGCTTTTAACTTCACTTGAGACTCATTTTTTAATTTATCATAATTACGGGCATCATGTAGAGGTCGCAACTCCAAATGACCCAGCAACTGCAAGAAGAGATGAATGGCTTTACACATTTTGGTTTCGCTCTCAAATTGGAAGTTATTCTAAAGCTTGGCAACTACAAAAAAAGAAATTAATAATTCAAAAAAAAGCGTTCATATCACTAGAAAACAAAATGTTATGGTATACAGTTTCACAACTTATATTATGTATTGTTATTTTTTCCACCCTTGGAATTTCAATTCTGCTTCAATTTATAATTGCTGCTATTGTTGGGATTCTTCTTTTAGAAACAGTTAATTATATTGAACACTACGGTCTACTGCGCAAACGGAAGAAAAGTGGTAGATATGAACTCGTTAACCCAACACACTCATGGAACTCCAATCATATTGTAGGACGAATTTTGTTATTTGAATTATCACGTCATTCAGATCATCACCATAGAGCAAATAAGCCCTACCAAATATTAAACTCGCATAAGGATTCACCTCAAATGGTCACAGGTTATCCCGGCATGATGTTTTTAGCCTTATTCCCTGTAATTTGGATAAGAGTAATGAACAAGAAATTACCTCAGTAAAAACAAAAAGTCAGAACATATTTTCTAACTTTTTGTTTTTTAGATTCATCTTTTCCTAAGATAATCCGGAAATAACACCGTTATTATCTATAGTCATATTTGTTGATGCGGGCACACTTGGTAATCCTGGCATCCGCATCATTTTTCCAAGGATTGGAATTACAAAACGAGCTCCCGCAGCAATTTCAATTTCTCTTACTGTAACTTTAAAGCCAGTTGGCCTTCCAATTCTAGATTCTACATCAGAAAATGACTTTTGGGTTTTTGCCATACATACTGCAAAATCATTAAATCCTAATCGGTCTATTCTTTTTAAATTTAATGCTGCTTTCTTATCGAATACCACGCCGTCAGCGCCATAAATTTCTTTCGCAATGGTTTCTATCTTTTCTTTCATAGGCGATTTCCAATCGTAAATTGGCTTAAACTGAGTTGCTTTGTTTTCTACAACATCTACAACTGCTCTTGCTAAATCTTGAGTACCTTCACCTCCTTTCGCCCATCCTTCTGAAAGGACTGCCTGCACTCCTAAATTAGCACACGCATCTTTTATAAATTGTACTTCTTCATCTGAATCAGAAATGAACGAATTAATTGCAACTACTGGTTCAATATTAAACTTTCTAATATTTTCAATATGCTTTTCAAGGTTTTTAAACCCTTCAGTAACGCGCTCTAAATTAGGCGTATTGTATTCTTCCTTCTTCGCTCCACCATGATGTCTTAGCGCTCTAATAGTCGCTACTAACACCACACATTTAGGATTCAAATCTGCTGCCGCACATTTTATATCTAAAAATTTCTCAGCGCCTAAATCTGCACCAAAACCAGCCTCTGTTACCACATAATCACTTAAAGAAAGTCCCATTTTTGTAGCAATAATAGTATTGGTGCCTTGCGCAATATTCGCAAAAGGACCTCCATGAATAATTGCTGGGTTCTCTTCTAAAGTCTGTACTAAATTTGGTTTAATTGCATCTTTCAATAAAATAGCCATCGCATTTTCTGCATTTAAATCACGAGCAAAAATTGGTTTCTTATCAAATGTAAATCCGATAAAAATATCCCCCAAGCGCTGTTTCAAATCTTCAAAATCTGTTGCCATACATAAAATGGCCATCACTTCAGATGCAGGTGTGATATTGAATCCGTCTTGTCTAGGAATTCCGTTAGCAGTACCTCCCAGTCCAATTGTTATATCTCTTAGAGCGCGGTCATTCATATCGATAACTCGCTTCCATAGAATTGTTCTCGGATCAATATTTAAATTATTGACCTTACTTTGTAAATTGTTATCAATTAAAGCTGATAACAAATTGTTTGCCTTCTCAACCGCATTAAAATCACCTGTAAAATGCAAATTGATATCTTCCATCGGAACTACTTGAGAATAACCTCCACCAGCAGCACCACCTTTAATTCCAAATACTGGCCCCAAAGAAGGTTCTCTTAAAACAACGGTTGTTTGTTTTCCAATTTTATTCAATCCTTCTGTAAGACCTATCGACACCGTAGTTTTTCCTTCACCAGCCGGTGTTGGAGTTAATGCCGTAACCAACACTAAATTGCTGTTTTTTATTTTCGATTCATTAATTAAGCTAAGCGGTAATTTCGCTTTATACTTTCCATACATCTCCATATCATCCTCATCAATATTGATTTTTTTAGCAATATTTTTAATGTGAATTAAGGTTGCTTCTTGTGCTATTTCAATGTCTGTTTTGTAACTCATGGCATAAATTTTTTAGTATGTAAATATACTATTTCCTAAATTGTGCATTCCTGATAATAATCAGTTTTTTACGGAACAATCAACAATCCCATGTACATAGTGAATTCGCTAACAATCAAGCCCTTGAATTAATCTTAAAAAATACTAGCATTTCGTGCTGAAAATTTTATATTTGCACGTTTATAAAAAATATTAGATTAAAATTAGTTTAGAATGCAAAACAAAGGACTTATAAAGTTATTTGCAATCCTCTTTGGATTAGTGAGTTTGTACCAATTATCATTTACTTGGTTCGCAAAAAATGTTACGGATGATGCAAAAGAATTTGCGATTGAAAAAGCAGCGGGTGATGCTACACAAATAGCAAGGTTTGAGAGAATCTATTTAGATTCTGTAGCAAACGATACCATTGTTCCTCTTTTCAATTATTCTTACAACGATATTAAAGACAAGTCTATGAATTTAGGGTTGGATTTAAAAGGAGGGATCAACGCTATTTTGCAAGTATCTGTTAAAGACATCTTAGTAGGGTTATCTAACGATTCTAAAAACCCAGTGTTTAGAGAAGCTTTAGAAACTGCAAGTGCAAAACAAAAAAGTAGTAACCAACGTTTCTTAGATATCTTTTTTGAAGAATTTGAAACAGCTAGTAATGGAACTGTTAAACTAAGTGACCCTAGTATTTTTGGTAACAAATCTTTAAGTGATAAAATTACATTTAGAAATACAAACGACGAAGTAAAACCAATTATTGAAGAAGAAATTAACGCTTCGATCTCTACTGCGTTTCAAGTATTAAGAAACAGAATTGACAAATTTGGTGTTACACAACCAAACATTCAACGTATCGGAACTTCAGGAAGAATCTTAATTGAATTACCAGGAGCAAAAGACGTTGATCGTGTTGAAAAATTATTACAAAGCACAGCTGAATTAGAGTTTTGGGAAGCATATAAAAATGTAGATATTCAAAGTTTCTTATATGCTGCTGATGCTAAAACTGCGGAGTTATTTGCTACTGAAGAAGTTGCAGACACTGCTTCAACTGAAGAAAACTTAGACGACTTATTAGGAGAAGTTTCTGATTCAATTACGACTCCAACAAGACAAAACAGATTATTTGCTTACTTATATCCAAATGTTGCTCAGAACCCACAACAAGCAAGTTCTTTAATTGGACAAGCGGCCGTTGCAGATACAGCAAAAGTAAATGCATTCTTAGCAAACAAAGATATTAGAGCATTATTACCATCAGAACAGCGTTATGCTAAGTTCTTATGGGACGCAAAACCAAATGGAGAAATCTTAGGTTTATATGCTATTAAATCTAACCGTGAAGATATTGCTCCAATTGAGGGAGATGTAATTGACGATGCTAGACAAGGGTTTGACCAATTTGGTAATAACCCAGAAGTTAGTATGAAAATGAATTCTGTTGGAACAAAATTATGGGCTAAATTAACTACGGAAAATGCAAACGGAGGGTTTGTTGCTGTAGTTTTAGATAACGAAGTACACTCTGCTCCTAGAGTAGGTGATCCTATCTTAGCGGGTAGCACTTCTATTTCTGGTGGTAACATGACCATTACTGAAGCAGAAGATTTAGCAAACGTATTAAAAGCCGGTAAACTACCAGCTGCAGCACATATTGTTCAAAAAGCGGTTGTTGGACCATCTTTAGGACAAAAAGCAATTGATAGCAGTTTTAGATCTTTTGGATTGGCCTTAATCTTGGTTTTAATTTGGATGGTATTCTATTATGGTAAAGCAGGTTTGTATGCTAACATTGCCTTAGCGGTAAACATTCTATTCTTATTTGGTTGGTTAGCATCGTTTGGTGCAGTATTAACATTACCAGGTATTGCAGGTATTATCTTAACAATTGGTATGTCTGTAGATGCGAACGTAATTATCTTTGAGCGTATTAAAGAAGAATTAGCGGGCGGCAAAGGATTGAAAGAAGCCATTGCAGGTGGATTCAGTTTTAAAGGAGCCTTATCTGCAATTTTAGATGCCAACGTTACTACTTTCTTAACCGGTGTTATCTTATTTGTATTTGGTACTGGACCAATTAAAGGATTTGCTTACACCTTAATGTTAGGTATTGTAACTTCATTCTTTACAGCAGTATTTATTACGCGAATTATCTTAAACTGGTCTACGAATAAAAACAGCAGTTTAACTTTTAACACGAACATCACAAAGAGTTGGTTCCAAAATATCAATGTAGATTTCTTAAAGAAAAGGAAAATTGCATATGCTATTTCAGGTTTGATTATATTAGGAGGTATTGGTTCTTTGTTTACAAATAGCTTAAACTACGGAGTTGATTTTGTTGGAGGACGTTCTTACGTTGTTAAATTTGAAAACGCTATGAATGCTTCTGAAGTTGCAGGAACATTGAAAGATGTTTTTGAAGATGCTCCAGAGGTGAAAACATACGGTGCTGCAAGTCAGTTAAAAATTACAACGAAGTTCAGAATTGACGAAGATGGAAACACTGTTGATGATGAAGTAAGAGATTTACTATTTACAGGATTACAAACTTATTTACCAGACGGAATGACATTAGATCAATTTAAAGTTGATTATGAAGGTCCTCGTGCTGCTGGTATAGAAAGTCAGATAAAAGTTGAGCCTACAATTGCAGATGATATTAAAACTGCTGCAACTTGGGCTATCGTTGGATCGTTATTGGTTGTATTCTTATACATCTTGATACGATTTAGAAAATGGCAATATAGTTTAGGTGCTGTTACCGCAGTATTCCACGATGTATTAATCGTATTATCTATATTCTCTTTATTATACAAAGTGATGCCATTTGATATGGAAATAGGACAATCATTTATTGCAGCAATCTTAACAGTTGTTGGATATTCATTGAATGATACCGTGGTAATATTTGACCGTATTAGAGAGTATACAAATCAGCATAGTTCTTGGAAATTCAATAGAATTGTAAACAGCGCATTGAGCAATACCTTAGGTAGAACAATTAATACTTCTATTACAACATTAGTAGTGTTATCTGCCATATTCCTTTTCGGTGGAGATTCTATTAGAGGATTTATGTTTGCTTTAATTGTTGGTGTAATTGTGGGTACATACTCATCATTATTTATTGCATCTCCAATTATGTATGACACGACAAAAAAATTAGACGAGGGTAAAAAATAAACCCTACTCAAATAAGCTAAGAAACCGTCTCACTATGAGGCGGTTTTTTGTTATTTTTGCATTTTCCTATTTGAAAAGATATGAGCACTATTAAACTGCACGACAAATACTTTGAACCATATATTTCTAAAGAAATTGTTCAGAAAGTAACCAGCAATTTAGTTAATGAAATAGCGAATGACTGTAAAGATGAAGTGCCAATTTTTATTGGAATTCTAAATGGCTCATTTATGTTTGTTGCTGATTTTATTAGAGAATACCCTCGTGCATGTGAGGTTTCTTTTGTAAAAATGGCGTCTTATGAAGGCATACAATCAACAGGAGAAGTAAACGAATTGGTTGGTATAAATGAAGATTTAACGGGTAGAACTGTAGTAATCTTAGAAGACATTATTGATACCGGAAACACACTTCAAAAAATCTATGAAATTTTTAAGGATAAAAATGTTGGTAAATTAAAAATTGCCACGCTTTTCTTTAAACCAGATGTATTTAAAAAGGAATTACCAATAGATTTTATTGGTTTATCTATTCCCGATGAATTCATTGTTGGGTACGGATTGGATTATGATAATTTAGGAAGAAACATAGACAGCATATATAAAATAACAACACCCAACATGACTAATATTGTATTATTTGGCCCTCCAGGTGCCGGTAAAGGAACACAAGCAGATTTATTAAAAGAAAAATACAACCTTGTACACATTTCAACTGGAGATGTGTTTAGATTCAACATCAAAAACCAAACAGAGCTAGGCCTTTTAGCTAAGTCTTATATGGATGATGGAAATTTGGTTCCTGATGAAGTAACAATTAATATGTTAAAAGCAGAAGTAGAGAAAAATGCGGAAGCCAATGGATTTATTTTTGATGGATTCCCAAGAACATCTTCTCAGGCAAAAGCATTGGATGTATTCTTATCCGAAAAAGGAGAAACCATTAATGGAATGATTGCTTTAGAAGTTTCTGAAGACTTATTAGTTGAGCGTTTATTAGAACGTGGAAAAACGAGCGGAAGATCGGATGATCAAGATGAAGAGAAAATCCGTAATCGATTTAATGAGTACAATACAAAAACAGCTGTTTTAAAGGACTATTACGCAAAGCAAAACAAATACTTTGGTGCAAACGGTGTTGGAGGAATTGAAGAAATTACAGATAGATTAAGTGCTATCATAGACACGCTTTAAAAGAGCCGCAAATTAAATTGTTTCCCTGATTTTATCATTCGGAGTTGAACAATAAAACTTGAAATCATGACTGAAGGAAATTTTGTCGACTATATAAAAATTCACGCTGCTTCTGGAAAAGGAGGTAAAGGCTCTGTGCATTTACATCGCGAAAAGTATATTGCCAAAGGTGGGCCCGATGGTGGTGATGGAGGACGTGGAGGCCATGTTATTTTACGTGCCGACAAAAATCTTTGGACTTTGTTTCATATGAAGTTTAAAAAACACTTTAAGGCCGAGCATGGTGGTGACGGCTCTTCTGGCAGAAGTACTGGTAAAGATGGTAAAGATGTTTATATAGATGTACCGCTTGGCACCATTGTACGAGATCCGGAAACCGAAGAAATAATTCATGAAATCACTGCTGATGGTGAAGAAATTATTTTACAAGAAGGTGGTAAAGGTGGTCGCGGTAACTGGCATTTTAAGTCTTCTACAAATCAAACACCTCGTTATGCACAACCTGGAATTGATGGTAAAGACGGGTGGTTTCAAATCGAATTAAAAATATTGGCTGATGTTGGTTTAGTTGGCTTTCCGAATGCTGGTAAATCTACCTTACTTTCTGTTTTAACGGCTGCAAAACCAAAAATTGCTGATTATGCCTTTACAACATTAAAACCAAACCTTGGTATTGTAAAATATCGCGATTACAAAACATTTGTAATGGCTGATATTCCGGGTATTATTGAAGGAGCACATGAAGGAAAAGGTTTAGGACATCGATTTTTAAGACATATAGAGCGTAATTCTACATTGCTCTTCTTAATTCCTGCTGATAGCGATGATATTGCTAAGGAATATGCAGTATTATTAAATGAATTAAAACAGCACAATCCAGAACTTTTAGATAAAGAACGCTTATTGGTGGTATCTAAATCTGATATGTTAGATGAGGAATTGAAAACAGAACTTGAAAAAGAAATTCCAAAAGAAATTCCACATATGTTTATTTCTTCGGTGGCGCAAATGGGCTTAGTGGAACTAAAAGACAAGTTGTGGCAAATGCTAAATGATTAATTCACAATAACTATTGGAAGGCTAAATTCTGTCGCAACAGGAATCCCTCTTTTCAATGCTGGTTTTAAAACCGGCATAGTTACGATACTATTTTTAAGCAAACTATCTATTGTAGGTATTTGCTTTAATAAATTATCTGACATTTCTACATTGGTAAGTGAAACTTTTCCCGAACTTGAAACAAGTAGCTTTACTCTAACCGTATCAGCAACCTTTCTGGCAGTTATAATATTACTTTCAGAGAGCGACGCAAATATATGCTCCGATAATTTTATTTGAGAACATACACGTTGTTTATCCTGTGAAGGAATACTGTCACAATCAGGAAATAATGGAAACGTATCTACCGATTTATAATCTATTATGGTATCAATCATTTCTTCTTCAGCAAGTTTTTTCTTTTGAAAAAAATCGCATGACATCAATAACAATCCACAAAAAAATAAACAAGTAAAGCGTTGTATCATTTGGAATAAATAATAACGTGAAAATACAATTTTAATTTGGAATAGGAAGATCTATATAGATTTGAGTCCCGGTATTCTCAAATGGTTTAATTTCAATTTTTCCATTCATAACCTTCACTCTCGCCTTCACTTGTGTTAGACCAAGTCCATCCTTTTTAGTCACTTCTTGTAAATTGAATCCATCTCCATCATCAAAAATTTCGATATTTAATTTATTCTTTACAACCCTCATTCTAATAGATGCATTATAAGCATTACTATGCTTCATAATGTTATTTGCCAACTCTTCAATAATATGATGCGTCTTCACTTCAAAATGTTCATCATACCGGCCAACGTCCTTGACCTCGAACTTAAATGTTAATCTCGAATTTGAATATTTCTCACATAAATCCTCAATTGCTGTACGCAATCCAAATTTTAATAATACCGATGATATCAATTTATGAGAAAGATCTCTAACCTTATCAGAAGTCTCTGAAATAATAGCCTGAATCTTTTCTACCTCCGAAGGTGACTGATCTTTCAATTGCATTTTAACAGCAACTACATGTAAATTAGCCGAAGACAACAAAGAACTAACAGTATCATGCAATATTTCAGAAATATGTCTACGCTCTGCTTCCCTTCCATCTAAGGTTGCATTTAATATTTTCATTTGCACATCATTCTGCATTTTTTCAATTTCGTGTGCTTGTTCAATCTTTTCTCTTTCAAACTCAAGTTTAGTCTTCGCTCTTTTTAATTTAGTTGCTCTAATAAAAAGAAATATTGAAACTAAAGTTCCTGCCAAGGCAATTCCTAAAATGTATAAAAGTAATTCACGACTTTCTTTTTTTGAGCGCTCTATTTCCGTTTGCTTTTCTTTTTCCTCTAAAGCATATTTCGCACCAATTTCAGATATTTTGTTTTCTAGTTTTTCCTTACTTAACTCACGTTCTATTGAGGTGCCTTCAAACAAATAGTCATACCCATTCTTGTAACTTTCTTTTAAATAATACACCTGCGAAATATTATCTAAAGTTAAGGCTGTTATCTCTCTAGACTTAGTATCTGTTCTATCTTTCAACAATTCGTACGCCTTAAAATAATAATCGTTAGATTTATCTAATTCTTTTAAATACATACTAATAGAACCCAAATTAGAAAGTACTCCAGCTAATTTTAATGTGTCTTTATTTTGAGTGTGAATTTCGAGTGATTTTATACCATAATCCTGTGCCAAATCAAATTCTCCTTTACCTAAAGCTATTCCAATTAAATTGCTATAAACCGTTGCCAATGTTTCCGTATCTCCTCCTTCAGTAGGAAAAAAGCGCAGCACTTTTTCATAATTTACCTCAGCAATACCCATCTCTTGCTTCATTTGATAAATGCTTCCAATATTTAAATAGGCACTACTAATTGCAAGCGAATCATTTTGTTCAGTTGCAAAACTTAAACCTTGTTTAAAAAAATCTATCGCTAACTTAAAGTCATTAGCTCTTCCATAAATCCGTCCAATCTCTTCGGCGTATAAATGATGATATTTTGATGTTTTTAATTTCTTTAATTTTGTAAATCCCGTTAACAATCCTTCCAAAGCCAAATCATCCATATCATCTCCAATATTAATAGCTGCTTGATAATAGATAACGCGCAAAGCGTCTTTTACAGAAAGTTCTGGATATAATTCTTGAATTTGATTCAAAGCATTTTGAGCTTTACATTCCTTGCTTAAATTTAATTGGAATGCCGTTTCAGCAAATAAAGAATCTAATTGTTTTTGTGAATATAAAGATTGAATAAATAATCCATTAATAGCAATAAAGACTACTATTAACAGTCTATAGGGACTACGATACATGTAAACTTTTTCTTTGGTTAATTTAACACTTAACCTAGCAATATAATTAAGTGATTATTACAAACATAGGCTTTTAAATTTTAATAACCTCAATAATAGCCGCTTATATTTTAACCAACTATTCCGCTACTGTTTCTCCTTCCAAAAATAGTTCTTCTTTAATTTCTTGAATGCGCTTTTTAATGAACATGGTCATCTCTTCATCTTTAGAAGCAAACCTTTTCAAATAAGAATTATAGTGTTTGTAAACTCCTTTTTTGTCCTTATAAAAGGCATCAGAAGTAGTTGCCAATGCATACAAACTTTTATAATTTCTTGTATTGTTGTAATATGACTTTTCAAAACTAGTTAAAGCTTGTTTTAATTTACCCTGTTCTTTTTGCAATAATCCAAGTAAGTAATATTCTTTGTCAAAATCTGGTTTCAGTCCCATAACAGCGGTCATTGCATAAAAAGTTGCCTTTTTAATACTGTCTTGTGCATGATATAACTTTGCCATTCGATAAGAAATAATTGGATCTCCACGCTCAATTTTTAAGGCTTTATCAAAATATATTTTAGCGGAATCATATTTTTCTAATTTTAAGTAAGACATGCCAAACATGTCGTAAATATTCTTAGTTCTATAATTCAATTTTTCCAACTTTTTTAGTTGTGCAATTGCCAATGGATACTGTTTATCTGTATAAGAAAAGTTTGCCTTTAATTGTAAAAAATTAATGTCGTTCGGTAAAATTGCTAAGCCTTTATCGATAAACAATTGCGTAGAATCTTTTTTAGAAATGGCTTTATAAAACTTAGCCAATCGATACATGCTTTTGGTATGAGTCGAGTCTAATTCAAAGGCTCTTAAAAAGTAATCTACCATTTCAAACTTTTTCCCTTTATCATTTAAAGCACGCCCCAGTTGGTATTGAAAATTTGGATTTAGCGAATCTTTTTTAATTAAATAACGAAAGACTTTCTCTGCACTTTTAGGTCTCATTTTTGCCAAATACAAATTACCTAATGAGTTTAAGGCTAGAAGATTTAAGGAATCTTCTTTCACCAGATTTTCATAAATTCCTATGGCCTCGTTAGATCTTTGCACATTATTATATGCCTTCGCTAATTTCATTTGAACTGAAGTACTTTGTTCCAAAGTTACACCCTTTTCAAAATGTGTAATGGCCTTGGATATGTCTCCAATCTGATAATAAACATCACCAATCCGTTCATGTAATTTTAGGGTCTTAGGAGTTTCCAACTCTAATTTTTCCAATGCCACTTGGTACTTCCCTTGCAATAACAAACTATCTACAACGGTAAAAACCGAAGACTGTGCTTCGGTTTTTAACACTATCAAAGATATGATAGCAAACAACAATTTCTTTTTCATAGAATTTTTTTTATTTATTTTCGCTGTCGTCAGCAATGTTAAATGTAATTGGTAACATATACGTTACATTTACTTCTTTTCCATCAAACTTTCCAGGTTTAATTTCTGGCAATAATCCAATTACTCTTCTTGTTTCTTTTTCAAGATCAGGATGCGGAGCACGTACACCAACTATTTCAATTTCGCCTGTTTTCAAAATTTTAAACTGGGTGTAAATTTTCTTTTTACCAGGCGTTATATCCGAGTTCTTAGCCACGTTCATATCGAAATTGATTGCAACAAATTTTTGTAACTCCTTATTAAAACAGCTTTTCAATTCTTCTTGAGTGCCAGTACAAATTTCAAAAGTTGGAGATTCATCTACAACAGCAAATGGTACATCTTCTGCATTTTTATAATCTGCTTTATTAAGCTTTTTACTTTTAGGTAATTTATATACAACTACTTTCCTTCCAGTTTCTATTTGAATAACTGGTAAATCTTCGATCTTCATTTTAAAATTGTTCGCGAATTCCTCTAACTCAACTTGCTCTTCTGCCGATAAATTTTCTCTTTTAATTAAATTACCTTTTAATAATGGTTCGCTCCCGTCAAAAGAGGTGTACATATCTAAATAAGTTTCTTTTCTTCCTTTCTCCACATTTAGTTTTCCTTTCTTAGAAGAATAAAGCGTTACTAACTCCTTTTTAGCCTCAAAATTTTCAACTTGATTGTTTTGTATGTCTTTAGTCTTACAAGAAGAATACATTAGCATCCCCCCTAAAAGAGGAACTAAAACCAAATATTTTAGTTGTTTCAATTTGTGCGACTGTGTTTTTGTAATCATAGCAATTCGTTTTTTAATTAAAGATTTTTTATAAAATTGATTGGTAAAAGAGATACCCTCAACATTAAATGTTTGTGACAATAAATTATTGAAGTAGGTTTTCTTGTCGTTCTCTTTTACCACCTCAGCATCGGATATGAACTCGTGCAACACGGTTATTCTTTTTTGATAGATAAAAATCAATGGATTGAACCACATTGCAATTTTAAAAATTTCAAAAAAGAGTAAATCAAGTGTGTGGTATTGTTTTGCATGCACTAACTCGTGTTGAATTATTTGAAAGTCATCTTTCTTTAAGGTGTCTTTATGAATAAAGATATAGTTGAAAAATGAAAATGGAGATTTTTGATTGTCCATCAAAACCAACGAAAACTGTTGCTGCTTCACCTTTTTGTTTTGACGAATTAATCGTACTATTTTGGTTAAATTCCATAAAAATAATAGCACTGATACACCAACTCCAATATAAAACAGCCAATTTAAAAGGTTAAATGTTTCAGTGGGATTCGACATCTGTTCTACCATTACCATTTCAGGGTTAAGCACTACTTCTGGTAGCCAAATGATGCTTTCTTGAGATACCGAATTCTTTAAAGACTCGAACTTAATAAATGGAATAATAAATGACAAAACCGGAGTTGCTAAAAGGTATAACCGATTCCATTTAAAGAAGGTCTCTTTTTGCAAAAACAAATCATACACCACCAAAAACAAAATCTGAAATAAAACGACTTGTACTATATAATTTATCATACCTATTTATTTTCTTTATTAATTTCTTTCATAATTGACTCTAAATCTTTCAAGTCGACGTCATTCTTTTTCATAAAAAAGGACACCATACTTTTAAAAGAACCACCAAAATAGCCGTCCACTAATTTGTGCAAACTTTGATTTGTATATTCCGTTTTTTCAATAATTGGAAAATAAATATACCCTCTACCCATAGGTCTATGCCCAACAAATTCTTTGGTTTCTAATATCCTTATAATTGTGGAAACGGTATTATAAGCAGGCTTTGGATTGGGTAATTTTTCAATAATATCCTTTACCGAACTCTCTTCTAAGTCCCATAACACGTGCATAATTTGCTCTTCTGCTTTTGTTAATTGTTTACTCATTTTTCAACTAATTTTTTAGTTCAACAATACAAATGTAACTAATTATTTAGTTTAAACTAATTTTTTAGTTAAAAATATTCTCACCGATGAAACAAACTTCTGTTAGAATCGTTTTACTTTTACTAACAATTTATAAGCATGGATATCTTTTTACTCATCATCGGATTTTTATTTGTAATACTCGGCATCATTGGGTCATTCCTTCCGGTATTACCCGGTCCAATTACCGGTTGGGTCGGATTACTCCTACTCCACTTCACAAGTATCATACCAATGGATTGGACTTTTTTAGGTATCGCTTTAGCAGTATCCATATTTGTTTGGGGAATCGACTATGTGATTCCCGCTTGGGGTACCAAGAAATTTGGCGGCAGTAAATTCGGGGTTCGTGGCTCAATGATTGGCCTTATTGTTGGATTAATTTTTATGGGACCATTGGGTATAATTCTTGGTCCATTTGCTGGTGCACTTATCGGCGAACTAATCTACAATTCTAAAGACTTTAACAGAGCTCTCAAAGCGGCTTTCGGTTCCTTTGTTGGATTCCTTTTGTCAACAGGATTAAAACTTGGGGTAAGTATTGTGTTTGTGTATTTATACTGGATTGAGTTTTGGGAGTATAAAGAGTTGTTTTTCTAAAGATTATTTCCAGAACATTAGAAACCGCAAAAAATGAACTCCCGTAAAACAAAAAAAGCGTCCCGAAATACGGGAAGCTTTCCATTGGTTTTAATAAACCTATTGACGTCTTTCAACGCCAAACAACACAACTAATCTGTATCGTTAAATACAGACTGCAAACATAGCGCATTTATTTAACTATTCGTAATATTACTATGTATATTTTACAAAATCTACTATTTGTTATTAATCAATTGGTTGTATCTTTGCAAACTAATTAATTAAGACACTAAAAAGTTTCCATAATGCAATTATCAGAATTAGAAATTGTAAGAAGACAATCACTACAACAATTACGCGAACTAGGTATCAACCCGTATCCTGCGGCGCAGTATAAAACAACCGCAACAATTAAAGAAATTGTTGAAAATTTTGATACGTTTGAAGATAAACAGGTAGTATTGGCTGGCCGTATTATGAGCCGAAGAATTATGGGAAAGGCTTCTTTTGCAGAATTAAAAGATAGCAGTGGGCGTATGCAAATCTATATCAATCGTGATGAGATTGCAGCGGGAGAAGACAAAACATTGTACAACACCGTATTCAAAAAATTATTGGATATGGGAGATATCATCGGTATTAAAGGAACTGTATTTAAGACGCAAGTTGGTGAAACTTCGGTTAAAGTTACAGAATTGACTTTGTTATCAAAATCCTTAAAACCATTGCCTGTGGTAAAAACAGACGCCGATGGTAATGTACACGATGCTTTTAATGATGCTGAGTCTAGATATAGACAGCGTTATGTAGATTTAATTGTAAACGACCATGTAAAAGATACCTTTATTAAGCGTACAAAAATTACAAATTCTATTCGTCAGTTTTTTAATGAACGTAATTATTTAGAAGTAGAAACACCTATTTTACAACCGATTCCTGGTGGTGCAGCGGCAAGACCGTTTATGACACATCACAATGCGTTAGATATGCCATTATATTTACGAATTGCCAATGAGTTATACTTAAAAAGATTAATTGTTGGTGGTTTTGATGCAGTGTATGAATTCGCAAAAGATTTCCGTAACGAAGGAATGGATAGAACGCATAACCCAGAGTTTACTGTTATGGAATTGTATGTTGCTTATAAAGACTACAATTGGATGATGGAAATGACCGAGGAGTTGTTAGAGAAAGTAGCCATGGATTCTAACGGAACAGCTGAAGTGCCTGTTGGTGATAATATGATCAACTTTAAAGCACCATACGCACGAGTGCCAATTTTAGAGGCCATTAAAATTCATACTGGGCATGATGTTGCTGGAATGAATGAAGAGGAGTTACGCGATGTTTGTAAACAAGTTGGACTAGAAGTTAATGAAACCATGGGTATTGGTAAAATGATTGATGAATTATTTGGCGAAAAATGTGAGCATTTATACATTCAACCAACGTTTATCACAGATTACCCAAAAGAAATGAGTCCGTTAACTAAAGAGCATAGAGATAATCCTGCGTTAACAGAACGCTTTGAATTAATGGTAAACGGAAAAGAATTGGCCAACGCTTATTCAGAGTTAAATGACCCAATTGATCAAAGAGAGCGTTTTGAAGATCAAATGAAACTGTCTGAAAAAGGAGATGATGAAGCTATGTTCATTGACCAAGATTTTTTACGTGCCTTAGAATATGGAATGCCTCCGACATCTGGAATCGGAATTGGAATTGATCGGTTGGTTATGTTTATGACCAACAATGCTTCTATTCAAGAAGTATTGTTCTTCCCGCAAATGAAACCGGAAAAGAAAGCACCAACTGTGGAATTGAATGATGAAGAAAAAGTAGTGTTGGCAATCATACAAAAAGTTGAAAAAATTGACTTAAATGAATTGAAATCTCAAAGTGGATTAAGCAATAAAAAATGGGACAAAACCATTAAGGGACTTACTAAAAAGGATGTTGCCAAAGTAAACAAAACTGACGAAGGTTTATTCGTAGAATTGGTATAAACGTATAATGTCATCCTGAGTTTATCGAAGGATCTTATTAATATAGAAAAGGAATTACTTAATGGTAATTCCTTTTTTTTGTTCATCTAATACCAAATATAACTTTCATATATTTATAAAACCAAACCAACCTACTGAACATGATAAAATTTTTTAGAAAAATTAGACAACAATTACTTTCAGAAGGAAAAACTAGAAAGTATTTTAAATATGCTATTGGAGAAATAGTTTTAGTTGTTATAGGCATTTTAATCGCATTGCAAATTAATAATTGGAACGAGGCTAAAAAATCTAAAACCAATGTTATTCAGTTAATGGAAAATGTTCAAAAGGAATTAATTTTAAACATAAATAAGGCTAATGCCGTTATTGCTGAATCTGTAGAAAGAGATGACATCTTACATAAGATAAACAATAAAATCTATACGCGCGAAGATTATAAAAATGAAAGAGAACTTACTCGAATTATAAGCCACGAATATCCATTTTATATTGCTGATAATGCTTTCGCAAATCTAATGCAGGCTGAAGATAGAAACCTGCAAGAATTTTATTCAATAATAAATGAATTAAAGAGGTTATATATTGATTTAAAGCAAGTAAGTGAATCGACTGACGAAATTGAAAAGAAAATGGTTTGTGACTTTGCGAATTATTTACGGGACACCAAAGATTGGTATGCAACTTGGAATGTGTTTAATTACTTAAATGACAATTACACCGATGAAATGTATACCTACTTTCTTACGGATCCTTCATATTTTAATTTCGCCTCAGATTATTTTCAAGTGGCTATACATCAAAAATTTACTTTAGCACATAACTTTAGAGCACTTGCTCTAAAAGTATATAGAGAAATTGATGAAGTTTTGGATGATGAGAAAATATTACACACTAAAATTTCACCTACCCCAAGTTACAAACTAGCAGATTACGAACATTATGTTGGAAGTTATAAAAGTCCTTGGGGAAGAGCCGAAATTAAAATTAAAGACGGGAAATTATTTTATAGTTGGGACGGAAATCATGGTGGACATTTTGTTTCAGAAATTTACCCAATCAATAAACATTCATTTACGTATGAAGCATTTACTAATGCCTCATATATGTATACCCTTCAATTTAACGATAACGACAAAGTTGTAAGTATTCAATCGCATTATGGTGCAAAGCGAGATTTGATGCCTAAAATAAAACCATAAAGGAGTCTTTAAAAAACCTTGTCAAAGTAAATAAAATTGGCAAAGAGTTATTCATTGAATTAGTTTAAATTCGTCAGCAATAAAAAAACTTTAAAATGGAATTTACAAAAAGTGAAAACGAATACAATATGTTTGACTGGTGGAAAAAAGTGGTCATCGATAATTACTTCAATTTTGAAGGAAGAGCCAGAAGATCTGAGTATTGGTATTTTACCTTAGTCAATTTAATTATATTACTTGGAATATATGCTATAGGGGCGATAGGAATATTAGCCGAACTTGAAATAATATTAATCTTAACTGGTATTGTTATGTTCGCTTTTGCAATATTGTTGATTATTCCTAGTATCTCGGTTGCAATAAGACGGTTACATGATACCAACAAAAGTGGTTGGTGGTATTTAATTGGATTGATTCCGCTTGGAGGAATTGTACTACTTGTTTTTTACTGTACAGATGGAGATTATTCAACGAATGAGTACGGGGAGCCAACAAAATAAAACAATCCGTCATTACAATCATGATTCTTTTTAACAATACCAAAAGTCACTAAAAACCTTGAATTCTCTTCGCTTAATTCTTACAAACAAACGTTATTTTGCACCATGTTGGGTCTTTGCATCTATTAATTTATTAATGGGTACGTGGGTGTTATACATTCCAGATATTAAAGAGAAACTGCGTTTAAATGATGCCGAATTAGGAATTGCGTTATTCTGCTTAGCTGCTGGAATTATTCTTATTCTACCTTTTGTACCGTTTTTATCAAAAAAAATAGGAACGGGAAAACTAACATTAATAGGAATTAGTCTATTTGCATGTTCCTTTATTCTTCCTTTTTTAGCAACTAATTATTCGTCGTTATGCATGAGTTTATTTGTAATCGGAATCTTTTCTGGAACTACGGATATAACAATGAATGCCTTAGTATCAGAAATAGAGAAATCTGAAAGTTCAAATTTCATGTCCGCCGCTCATGGATTTTTTAGTTTAGGAGGTGTGCTTGGAGCAGGTATTGGTAGTCTTTTAATTGGGTTGTATATCCCAAGCCTTACTCACGTTATTTTGATGATAGCGCTTGTGTTAATTACTAATTTTATAGTTTCTAAAAACTATATAAAAATAAAAGAAACTTCAAAAAATGAGGATAAGAGCGCGTCAAGTTTTAGCAAATTAATACCGCTATTAGGTCTTGCATTTATTGCCTTTGGAATAATGGCGAGTGAAGGTGCCATTGAACATTGGAGTAATTTATATTTTTTAGAAATTGTTGGAGTTTCTAATAAAAGTGTTGCTGGGCTAGGATTTGTTCTATTTTCTACCACCATGACTATTGGTCGATTTTTTGGCGATAAAATAAGTACTGAAATCGGAGGTTTAAAAGTCATTATTTACGGAGGCATATTAGCATCAGTTGGTTTCGGGTTTGTTTTAACTTCTCAATATTTAATTACACTATTAGGGTTCGCAATTATTGGACTTGGTTTATCAGTAATAATTCCTGAAATATTTAGAGCCGCAGGAAAGGCAAAGAACATATCAGCTTCTGCAGCGATATCCTTTGTTTCTGGTGTTGGTTTTATTGGTTTTTTAATTGGACCCGTTGTACTAGGTTTTATCTCTAATAACAGTAATTTAAAAATGAGTTTTATTACGCTTTTAATTGTCGTTATTATTTCCATTTTAATCGCACTTGGAAAATTCAAATCTAATACGTCAAAAAACAATAATTAACTCTGTAGTTTTTGAAAATCCTTACCTTTAAGGAAATATTCAAACTAACTACACTATGAAAAACAACAACTTAACCTTACTTACCACATTCGTATTCTTATTATTTACTTCTCAAATTTTCTCACAAGAAAATGAAGTAAAAAAAGATTCTACCAAAAAAGCAACCAAAGAACTTCCTTTAGAACCTGAAAGGAAAATTTCATTTACAACCAATGAAGGGACATGGATTTCTGTAGATGTACACCCAGATGGAAAATCAATTGTTTTTGATATGATGGGAGATATATACTCCTTGCCAATTGCGGGTGGAAAAGCAACAAAAGTTACTTCTGGAATGCCCTATGATGTACACCCAAGATTTAGTCCTGACGGAAAATCAATTGTATTCATTTCAGATAAAAGTGGAAACGATAACATATGGACTTTAAACCTCGGCTCAAAAAAAGACAAACAGCTTACTAAGGACAAAAACAAGTACCACTTCTCTGCGGACTGGAGCCCAGACGGAGAATATATTGTTGGGGTAACTGGTCGAAGAAATATTAAACCATTTCTATATCATATAGATGGTGGTAGTGGCGCCCAATTAATTAAAGAACCAAAGAACCTAAAACTAATAGACCCAGCATTCAGTGCTGATGGAAGTCATATTTACTTTTCTTCTAGAACAAATGCTTGGAATTACAATGCTCAATTTCCGCAATATCAAATAAGAAGTTTTGACAGAGAAAATGGAGATACAGAGGTTATTACTTCTAGATATGGCTCTGCCTTTACTCCTACTTTTTCACCAAATGGAAACTATATGGTGTATGGTAGCAGATTTGAAGATAAAACAGGATTGGTTCTTAGAAATATTAAAAATGGTGACGAACGTTGGTTAGCCTATCCTGTGCAAAGAGACGACCAAGAGTCAGTTGCTGATTCAGGTGTTCTACCAGGCATGTCATTTACTCCAGATAGTCAAAGTCTAATTGCTTCTTATGGCGGTAAAATTTATTCTATATCAGTAGCGAATAATGTTGCAACTGAAATCCCATTTGAAGTTGATGTTGAACTAGATCTTGGTCCAATGGTGTCTTTTGATTATGAAATTGATGATGCTCCTGAAGCCTTCGTAACACAAATTAGAGACGTAACTCCTTCTCCAGATGGATCAAAAATTGCCTTTACAGCGTTGAACCGATTATACCTTTTAGACGTTTCAAATAATGATCTAAAAAGATTAACCAATAACGATTTTACAGAAGCATTTCCTGCCTGGTCTCCAAACGGACAATTTATTGCTTTCTCTACATGGCAGCATGGAGGTGGGCATATTTATAAAGTTGCTGTAAGTGGAGGAAATACTATAACTCAATTAACAAAAGAACCGGGAACCTACGCTTCACCGGCATGGTCTTATAAGAGTGACCGTATCGCTTTTATGAAAGGAAGTGCACAAACTTATAATGATGCAATTGACCCATTTAAACCAAGGGTATTTGAAGAACTAGCATGGATACCTTCAAATGGAGGGTCAATTTCAGTTATTGAAAAATCGAAAGGAAGAACACTACCACATTTTACAAAGGTAAATGACCGTATATATTTAAATCATGCTAAGAAAGGATTGATCTCTATTCGATGGGATGGTACAGATGAAAAGTCGCATCTCATATTAACTGGTATTACAACTTATGGTTCTTCTGACATTTTTAACGATAGCCATGGACATCATATTTTACCTTCTGAAGAAGATGCTTGGAGAGAAAACAACAAGGCTTCTAAACCCTCAGTAATAAAAATTTCTCCTGATGGATCAAGAGCTTTAGCTCATATTAATAATGATATTTATTCAGTTATAATTCCAAATATTGGCAAAACACCTACAATCTCTTTAGCCGATGCAAATAAATCGGCATTCCCTTCACAAAAATTAACTATTATGGGAGGTGAATTTCCTTCTTGGTCTGACAATAGCGAGTCTGTAAATTGGTCATTAGGTTCTAGTTATTTCAGTTACGAATTAGCAAAAGGAAAAGCATTTAAAGATAGTCTGACACTAGCCAAAAAGAATGAAAAAAAACTAGAAAAGAAGAAAGATACGGTTCAAAAGGATAAAACAGAAAAGAAAAAGAAAGATCCAAAATTTGAGGCTAGTGAATTAAAAGTCAAAGTTCCATATCAACGTGCAACTCCACAAGGAACAATTCTGTTAAAAGGTGGAAGAATAATCACTATGAATGGAGTAGAAGTTATTGAAAATGGAGATCTATTAATTGAAAACAATCGAATTAAAGCCGTTGGTGCATCAGGCAGTTTGACGGTACCAAGAAACACAAAAACAATGGATGTTTCTGGTAAAACTTTAACTCCTGGTTTTGTTGACACCCATGCGCATATGTGGCCTCATTGGAATCTTCATAAGAATCAGGTTTGGATGTATAGTGCAAATTTAGCCTATGGTGTTACTACAACAAGAGACCCTCAAACCGCAACAACCGATGTTTTGACATATGCCGACATGGTTGATGCAGGAATGATCCATGGCCCACGTGTGTATAGCACAGGTCCAGGAGTAGGTTTTTGGGCATACAACATTAAAAATCAAGAACACGCGAAAGAAGTTTTAAAACAATACAGCGAATACTATCATACCAAAACTATTAAAATGTACATGGCTGGAAACAGGCAACAACGCCAATGGATTATAAAGGCCTGTAAAGAATTAGAATTAATGCCTACAACCGAAGGTGGCTTGCAGTTTAAAATGAATATGGTTAATTTAATTGATGGATATCCAGGACACGAGCACTCGTTCCCTGTTGCTCCTATTTACAAAGATGTTATCCAAACCGTTGCCGAATCAAAAATGGCGGTTACTCCAACGCTTCTAGTTTCATATGGTGGCCCATGGGCTGAAAACTATTATTACTCACGAGAAAACCCATACCATGATGCCAAAATGCAATACTTTACTCCTTACCAAGAATTGGCTGGTAAATCTAGACGCCGACCAGGATGGTTTATGGATGAAGAACATGTATTTAAAAAACATGCCGCTTTTATGACTGATTTAATTGAAGCTAATGGAATTGGTGGTATTGGAAGTCATGGTCAATTGCAAGGACTTGGTTATCATTGGGAGCTATGGTCTGTTGCAAGTGCAAATATGAAAAATTTAGATGCTTTAAGAACGGCAACCATTATTGGAGCAGAAGCCATAGGTCTCGAAAAAGAACTCGGTTCATTAGAAGTTGGAAAAATGGCTGACATCGTAATATTGGATAAAAACCCTCTGGACAATTTAAGAAATACAAATACCATTACACATGTTGTTAAAAATGGAATTGTATATGATGCCAACAATTTAAATGAGGTTTTACCAATTGAAAAAAAGGCCGAAGAATTTCATTGGCAAACAAAAAAACCAGAAAACATTCCAGGAATAAAAGAATAACTAAAACTATTTAACAAGTCAAAACTAATCTATAAATAAACCAACACTATGAAAAAACATACTATCATGATTTTAGCAATTTTAGTTGCTAGTATATCGTGTAAAAAAAATGAAGCACAACCAAGTAAAACTTATCCAAAAGGACCCACTGCAAAGAAAATCCCAGAAACGCTATCAATTCACAACGATGACAGAATTGACAATTACTTTTGGATGCGTTTAAGCGATAAACAAAAAAATGCTGAAACTCCTGATGATCAAACACAAGATGTCTTAGATTATTTAAATGCAGAAAATGACTATTTAAAAGAAACCACGAGTCATACTGAGGGTTTACAAAAAAGCCTTTATGAAGAAATGATTGGTCGTATAAAAAAAGACGATCAATCTGTTCCTGTTACCGAAAACGGGTACTCCTATTATTCAAGATTTGAAAAAGGCGCAGATTATAGATTGTATTGCCGTAAAAAAACAGGAACTGACAAGGAAGAAATTATGCTTAACGGTCCAGAACTTGCAAAAGGCTATGCTTATTATGGATTTAGTGGTCGCTCTGTAAGTCCAAACAATAAATTATTAGCCTACGGAATAGATACTGTTTCTAGAAGACGATATACTATCTATTTTAAAGATTTAACCACAGGAGAATTATTAAAGGACAAACTGGAAAACACTACTGGTGGAGCTACTTGGGCAAATGATAACAAAACTGTGTTTTACACAACAAAAGATCCACAAACATTACGTTCAAATAAAATTTGGAGACACGTTTTAGGTTCAGATCAATCTGAAGATGTTTTAGTTTTTGAAGAAAAAGATGACACCTTTAGTACGGGTATTTATAAATCTAAATCTAAACAATACTTGTTTATCTGGAGTTCTCAAACCCTATCTACCGAAATGCAATTTTTAAATGCAAACACACCTAATAAATCTTTTAAAGTAATTCAGCCTAGAGAAGAAAATCTGGAATATGATGTAGAACATTTCGGAAATGAATTTTATATCAAAACAAATTTAAATGCTAAGAATTTTAAAATTGTAAAAGCCCCTATTTCCAAAACTACAAAGGATAATTGGACAGATGTTATCCCTCATTCTGAAGATACTTTTATAAATGGATTTGATGTTTTTAAAGATTTTCTTGTTATTTCTGAAAGGAATAATGGGCTGTTGAAAATTAAAATTAGAAAATGGTCTGGACAACCATATGACTTACCTTTTAACGACCCAACCTATTCGGCATATACAACTTCAAATTTAGATTTCGACACTGCTACACTTCGTTATTACTACACTTCTCTAACAACACCAGGCAGTACTTTTGAATTTGACATGAATACAAAAGAGCAAGTTTTATTAAAACAAAACGAAGTGCTTGACGCTAATTTTAAACCGGGAAATTACACATCGAAAAGATTGTTTGCTACCGCCAAAGATGGTACTAAAGTTCCTATTTCCTTAGTCTATAATATCAACACAACATTAGACGGTAATAATCCTTTATTACTTTATTCATACGGTTCTTATGGAAGCAGTTCGGATGCTAGCTTTAATAGTTCTAGGTTAAGTCTTTTAGATCGAGGCTTTATATACGCAATTGCACATATTAGAGGTGGACAAGAAATGGGAAGAGATTGGTACGAAGATGGAAAATTATTGAATAAAATAAATACGTTCTCAGATTTTATTGATTGTGGAGAATATCTAATTAAAGAAGGGTATACAAATTCTGACCATCTATATGCCTACGGTGGATCGGCTGGAGGATTACTAATGGGTGCAATTCTTAACATGCAACCAGAATTATGGAACGGAGTTATTGCTGCAGTTCCTTTTGTAGATGTGGTATCAACCATGCTAGATGAAACCATTCCGCTAACTACATTTGAGTTCGACGAATGGGGAAATCCAAAAAACAAAGCGTATTATGATTATATGAAATCCTATTCTCCGTATGACAATGTAGAAGCCAAAGATTACCCTAATATATTAGTTACTACTGGTTATTGGGACAGTCAGGTACAATATTGGGAACCTGCAAAATGGACGGCAAAACTAAGAGAACTAAAAACCGACGACAATCTCTTAATAATGGATTGTAATATGGAAACTGGACATGGCGGCGCTTCAGGAAGATTCGAACGCTACAAAAGAACAGCACTTACATACGCCTTTATGCTAGACCTTGAAAATATAAAGGAGTAATTTTTTAATATTCAAATAAAAACGGGTTGTAATTAGGTAGAAGTTCTAAATACAATCCGTTTTTAATTTATGTCATTTTTAGTTATTAGCCAAGCCAGCCAAGAGGGCCATCCCACCAAAAACGAATAAGAAAAAGAAAACTAATACAAATCCTAAAACCATTATTAAAAGATTTCCTTTCGCCCAATTTTTTTTATGAATATTGGTATTACTATCGAAGGCCCAAACCAAGACCATTATCAATCCAATTAAAGGCAAGGATGCAATAAAAATTGTTAATGCCCATTCTTTAAATGACATTACTTTTTCTTGATGAGATAAATTTTCCATTATTTTTTAATTTTAAGTTACTTTCAAATATAACACAATCACAACTCTTTATCAATTACTTACAACTTTTCTATTAACAATTACAATTTCTCTTTAACACTTTTTTAAGAAATTTTAACATTTAGTTTAATACATTCGTTCACTCATTATTTAACAATAATTCAAATATAAATTATGATCAAAAAATTACTACCAGGGTTTTTGGCATTTGCGCTTATAACCACGTTCAGTTTAGATATTTCTGCCCAAAGGAAGAAAAAAAAGAACGACAAAAATGCTCCCGCTACAGAAGCAAAAAAACCTGAACCAAAACCTAAAAAAGGTGCAATTCAGCCTTATGGAAAGGTTATTACCAAAGACGCTAAGACTGACGAAGGTCTTTTTAAAGTTCACAAAATAGACCAAAAATATTTCTTCGAAATTCCAGATTCACTTTTGGAGAGAGAAATGTTAATGGTTACAAGAATTGCTAAAACTGCAACCGGAATTGGTTTTGGTGGCGGTAAGCAAAACGAACAAGTTTTACGCTGGCAAAAGAAAGATAATAAAATAGTATTGCGTGTTGTATCTCATGATATTGTTGCCGCAGATTCTTTACCAGTTCATGAAGCGGTTGTAAATTCTAATTTTGAGCCTGTCTTATTCACATTTCCAATCAAGGCATTTGGTAAAGATTCTACCTCTACAGTTATTGAAGCTACTGACTTATTAGCTAAAGATGTAAAGTCTTTAGGCATGCCTGTAAGATCTAGAAAACGTTACAAAGTAACGCGTATGGAAGCTGACAAATCTTATATTGAAAGAATTAGCAGTTACCCGTTAAACATTGAACTTAGACATGTAAAGACTTATGCAGCTAGTGCCGCACCTTCAAATTCAAACCTAGGAACCATTTCTTTAGAAATGAGTAATTCTATGATCTTATTACCAAAAGTACCAATGCAAAGAAGGAATTTTGACGAGCGTGTTGGTTGGTTTACATCTAGCACACAAGACTATGGAGATGAAGCTCAAAAAACGAAAACAAAGACGTTCTTAGATAGATGGAGATTAGAGGTGAAAGATGAGGATATTGAGAAATTCAAAAGAGGTGAGTTAGTAGAACCTAAAAAACAAATCGTTTATTATGTAGATAGAGCAACACCAGAAAAATGGAGACCATTTATAATGCAAGGAATTAACGATTGGCAAGTTGCTTTTGAAGCAGCTGGATTTAAAAATGCCATTGTTGCAAAGGAAGCTCCGACACCTGAAGAAGACCCTGAATGGAGCCCTGAAGATGTTCGTTATTCTGTTGTACGTTATTTAGCATCTCCAATTCCAAATGCAAATGGGCCTCACGTAAGTGACCCGAGATCTGGTGAGATTTTAGAATCTGACATTAACTGGTACCACAATGTAATGAGTTTATTACAAGGTTGGTTCTTTGTTCAAACTGCTGCCATCAATCCTGATGCTCAAAAAGTTGGATTTAAAGATGAAGTAATGGGCGAATTAATCAAGTTTGTTTCTTCTCACGAAGTTGGTCACACAATTGGATTACCTCATAACATGGGTAGTTCTTCTGCAGTACCAGTAGATTCTTTACGTTCTGCTTCATTCACTCAAAAATACGGAACAGCACCGTCTATTATGGATTATGCTCGTTTCAACTATGTAGCGCAACCAGGAGACGAAGGTGTTTCTTTAATGCCTAATATTGGTGTATATGATAAATATGCAATCTCTTGGGGATACCGTCCTATTTTAGCTGCGGAGAATGCTGCTGATGAAAAAGCAACATTAGATGCTTGGATTTTAGAACATGCTGGTGATGCTAGATACAGATTTGGTCATCAACAAGCAGGAGGTGTCGTAGATCCTAGTTCTCAAACTGAAGATTTAGGTGATGATGCTATCAAAGCAAGTGAATATGGAATTGCTAACTTAAAGAGAATTGTTCCTAATCTAATGGAATGGACAACTAAGGACGGTGAAAATTATAGCGATTTAAGCGCTATGTATGGTCATGTAGTTTCTCAATTCGGAAGATATATTGGTCATGTTTCATCTAATGTAGGTGGCGTTTATGAGTTTTACAAAACTAGCGACCAAGACGGTGCTGTTTACACCCACGTGAACAAAGACAAACAGCGTAATTCTGTAAAATTCTTAAACAAGCACTTATTTACTACACCAACATGGTTAATTGATAATGAAATTATTGGAAGAACTGAATACGCTGGAAATATTGAAAGAATTACATCTATTCAAAAAAGAGGATTACGTAATTTATTAGATATGCAACGTATGATGCGTATGGTAGAAAATGAAGCAATTAACGGTAGTTCAAATGCATATACCTTAACTACCTTAATGTACGATATCCGTCAAGGAATTTGGGCTAACGGAGCAAGTGATGCTTACGCAAGAAGTTTACAACGTGCACACGTAGAACATTTAGCAAGTCTTATGAACGCTAAAAATGTTAGTGGTAGATCTTCATCTCCATATGTTAAAACAACTGCAGTTACGGTTAACCAATCTGATATGATACCTGTTATTAGAGGAGAATTAAACAGAATTAAGCGTGATGCAACTCGTGCTGCTGGAAGTGCACCAAACACAATTACTCGTTATCATTTACAAGATATCACTGCTAGAATTGATGGTATTTTAGATCCTAAATAAGGTTTCTTAAAAGCATTAAACTTAAAAAGAGGTTGTCAATTAATTGGCAACCTCTTTATTTTATAAAAGTATCTGTTTTCTTATCATATCCAAACGGGCAATGTTTACATCCACTTTTACAACAATAGCCCCGTTTTAAATGGTATTTTTCTGTAAATACCCGATAGCCCTGTTCATTCCAATAAAAATCATCTGGCTCAATAGCAGGCAAATTGTTATAATCCATGGCACAAAAATACTAAAACAACCTTGTTAAAACATATGTATTTTTATGTTAATTAATAGATAGCGTTTTGATATTTTTCCATAGTTTGGTAATTTGCAACTCCTTCAAAAAATAGGATTTGATTTAATAAATGAATAAGTATTTAAAATTTACTGTAATTGGTCTCATTGTATTCTTAAGTGGGTTTATAATTGCTACTTCTAACAATCAAATATCCGATGATACTGAAGAATCTAACATCAAACCAGTTGAAGAGAAAAACGAACATTTTTCTATTGACTTGCAGTATTACCCAGAAGAAAAAACAAAAAAAGTAAACCATAAATTGGATTCTTTATTTAAAAGAATTCATAAAAGACACGATTTTCATGGAAGTGTTCTAGTAGCCCAACAAGGAAAGGTTATTTTCAAAGGGAATTATGGCTTTGCTAATTTTAGTAAAAAAACAAAAATAGACTCCAATTCTATTTTTCAATTAGCATCTGTAAGTAAGCAATTCACAGCAGGGGCAATCATGATTTTAAGAGATCGTGAAATGCTAAAATTAAGCGATACCATAACGGAATATTTTCCAGACTTCCCCTACAAAGAAGTCACAGTAAATCACCTTTTAAATCATACTGCCGGTTTACCAAATTATTTTTGGATTGCAGAACACAAATGGAAGAAAGACCTAGCACCGACAAATTCAGAAATGCTGGAATTAATGAATACGGCAGGTGTAAATCGCTTTTTTAGACCAGGTCGAAAATTCGATTATTCCAACAGCGCCTATTTTGTTTTGGCCTCTCTTATCGAAAAGGTAAGCAAACAAAGTTATGCTACATTTTTAAGAGAGAATATCTTTAATCCATTGCAAATGCACAATTCATATGCTTATAGTTTTGAGCACGATGCAGTGCATACAAATCAATTAGATGGGTATCGTTTATACCGTGGTTGGCGTCATGCCAAAATTAGAGGAACGGTAAACGATGGTGTCGTAGGAGACAAAAACATCTATTCTACCGCAGAAGATTTATACAAATGGATAACTGGGTTGAACTCAGGTAAACTTATTTCGGAAGAATCTCTAAACCTAATGTACAGTAATGGTGAAACCCGGTACGGTAGAAAAATCCCATACGGATTTGGTTTTAGACTCGATTTTAAAAATAATGAAAAACGAATTTATCATTATGGTCGTTGGAATGGGTTTAGCACAGCACTTACCCAATTTACCGATGAGGACCTTGTTGTAATCGCTTTAGACCACTCAAGCTTTAGGTCCATGACCTATCTAAACAAATCTGTCAAAAAAATTGTTTTAAACAATTTTAAACCAGATATAAATGATCTGATTTACGCGGATTCTGGAACATCTACCGCCAATTAATCAAAAAAAAAAATGCGCTGAATTTCTTCAACGCACATTTTAACTAAGTATTAATTCAAATTATTTTTTACTCTTTTTATCCTCTTCCATAAAAGGCGGATATTTCTCTAGTATCCTTTTTATAAACTCTTTTATTCTTGCCTCCTTTTTAACCGCATTATCAATAATAAGTGCTCCTTTACCTATTCCTTGCCAAACCAATTCTTTCTTTTTATTATCAATAAAATCTACAAATAACGTGCCCTCTTCATGTACAGAAACCTGTTGTCCATAATTTGGTCCATAATACCACGGGCTCCAATATCCGTATCCATATGGGTAAAAATTGTTGTAACCTCCATAGATATCCACTTTCTTAGTGGACTTAGCGAAAATACTCACAACCAAATCCGGATCATCAGATTTCACCATTCCTCTTGCCGAGAATTCAGTCTCAATTGCTCTTAAAATTCTCTTTTTATCAATATCAGATATTTCTACTTTATCAATTCCTTTTTTATAAAAAGCATATGATTTATACTGCGTAAAGTCCGCCATCGTATCATAATCTGCAGCTACCCTTATAGGAGAACATGAAAATAATATTGCCATTACAAATAGAAAGGAAAGTAGTTTTACAAATCTCATTTTAATCAATTTTAATTAAGAATTAATTCCAGCACACTGCATAGATAAAATCGAAAACAATACATCAATAATCATACCAAAGGCAATCAATTTAAAATTGCAATTTTCGCATTGAAACAAAGGAATTACACTCTTTTTTTCTACTATCTACAATCATTCTATTAAATTATTAATAATAATTTAGCCACAACCCATAAATCTACTCGAAAGCGATTAATTTTTGACTAACTTGCAACCTTATCAATCATCATTCTATGGAACAAATTGCGCCTTATACGCCAAAAAACAAAATACGTATTGTTACTGCTGCATCTTTGTTTGATGGGCACGATGCTGCCATCAATATAATGCGTCGTATCATTCAGGCAACAGGAGTAGAAGTAATACATCTTGGCCATGACAGAAGTGTTGAAGAGGTTGTAAATACCGCAATTCATGAAGATGCCAATGCCATTGCCCTAACTTCATATCAAGGTGGGCATAATGAGTATTTCAAATACATGTACGACCTACTTCAAGAAAAAGGAGCAACACAAATCAAAATTTTTGGTGGTGGAGGCGGCGTAATTTTACCTCATGAAATTAAAGATTTAATGGACTATGGAATTACGCGGATCTATGCTCCAGATGATGGTAGAGAAATGGGCTTGCAGGGCATGATTAACGACTTAGTTTCTAAATGTGATTTCCCAACTGGTGAACAAATTAATTTTGAAGTTGAAGACCTAAAACACAAAATTCCTGCCCAACTTTCAGCAGCAATATCAGGAGTTGAAAATTTCTCTGAAAAGCATGCGCAATTTATTACTGCTATAAGAAAAGAAGCGGATGCATCCACAATTCCTATTTTGGGAATAACAGGTACTGGGGGTTCTGGAAAATCTTCATCCATTGATGAAATTGTAAGGCGATTTTTAACTGATTTTGACGATAAAAACATTGCCATTGTCTCGGTAGACCCATCAAAACGAAGAACTGGCGGAGCATTGTTAGGTGATAGAATTCGTATGAACTCCATTAACAACAATAGAGTTTACATGCGGTCTTTAGCCACAAGACAATCAAACCTCGCCTTATCCAAACATATCAATGATGCCTTAAATATTTTAAAATCTGCTGAATTTGATCTGATCATTCTAGAAACATCAGGTATTGGTCAAAGCGATACAGAAATCTTGGAACACTCTGATGTCTCATTATACATTATGACTCCAGAATATGGAGCGGCAACACAACTCGAGAAAATTGACATGATCGATTTTGCCGATATTATTGCCATAAATAAATTTGATAAACGCGGTGCAGAAGACGCTTTACGTGATGTAAAAAAACAATACCAACGCAATCATAATCTTTGGGAGACATCCTTTGAAGACATGCCAGTTTTCGGAACAATTGCATCACAATTTAACGATCCAGGCACCAATCAATTATATGCTGCCATCGTAAATAAACTAAATACTAAAACAGCGGTTAATTTTAAAAGTTCTATTAATTTTGAATTAGGCGACAGTAAAAAACAATTTATTATTCCGCCTAAAAGAGTTCGTTATTTAGCAGAAATTGCAGATGACAACCGAGGTTATAGCGAATTTTGTAAGCAAGAAAAACAAACAGCTCAAAAACTTTTTGGAATATATAAAACATTAGAATCTGTAATTGGATTTGTTCCAAGTATACATGCTTCTGGATTGAACACCTCTGAAATATTAGAGCAAAGCAATTCAGAAAACAAGGATTTTGTTTCTCTTCTACTTGCTGAATTTAATCGTGTTAAAAAAGATTTAAACCCATACAACTGGGAAATTATTTGCAATTGGAAAACAGTAAAATCTAATTATTCGGACCCTATATTCAAATTTAAAGTCCGAGAAAAGGAAATTAAAATTGAAACACATACTAAATCCTTGTCTCATATAGACATTCCTAAAATTTCCTTACCAAAATATGAGGCATGGGGAGATATCTTGTATTGGACTTTACAAGAAAATGTTCCTGGAGAATTCCCGTATGCTGGAGGTATTTATCCTTTTAAAAGACAAGGTGAAGACCCAACGAGAATGTTTGCAGGGGAAGGCGGACCGGAAAGAACCAACAGACGTTTTCATTACGTAAGTGCGGCTATGCCAGCCAAAAGATTATCTACAGCATTTGATAGTGTTACTTTGTACGGGAACGATCCCGACCTTAGACCAGATATCTATGGTAAAATTGGAAATGCAGGTGTGTCTATTTGCTGTTTAGACGACGCAAAAAAATTGTATTCAGGATTTGAATTAACCAACCCGATGACATCCGTTTCTATGACCATTAATGGTCCGGCACCGATGCTATTAGGCTTTTACATGAACGCTGCCATAGATCAAGAATGTGAAAAATACATTCATGAGCAAGGAATTACAATGGAGATCGAACAGAGAATTAATGACTTCTACTCAAAAAGTAAAACCGAAAGACCTTCATATCAAGGCAAGTTGCCAGATGGAAACAACGGTCTTGGATTATTCCTCTTGGGCATAACTGGAGATCAGGTTTTACCGAAAGATGTCTATGATAAAATTAAAAAAGACACGATTGCAAAGGTAAGAGGAACAGTACAGGCAGATATACTTAAAGAAGACCAGGCACAAAACACTTGTATTTTTTCAACGGAATTTGCATTGCGATTAATGGGAGATGTTCAAGAATATTTTATTGAAAATAACATTCGGAATTTTTACTCGGTTTCTATTTCTGGCTATCATATTGCAGAAGCAGGTGCGAATCCTATTTCTCAATTGGCTTTTACCCTTGCCAATGGCTTTACCTATGTTGAGTATTATTTAAGCAGAGGAATGGATATTAATAAATTTGGTCCAAACTTATCATTCTTCTTCTCTAATGGAATTGATCCAGAATATGCTGTAATTGGTCGTGTAGCTCGTAAAATTTGGGCTAAAGCCATGAAAAATAAATATGGTGCAAATCCAAGAGCACAAATGTTAAAGTACCACATACAAACATCTGGGCGTAGCTTGCATGCTCAAGAGATCGATTTTAATGATATTAGAACAACTTTACAAGCGCTTTATGCTATCTATGACAACTGCAATTCATTGCACACCAACGCTTATGATGAAGCTATAACAACACCAACCGAAGAAAGTGTTCGTAGGGCGATGGCCATTCAATTAATTATCAATAAAGAATTGGGGTTGGCTAAAAATGAAAATCCAATTCAAGGCGCCTTTATAACAGAAGAATTAACCGATTTAGTAGAGGAAGCCGTATTGTTAGAATTTGAACGTATAACAGAACGTGGCGGTGTTTTAGGGGCTATGGAAACAATGTATCAACGCAGTAAAATTCAAGAAGAAAGTTTGTATTACGAAACCCTAAAGCATACTGGTGAATTTCCAATAATTGGTGTGAATACATTTCTAAGCAGTAAAGGCTCTCCTACAAATATTCCTGGAGAGGTTATTAGAGCAACAGAAACGGAAAAACTATATCAAATTAAGGTTATTGAAAACTTACACAAAACGCAACTAGACAAAGTTGAAAATCAATTGACTAATTTACAAGATGCGGCTGTAAAGAACGCCAATCTTTTTGAAGTATTAATGGAAGCAACTAAGGTTTGTTCTTTAGGACAAATTACCAGCACCTTATTTAATGTTGGAGGTCAATATAGAAGAAATATGTAATTAAAATTTGTTTTGCTTGACTTGCCCTGCTGCATAGTTAGCTGCCCTAGCCGATATTGCCATATAGGTTAAAGAAGGGTTTTGATACGCTGATGATGTCATACAAGCTCCGTCAGTAACAAACACATTCGGCACAGCATGAATTTGATTGTATTTCCCTAAAACAGAAGTCTTAGGATCGCGTCCCATTCTTGCCGTTCCCATTTCGTGAATGGTAGTCCCAACATAAACAGGATTTTCATATTTTTCCACGTTTTTATATCCTGCCATCTTCAGCATCTTCTCCGCTTCAATTTGCATATCAGCAATCATAGCCTTTTCATTTTCTTTGTATTCAGCATCGAAAATTACTCTAGGTTCACCCCAATCATTTAATTTGTCAAAATTTAAATACATTCTATTTTCATGATAAGGCAAACATTCTCCAAATCCTCCAACTCCAATTTTCCAAGGTCCAGGTTTCAACAATGTTTCTTTTAACTTATTACCATAGGTCATTTCAGCAATTCCTCGTTGCCAATTTTCTCTACTCGCACCACCCTGAAAAGCATAACCTCTTAAAAAGGATGTATCTTCCGATTCTTTATCTCCAAGATTCTTAAAACGTGGTATATGAAAACTTGCAGGTGTTCTTCCTTTATAATACTTACCATCGAACCCTTCTACTTCTGCTGTTGCACCGGCTCTAAATGGATGATCCATTAAATTGTGCCCCAACTCTCCACTATCATTTCCTAAACCATTTGGGAATCGATTCGAAATTGAATTCATCAAAATAGCAGTACTACCAACAGTAGATGCACAACAAAAAATTACTTTGGCTTTATAAAACGTCACTTCTTTCGTTAACCGATCAATAACCTCCACACCTGTCGCTTTATTTGTAGTATCATCAAACGATATTTTTCGAACGATCGAATTTGGCCTTAGCACCATATTTCCAGTTCTCTCTGCTGCTGGAAGCGTAGAAGATAAACTACTAAAATATCCTCCAAAAGGACATCCTCGAATACATCTATTTCTAAATTGACAATTTGATCTACCCTCGTGTTTTTTATCGCCCGTTAAATTGGCAAATCGCCCCATAAAAAGGTGTCGATTGGAATAGTGTTTCTCAATTTTATCTCTAAAATCTTGTTCGACACAATTTAGAGGAATTGGTGGTGTAAATTCGCCATCTGGCAATTGCGGCAAGTCCATTTTTTCGGCAGCAACGCCAATAAATTCTTCGCATTTACTATACCATTTTGCTAAATCTTTATACCGAATAGGCCAATCTACTCCATGCCCATCTTTTTTATTCGCCTCAAAATCCAGGTCGCTAAATCGCAGGGCTTGCCTGCCCCACATGATAGATCGGCCACCCACATGATAACCACGAATCCAATCGAATCGTTTTATTTCGTCATATGGATGATCTATATCATCCACAAACCAATGATTACTCACCGCTTTATGAACATATCCAGATCTTGCTTGTTTCTCTTGTCGTTTTGCTTGTTGAGGAGATACCTCTCCTCTATTTTCGAAATCCCATGGGTCCATATTCATGGTAGGGTAGTCCTTTATATGTTCTACCATTCTACCACGTTCTAACACCAACGTTTTTAAACCGTTTTCACAAAGCTCTTTTGCTGCCCAACCACCTGAAATTCCTGAACCAATAACTATAGCGTCGTACAGTTCATTTTTTTGCATGCAGTACTATTTAATCTCTTTAATTTTTAAATCCTTCCATCTCACTTTAATTCCTCCTCCATCATGAATTTGTAATGCAATAGAACCAACACCCGCTCCTATTTTTTCATCTGAAATATGTACCATTTCTGTACCATTTAACCAAGATGTTAAGTCGTTACCTACTACTCTGATTTTCATCTCATTCCATTCTCCAACTTTTAAAGCTTCTTCTTTTTCTGCTTCCGGCTTAATTAACCATCCTCTTCCATAAGATTCGTATACACCTCCTGTATGTTTACCCTTTGGAGCAACTTCAACTTGCCATCCAGAAACTTTTGTTCCTTCAACTGTCGAACGAATAAAAACTCCACTATTTCCGTTCGCTTCTTGCTTAAATTTCAAGGTTAAAACAAAGTCCTTGTAGTGTTCATTTGTTGCCAAATAACCATACGCCTCATCCGGTCCGCTTTCACATACTAATAATCCATCTTCTACATACCATTTCTCCGTTCCATAGTTGGTCCAACCGTCTAAATTTTCACCGTTGAACAATGAAGTTGTTCCATCTGAAGCACAACTCATTAAAAGTAATATTGACACAATTCCTAAGGCTAATTTCTTCATTTTAAATCTTTATTTATCTGTTAATTGTTTAATTCTAATATTTCTAAATTCTAAAGGCGAGCCATGACCTAAAAAGCCAATATGTCCCTTATTTTTTTTCAATCCTGGATGCTTTTTCCCATCTATGGTTCCATTTTTTGACGCCTCTAATACATCAGCGTCAACTATAACCTCACCGTTTAATGTTATTTTAAAATGATTTCCACGCACCTCAACTTCTTGTGTATTCCATTGCCCTACTGACTTTTGATGCCCTCTTTTTGCTGCAACAACTCCGTATACAGAACCATGATATTGATGTGGTTTAAGATCTGCATATTTTTTTGCTGAATTATCTAAAATTTGCAATTCTTTTCCAACATATGCAGCATCCCCTTCTAACGGTGTATGCACTCCTAATCCATTATTTGCACCAGGTGTAAGTTTAAATTCAAATCTTAATATAAAACTATCATACTCTTCTGCTGTATATAAATTTCCACTCCCACCATTTTCAGGTCGAACCTTTAAAATTCCTTTTTCTAAAAAATAATCTGTTTTATTCCCAACCCATTGGTCTAAATTACCATCTTTTAATAAGGAAACAAACCCATCTTTCCGCTCTTGTTTCGATACCTTTTTTTGCGCTATTAACACCATATTAAACAGTATGAAACCAACAATTAGAATAGTCTTTTTAAAATCCATATTTGAATAAATTAGATGTTCACAAATTAGCAACTTTTCCATAATTTTTAAGTATTAAATGCGTCTATTTTACCTTTTATAGTTCGATTACTTCAATAAAAAAACGAACAGCACTATTCAACCTATTAACTGCAATTCAAATATTTACTTAAATGAATAAAAAGTAACATTTAAATGCATCTTTTTTGTAATTTGTACGTCTATTGTATGAATTTAAAAGGAAAACCCATGAAAAATACAAATTGTACATGCAATTGTGAACCTTGTAAAACCGGACAGTGTCAAAACTGTACTTGTGAAAATTGTTCATGTTCTAATTGCAACTGTTAAAGAGCTATTTAGTTAAACTTGATAGGTGAAAATTCAAGCAATATTCACCTGTCAAAACATTTTATTTATGACTACACAGCACGTTTGGAATACGTACTCCAAAGATGTCTTTTCCTTTATTTATAGCAAGGTTAAAAATCGCACCTTGTCCGATGATTTAACGCAAGAAACTTTTCTAAAAGTTCACACCAAACTAGACACTTTAAAAGAGGCTTCTAAATTGAAATCTTGGGTGTTTTCAATTGCTAGAAATACCGTATTGGATCATTTCAGAAACTCGAAACCAGAAAGCGACACTCCTATTTTTGAAATAGAAGATGATTCCGAAGAGTTTGAGCACACCGAGAAAGATTGCTTACTAAGCCATATCATGAACCTCGATAAAAAATATAGAACTCCTCTTTTTCTAGCAGATGTAAAAGGGGTTAAACAACAAGAAATAGCAAATCAATTAAACCTTGCTTTACCAACTGTAAAATCTCGCATACAACGTGCACGTAAAAAAGTAGCCGAAGGCTATATGGACTGTTGTGGCTATGAACTAAATGAAAAAGGAGTTTTGGTCGGTGAAATGAAAAATCGCGACGAATGCAAAATTTGTCGCTAACCTAAACACCTATTTCCATTAGTTAGAGCGCCTTAATAAATACATAAAACACAAGATACAAACTACTGAAATTATTGTAAAAATGTACCAGGCACTTTCAAAACCATAACCATCTACCAAACGCATTCCGGCATTGTGCGCAATAATATGAGAAACAGAAAAAGACATGCTATACAAAGCCATATATTGGCCTTGCTTACCATTCTTTGCTCTGTCTAATGCGTAGGAGTTTGAAAACGGAAATGTTATCATTTCTCCTAAAGACATCAACAACATACCAATTACCAAAACACCTGTCCAAGCGCTAACATTTAAAATGACTAAACTCAATCCCAACAACACCGTTCCAAAAATCATATAATCGACTTTAGAGTATTTTAATTTCTCTAACCATTTAATCAGCGGCATTTCAAAAATAAATATGACAAACCCATTCATTCCAAGCAATAAACCAATATCAAATTCAGATAAAAAATGAGATTGCTTGTAAAAAATTGGAATGGTAGAAAAGTATTGCAAAAACACAATTCCGAATAAACACAACGCCACAAACAACACCCAAAATTTGCCATCAGAATAGGCAGAAACCGGATTCTCTACCACTACCTCATCCAGAACGCGTGCCTTTTTAGGATGCAAAACGTTAAGCAATAAAATACCTGCTAAGATACACGTCACTCCATCAATCCAAAATAATTTATCATAACCCATAGAAGTTATAATAATACCGCCGATAGCCGGCCCTGCAGAAAACCCAAGATTAATAGCCAATCGGATTAAAGTTACAGACCGAGTTTTATTTTCGGGTTTGCTATAAGCACTTAAAGCCACAAACATGGCTGGTCTAAATACATCTGCGGCCAAAATAACTGTGAATATCCCCAAACAGAACATAGCAAACGTTTCTAAGTATTGCAAACCAATAAATAGGACTCCAGTAACAATAATACTGCACACCATCACTTTATAATAACCGAACTTATCCGTTAAAAATCCGCCAAACCAAGTTCCAACCAATGAGCCTACGCCAAAAGCAGACATGATCCAACCCACATCTACAAGTGTAAAATGTAAATGTTCGGTTAAATACAGAGACAAAAAAGGGATTACCATTGTTCCTGCCCTATTTATTAACGTAATCAAGGCCAACCACCAAACTTCGGTCGAAAGTCCTTTAAATGAATCGCTATACGAAACGGTCATTCTTTTTAACATAGTCTAAAATTAAAAAATCCGGCGCAAGGCCGGATTTGATTATATTGATTTATCTTATTTTTAAATAACTACAACACATACAAAATCCGGCAAGTATTTTTAATACTCGACTTATAGACATTTTTATAGGTTGTACAAAGCATCATGCTTATTCTGTTTTATGAAGTTTCAAAACTACAAAATAAAATAATACCTTTAACGCAAATCAGAACAACCCATGAGAAAAACTACATATCTTCTTTTATTTTTAGTAACATTAATAGGATGTAATCAAAAGGGTCCAATGACTCACAAAGAAGAAATTGAACAATTTAGGTACAAGATGAATGTTGAATTTTCTGATTTAAAAACAACTCCACTTAAGAAAAAAGATTTTAAGAAATTTAAAGAATTGGCATTCTTTGAAATTGATGCATCATTTAAAATTGAAGCCTCGTTTAAAAGTACACCTAATGAACCTATTTTTGAAATGCAAACAACAACAGATAGGAAACCATTATATACGCAATATGGAATTGCAACTTTTAAACACAGCGGAAAGGAACATACACTGAGAATTTATCAAAATCAAGAATTAATGTTAGACCCAGAATATGCAGATCATTTATTCATTCCTTTTAACGACTTAACAAATGGAGCCGAAACCTATGATGGCGGCAGATATATTGATGTTGATATTCCGAAAGGCGAAATTATTGTAATAGATTTTAATAAATCGTATAACCCTTATTGTGCTTATAACGATGAATATTCGTGCCCGATACCTCCTAGAGAAAACGACTTAGATTTAGCAATAAAAGCGGGCGTGCTTGCTTTTAAAAAGCATTAAACAAAAAATCTAACGGCATAGATACCTGCAAAAACAGCAAGGAACCCAACTATAAAACTAGCAATTGTATAAACGGCGAAGCTCATAAAATCACCTGATTTTAAAAACACGTGGTTTTCATAAGCAAATGTAGAAAAGGTGGTAAAACCTCCACAAAATCCTGTTGCTAACAACAAGGTATGATTTTGCGTTAATGCTTCATGTTTCAAGGCCAATCCTAAAATTAATCCAATAAATAAACTCCCCAAGATATTGGCTAAAAAGGTTCCGTACGGAATTCCGTCTCCAGAATTATTCAGCGCTTTACCCAACAAAAAACGAGCAACACTTCCAAATCCTCCTCCAATAAAAACTAATAGGGCTTGTTTCATAAAACATTAAGATTTTATACTACATACACTTCGACATGCTCAGTGTGACAATCAATTAAACCAATTTGAATTTACGGTTTAAAATCATCAGCATCGATCCAGTTCCATTTACCGGTTACCGTTCCTTTATCCATGGTAATAATTCCTGGATTTGCTCTAATTATGGTTTTTAAGACAGTCGCATCTACAAATAACCATTCCATATTCAATCCAGCGTTAGCATTCAATTCTAGTAAATCGTCAATATAGGATGCAGACAAGCCATAAACGGTATATCCATTAGCCATGGCTAAATCCGTTGTAGTCTTTACCTGAGAAAATCCATTGCTATCCGCAACATCCAAATCATACATCACCACAAACATCACCTTATCTTTATTCAACAATTCATCCGTTAAATCATCTCCATCATTGGTTTCTAAATAGAAGTCATGCACTTTTGGCAATCCGTCAACCGCAATTTCAGTCATACCTTGTTGAATGTTTTTTCCAACCGCATAAGGTCTAAAATCAATTAACGGCAAATGCACTAATACATGATACGATATATACATAAACACCATTAACGAACCTAATGAAATCCAATTTAAGGCCTTATTGTTCATAATTGGCGTAATGTACTTACGTGCTAAAATTAAAAATGCAATTACGATTATAAGTACAACATTTTTGTTGAATGTTTCCCAAGGTGTCAACTTAATAGCATCACCAAAACAACCACAATCTGTAACTTTGTCATAATACGCAGAATACCATGTTAAAAACAGAAATACAAGTGTTATTAAAAACAAACTCCAAGTTGTTAGTTTTGGTTTAAAGCCTATTAAAAGCATTACACCCAACATGATTTCTATCAAAATTAAAACGATAGAAAACGGTAAGGCGTATGGAATAAAAGATTCCAAATTCAAAACATCTGCACTAAAATATTCTTGGAATTTATAAGCGGAACCCAATGGGTCAACCAATTTTACAAATCCAGAAAATAAAAAGGTGGCGGCAACAAAAAGGCGTGCAATAAGTACAAGTAATTTCATTTCTTAAAAATATTCGAGCGCAGTCGAAACCTAATTATTTTAAAATTCCACTCGACTGCGCTCGAGGGAATTTATATCTTTATTTCATGTGAATTAATGCAAATACGGCATAGTTTATCATGTCTTGGTAATTGGCATCAATACCTTCAGAAACAATCGTTTTTCCTTGATTGTCTTCAATTTGTTTTACACGAAGTAACTTCTGCAAAATTAAATCGGTTAAAGAACTTACGCGCATATCTCTCCATGCCTCACCATAATCATGGTTCTTGTTCTCCATTAATGTTTTCGTTTCTAAAATATGCTTGTCGTATAATGCTGTAGCCTCATCAGTATTTAAATCTGGCTGCTCTACAATTCCCTTTTCTAACTGAATCAACGCCATCAATGAATAATTGATAATTCCAATGAATTCAGACACTTCACCTTCATCCACTTTGCGTGTAGAATTTTCTTGTAACTGGCGAATTCTTTGTGCTTTGATAAAAATTTGATCGGTAAGCGACGGCAATCTTAAAATGCGCCAAGCACTTCCGTAATCCTTCATTTTATTAATAAACAATGAGCGACATTTTTCGATTACGTCGTCATATTGTTTGGAGGTATTTTGCATACAGATGATTTATTTTGCGTAAATTTCGGATAAATTTAACGATTTAAAAAATTTAGTTTTCCAGATGAAAAAAATCGCTGTTTTTTGTGGTGCTAGCATTGGTTTCAACCCTATTTATAAAGACGAAGCGCAACGTGTTGGGGCATTCTTTGGAAAGAATAATATTGGCCTGGTTTATGGCGGTGGTAAAATTGGAATGATGGGCGCCCTTGCCGATGAGTTGCTAAAACACAAAGGAGAAGTTATTGGTATCATTCCGCATTTATTAAAGAATGAAGAAGTGGTGCATTCTGAGTTATCACAACTTATAGAAACCAAAACTATGAGTACGCGAAAAGTAAAAATTAGCAAACTTGTAGATGGTTATATTGCTCTAGCTGGTGGATTTGGAACTTTAGACGAAATATTTGAGGCTTTAACCTTAGGTCAACTGGGTATTGAGAGCAAGCCGATTGGATTGCTAAATACACAAGGGTTTTTTAGCCCTATGTTAGCACAATTAGATTTAATGGTTGAAGAAGGGTTTCTTAAAAAAGCAAACAGGGATATGGTGTTGGTAAGCGATAACATTGAAGAACTAATTGAACTTATGTACCAATACAAAGCACCCAAAATGACAAAAATTGTTAATACCGTAGTAAAGAAATGACAATTAACTGCAAGGGAGAATTGATCGATTTATCTAGTCCAAAAGTGATGGGAATTTTAAACGTTACGCCAGATTCATTTTTTGATGGAGGCAAATACAAATCAGATCATGCTATTCTAACTCAGGTAGAAAAAATGCTGACCGAAGGTGCCACTTTTATAGATGTCGGCGCCTACTCTTCTAGACCCGGTGCAGCCCATATTTCTGAAGAAATTGAATTGCAAAGACTACTTCCCATTTTAGAATTAATTCTTGCAAAATTTCCAACAACACTTATATCAGTAGATACCTTTAGAAGTACCATTGCAAAAAAGAGTATTGAAACTGGCGCAAGCCTTATCAATGATATTTCTGGTGGTAGTATTGATACCAATATGTTTGCAACCATTGGTAAACTTAAAGTACCGTATATATTAATGCATATAAAAGGAACACCTCAGAACATGCAACAGAACCCGAGTTATACGGATGTTACTTCTGAGGTATTGTACTATTTCTCAGAAAAAATTGCAGCCCTTCATAAAGAAAAAGTGAACGATGTTATCATTGATCTTGGATTTGGATTTGGAAAAACAACAGCGCATAATTATGAACTATTAAAAAACATGGATTTGTTTCAAAAGTTAGAATTACCTATATTAACTGGGGTATCGAGAAAATCTATGTTGTATAAACTTTTAGATTCTGATGCCAAAAATGCCTTAAATGCAACTTCTATTGTCAATACCATTGCCTTGCAGAAAGGCTCCAATATACTGCGGGTGCACGATGTTAAAGAAGCCGTGGAATGCGTTAAAATCCTTGAACAAATCCAATAAATGCCTTTCATAAAATTTAGTACATTTACAAAAAACAATCCATGCTCGACTTTCTAGAATTTTCTATCCTTGATGTAATTGATGTCCTTTTAGTCGCTACTTTGTTATTTTATATATACAAGCTACTTCGCGGTACTGCAGCCATTAATATATTTATTGGTATTACTATTATATTTCTAATTTGGAAGGTTACAGAAGCGCTTAAAATGGAAATGCTAAGTGGTATTTTAGGCACTTTAACTGGCGGCGGAGTTATTGCATTGATTGTGGTATTTCAGCAAGAGATCCGGAAATTTTTATTGATGCTTGGAACGACCAATTTTACATCGAAACGAAATTTTTTAAAGCAACTGAATTTTATGAAATCAGAGGCTCAAATTACGACCGATGTAGAAATCATTGTGCATGCTTGTGAAGCCATGTCAAAGGCTAAAACTGGAGCCTTAATTGTGTTGGAACGCGATCAAAAGTTAGATTTTGTAAAAACAACTGGAGACGCCATGAACGCTCAGGTAAACAAACCTATTTTGGAAAGTATTTTTTATAAAAATAGCCCTTTACACGATGGCGCCATTATTATTAAAGACAATATGATTACGGCTACTAGAATAATACTACCGCTTTCTGATAAAACCATTCCAACACGATTTGGATTGCGCCATAGGGCTGCAATTGGTATTACTGAAAAATCGGACGCCATTTGCTTGGTAGTCTCTGAAGAAACAGGAATGATTTCTTATATAAAAGATGGTGAGTTTATGCTATATGAAAATGAGTTTGGTTTGATTGAAACGATTAAGAACGATTTGGCTTAATTAATTCATAGATACTTCGACAGGCTCAGTTTGACATCAAATTAAACCTAAAAAGTTCAAAAATTTATTGCTAAAATTCAAATGTCATTTCGACACCGAGAAGAATGAACTACGAGAAATTTAACCAATACCACTCCGCTTCATTCCCCAAAATACGCTTCAATTTTCATTCTTCATCATCAACCAACAACTAACTCGCCTCTGCGTGCTTAAATTGCATTTCGTGTAGGTTATGGTAATAGCCTTTGTTTTTCAATAATTCGGCATGCGATCCTTGCTCAACAATTAACCCTTTATCCATAACAATAATGGTATCGGCTTTTTTAATCGTTGTCAATCTGTGCGCAATTATAATAGATGTCTGGTTTTGAGTAATCTTATCCGTAGCATTCTGAATCAACTGTTCTGAATACGAATCAATAGACGATGTTGCTTCATCTAAAATCAGCACACTTGGGTTGCTTACATACGCTCTTAAAAAGGCGATTAATTGGCGCTGCCCAGACGACAACATAACTCCACGTTCTTTTACGTTGTAGTTATAACCTTCTGGTAAACTCATAATAAAATCATGAATCCCTATTTCTTTGGCTGCCTTTTGCACCTCGTCTAAACTCACTTCTTTATTCAATACAATATTGTTGTAAATCGACTCTGAAAACAAGAACACATCTTGTAAGACAACCGCTACATTGGCACGCAAACTTTCTAAGGTGTATTCATTAATAGATTTATTATCTACAGAAATAATCCCTGAATCTATTTCATAAAAACGGTTGATTAAATTTATGATCGTTGATTTACCCGCTCCTGTGGCTCCAACAATCGCCACGGTTTCTCCAGGGTTTACTTTAAACGAAATTCCTTTTAAAACTTCCTCATTTTCGATATAACTAAAATGTACATTTTCAAATTGAATATGCCCGTTAAATCCTTTAGCATCTATAGTACCAGTTGCATCAATATGACTTTCGGTATCAAACACTTCAAAAACACGAGTACCTGCAACCATACCCATTTGTAAGGTGTTGAATTTGTCTGCAATTTGACGTAAGGGTCTAAACAACATTTCAGACATCATTACAAAGGCGATTACTTCACCGGCCGTTGTATTAGAACCTTCGGCAATAATCTGAAATCCACCGAACCACACTATCAACCCAACCGTTACAGAAGTAATAATTTCTACAACCGGAAAAAAGATGGAATAATACATGACCGTATTTACCCATGCTTTTTTATGTTTGTTATTGATCTCTTTAAAGTTTTTGTACTCAATTTTTTCTCTATTAAACAACTGCACTATTTTCATACCAGATACGCGCTCTTGCACGAAACCATTTAAATTGGCCGCTTGTTCACGTATTTCTTTAAATGAAGCCTTCATTTTTAATTGGAATAACTTTGTTGCATACACAATAACAGGTAATACTGTTAAGGTAATCAAGGCCATTTTCCAATTCATAAATAGCATCATAATAATAACAGCTAACATGGTTAATAAATCTGCTATAATCATAAAAAAACCTTGCCCAAAAAAGTTCGCGATTTGTTCAATATCCGTAACTGCCCTTGTAACTAATTTACCCACGGATGAAGTATCGAAATAAGACATTTTAAAGTTAAGCATATGCTTGTACAACTTCATACGCATATCTTTAATAATACTATACCCTAATTTATTGGCTATAAAAATAAACACAAACCGAACCAGTACCTCACCTAAGAGTACCGCTGCCATTATTAGTACATAATTTAACAGCCCTGTTTTATCTTTCGATTCAAAAAAGGTATCTATAATATATTGCAACAGTTTTGGTCTTGCCACGGCCAAAAGTGCCAATAGAATAGCAGATACAGATGCCACTAAAAACTGCGTTCTGTAATTTTTTACAAAACCCATTAAACGCTTAAATATCCTGGCATCAAATGCTTTACCGGTGGTATTACTCATTTTCTAAAACTGCTTTTGGGTAGACTATCTTTGTCAAAAATAAACCTTTTGCCGGAACTGATAAACCTGCCTTTGTTCTATCTCTACTTTCTATAATATTTGCAAATTCTTCTAAGCTTGTTTTTCCCAATCCAACATCTACCAACGTACCAACTATGGCTCTTACCATGTTTCTTAAAAATCGATCTGCAGAAATATGAAACACCAACATTGCTCCATCTAATTTCCATTCGGCTTCAGTAACATTACAATTATAGGTCTTTACATCTGTTTTCGATTTTGAAAAACATTTAAAATCTTTATAATTCAACAACAATTTCGCTGCTGCATTCATTTTTTCTATATCTAAAGTTCTATGAAAAAACTGCCAAGTAGTGTCTAGTAAAAATGGATTTCTACCCAGTACTATTCTGTACTCATAACTTCGGTCAGTTGCATCAAAACGGGTATGTGCTTTATCGCTCACTTGTATAAAACGATAAACTACAATATCATCAGGTAAATAAGAATTTAACTTAAATAAGGTCTGGTCAAAATCGAACACTGCAGTAGTATCAAAATGTGCAAACATTTGTGTGGCATGCACCCCAGCATCAGTTCTACCCGCCCCCATAATATTGATGGATTCCTTTAAAATTTTAGACAAACCATCATTTAGTTTTTCTTGAACAGATATGGCATTTGGCTGATATTGCCAACCATGGTACTCCGTTCCTTTATATGAAAGTTCTATAAAATATCTCAATCGAATCGTTTATTTTTGTGCTTACAAATATACTGAACCTATTTGAAGGCAGCACAGCCAATTCAGTTAATAGAAATCTTAAAAATTGTACTAAACTTTTTAACTGAATGAAAAAAATCTTATTGCTTTCCGATACCCATGGGTTTATAGATGATCAGATTTTAAAATACGTAAAACAAGCCGATGAAGTTTGGCATGCCGGTGATATTGGTACCATAAAAGTTACCGATACCATTAAGGCTTTAAAACCCTTACGTGCTGTTTATGGCAATATAGACGGAACGGAAATTAGATCAGAATTCCCATTGAACAATCGATTTTTATGCGAAGAAGTTGATGTTTGGATTACGCACATTGGCGGTTACCCCAATAGATATGATCTTCGCGTTCGTGAAGAAATAAAACAAAATCCACCTAAAATATTTATTAGTGGGCACTCGCATATTTTAAAAGTACAATTCGATAAAAAACTAAACTTATTACACCTTAATCCTGGTGCTGTGGGTAAACACGGATTTCATAAAATTAGAACCATGTTACGCTTTACCATTGATGGTTCCGATATTAAGAATTTAGAAATTGTTGAGTTAGAAAAAAGACATTAGGCTTTTTTAACTGGCACTGGTACATTGATATAAATGCGTGTTCCAGTTTCTTCAGATGATTTAATATCGAATACACCATTCATCATTTTAATACGCGCCTCTATTTGCGTTAAGCCCAAGCCTACTTTTTTCTTTTTCTTCATCTGAGCCACATCAAAACCAGTTCCGTTATCAAAAATTCGCACTTCTAATTTACCATCATATTGTTTCAACAAAATATTGGCATATGAAGCGTTGCTATGTTTTAAAATGTTATTGATCAATTCTTCAATAATACTGTGCATTTTAATTTCGAATTCCGATTCAAAACGTTTTATGTTATTCGATTCCGCTTTAAATGTAATTTTAGAATTGGAATATTTTTCACATAAATCATCCATGGCAAAGGCCAAACCGAACTTTAGTAAAACCGATGAAATTAAAGTGTGTGATAAATCGCGGATCTTTTCACCAGCCTCGGAAACAATATCTTGGGTCTTGGCAATTTCTTCGGGAGCTTGCTCTTTTAAAGTCAACTTAGCCGCTTGTAAATGCAAGCCTGCCGATGACAATAAAGCACTAACACTGTTATGTAAAATTTCTGCTATATGCCTACGCTCGGTTTCTTTACCGTCTATGGTAGCGTTTAGAATTTTTATTTGTGCTTCGTTTTGTATTTTCTCTAATGCGCTCTCCTTTACCAAGGTTTCTTGCTCTAACACCAATAATTGTTTTTCTCTTTTTAAACGCCTACTTCTGTATACCATGAATAGCAATGATAAAACTAATACAGAACTGATACTAATGATATACAACCATAATTCTGTCCGTTGGCGCCTATTTTTTTCTTCAATCGCCAATCTTTCTTTTTCTGTATAATTATATTGACCTGCTACTAATGCATAACCTCTTTTATCCGTAACTTCAGCCAAAGAGTCTTTAATACCAATTGAAAGCAATCTATATTCATAAGCCTTTTTAAAACTATCCATTCGAGCATAGGCATCCGAAATATTACCAAAAGACCTCCCCATAGCGGTAGCCGAAACAATATCTTTTCTGTCCTTAACTAAATTATAACTAATAGAATAATACTCTATAGCCTTTTTGTAGTCTTTCTTACCAATATTAATAGCACCCAAAGTATTAAAAGTGTTTTGCGCCTTAATAGAATCTTCAAGATTTTTCAAAAGTAAAAGAGACTTGTTTCCATAAATGTCTGCTTTATCAAACTCTTTTGAATAATAACAATAACTCATTAAATTTGTATAGACTTGTCTTAAAATTGTTTTGTCAGTGTACTTTTTCGGGAATAATTTAATTGTGTTATTATAATAATAATTTAAACTATCTTCATGAATAGAGTCTAATTTCTTTTCTCTATACAATCTAAAATGCTGCCCACCTAGTCCAATATATCCCATACTTTTACCGAGAGAATCATTTTGAATTTCCGCATACTCTAAGGTAATTCTAAAATATTTAAACGCATTATCATAATTTTCAATAAGAGAAAACCCAGAAGCAATTTCATAGGAAAACGGAATGATATATGGATTATATGCATTCTGTTGGGCAATTGTGAGACCATCAAGAAGAATTGACAATGCCTCTTTAGTTTTATTTTGTACTGCATCTAACCTTGCTCTTTCTAAATCGATTTTTAATTTGATATTTCCCTTGTACTCAGGAGTATTAGTTAAACTATCTAAAAGAAATTCGGCTAAATCATAATTATCAGCCATTATAACTCTATCAACTTTACTAAATACCTTATCAAGTGAAAATGAATCTTGACCAAAAACAAGTGTAGCATTGATAAAAATCAATGCTACCGCAAATACTTTTTTAAAGAAGTTTTTCATTCCTTAAATATACACTTTTTATGGTTCAATTGTAATCTCTGGATCCGGCCCAACTGGCCCTGGGTCTCCACTTTTAGTCAGTTCTTGTGGGTGTTGAAAAAATTGTACGTTTAAAGGTCCTTTTACATTGTAGTTTTTTTGGGTATCATTACCTCCGGTTCCATAGCGTAATTGAATCTTATTGATGTCTCCATCTTGCTCAAAAGTAACACCAACACCTTTGGCAACTTTAAATTTTAACTGATACTCTTTTTCTCCATTCTTTTTACCTTTAAAGTCTAAAGAATACGATTCTAACATGTTTGACATAACATTTTGGGGTTTTAAAAAATTAAACTAATTGATTTTTATGTGCGTAAATTGCCAATCCTACGGCATTTTTTACTTTCAATTTTCGAATTAAATTTTTGCGATGCGTTTCTACGGTATTAACGCTGATATGAAGTTGGTTGCCAATTTCTTTGGTATTAAATTCCTTGGCAATTAATTTTAATATTGATAATTCTCTGTCTGTAATAGAACTTACAAACACACCATCTTGGGCTTGTTTAGATTCGTTGTCGGCACCAGAAAATAACGAAACGATTTTTTGCTGTACGCCTTCGCTAAAATACTGCTCACCGTTATGCACTGTTTTAATTGCTTGTACAATTTGTTCACCAGCACATTTTTTTGCTAAAAATCCATCAGCACCAATTTTCAAGACCTCCTTAACTAACTTAATATCGTCGTAGCTAGATAAGACTACTATACGAGGTCTTGAAGTCTGGTTACTAAATTCCTGCAAAACACCAATACCGTCTACTTTTGGCATATTAATGTCGAGTACTAACACATCAGATTTGTTTGATTTGTACCATTCTATAACGTCTTCGCCGTTTAAAGAACTTCCTACAACATCAATTTCCTCATCCGTTTTAAGCACCGCCTTAATGCCATCTATAAGCACCATGTGGTCATCTGCAATATGGACTTTTATCTTTTTCAATTTTCCCAAGTCAAAGATATTTTAATTACTAATACCAAACAATCACGGAAAACCGTGATTTTTTTAGCTCACGGTTTTCCGTGAGCTCGATTTTGTCTGCAATTGATTTTCAATGGTTTAAATATACAAAAAATCCACCCTAAAAAGGATGGATTTTTCCACTAAATATACTAAGATACTAGAATTATCGCAATCGATCTACAGATTTTACAAGGTCTTCATCTTTCTTAATTGCACGGTTTGCCATGACTAGCAATACAATAGCAATTAAAGGAAGCGCAGCCCCAATACCTTTCTCAGAAGCAAAAACTTCTCCAGATAAACTTTGTAAATGATACACCAATAACCCCAATATAAAAAGGTTGATCAAAATGTTAACTCTACCAAGAACAAACTGAGATTGTCTATTCTTGTATTTAAAAATAGTAATGAATGATACAAATGCAGAAGCATAAAATAAAACTGGTATACTGCTAACGGTTACACTATCATACTTTAATAGGTCATGTGCATATACCACATACCCATCTACACTTACCCATAAATTTAATACAAAAGGTAACACCGCTGAAACCAGCACTGCTAACAATAAATATATGGACTGAATACGTTGTAACATTCTATTTTTTAGAGATGCCAAATGTAAACTAATCTTTTATGGTATAAAAATTTTGCTTTTAATTTTATTTACTATATTTGTCATCTATTCATATAGCAAATTGCGTTACAGCGATTTATATTCAAAAAAATATTCAAACAAAACATATTTCATTTTCTACGTCAGAAAATATAATTAATCATAAATCTACATAATGTTAGACATTTCACAACTCAAGGAGAAATCTCTTGTTGATTTGCAGAAAATTGCAAAAGAAATTGGTTTACCTAAGTTCAGTCAATTAAAAAAATTAGATCTAGTATATCAAATATTAGATCATCAGGCAGCCAATCCTGTGGCGCCAGCAAAACCAACAGAAAAGCCTAAGCGTAAACGTATTTCTAAACCTAAAACAGAAAACAAAACTGCAGAAGCAAGCACAGTTGCTAAAACGGAAGTTAAGGCTGAAGTTAAAGCTCCAGTGGAAGCGAAGAAAGCAACTCCAAAACCTCAGAGAGCAGCAAAACCAAAAAAGGTAGAGGCTACTGAGAAAAAAGAACCTGTTGCTGCTAAGGAAAACACTCCTGAGAAGAAAGAGGATACAAACAAAAAGCCTCAACATCAAAAACAGGAGAAAAAACCGCAGCATAAAAAACAAGAGAATTCTGGTCAAAGACAAGAGAACTCAGGTCAAAAGCAGGAGCATTCTAAAAACAGAAAGCCACAGCATAAAGACCAAAAGAATCAACATCAAAAGAAAAATGGGAACAAATACAGAGACCCAGATTATGAGTTTGATGGTATTATAGAAAGTGAAGGCGTTTTAGAAATTATGCCTGATGGATACGGATTCTTACGTTCATCTGACTATAACTATTTATCATCTCCAGATGATATCTACGTTTCACAATCGCAAATAAAATTATTCGGGTTAAAAACCGGAGATACTGTTAAAGGAAATGTACGTCCGCCAAAAGAAGGTGAAAAATATTTCCCATTAATTAGAGTGTCTAAAATAAACGGATTGAATCCTAATGTTGTGCGCGATCGTGTAGCATTTGAGCATTTAAAGCCTTTGTTTCCTGATGAAAAATTAAACTTAGAAGGTAAAACGCTTTCTACTAGAATTATTGATATTTTCTCTCCTATTGGAAAAGGTCAACGTGGTATGATCGTTTCGCAACCTAAAACGGGTAAGACCATTTTGCTAAAGGATATTGCAAACGCTATTTCTGCAAACCATCCAGAGGTCTATCAAATTATTTTATTAATTGATGAAAGACCTGAAGAGGTTACAGACATGCAGCGCAATGTTAAAGGTGAAGTTGTTGCTTCTACTTTTGATGAGCCTGCTGACAAACACGTTAGAGTTGCAAATATTGTTTTGGAAAAAGCAAAACGTTTGGTAGAATGTGGACATGATGTTGTAATTCTATTAGATTCTATTACGCGTTTGGCAAGAGCCTACAATACGGTTGCTCCGGCTTCTGGAAAAATACTTTCGGGTGGTATTGATGCCAATGCATTACACAAACCAAAACGTTTCTTTGGTGCTGCTCGTAATATTGAAGGTGGTGGTTCTTTATCTATTATTGCAACTGCATTAACTGATACTGGTTCTAAAATGGACGAAGTAATTTTCGAGGAGTTTAAAGGAACTGGTAATATGGAATTACAGTTGGATAGAAATATTGCCAACCGTAGAATTTACCCTGCTGTTGATTTGGTTAAATCTAGTACACGTAGAGATGATCTATTGTTAGATGAGGCTACAATGCAACGCATGTGGGTAATGCGTAAATACCTTGCAGACATGAACCCAATTGAAGCGATGGAGTTCTTAAACGATCGTATGAAAGGCACCTTAAACAATCAAGAATTTTTAATGTCTATGAACAGATAATTCATAGCATTTATAAACATAACTAAAAAATCCAGTAAGGCAACTTACTGGATTTTTTGATTTAAGATGTTCTTACTTTTTGTCAAGCTGAGCCTGTCGAAGCAGACAAAAAAAACAATCTATACTAAACACATCGACAAGTTCAGACTGACACTTAATCTTTAGAAATAGATTATTTCTTTGCTACGTTTCTTTTATTGGCGCACAAATAAGGCATAAAAAAAGAGGCACAGTAACTGTGCCTCTTTTTTAGTTTTTATAAAACTTCTCTTAGTAAGTTTCACCTCTATAATCTTCAATTTCGTAAGCCGATTTTAAAGAATTAAAAATCTGATTTGTTCTTAATTTTAAAGAGTTCTGAATTCTTGTTCTAGCAACATCGTAATTTGGTAAAGCTGGCGCTTCTTCTACTGATGTTACTTGTATTGCAAATACTCCCTTAGCACCTGCTATATTGTTATGAACTTCTCCTTCTTTTGCTCCCATCATAGCTCCTACAATAGATGGCTCTGCGCCTACTCCAGAAATAGTAGGACTTGCCAATGTAACAGACGCTGCTGTTCTAACATTCGTTCCTGCACTAGAAGCAATCTCTTCTAAAGTAGATCCGTTCATTTTGTCAGCAATCAATTCAGCCTTTTTTCTATTTACGAGAATAGGTCTGATTTCTGTAATTACATTTGCAGCTGGTACTAAACCTTTTGGAGTCTTTGCAGCTAAAACAGCAACAACATACCCTCTTTCTACATCAAAACGTCTTACGTCTCCAACAGAAGTCTCAGAATTGAATGTCCAGTTTACAATTGGTCTTTGATTACCTCCAATACCAGGAACGTACTCGTCTAGAATCTTTAATCCAATTGCTGGTGCTAAAACATACCCTTTATCTTTTACCAAAGTGTATACATCATCTCCATTAGCAATATCAGATGCAAATGTTTCTGCCTCTAAATAAAACTCGCTTTCTGTTTGTTCAGATGGTGTAATTTCTCTTGCTAAAGTTGTTAATTGAACTGCTTTCTGATACGTAGTCTGGTCATCAATTTTAATTACATGGAAACCAAACTTCGTTTCAACAACCTTTACCGTTCCTTTTTTATTATTGAATAAGTATTCAGCAAAGTCTATATCAAAATTAGGAGAAAAAGCCTGTGCTTTTGTAACCCATCCAATGTCTCCACCTTTTCCTTTAGTTCCGTCAGTATTAATTTCATCTGCAACTTCTGCAAACTTAGTACTGCTTCTTCTTACTAAATTATAAACGCTGTCTGCTTTTTTCTTGGCCGCTTCTTTTGTCAATGTAGATGTAGATCTATTTGTTCCTGCAAAAGGAATAATAATATGACGAGACTTTACAGAATCTGGCATTTGTTTAAATGCATTGATTTTAGAAATCTTAAAGAATCCGTTGTGCTCGTATGGCCCAAAAACATCGCCTTCTTTTCCGTTAAATATATCATCTGCAATTACTGCTGGCGTTGCATTTTGAAATTTAAAACTAGTATCGTTTGGCAAATCAGATTTAGACTCATCTAAAAACTCCTGCGCATTTGTGCTGTTTTTCAACCCTTTGATACCGTAGTTTTCATCATCTTCAATAAAACTTGCAACAGTTTCTTTGATTGCGTTTTTATCCTCCTCTGAAGCAACTACATTAAAACTAACATAGTTAATATCTCTAGAAGCTTCTACTTGGTATTTCTTTGCGTTTTCTTTAATGTATGCATTCTTCTCTGCATCAGTAATCACTATTAAACTATCAGCAATTGAAGTGTAAGGAACATACACAAACTTTGAAGTTACTTTATTGTTATTGAAACTGTAATCGTTTTCTCCTTCTTTTAATGAAGCACTTAATCCAGCACCAACTAAATTATTATAAGCTGTACGCTTTAAGTTTTGTCTAATATCTGCTTCTGTTCTTAACCAATTTTGCCAAGCGTTATAAGGAGCAGTACCAGGTGCAGCACCAATAGCATCATCTTTCATATTTGCGATGTACTCTTTTGCTCTTTCAGCATCAAATAAACCACCTTCGTTTTGAAATTGTGGGTTTTGATTAAAAAATGGTAAACTGATTATTGAATTCCAAACATCTTCTTCACCAACAACAACTCCAGCCTTTTCTAACTGATCGTTATAAATTTTATCGCTCACCATTTGATTCCAAGCATAGTTCATTGCTTGTGTGTTTGATGAACTCCCTGTGTTTGCTTTATAAGCTTCAACCAAATTAGCAAATTCTTCTCTGCTTATATCCTCTCCATTTACTTCTCCAATAGTATTAACCTTAGCCCCTCCTCCATTATTATTGAATGCATCTCCAATAACAAAAGAAAATAATGCTAACCCTATAATTAATATTAAAGCAAAAGTTTTTTCTCTAATTTTCGATAAAATCGCCATACTGTACTATTCTTTTAATTTAGTGTGCGAAAGTACAATTTACAATTGAAATATAAAAGTGAATATTTCAATAAAAACGTGGATTTAAAGCAATTGATTTGGTGTGGAATAGCCAAGGAATTTATCCTAGTCTTCTTTGTCTAAAACTTTTAAATAAATCTCTTCAATTTTTACGGAAGATGCCGTTAAAATAGTGAACTGAAAATGATCAACTGTTATAATTTCTTTTTCTGCCGGAATGGTTTCGGAATGATATACTACGAGTCCACCTAAGGTTTCATAAGACTCATCTTCTGGCAATTTCAAGTCGAATGTTTCGTTTATATAATCTACCTCTAAACGTGCGGAAAACTTAAATTCTCGATCGTTTATCTTCTCTTCTTTTAAAGCAATGGTGTCGTGTTCATCTTCAATTTCACCAAACAACTCCTCTACAATATCCTCTACCGTTAATAAGCCAGATGTACCGCCATATTCGTCTAGAACCACGGCAACGCTCTTCTTCTTTTTGGTAAGCACATTTAGTATTTCATTAATCATCATACTCTCCGGAATAAATTCTACTGGCATTAAAATAGAACGCAAACTTTTAGGTTTTTTAAACATGTCAAAAGCATGTACATACCCTACAATTTCATCGAGCGAGTTTTTGTAAACAATGATTTTAGAATAACCTGTATCGATAAACAACTTCTTAATATTCGCCACCGATTCACTAATGTCTACTGCTAAAATTTCCGTTCTCGGAATCATAACTTCACGAGCCTTTACATCGTTAAAATCTAAAGCGTTTTGAAAAATCTGAATCTCAGCATCCAACTCTTCCTTCTCGTCCGACTTTTCTACCTGCTCAGAAATATACGATTCTAGTTCTGCCTTACTAAACTCGGTTTGCTCAACGTCTTTACTCGTATTAAACAAAACCCTTAGACAGAAATCAGAAATGGCATTTACAAAATCAGATAAAAAATGAAAAATGATGAAAAAGAAATACGCTGGATAGGTGAATATTTTTAAAAATTCATCGGCATAGATCCTAAAAATTGCCTTTGGTATAAACTCGGCAGTAACTAGAATAACAATAGTTGAAAAAAGCGTATGAATTAATAAGGTTCCAAAATTGCCCAATACATCAATAGGCAATTGCTGCACTAACAATTCACCCATATAGAAACTATATACCACCAATGCAATATTGTTTCCAACAAGCATGGTGGCAATAAATTTTGATGATTTCTGGGTGAGTTTCGCTAGAATTTTTGCTCTAAACCCTTCCTTTTTCTTTTCTAGTTCAATATGCATTTTGTTTGCAGAAACAAATGCAATTTCCATCCCTGAGAAAAAGGCCGATAGTAATATTGATATGATAATTACAACAAACTGTAATTCCATTAAGTGGGTTTATTATTTTTTATTTTCTCTGTTTTTTCTAAACCTACGTCTAAATAAAAACATAAAAACGGCCATTGCAGCCATTAAAAGATAAATATACGCTTTTTGATCTCCCCAAACTAAATAGGCTTCATAACCAAAGATTACGGCAACCGCCAAATATGCAATTTCAAAAAATCTTCCTGCTTTATTCATGTTTAATTATTTTCGTTTATATAAATATTACCTCGCTGACGCTTTGCTACAAACTTATCTAAATCTTCGCTTGCATCGAATCCAACTCCATAAATTGTATCTGTTGCCGTGTATAAGGTAAATACTTTTTCGGTATAAAAGTATTTTGTCTTCTGATCCCAAAAAAGTTGCTCTGTTGTTAATTTTTTGCGTTGGCTAAAATTATTAATGATAACATTTCCTGTTATTTCTGAAATACTAGTTTTAGACCAAGAAACGGCATAATTGCCAACAACAACTAAGGAGTCATTATTTTCATCAAAGGTTACAATTCTTACCCCTTCTGGAAACTCGGAATACGGATGCTCCTTTCTATTGCTAAAATCATGTAATAAAGGAGCCGAAAATTTCAAATCTACGCGGCCAGAATCTGTATGCACTGTATATACATTTTTAGCGACACCAATTGGTAAATTCTTGTCTGCCAAGAAATCGCGCACCTCTTGAATATCATTACCACAAGAAAAAAGCATTGCTGTTGAAACTACAACAGCAATGCTTTTTAATATATTCTTAAATGATTTATTCATTTAGCAAAAGTACTAAATTAAAAATCTATTTATTTCAATTTCACCTTTACATTTTCACCAATCCAACATCCAATTTTAAACGGATCGCCTTCTTTAATACCATCAGCAAATGCCATTTGCTTAGATGGGATGTTAGACTTATAATTCTTGATGTATTTACTTGCTGTAGAAGCAATACTTGGATCTACTGCAGCAGCTCTTTGCGCTTTATTCAATGCAGCAACATAAACCATACGCTTAGAGAACTCATTAGTTCCACAAGAGTTTGCACTACTAGCATATAAAGAAGCAATTAATAAATATGCTTTACCGTAACTTGGGTTACTTGCTAATGCTTGGTTTGCATATTTCCTTGCACTACTTTTTTGACCTTTCTTAGCCATATCACGTGCAATAGTTAAAAGGTGTCTTGCCTTTCTAACAGGATCAATTTCTAACTCAATTGCTTTCTTACGCATTTCTAAAGCCTCGTCTTTCTTTCCTTTCTTTTCTAAAATACCAGATAAGAAAATATAAGCATCAGAAGATGGATCTGCTTCAGCGTATGCTTTTGCTAATTCCTCATATAATGGATCTTCCGTACATTCTTTATTAAACATTCTAGAAACTGCACGCTTTAACCATTGGCCATTAGACATGTTTGCAGCAAAATCTCTTCTATATAAAGGCACTAAACGCTCACACGTCATTAATTCTTCAATTCTCTGCTCTAATCCAGCTTTTACAATTCCAATATTCTTTAAAGTACCTTCAGCAATTCTCTTTGATTTTGCATCTTTAGAACTTAAAGTTGCTCCACCATCTTCCTTCGCTATTAATTTACTCAATCTTGTTTGATATCTACCTGCTTTTTCATCCAAAGCGTCATTGATATTATCATAAGTATCTAAAATCAACTGCACATCAATGTCTTTGTTTCTTAACATTACCATTTCAAAATATAAGTAAATGTTTTTAGCAGACATTGCCGATGGATCTTCTTTATATGCTCTATCTAAATGTTGAAATAACTCCTCGTGCGTATAACCACTTTTCTTTAAGAAGTTTACCAAACTATCGAATACTTTTCCTAAATCTTTAGGAAAGTGAATAATTCTCGTATCCATAATTTTACTGTATAATCTCACTGCTTCCTCCCTTTCACCTTTGGCCAACATATCTTCAGCAATCTTATATCCATACTTATAAATATTTACAGATAACGTTGGGCAATTCTCCATTAAGTTATCTAAGCGTTTCCTGGCTTCCGTAAAATTCTTAGCCTGAATATCTCCTTTATACAAATTATATTCTACGGTGCATTCTTGATTAGACAATCCATTGTTAAATGCTGCTGCATTTAAACTCCCTACCATAAAAAATAATCCCGCGATTATGTAAGTTATTTTTTTCATTTTAACTGTTGTATTTAGTATTAGTATATTTGTTTTGGTTTAAACCATTTGTTTTGTAAAGTTAACCCTAATCTGAAATTAAAGTAATTTTCTTTTACTAAGCCATTATTTGTACTTCCACGTTGACCAAATTCAAATCCTAGATTTAATCTAGATAATTCGCCACCTACTGGTATTCCTACACCAAAAGACATGCCAACTTTATCTACAGGTTCATAATTAGCGCCATCTCCAATTGCATCAACCATCAATCCTGTTTTCTCCATATTGAATCCCCAACGGTAAATTACACGGTGCCAATAACTTGAAATTGAGTTGTATCTCGGAATATAAAATCCACCAACTGCTAAATTATTAGCTTCTTGATATGCTACCTGAGGATTATAACTTTCTAAATTCCCTGTTGCGTCAATTGCATTTCTAAAACTATAATCTATCCCTGCAGACCACTTATTTGTTTTACCGACATTAAACCCAACTGAAGTCTTTAATGGTGTTGTAAAAACACCTCTAGAGGTTTCGCTCCAAATTGTATCTCTCGGAATCTCAATACTTGTCACATTTACAGAATACAAGTATTCATTTCCTTTGGAATCTAAATTAGATTCTAACTCTAATTTTGCACCAACATTAAAATATAGATTCTTTTCTAACTTCTTATGGTAAATTGCACCTAACTCAAATTCAAATCCTTCAACATCCGAAATTGACCTATATTTTGTACCTAATTGTACATCTTTTATTTGGTTTAATATACTGTTTTCTACATTACCAAAAATGTACTCTCCTTCTAAACCAATACTTAAGCCTTTAAACACTTCATATCCAGCTCCTAAGAAAACACTATTGGTTCCACCTTTACCTTCATACAATGACGCCTGTAGTGGTTCATCGTCATCGTTGTATATTGTGTTAGTAATATTATATCCGGTAGTTGTTTTTGGTTGAAATCCAAAAGCAAATCCACCTTTAGGTCCCATAGGAATACCTACAGCGATATAAGATAAGTATGCGTTTGAAGATTTATCCTTTCCATTGTCATCCTCAAAAGAATAGGCTCTATTCTCTCCGGCTAAAGTGTATGTGGTAAAACTTAACGCGGCAAAAGAAGCCGGGTTGTTAAAGTTTAAATTAAATCTATTATTATTAGAAACTCCTACGCCACCCATACTCATTTCTTCAACGGTTTTTTGAGGTGAGTCATCACCAATTCCTAAACCAGAATAGGGCGAAGAACTCGTTTGTTGAGAAAAACTTTGTATGCTAAAAAGTACTACAAGTAGCACTAAAATTCTTTTAATCATCCTTACAATTATGTATCAAAATACTATTCAATCCTTCCAATAAAAAATTTGGATTGGCAAATATGCTATTTTTTAATTGATTCGCCAAGAAATATGTATCTCCTCCTGTTAAAACAACTGTTAATTTTTGATATTTCGATTTATACCTCTGTATTATTCCATTTATCTCAGCCGTAAGCCCATTTACTACACCACTTTGCATTGATGTTTCTGTCGAATTACCAATAAGATTTATATTTTCCGATTTCTTAAGATGTGGTAATTTATCGGTAAAAGTATGCATGGCTTTGAAACGCATTTCTAACCCAGGTGAAATAGCGCCTCCTAAATAACTACCATTCGCATCTATAAAATCGAAAGTGATACAAGTACCTGCGTCTACAACCAACACATTCTTTTTTGGGTATTGCACAAAAGCAGCTGCCGCTAAAGCAATCCTATCTACCCCTAATGTTTTTGGGGTGGCATAAGCATTTTTAAACGGAACTTTTGAAGTTGCACTTAACTCATGTATAGGAAATATCTGACGTATTTCAACTAATTGATTTGTCGATAAATTAGCTACCGATGAAATAATAGCCCGGTTTATTTTATGCTTTTTATGAATCTCTAGAAGTTTAAGTAAAATTTCTTTTTTACTAAATACATCTTGATAAATAATGTTAGCATCCTCAAAAAGAGCCACTTTGGCAAAGGTATTTCCAACATCAATTACTAAATTCATTCGTTCAAAAAAATAAAGTTCAAAAATACGAATGATTTTTTAGTTTTTGTTTTGATAAATCTAAAAAAACCATTTATATTTGCACCCGCTTACGACAGGTTAGCCTGCAGCATGCAACTGGTACCTTAGCTCAGTTGGTAGAGCAAAGGACTGAAAATCCTTGTGTCCCTGGTTCGATTCCTGGAGGTACCACTTAAAAAGCCTTAAGATTTATCTTAAGGCTTTTTTGTTTTTTATCAAATTTCATCACTCTATTTACAATCCAAACAAACTTGGCAACCAAAGACTTAATTCCGAGAAGTAGGTCACTAAAAATAAAGAAACGATCATTGCAAAAAACAACGGCAACAAGGGCTTCACTACCTTTTCAATAGTGGTGTTTGCAATTCCAACTCCAACAAACAGAACGGAGCCTACGGGTGGTGTACAAAGCCCAATAGAGAGATTTAAAACCATTACAATTCCAAACTGCACAGGATCCATTCCTAATTTTGTAATTATTGGTAAAAATATTGGTGTAAAAATTAACACTGCAGGTGTCATGTCCATAAAAATCCCAACAAAGAGCAAGATTAAATTTATCAAAAGAAGAATTATAATCGGGTTCTCACTAATTCCCAATAAGGCCGAACTAATATCTTGCGGAATGTTTTCATAAGACATTACCCAAGACATGCTCATAGAGGCTCCAATTAAAAGCATAACAATGGCTGTAGTACCACAAGACTCTAATAATATTTGAGGTAAATTCTTTAAACTAATTTCTTTATACCAAAAACCTAAAAGTAGCGTATATAAAACTGCAATTGCTGATGCTTCCGTAGCAGTAAATACTCCCGCTACTATACCACCAATAACAACCACTAGCAACATTAAACTTGGAAATGCACGCACAAAAGTTCGTCCCACTTCATTTAACGTACTTCTCTTACCAACTTTGTAGCCCTTCTTTTTGGCCCATAATGATGCAACTATCATTAAAAACAACCCGGTTAAAATACCTGGTATATACCCTGCCAAAAACAACGCCGCTATTGAAACACCACCACTTGCTAATGAATAAACGATTAACACATTACTTGGTGGAATGATCAGCCCTGTTGTTGAAGATGTAATATTAACAGCGGCACCAAACTCTTTTGAGTAGCCCTCTTTTTCCATTTCTGGACCTAAAATACTCCCCATAGCAGAAGCAGAAGCCATGGCTGAACCGGCAATAGCGCCCATCAACATTGCCGATATGATATTGATCAATGCCAAACCACCTGGTAGCGCACCAACCAATGTTTTTGCAAAATCTATAAGCCGATGCGCAATTCCTCCTTTATTCATCAATTGACCTGAGAGGACAAAAAACGGGATAGCCAATAAGGCAAAACTATCTAATCCAGTGGCTATTCGTTGTGATACTGTTGTGAATGATGCCACAGCAGAAATACTCACCATCATTGTTAGTAATGACGAAATTGCAATACTCCATGCAACGGGAACACCGATTATCAGTAACCCAATAAAACTTACGATTAAAACTAAAATTGGTAAATACTCCATTACGATTGCTTGTTTAAAATATCAGAAACTTTATAGAAAATAATTAAGGCTCCACTTATAGGAATAACCAAATAAACCAAGGCCAATGGAATTTGTAAGGCAGGAGAATATTGCTCTAAGGTATACGTAATATAAACTAATCTGCCGCCTCCAATAAATAATGCAAAAAAGCAAAACAGGATAATAATAACACTTACAATCATCTTTAAGCGCAGCTGACTATTTTTATTCAATTTTGAAGGTATTAAATCTATGGCTACATGCATATTTTTACCCGAAATATAAGCCGCACCTAATACACCAACCCAAATCATTAAATACCTCGCCAACTCATCAGTAAAAGAACTTGGAGACCCCAAAACAAATCTTGCAAACACTTGCCAAAGCACATTTAAAACCATTACAGCCATAATTACCACTAGAACTCTACCTAAAACGATATCTATTTTTTCTTTCAACATCCCAATTTATTTTATTTGTTGAATTTCTTTTAACAACTCATATACTTTCACATCGTCTTTGTACTCTTCATAAATGGATGAAACTTTTTCCATAAATGGATTCTTATCTGGACGAATCACTTGTACCCCAGCTTTGACAACAGCATCTAAAGCCTCTTGTTCAGCCAAGGCCCATAATTCCCTTTGATAAACAACAGATACATCTACTGCTTTTTGCAACCACTCTTGTTCCTGAATATTTAATGAATCCCATAAATGCGTACTTACAATTAAAACATCCGGAATGGTGGTATGCTCATCTAATGCATAATATTTACACACTTCGTAATGTCTCGACAAATAAAAACTTGGAGGGTTGTTTTCTGCGCCATCTACAACTCCTTGTTGCAATGAGGTGTACAATTCTCCCCAAGAAATAGGCGTTGGTGAGCCTCCTAACTTGCTTACCATATTCATAGCAGTAACGCTTTCCATTACTCTAATTTTTAAACCTTCAAGATCTGCGGGTGTTTGTACAGGTTTTTCTTTTGTATAAAAACTACGGCTTCCAGAATCATAATACCCCAAACCTTTTAGCCAATATTTTTCAGCGCCATCTAATAATCCCTTTCCAATTTCACCATCTAAAACCTTAAAAGCATGCTCTTTATTTCTGAATAAAAATGGTAATCCGAACACTTTCATATCTGGTGAAAAGTTTTCCATAACTGCGGCAGATACTTTTGTCATTCCTAAACTACCTATTTGCAACAACTCCAAGCATTGCCTTTCAGATCCCAATTGTTGATTTGGATAAATTTCAATTTTTAATTCACCATCAGATATCTTTTCCAATTCCGCCTGCATCATTACCATCGCTTTATGAACAGAATGACTCATATCTAAGCCATGCGCTAGTTTTATGGTTTTTTCTTGACGTACTGAACTGCAAGAAAATAAGGTTAATAGCACTAAAACCAGCGCCATAAATTCAGGTTTTTTCATACAAGGATAATTCTATTTTGGTTTTTACAATATTAATATTCGTAAGCCTTACTACTAATTCTGCTAAAGAATAAATACACATATCATCAAAATTTAAACACTTTCTAAAGCAAACCATTAAATGTACTAAATTCAATGACAAAAATGAATTCTTCGAAATTCTATTGATATTTTTCGATTTCTAAATTAGTTAGAAATTTGAACTACCTCAACTACCAAGAGCACATTCATCTATACTATTTTAACCTGAAAAAAATTTTATTCGAAAATATTCAAAAAAAAACCACTCATTTTGAGCGGTTCTCCTACATCTTCTATTATTAAAATAGATTTTAATTCAAGGTTATCTTTTCTGAGAAACTCTCAATAAGTTTCAATTGGTTTTTAGCACGTACTAAATTATGCTCAGCATATATCGTTTTATAGTACACATCGTTATTTAAGAAATCTGTTAAAAAACGAATAGCCATTATAAATATCATGGACTTTGCTCCTAAAGGCAAATACTTGATTTCGGCTGGGGTTAAAGAACTTTCTACTTTCTCCATAAATCCTTTTACGTAGGCATGATAAAAAGATTCATTGAAAGTAACCTTATCTAAATCCTTTTCATCTTCGGCTGCTGTATTACAAATAGTTCTAATAGCATCCCCAAAATCATAGTGCACAATTCCTGGCATTACGGTATCGGTATCAATAACACAGAGACCTTTATTCTCCATATCAAATAAAGCATTCGAAATTTTTGTATCGTTATGTGTAACTCGCGTTCTAATTTCGCCAGCATCTTTTAAATTCTGAATAATGTGCATTTCTTCTCTCAGTTCTTCAACTTTTTGAATGCAGTCATTTGCCTTTTCTTTTCTTTCATCTGAAGCGGTTTTCATCGCTTCGTCAAATTGCCAGTATCTAAATGACATGTCATGAAATTTTGGAATGACATCAATTAATTTGGATTCGTCAAAATCGCTTGTTAAATTCAAGAATTCTCCCGAGAGTTTCCCTCCTTCATAGGCTATTTCCTTATCAGTCACTAATTCAAAGGTTTGACTATTGTCAATAAAAATCATAAGATTCCAAAAATTACCTTCTGTATCTTTATGATAAAATGCGCCTTCTTTTGTTTTTACAAAAGTCAACACATTACGTTGCAACTGATCTTCCGGTAAATGACTCATTTTTTTACGTAAATACTCACTTACTAAAACTTTGTTAGAAATTAAACCAGGTACATCTTTAAACACGCCATGATTAATTCTTTGCAACACAAATTTATTATCCGATTTTGTATGTACTAAATAGGTATCATTAATATGTCCTGAAGCCAACACAGAAAAGGAATCATATTCTGAATCGTGTTCAAAATATCTGAAAATTGAATTTAAAAGTTCATTTTTCATCTCTATTCCCAAAGTTTTGTAGGATATACCTTAACGTCTCTTAATTTCTGAATAGCATTTACTACAATTTCTTTATCTTCTTTATAGGTAACTCCAAACCATTTGGCGTCCGATTTCAATACCTCAACCGATGCAATGTCAGAATTGATTATTTCATTTACAATGGTTGGTAAATAAAATTCTGCTTTTAAATTTTCTTTATTGTCTTCTAAAAAAGTTTCGAATAACTCTCCTCCAAACTCAAAACATTTTGGAGTGAATCCCCAAAAATTCATTGAAACCACCGTGTTTTCTGCAATAGGAACAAATCGACCTTCATCATCTTTACGTTTCAATTCCCCATCAATCATTTCAATATGCGTTCTTTCAGTAACGTCGGTTAAAAATCCCTTTTCATCAACAGAACATTCACCTCTCGACACAAAACCATGCTCCGAAATGGTATTAATTAATGCATATGCCATCATATTAAACTCATACGAATCTGTCGATTTACTTTCTAAAGATCTCGCCATAACTTCAAAAGCTTCCTGCCCATAAAAATCATCTGCATTAATAATTGCAAAATTTTCTTTTACTTCATCTTTTGCAACCATCATAGCATGTCCAGTCCCCCATGGCTTTACCCTATCAGGATTCACATACTTTTCTGGCACGTTGTCTAACTCTTGAAATACATATGCAACTTCTGCCTTACCTTCTAACTTTTTATCAATTACTGCACGAAAATCAGCCTCAAAACTTTTTCTAATAATAAATACAAATTTTCCGAAGCCTGCTTTTAAGGCATCATAAATTGAAAAATCCATAATTGCATCTCCTTCTGGAGTGAATGAATCCATTTGTTTTAACCCTCCATATCTACTACCCATTCCTGCTGCTAGGATTACCAAAGTTGGTTTATTTTTACTCATAAAAGTTTTTATTATTTTATTTTAATATTTGTTTTTCTTTTCTGTAAAAAACGAACACAAACATAAGAAATTAAAAGGGTTTCACCTTAAAAATTTAGATTGATAAGCCCTGAGGGAATCCAATTGATTTTTTACATATATTCGCTGAATTGTTCACAATTCCAACAATTTAATATCATATATGAATCTCAACAGATTTTTTGCCCTTTTACTATTGCTTTGCTCCATTGTATCAAGTTGTAAAAATGATGAATTTAACGAACCTAAAATATCTTTAGAAAACTATGTAATTGAAGAAGGGTTTAAAGTTGAAGCCATCGCTTCTGAACCTTTTATTGAAGCACCTGTTGCCATGGACTTTGATAATGAGGGGAGAATGTGGGTTGTTGAAATGAAAGGGTACATGCAGACTATTGAAGGTTTATCTCAAGAAATGCCAAATGGAACGATTTCCATTTTAGAAGATTTGGACAAGGATGGTATTGCAGACCACTCTAAACTTTTCATGAAAGATCTGGTGCTACCTAGAGCATTGGCGCATGTGTATGGTGGCTTACTATATGCAGAACCACCAAATTTGTGGTTTGTAAATATTGAAAATGACAAACCTACAAACAAAGTTTTAGTAGATTCTTTATATGCCGATGGCGGAAATGTAGAACATCAACCAAACGGGTTAATGATGCATACGGACAACTGGATCTACAACGCTAAATCAAATTTTAGATACCAGAGAAAAAACGGAATATGGCATAAAGAACCAACCTCATATCGAGGGCAATGGGGAATTACGAAAGACAATTTTGGCCGTTTGTATGTTAACAACAACGCCATTCAATTAATGGGAGATCATGTGTTACCAAATACAGCAATTGGCAATCCATATCACACTCCGAGAAAATTAATAAACAAAACACTTACAGAAAGTCAGCGGGTTTATCCATTGCATGCAACCTCTGTAAACAGAGGCTATATGAAAGGTGTTTTAGACAAAGACAGTATTTTGGTAGATGTAACTTCTGCGTGTGGTCCTTTAATTTATAGAGGTAGCACTTTTCCGCATAGCCACAGTCAAAATGCTTTTGTATGCGCACCGGAAGCCAATTTGATAAAGCGTAATATTCTGTCCTTCAATGGCGATATTACAAGTGCCGAATATGCTTGGGATGATCGCGAATTCTTAGCGTCTACAGATGAAGGATTTAGACCAGTAAATCTTTTTAATGGCCCTGACGGCAATATGTATATTGTTGACATGCATAGAGGTATTATTCAGGATAAAGCCTATATGTCTCCTTATTTAAAAGAACAACTTGCCATAAAGCAATTAGATACCATCATTGGTATGGGTAGAATCTTAAAAGTCTCTCCATCTAATTTTAAGGAAACTCCATTACCAAATCTAGAAGCTTTAAGCAGTAAAGAACTGGTTAAAAAATTAGACAGCAAGGATGGATGGATACGAGATCGAGTTCAACATATGATTGTGTATCAGCATAATTTGGATGCAGTTCCATTTCTAAAAGAACTGATTGAAACAAGTGAAAACGAATTAGTCAAAATACATGCATTGTATGCATTAGAAGGTTTAGATCAATTGAGTTTTAATCTTTTATTTGAATACGCTTCTAATATATCAGATATAAATTTCATGTCACACTGCCTAGTTCTTTTAGAAAAATATGCCTCTGAAGAAAATGAATCTAAAATGATAGAACTAATTAGTTCTGCATTAGAAAAAAATGATACACAGTTAGACTTATATGTTGCTCTGTCTTTAGGAAAATGGGCTAATATTTCTCCTAAATTATTTTTACCGATCCTAAAAAAAATCAATAAAAAACATCTGAATAATGAGCGTTTCAATGATGCCATTATTTCTAGTTTAAGTAATAACGAGGAGTCTTTTTTAATAGCAATTGAAAATTCAAATAATTCAATTGAAGAACAGCTAATTCAAGTAATTACTAAAAAGAAAACGGATAAAAAGAACTCTATATTTGTAAACGAATCTGTAAGCACAGATTCTAGAACAGCAGGTTATTATTTGTTTAAAAACACCTGTGCGGCTTGTCATGGTACTGGTGGAGATGGTATTTCTGGCGTTGCTCCTCCGTTATCAAATTCAGAGTTTGTTACTGGCAGTGATGAAACTTTAGCAAGAATTATTTTACATGGTTTACACGGCCCTATTACTGTGAATGGGGTTGACTACGAGTATAATGGAGAAATGCCAGGTTTGGTTAACAATCCATCAATTACTAATAAAGATGTTTCTGACATCATTAGTTATTTGCGAAATGCCTTTACCACAAAATCTAAAAAAATTACTCTGGATGAAATTGAGTCGATAAGAAATGAAACTCCAAAAGATGGAAATTCTTACACTCAAGAAGAAATAAACTCCCTTCTAAAATAAGGGAGTTTAATAGTTTATTTTACAATTTAGGCTTCCAACCTTGTTCGTATTCTCTTGACCAAAACTCCATGGCTTTTCTATCGTAAATAACACCAGATTTATCATCTATCTCTAAAGTTGACTTACCAACTCTATAAGCAATATTCGCATAGTGCGTCATTGCCTGACTCGTTGCTCCCTCAGTTATTGGAGAAGTTAACTCTTGCTTTCCACGTATTGTTTCAAAAAAGTTTACCGCATGCCTTGTGGTCAAACTTCCACCGCCACCTAAAGCCAATCCGCTTTCAGTTTCTTCGTTTTCACTATTTCTAATTGATTTTCCGGTCAAATCAAACACTTCATAACCGCTTCTATCAATAAATATAGAACCTTCAGAACCATAAACTACCGTACCTCTACCTTTTCCATTATATTTTTTATAGCCATTTCTACTTTGACCATCCCATTCAATTACTTGTCCATCTGCAAAAGTAAATCTTGCTTCCATAGCATCGTACATTTCCCAGCCGTCATCTAAAAACTGATTTTTAGCTGCTCTCACATTTACTTGCTGCGGTAATTCTACATTTAATGCCCAACGAGCTATGTCTAATTCATGAGTAGCATTATTTCCCATTTCAGCAGTTCCAAAATCCCATCCGTACCAGTGCCAATTATAATCCCAAGTATTATGAGTGTATTCCCTTCTTGGCGCAGGCCCTTGAAACAAATCCCAATCCAAACCGTCTAAAACAGGAGCCTTTGTTTGATTAGGAACGCGACCTCTAGTGTTAATATAAAAGGCTGTAGACTTATATGTTTTACCGATTAATCCATCGTGAATCTCTTTAATAATTGCCGCAGAATCTCCAGAAGAACGTTGTTGATTTCCCATTTGCACAACTTTGTCGTACTTTTTTTGAGCATCGACAATCAATCCATTCTCAAACATATTATGCGAGCATGGTTTTTCTAGATATACATGCTTTCCAGCATTCATTGCCATTATTGCTCCTGGAGTATGCCAGTGGTCTGGAGTTGACATAAAAACAGCATCTAAATCTTTATCATCTAACACCTTTCTAATATCTCCTTCTAGTTTAATCTTATAGTCTAAGTCTTTTCCAAAATACTGATTTGCCTTATCCATTTGACTTTTCATAACATCGCATAAATACAACAATCTTACATTGTTTTCTTTAGTCACAATAGGCTCCTTAAATCCACCTCCTCTTCTACCTAGCCCCTGAATTGCCACATTTATTCTGTCATTGGCTCCAATGATATTTGAGTAACTCTTTGCCGACATAGCATTCACTTTACTCCCTAGTGTAACGCCCACAGCACCAACAGCTGCCTTTTTTATAAAATTTCTTCTACTTGTACTCATACTAATTAGTTTAAAGATTTAATTTTAATATTTCTAAAAGAGACCCTGTCTCCGTGATCTTGTAATAATATTCGGCCTCTGTCGGCTTCTCCAAAATTAGGCCATTTCACATATTTACTCTCACTTACCAATTTTCTATACTCAGGACTCTTTCTTACATATTCCAATACTTTCTGCCCATTTAACCAATGCTCTACATGATTGTTTCTTGAACGAATTCTTGCTCTATTCCATTCACCGATTGGTTTTACAAATTTTGATGGATTCGCTTGAATTAAATCATATAAAGAAGAAATGGTTCTACTCCCTTCATGATTTCCCAATTTTGCATCTGGATGTTTTACATCATCCAAAATTTGAAACTCCAACCCAATAGAAGACCCTGTCCCTTTATTCAATTCTGTATCAACATAATATTTGATACCGCTATTAGCACCTTCCGTAATTTTGAATTCCAATTTTAAGTCAAAATCGCCAAACTTTTTTTCAGTTACAATGTCTCCTCCTGCCTCAGATTCACCACCACCAGAAGCCAACACCGTTAATTCACCAGATTCAATTTCCCAACCTTGTCTTGGAAATTCCGGTAATTTTGCACCTCTCCATCCATTTGTTGTTTTTCCGTCCCACAATAATTTCCAACCTTCTTTTATTTCATTTCCAACTAAATTATTCTTGGTTACAATTGGTTCTAGAACCGATTTACGAGCATGCTTTTGGACATCTTTTGTCAACATCTTAATGTTTCTCCAAATTACTTGTGTTCCATCTTTCGAGCTGTCTTTTCCAATACCATGGACTTGTAGACCAATGAATCCTTCTGCAGTCATATCATCGATTAAATAAGAAGCGGCAACACCATTTATCCATGTTTTTATAGTATCACCAATCGCTTCAATTCTATAGTGATTCCAATCATTTTGCTTAAAGGCTTTTTGTGCATCAGGATTTCCATTCAGCGGGCTTAACCATCCTCTTCTAGATTCATCATATATTCCAGCACTCCAAGCCCTTTCCGATGGATCTATCTCAATTTGATATCCATGTACAGTTCCATTGTAATAATTTGGAATACTATTACTTCGTATTTGAATTCCAGAATTCAATAACGAGTCTACTTTATATTCTAATTCCAGAATAAAATCACCATACATCTCATTTGAACATAGAAATGTGTTTGGCGTATTTAGGGTTGATGTTCCAACAATGGTTCCATCAACAACTTCATAAGAAGCCTTCCCCCCTTTAATATTCCAACCATCTAAGGTCTTCCCATCAAAAATCTGTTCCCAAGGAGTTTGATCTTTACCTTGACACCCAATTAAAATGGTAGATACGATAAGAGCAGTGAATAGTTTGTAAATTTTGTTTGAATTCATATAAGTAGCTTTAATTAAATATTTTCTTTGGTTAAAATTTCTATTGGGGAATACATTTTAGGAGTTGGTAGTTTTTTCTCTATTAAAAAATCCACCATCAATTTTATAGCATTATAGCCTTGATTAAAGGATTGCTGAGAAATTATAAAGGAGATTCTATCATCTTTTAAACTATTTAAGTTTTGTTCGGTACCATCAAAACCTACAACTTCGAGTATGTTTAATAAGTCGGAATTTAATGCATCAACAAAAACCGATGCACGACTACTTGGAACAAAAAGACCAGACAAACCATTAATTTTACTTAATTCTAGATTTAATGTGTTCTTTACCATCTTAGCATCTAGAACATCATCAATATTTACCATTTTCAATTCTAAAGGAATTTCCTTTTTGACAAAATAATCTGAAAACCCTTGTATTCTTCTTGACAATGCTTGATTGTTTTCTACATTCAACTTTGTTTGAATAACAGCAATTACCGCTGGCATACCCAAACTAACATGCATTAATTTACCCGCTAAGTAGCCACTTTTATAAGATTGTTGTCCTAGAAAAGAAATATTTTTAAACCCATCGAGGTCTATATTGATAAATATATAAGGAATCTTATTTGCTTCTATTTTAGGAATATGTTTCGCAGTTTCATTTCGAAATGTTGGTGCAATAATGGCTCCATCAGGATTGGATTCAATCAATTTTTGAAATTCTTCTTCATAACTAGAAGCATCAAATTGTTGAAAGACAAAAACTTCTAATTTTACGCCAAATTTCAAAAACTCTTCCAATGCTTTTTCAACCCCTAACCTAGTGTCCTTCCAAAAAGTATTCGTTTCAGAATAATCTGGAATTAGAACTGCAATTGTTCTAGATTTCTTGTTAGCTAAAGAACTTGCAACTGCATTAATTTTAAAATTATTATCCTTTACTATTTTTCGAACCCGTTCCGCTGTTTTTTCCGATACGCCTCCACGATTATGTAATACCCTATCAACTGTCCCTGCTGAAACATTCGCTTTGGTAGCAATATCGCTTATTGTAATCATTGACTTTTAGAAATATTAAATGGGCTTTATTCGCCTTGGTATTTGATTTTTTATATATTTGCGTGTGCGCACACGAAACTACAAAATAATTATGGAAATTATTTGTAATAATCTAAAAAATCTTATTTACAGCCATGAATTCATTATTTAACATCTCTAATAAAACCGTCATAATTACTGGCGGAGCCGGTGTTTTAGGAGGCAGCATGGCTAACTACCTAGCCAAGCAAGGAGCGAACATTGCAATAATTAGCAGAAACGAAAATTCTGTAAATAATAAGGTAAAAGAATTATTAGATATTACATCAAATGCAATTGGTATCCCCTGTGATGTATTAAATGAAGACAATTTAAATTCAGCAAAAAACAGCATCCTTGATAAATGGGGTACAATTGATGTACTGATTAATGCTGCTGGAGGAAATTTACCCGGAGCAACCATTGGAGAGCATCAAACGATATTCGACTTAAAAATGAATGACTTTAGAACAGTTTCTAGATTAAATCTAGATGGTTCGGTTTTACCATCGCTTGTTTTTGGAAAAGTAATGAGTAAGCAAGGATTTGGTAACATTATCAATGTTTCGTCTATGGCAGCAATAAGCGCCATTACACGTGTAGTTGGATATTCTGCTTCAAAAGCGGCTATCGATAATTTTACAAAGTGGATGGCGACAGAAATGGCGCAAAAATTCGATGGAAAAATTAGAGTAAACGCCATTGCTCCTGGGTTTTTTATAGGTAATCAAAACCGAGAATTATTAACCAATGATGATGGCTCCTATACAGAAAGAGGAAATACAATTATTAAAAACACACCTATGAACAGATTTGGTAACGCCGATGAATTAAATGGCACAGTGCACTGGTTAATGAGTGATGCCGCATCTTTTGTAACAGGGACCATTATACCAATTGACGGAGGCTTTAGTGCTTTTAGCGGTGTGTAAAATTAATTTTTATGGAACAGACATTTCGATGGTTTGGTGCCGCTGACACCGTAACATTATCAGATATAAAACAAGTAGGAGCGACAGGAGTTGTGACTGCCTTGCATCATATACCAAATGGAGAGATTTGGAAAATTGATAAAATTAGCGAAGTTCAGCATCAAATTAAATCTTCAGGATTAACCTGGTCTTTCATCGAAAGCATTCCAATTCATGAAAATATTAAACTTAGAACTGGTGACTATTTAAAACGAATTGAAAATTATAAACAAAGCATCAGAAATATTGCGCAATGCGGTATTAAAAACATCTGCTATAATTTTATGCCAGTTTTAGATTGGACCAGAACAAATCTGTATTGGTCACTTTCAAACGGAAGCACGGCTTTAAGGTTTGATATGGTTGATATGGCTATTTTTGATTGTTTTATCCTTAAACGAACAGATGCTTGCCATGATTTTTCTGCTGAAATAATGGATTCAGCCACGTCAAAGTTCCATGTAATGACAACCAATGAAATTGAAGTGCTTACAGACAATATTCTTAAAGGACTTCCAGGAACTGTTGATGATTTATCTTTGAATGAATTCCGTTCCATGTTAAGTGCTTATGACGGCTTAACACATGCAGACCTTAAATCAAACTTGTCTTATTTCTTAAACCAAGTAATTCCAGTAGCAGAAGAATTAGGCGTAAAAATGGCAATACACCCAGATGACCCACCTATGGATATAATGGGGCTACCAAGAATTATAAAGTCAGAATCAGACCTAGAAGATTTGGTGAATTATATTGACAGCCCTTCAAATGGCATCACTTTTTGCACGGGTTCTTTAGGTGCAAACCCAAACAACGACTTGCCAAAAATGATTGATAAATTTGCGGATAAAATTCATTTCTTGCATTTAAGAAATGTAAAACGCGAACCAAATGGAAGTTTTTTCGAAGACAATCATTTGGATGGTTCTAGCGACATGTACTCAATTGTAAAGGCAATATTAGAAATTGAAGACAAAAAAGGAATTCAAATTCCAATGAGACCAGACCACGGTCATCAAATGCTAAACGACCTAAAAAACAATAATGCTTACGCGGGTTATACTGCAATAGGTCGATTAAAAGGCCTTGCAGAACTACGAGGGCTTGAATTAGGAATCAAAAAATCATTTAGATTATGAGCATAATAAATTCATCATCCTTTATAACCGCCGATTTTTTGCTAGAATCTGAAATTGCAAAAAAACTGTTTTTTGAGTACGCAATAGATATGCCTATTATTGATTACCACAATCACTTATCTGCTAAACAAATTGCCGAAAATGAACCACTAAAAAATATAACAGACACATGGCTAAGTGAAGATCATTACAAATGGCGTGGAATGCGTGCTAATGGAATTGATGAAGAATTTATTACTGGTAATGCCTCTAAACAGAAGAAGTTTCAAAAATGGGCAGCAACAGTTCCATATACAGTTCGCAATCCGCTATTTCATTGGACACAATTAGAACTAAAACAGTATTTTAATATTGACGAAATTTTACAACCAAGCAACGCTGATGAAATCTATCATCAAACAAACCAAATTCTTGAAACTAGAAGGCCTACAGATTTATTAGAGGCAATGAAGGTTGAAGTTGTCTGTACAACCGATGACCCTTTAGATGATTTAAAGTACCATGCTTTAATTGCCCAGAAAGAATACGAAACCAAAGTCTACCCAACATTTAGACCTGACAATTTATTTCTAATAGGTCAAGATAATTTTATTGGTTATATCGAAAAGTTAAAGAAAATGACACCATTCGAAATCACAAATTTCGAAACATTCGTAAAAGCCATTGATTTACGAATAGATTTTTTTGACAAACACGGCTGTAAACTTTCTGACTTTGGAATCAGTGGTAAAAATGAGTTTATTGAATTTACCAATGCTGAAGTTGAAATTATTTTTCAAAAGGGAATTAAAGAAGCGAACATATCAGAAATAGAGGTTTCAAAATATAGATCAGCGCTTTTTTTACATTTAGGTAAAAAGTATCATGAAAAGCGCTGGGTACAACAATACCATCTTGGCCCAATTAGAAACAACAATAGCCGTTTATTAAAACTTGTTGGCGCAGATGCGGGTTGCGATTCTATCGGAGACTATTCATTTGCCGAATTTATGTCAGCCCTATTCAACAAATTAGACGCATCCGACCAACTGGCAAAAACCATTACCTATAATCTAAATCCAGCACACAACGAAATTTTTGCCACTATGATGGGAAATTTCAATTCTGGAGCGACTCCCGGTAAAATGCAATGGGGCGCTGCTTGGTGGTTTTTAGATCAAAAAGATGGAATTGAATCACAACTAAACATCTTATCAAACATTGGGCTTCTTAGTAGATTTGTTGGCATGCTAACCGATAGTAGAAGTTTATTGTCATTTCCAAGACACGAATATTTTAGAAGAATTCTTTGCAACTTATTGGCAAAGGATATTGAAAAAGGATTGATTCCTAACGATATTGAGTTTATCGGAAAATTAGTCCAAGACATCTGTTACAACAATGCAAAGGCGTATTTTAATTTTGATAATTAGAACAATCCAATTTTAGTTTTCTTACTTTTGTTTGACAAAACATTTATGAAATGAAAAAACTAATTTTACTTATAGCCATCATCGGATTTTCTCTAAATGGGATGGCACAAAAAAAATCTGATTTCGAAAAAAGAGCCAAAAGAAGTTCCAATGCAATAGCGGACAAAATGAATCTTAAGAAGGATCGAAAAACCTTTTTATACGAGGCAATTTTAGATAAGCAAAAACAAAATTTAGCACGATTAAAAGATCAAGAATTAACTGAAGATCAAAAATCAGAGATCTATGCAGAAACAAGTAGAATGATGAACGAGAAACTTTCAGAAAAGTTTACTCAAAATGAGATTCAAACTATAAACTCTTTAATTAGAGAACAACAATCGCAAAAACGGAAAGGCTATTAAACGCTTCCTATAAATTAAAAAAGGTCAAAATGAAATTTCATTTTGACCTTTTTTAATTTATACCCTTTTGAAAAGTAGGAGTCGAACATCTATAACTTTTTTACCGGGCTTTTTGAGCGCTTTTAGTTTTAATTGCCCTTCCCCTTTCTCTAAATTAATTACTCCCATTGATAAAGGTTTAAATTCTTTAACATAGGACTCAATTCTCTTTATTTTGTCATGCTCCATTCCGGTTAAAGGCGTATCGAATACCTCTTCTATTTTGGTAACAACTTTTGAATCCCCAAAAGACAATTCAATCTCAGAGCCTTCATCTCCTTCAGCACAAGTATAATATAACATGACTTCAAAATTTCCAGATTCCAATACCTCAACATCCCAGATAATGCTATCTTCAATATCTATCCAATTGGTGTAAAATGAACTATTAGGGTATTTATTGGATCTTACAATATTTCCATGCCCTACTCCATCTCTAGCCGGAATTTGTGTAATTTTCTCTTCTGGATGCCCTAAAGGAAATGTTCTCAAATCCTTTTCGGGTAATTCACCTACTACGGTGTTTAAATATGCCTCTTTCGCTTTTAAAAGTTCAGATTTAATTGCTGGAAACTCTTCGCTTAAATCTTTATTCTGCCCACGATCAATCGTCATATTGTATAACCCATTAGCATTATCCAAGCGATATAGCTGATTTCGAACACTTAGTTTTTCTCTCCAGTAATTAAAAATTAACCTATTAGGCTTCTCAGAATCAATATCAAATAAGGCGTTAGACAAATCAATTCCATCTAATTTTTTTGTGGTTGAATATTCAATATCAGCCAATGAAGTTAAGGTTGGCAATAAATCTATGGCTCCGGAAATCTGATTAATTTTTAATCCTTTTTTAATTTTATTTGGCCATTTTACAAATAAAGGAGAGCGTACTCCTCCTTCGTCGGTACTTCCTTTTCTACCCTTCATTTCGCCATTCCACCTGTTTCCGTTTGGGCCATTATCGGTAAAATAAAGAACTATAGTATTTTCGTTTAATTGCAGTTCTTTTAACTTTTGCAATATTCTTCCTACGTTCCAATCCAAATTTTCTGTCATTGCTAAGGCCGCCTTTGTAAAGGTCTCATCCTCTTTATCTCCAGGTCTTGATTTCAATTCTAACTCCTTATTTTCAAATTTACTCCAATATTCTTCAGGTACTTGCATTGGAGAATGCGGAGTATTAAATGGTACATAAACCAAAAACGGTTGTTCTTTATTTTCTTCAATAAAATTTATCGCTTTGGAAGCGATATCATCAGCCAAAAAACCAGAACCTTTAACAATTTCTCCATTATGCTCTAACATGGGGTCAAAATAACTTCCCCAATGCCCGGAACAAAACCCGTAAAATTCTTCAAATCCTCTAGCATTTGGATGGTATGGGAACTGCATACCACTGTGCCATTTCCCAAACGCACCAGTTGCATATCCGGCTTTTTGAAAAATAGTTGCAATGGTAGTTTCATCCAAATCAATTCGCTCCCCTCCTGCTGAAGTCGAATACACGCCACTTCTAGAAGCATATCGTCCTGTCAAGAATTCTGAACGAGTTGGTGAACAAACTGCTTGAACATAAAAGCTATCAAAACTAGCACCCTCATTTCCAATTTTATCAATATTTGGTGTCGCTACATTCGTGTTTCCATTAAAACTAATATCTCCCCAACCTTGATCATCCGCAAGAAAAACAACAATGTTTGGTTTTTTAAATTCTTGATCTTTATCATTTGAACATGCATTCAAAAGAACAACAACACATAAGAACAGAACAAAAATTTTAATACTTTTCATAAATACGGCTGAATTTTATAATTTATGGATAACGATATCGCTGGCTTTATAACCAATTCTTTCAGAAACTAAATATAAATATTTACCAGAAGTTGCATTGAATGGCTCGGAGTACAATTGCCAATCACTATTATAATCATAATTCTCCATTAAACTATCTGAAATAATATAGGCGATAGAAGCCCCTTTTGTTTCACAAGAAATTCTAATGGAATTTCCTGTTTGCTTAACTCTTGGCAATGCTGTAATTGGTTGCTTCAAGTCTGGCCACATTTTTTGAACCATTTCCAATTCTGGAACCTCTCCAAAATCTTCATGTTTCTTTTGGTATTTATCATACATTTTTTGCAATTCATTTAATTGCTTCTTAAAATTTGGATCTGAAATTAAATTATGCATCTGATAAGGATCTTCCTTAACGTTATATAATTCCTCCTCTGTTTTCGTTGTAAACCATGTTTCTTGTTCCTCATTTAGTTCACCATTTTCTTTAGACTCTAAAAACTCAACCATCATTGGAATCTGCTTTCTATATCCTACATCTTTATATTTAATTTTATTAGGATAATAATTCTTCACATACAAAAAGTCCTTAGTTCTGATAGCCCTAGAGCGATCTGAAAATTCATCAAACCGATCAGAACTGCCAAACACGTACTCGTTTAATTCTTTTTTGAATGAACCCATAAATGGTTTTCCATCAATATAATTTGGAGGTTTTATTCCGGCTAAACTCAAAAGTGTCGGAGCAAAATCTACAAATGAGATCAAATCATCCATTCTTCCTTTTGTTTTACCATCTAGGTCTTTTATAATCAGTGGAACTTTTAATCCAGAATCATAAATAGCACGTTTTTCTCTGGGCAAGGGACCTCCATGATCCGAATAAAAGAATATAATGGTATTATCATACAATCCATCTTCTTTTAGTTGATCGATAATCTTAGCAATTTGATCATCCATCAATTCTATATTGCTGTAATGCCTTGCAATATCATTTCTCACCTTTTGTGTATCTTGTAGGTAAGGAGGCACAGTAACATCATCAGGAGACACAGTCAATTCTTTATCCACATTCATCCATAATCTACTCTCGTGCGTAACGTTAAAATTAAACACTGAAAAGAAGGGCTGTTCATTTTTTCTATTTCTCCAATGTGCTTGATTTCCATTCTCATCCCAAGAAGTAATTGGTGCAGCAAATTGATAATCCGTTTTACTATTATTTGTACAGAAATATCCAGCTGCTCGCAAATATTCAGTAAAACATTTTACCTCTGAAGGAATAACCGCAGAATATTCCGGGATTGCATTATCATTAACATCTATTCGTTTTTGGCTAGGATTTGGATTATACATTCTTTTACCCCAACCTCCAACATCCAATCCTGTCCTCATATGCATGGTACCAATAGAAGTTGGGTACATACCGGTAATTATAGCTGATCTCGAAGGCGCACAAACCCCAACCGGGGCAAAAGCATTATCATAAATCATTCCTTCTAATGCCAATTCATCCAAGTTCGGAGTATTCGCAATAGTATCACCATACATAGATAAATCGAGGCTAATATCTTCAGCAACCATCCATAAAATGTTAGGTTTACTTTGACTAAAAGTCAGATTTGATATTATAATCAACACAAGACTTAGTATACTTCTTTTCATATTTTAAATTCAACGTTTATTAGAAACCGTTAATTTAAACATATTTATAGTCAGAATAATTTATCAGATAAATTTAAATAGATATAGTCATTTCATTTTAACTTAAAATCTTAAATTTACGATACAAAAATTAACCCTTTATTATGAAGAAAATTGTTTTAATTCTTTCTCTTTTTGTTTTTGCGCACGGCACTTGTCAAAACACCGCATATTCTGATCAATCGTCTACAGATAAGTTTTATTTAAAAAGTATTTATAACACATCCGATTATACTGTAGTAGTATTTAGCGGATTTATGGTTGATGACTACACAGGAACTTTGCACAAGCCTGGAGGAAAAAGTCCATATATTTTAAAAACTAAAAACGGTAGTGTGCATGCTCTTGTTAAACAGGCAGGCTGGAACGGACCAGGTTATAACGGATTTGGGACTCGTAAATTTATGGGTGGAGAATCTGTGATGTTCAAATTATATTTTGAAAAAGTAAATAATTTAGATAATATTTCTGGAGTTGTTGAAAAAGATTGTTACGGTTCAAACTGTTGGAGCTTTGAAAAAATTAAAATATACAAAGATGACGCTGATGAATTTGACCCACATAATGACCATATAAGCATCACTAATTTTAGCCTTAACGCATCATATGACTCCTATAACAACAATAATAAAAAAGGTGTAGAACTATCGATAAATATGACCGTAAAAGGATTAAAAAGTAAACCACTTGCATTAACAGTGCGAGTTAAGAATCGCGCATCAGGGCAATTTGAAATTCCAAATCATTATGCAAAATTTGATTATAATTATGATGAGAAAAAATTAAACCCGGATTATGATGAGAGTGTATTTAACGATATTAAATTATTTGTGCCGTACGATGAAATCATTTTAGATAAAGGAAAGAATAATTTAAGTTTCGATATTGACTTAATAGTTGATGACGCACAACATGAACTTATAAAACATTTAAAAACTCAAAACTGGCATCTAACTAATTAATTTATTTTAATAAACTTAAAACGTCTTCCCTTATTCGAGTAGGCTTTTGAGTTTTAGCATCTACCAAACACCAAGTAGATGCTGTTTCTGCAATGACTTTTCCGTTCTTCACAACTTGAACATGACGTACAGATTTAACGCCGTGCGTTTTTCCTACCCAAGTTCTAACGGTTAATTCATCATCTAAAAACGCTTCTCCTTTGTAGTCTATTTCATGACGAATACAAATCCAAACATACTTGGCATTAATCTCATCATTCGATAAAATCTCCCAATGCTTTTCCGCAGCAACATTCACCCAAGTGAGGTAAACCACATTGTTTACATGATTTAAATAATCGATATGTTCTGCATTTACAGTAACTGCAAATTCATATGAAGGCGTATTCTCTGGAATTCTATTCATTACTTCTGTCTAGATTTTAATTCTTGAACTATATCTTCCAATCGATAACCTTTTGCTTGTAATAACATTAAATAATGGAATAGTAAATCAGCGGATTCGTATAAGAACAACTCATCATTACTATCAAGTGCTTCAATTACAGTTTCAACCGCTTCTTCTCCCACTTTCTGCGCAACTTTATTTATTCCTTTTGAAAACAAACTTGCTACATATGATTTTTGAACATCTTTATTCGCAACACGTTCTGCAATGGTGTTTTCTAAAGTAGTTAAGAAACCATAATCTTGTGCATTTTCTTGTTTCCAACAGGTATCCGTTCCTTTATGGCAAGTTGGCCCGTGTGGTTGTACTTGAATTAATAAGGTATCTTCATCGCAGTCGTTTTTTAAACTCACCAATTCCAGAAAGTTACCGCTTTCTTCTCCTTTTGTCCACAGCCGTTGTTTGCTTCTGCTAAAAAAAGTAACCTTATTTGTTGCAACGGTTTTATCAAACGCTTCTTGGTTCATATACCCAAGCATCAGCACGTTTTTAGTTCGCGCATCTTGAATTATCGCCGGAACTATGCCTGTTGTCTTATCGAAATTTATGTTCATTATAACCTAACTTTTAAACCTTCTTCTGCCAAGGCATTCTTCAAATCTACAATTTCTATTTCTTTAAAGTGAAAAACACTCGCTGCTAATGCAGCATCTGCTTGCCCTTCTTTAAAGGTATCAACAAAATGTTGAACAGTACCTGCACCTCCACTTGCAATAATAGGAACATTTACTATTTCACTTAATTTCTTTAGCGCGTCATTTGCAAAACCATCTTTGGTACCATCATTGTTCATAGATGTAAACAGAATCTCTCCTGCTCCTCTATCTACACCTTCTTTAACCCAATCAAATAAATTCAATTCCGTTTCAACACGACCTCCAACTAAAAAGATCTTCCACTCGCCATTTATGTTTTTAGCATCTACAGCCAACACAACACATTGACTCCCGAACTTGTTTGCCAAATCATTTATTAGTTGCGGATTCTTAACGGCTGAAGAATTAATAGAGACTTTATCTGCTCCTGCTCGCAACAGCGCATTCACATCATCTACTGATGAAATTCCACCACCCACGGTAAACGGAATATTGACTTTACGTGCCACTTTTTCAACCATATCTATCATGGTTTTACGCTTATCTTTGGTTGCTGTAATATCTAAAAAAACCAATTCGTCGGCTCCTTCTTTAGAATATCTATCGGCCAACTCAACTGGGTCTCCCGCATCGCGAAGTCCTACAAAATTTACACCTTTAACAGTTCTTCCGTCTTTAATATCTAAACATGGAATAATTCTTTTGGTCACCATTCTAACTCTGATTTAAAATAAATTGTTCCAATTGTTTTAACTGAATTCTTCCTTCATAAATTGCCTTTCCAATAATGGTTCCTTCGCATCCTAACTCGGCTAAAGCAGGTAATTCATCAAAAGTCGAAATACCTCCAGACGCAATTAATTTTATTCCTACAATTTCCGAAAGCATTCTTTTATACAATTCAAAAGATGGTCCTTGAAGCATTCCGTCTTTAGAAATATCTGTACAAATTACATTTTCAACTCCTTTTTTCTGATAATCTTGAACAAACGGAATCAACTCCAAATCTGATTCTTCTAACCAACCACCAACGGCTATTTTTTCATTATTGGCATCTGCCCCTAAAATTATTTTATCAGAACCATATTTCTCCAACCAACTTTCAAAAATGGTTGGATTTTTAACCGCAATACTGCCACCTGTAATTTGGTTGGCTCCACTTTCAAATGCAATTTTTAAATCTTCATCAGATTTTAAACCACCCCCAAAATCAATTTTCAAATTTGTTTTAGAAGCAATGCTTTCTAGTACTTTGTAATTTACTATATGACTTGCTTTTGCGCCGTCTAAATCGACTAAATGCAAATATTCAATTCCATGATCTTCAAATTCTTTAGCAACTTCTAAAGGGTTTTGATTGTACACTTTTTTGGTAGCATAATCTCCTTTAGACAATCTTACACATTGTCCTTCAATAATATCTATGGCTGGTATAATTCTCATAATTCAATAAAATTCTTTAGAATTTGTTCTCCTATACTACTACTCTTTTCTGGGTGAAACTGACATGCATAAAAATTATCTTTTTGAATTGCACCTGCATATTGCAAACCATAATCTGTTAAGGCAATTGCATTCTCATTAACTGGTACATAGTAACTATGAACATAGTACACATATTCATCTTCATGAATGCCTTGAAATAAATCCCCTTTCAAATTATTAATTACATTCCAACCAATTTGAGGCACCTTTAATTCATCATTAAACTTCAAGACATCCACCGGAAATATTCCCAAACAGTCTGTATTATTCTCTTCTGAAAATTGACACATCAACTGCATTCCTAAACAAATACCTAAAACCGGTTGTTTTAAAGATGGAATCAATTTATCTAGACCTTGCCCTCTAATTTCTATCATAGCACTAGAGGCCTCTCCTACTCCAGGAAAAATCACCTTATCAGCCGATTGTATAACCTCAGCATCATTCGAACAAATTGCCTCATAACCTAATCGCTCTAAGGCAAACTGAACAGATTTTACATTCCCTGCACCGTAATCTATAATTACAATCTTCATATTCAATTTCAAATTATTATTTGGGAATTACGAATATTTCAGTCATTCTATTTCTCTCAATTTTGCAATTCATAATTCGTAATTATTATAACATTCCTTTTGTTGATGGTAAAATCATTTTATCTACATCTCTTTTTACCGCCACTTTTATTGCTTTTGCAAAGGCCTTAAAAATAGCCTCAATTTTGTGATGCTCGTTTTGACCTTCGGCTTTTATATTTAAATTTGCCCTAGCGCCATCTGTAAATGATTTAAAGAAATGTAAAAACATTTCTGTTGGCATTTTACCAACCATTTCTCTTTTAAAATCTGCTTCCCATACCAACCAATTTCTACCTCCAAAATCGATAGCCACTTGTGCTAAACAATCATCCATTGGCAGACAAAAACCGTAACGCTCAATACCTAATTTATTTCCCAATGCATTTGCAAAAACTTCGCCTAAAGCAATAGCCGTATCTTCTATGGTGTGGTGTTCATCAACCTCTAAATCTCCATCTACCTTAATTGTTAAATCCATAGCACCATGACGCGCTATTTGATCTAACATATGATCAAAAAAGGCTATACCAGTACTAATTTCACTCTTACCAGTTCCATCAAGATTTAATTTGATATAGATATCGGTTTCATTTGTCTTTCTAGAAATTTCGGCAACGCGATCTTCTAATTTTAAAAACTGGTATATCGCCTCCCAATCATTGCTCTCTAAAGCAATAAAAGCGTCTAACTCTTCACGCTTTACAGTTATTTCATCGGTTCCAAAGTTTGTCTCGTCATTGATGAAAATTCCTTTAGCACCCAGGTTCTTGGCCAATTCTATATCTGTTAATCGGTCTCCAATTACAAACGAATTTTCCATATCATATTCTTCCGTAAAATATTGCGTCAATAAACCCGTATTTGGTTTGCGAGTAGGCTGATTGTCTTTGGCAAAAGTTTTATCAATAATCACTTCATCAAAAACGACTCCTTCTCCCTCATAAGTTTTCATGATAAAATTATGGATAGGCCAAAAAGTATCTTCAGGGTATACCTCTGTACCTAAACCATCTTGATTGGTAACCATGACCAATTCAAAGTCAAGATCTTTTGCAATCTTAGGCAAGTAGGCCAAAGCCTTTGGGTAAAATTCTAATTTTTCAAATGAATCTGTTTGTTCATCTGCAGGCTCCTTAATCATGGTGCCATCTCTATCTATAAAAAGTACTTTACGTTTAGTCATTATCCAATTCTTTAAGTGCTTCTATTAATTTATTATTTTCCGTTCTCGTACCAATTGTCAAACGCAAGGTGTTTTCACACAACGGTTGCGTGGTTCTATTTCTAATTACAATTCCTTTTGCAATCAATTCATTATAACGTTCATTCGCATTATCAACTTTTACCAGCAGAAAATTAGCATCTGAGGTAAATATTTTAGTAATAAATGAAATAGCTTCTAATTGCTTTTCTAACCGAATGCGCTCCGCCAATATTGATCGAATTTCTGTTTGAACTTCATCAAACTTCATCAATCGCTCCTTTGCTTTCTGTTGCGTTAATTCGTTTACATTATATGGTGGCTTGATACGATTTAAAATTTCAATTATTTCTGGTGAGGCATAACAAATTCCAAGTCTAATTCCCGCCATTCCATATGCTTTTGATAAGGTTTGGGTAACGATTAAATTTGGAAAATCATTCAATCTTTTAGACCAACTTTCATCAGATGAAAAATCAATATAAGCCTCATCAACAACTACTATTCCGTTAAAAGACTTTATAATCCGTTCAATTTTTACAGATGAAAATGAATTTCCTGACGGGTTATTTGGCGAACATAGAAACAACAACTTAGAATTATCATCAACAATATCTAATGTTTCTTGTACTCTAATATCAAATTTATCAGAAAGTAAAACTTCTTTAGTAGTCACATCATTCAAACCAGCCAATACGCCATACATGCCATAGGTTGGAGGTAGCAAAACAACATTGTCTTGCTTAGGCTCGCAAAAGGCCCTGAAAATTAAATCTAACACTTCATCGCTTCCATTTCCTAACAAGATTTGATTTGTAGGAACATCTTTAATTTTTGATAGCAACTGCTTTACAGATTGCTGTTTAGGATCGGGGTATCTGTTTACACCATTTTGAAACGGATTCTCATTGGCATCTAAAAAAACCATGTTAGCAGTAGCCTCTTCAAACTCATCACGTGCTGAAGAATAAGCCTTTAATTTAGCAACGTTTGACCGAACAATTTTATTTAAATCAAATTCCACCTTCATCTTCTTTTAATTCATTCAACCTTAACGTTACTGCGGTTTTATGTGCTTGCAACCCTTCTGCGTCCGCCATCAATTCAATAGCGTTCCCAATATTCTTAATCCCTTTTTTCGATATTCTTTGAAAGGTGATTTTCTTTACAAAAGCATCTAAATTTACACCGCTATACGATTTTGAAAAACCATCAGTTGGCAATGTATGGTTTGTACCACTCGCATAATCTCCTGCACTTTCTGGTGTGTAATTCCCAATGAACACAGAACCTGCATTTACAATATTATTTAAATAAAAATCTTCATTGTCAACTGCCAAAATAAAGTGCTCAGGTCCATATTCGTTAATCAAATCAATAATATCTTCCTTATCTCTTAACAAGATTGACTTAGAATTTTCAATGGCCTTTTCTGCAATTTCTTTTCTAGGTAAAACCAACAATTGCTTCACAACTTCTTCTGAAACTTCTTGTAAAAACGACTCAGAATTAGACACACATATCACTTGGCTATCTGCTCCGTGTTCTGCTTGAGACAACAAATCGGAAGCCACAAAAGTAGCATTGGCAGTCTCATCTGCAAGCACCAATAATTCAGATGGACCAGCAGGCATATCTATCGCTATTCCTTTTGAAAGTGCCACTTGTTTAGCCGCAGTTACAAACTGATTTCCAGGGCCAAATATTTTATATACATTCGGCACAGATTCGGTTCCAAAGGTCATTGCTCCAATTGCCTGAATTCCTCCAACTTTAAATATCTTGGTAACTCCACAAAGTTTAGCAGCATACAAAATTGCTGGATGTAATTTCCCTTCTTTGTTTGGTGGTGAGCACAACACAACTTCTTGACACCCGCCTAATTTAGCAGGAACTGCCAACATCAAAACGGTAGAAAATAATGGAGCAGACCCGCCCGGAATATAAATTCCTACTTTTTCTATTCCTCTAGATTCTTGCCAGCATTCTACTCCTGGTGCTGTTTCAATGAGTTTCTTTTCTATTTTTTGAGAAGAATGAAATGTTTCAATATTTTTTTTAGCCAATTGAATGGCATCTTTTAATTCATCAGAAACTAAGGCGACACCTTCAGATATTTCAGACTCAGAAACAGATATATTGGTTAACGAGACTTTATCAAACTTCTCAGTATATTCGATAACCGCTTTATCTCCTTCAGATTTCACAGCATCAAATACCCCTTGAACTAAGGCATCTAAATCCAATTTATCTAAAGTTGGTCTTTTCAATATTTCAGACCATGATTCTCTTAATGGATTTGCAATTAGTTTCATAATTACAAGACCATTTTTTCGATTGGACACACTAAAATTCCTTCAGCCCCTTTCAATTTCAACTCATCAATTACTTCCCAAAAACGGTCTTTCGCAATTACCGTGTGTACAGAACTCCATCCTTTTTCTGCTAAGGGTAAAACAGTCGGACTTTTCATTCCGGGTAAGGTTTTTATAATTTCATCCACTTTATCATTTGGAACATTCATTAAAACATACTTAGATTCTCTTCCTTTTAGAACAGATTGAATTCTAAATTGTAGTTTATCTAAAATTGTTTGCTTCTCTGACGACAATGATGGGGAAGATGTTAAAACAGCTTCAGATTTCAACATCACCTCTACTTCTTTTAAGTTGTTTTTAAATAATGTACTACCACTAGAAACAATATCAACAATGGCGTTTGCCAATCCTATATTAGGAGCAATCTCAACCGATCCATTAATAACATGTATATCTGCAGTTTCACCTTTACTTTCAAAATACTTTTGCACCGTGTTCGGGTAAGAAGTGGCTATTTTCTTTCCTCTTAAGTCTGAAATACCATTGTATGATACTTCTTTAGGAACGGCAATAGAAACCTTGCATTTAGAAAAACCAAGTTTCTCAATTATCGGTAAATCCGAACCTTTTTCAATCAATGTGTTTTCTCCAACGATGGCAATATCAACGACTCCATCCCTCAAATACTGAGGAATATCTCCATTTCTCAAATACAGCACTTCTAGAGGAAAATTTCTTGCATCTGCCTTTAATTGATCTTTTCCATTCTCAATAGAAATTCCACAATTCTTCAACAATTGCATTGAATCTGTATTGAGTCTTCCTGATTTCTGAACCGCGATTTTTAATTTATTCATTTTCTTTTTAATTATGACCGAACCATTAAACAGATTGAAATAAAAAACCCGCCTGAATGATTCAGACGGGTTTTGATATTTTTTTAGATTTTAATCCACAACATCACTAACTCACCTGAATAGTAAGGATAAAATGATGATGATGTCTGCGATTAAAATTCATTCTTATTAATTTTTACGTTGCAAATATAAAACCTATTTTATTACCTCCAAACATAAATATGATTATTTTATTGATTTTTATGTATTGTTAAATTATCCTTAACAATATGTAATTTTTATTGAAAATAGTTTTACATATTAAAATATAGTTGTAGGTTTGCCACGTGGAAGTAGAAAACACACATACACGTACATTTTTCCCTCGCTTACGTCGCCGCCCGTAAGGGTTATTCTATTTCATGGAATTAGGTGAGTCCAATTCCGCTTTCAAGACAAAGACACATTTCAAATTTTTTATAATTTAATCATAATTTACAATGAAAATTGTAATTGCTGATATATCACATATTAGATTCGCACAAGATATTTGCGACACCATTGAGAATTCTGCCTCACAAAGAGGAACCGGAATTGCAAGAAGAACCGTTGAGTATATTACTGCAAAACTAGAGAACAACAATGCGGTTATTGCTGTTGAAGGAGATAAATTTGCTGGATTTTGCTATATAGAAAAGTGGGACCACGGTAAGTATGTAGCTCATTCTGGTTTAATTGTTCACCCTGATTTTAGGAATAGAGGTTTAGCTAAAAAAATCAAAAAAAAGATTTTTGACTATTCACTAGAAAAATTTCCCGAAGCAAAAATATTTGGGATCACAACTGGATTGGCTGTTATGAAAATTAACTCTGAATTGGGATACAAACCTGTTCCATTTTCAGAATTAACAGATGACAAAAAGTTTTGGGCCGGATGTCAAACCTGTACCAATTATGAAATTCTTAAATTAAAAGAACAAAAAATGTGCTTATGTACGGGCATGCTGTACAATCCAAAAAAAGAAGAAATTTTACAAAAAGAAATCCATAAACATCCGTACGATAAAAAAGTATGGACGCGTTTAAAGAATATTAAACAAGCATTGTTTTTAAAAAAGTCCTTGAAAAAAGGCAAAAAATAAGATGGGCAAGAAATTAGTTTTAGCATATAGCGGAGGATTAGATACCTCATATTGCGCAAAATATTTATCAAAAGAAGAAGGGTATGATGTTCATGCTGTAAGTGTAAATACCGGTGGTTTTTCAAAAGATGAAATCAAAAATATTGAAGAAAGAGCGATTCAATTAGGAGCAACATCCTACTTATCTATAGACGCTGTTGAAACCTTTTACAGCAATGTTGTAAAGTACCTTATTTATGGGAACGTATTAAAAAACAACACCTATCCATTATCTGTTAGTGCTGAAAGAATTGTACAAGCAATTGAAATTGTGAATTATGCAAAAAGTATTGATGCAGAATACATTGCACATGGTTCTACAGGTGCAGGGAATGATCAGGTAAGATTCGACTTAATATTTCAAACTTTAGCGCCAGAAATTGAAATCATTACACCGATTAGAGACAACAAATTATCAAGAGAATACTCAATCAACTATTTAAAAGACAACGGGTTAAATTTACCTTGGGAAAAAGCAAAATATTCAATTAACAAAGGGCTTTGGGGAACTAGTGTTGGTGGTGATGAAACCTTAACATCTAATTTAACATTACCCGAAGAAGCATATCCAAGTCAATTAGAAAAAGAAGGTACTGAAAAAGTTGTATTGTCTTTTGACAAAGGACAGTTGGTAGCTTTAAATGGTGAAAAAGATACTTCAGTAAACAATATCATAAAGTTAGAAGAAATCGCCTCTAAATTTGCAATTGGTAGAGACATGCACGTTGGTGATACCATTATAGGGATTAAAGGAAGGGTCGGTTTTGAAGCTGCCGCATCCTTGGTAATTATCAAAGCACATCACACCTTAGAAAAACATACTCAAACCAAATGGCAACAACATTGGAAAGAGCAGTTGGGTAACTGGTACGGAATGATGTTACACGAAGGTCAGTATTTAGATGAAGTGATGCGGAATATTGAAGTGTTTTTAGAAGACACTCAAAAACAAGTAACAGGTGATGTTATTGTGAGTTTGTACCCATATAGATTTATTGTTGAAGGAATTGAATCTGACAACGACTTGATGAATGCTTCTTTTGGAAGTTATGGTGAGATGAATAAAGGCTGGACGGCTGATGAAGCGAAAGGGTTCATTAAAATCTTATCGAACTCTGGAAAAATATTTAACCACGTAAATAAGTAAACCATGTTAAAAGCAGGAATTATTGGAGGAGCTGGTTATACAGCAGGTGAATTAATCAGATTATTGATACACCATCCGGCTGTGGAGATTGATTTTGTGTATTCAACTTCGAATGCAGGAAACAAAATATATGCAGTCCATCAGGATTTAGTTGGGCAGACCGAACAATCGTTTTCAAGTGAAATAAACTCGGATGTAGACGTGATTTTTCTATGCTTGGGGCACGGAAATTCGACCGTCTTTTTACAAAATAATTTGTTTTCAGTAAATACTAGAATCATTGATTTAAGTAATGATTTTAGATTAAACAATGACGCAAATTTTGAAGGTAAAGAGTTTGTGTACGGTTTACCAGAATTAAATAAAGATGCAATTGAAAAAGCATCAAATATTGCAAATCCAGGTTGTTTTGCAACTGCAATTCAACTTGCCCTAATACCATTGGCTAAAGAAGGCGTTTTAAATACTGATGTTCATATTAATGCTACAACTGGAGCAACTGGAGCCGGAGTTTCACCTGGCGCTACTACTCATTTTGCTTGGAGAGATAATAATTTTTCTACCTATAAAGTATTTACCCATCAACATTTAGGAGAAATTGGAGAGACTTTAGAATCTTTACAAAACGGATTTGATAAAGACTTAATATTCATTCCTAACAGAGGAAATTTTAGTAGAGGAATTTTTGCCTCTATTTACACAGATTTTGAAGGCACACTTGAAGAGGCATATGCTTTATATGAAAAATTTTATGAAGATGCTCCGTATACCCATTTAAGTAAAAACCCTGTTCATTTAAAGCAAGTTGTAAACACCAATAATTGCTTTATTCATTTACATAAACACAATAACAAACTATTAATTACTAGCGCTATAGACAATTTACTTAAAGGTGCTTCTGGACAAGCGGTTCAAAATATGAATCTCATTTATGGTTTAGAAGAAAACCTTGGACTAAATCTAAAATCAACTTATTTCTAAAAACTAATAAAAACCAAACATTATGAAAATTGCTATAATCGGAGTAGGAAATTTAGGCTACTCAATTGCACTAGGAATTGTAGGACAAAGCGACATAGATGTTGAATCGCTATACCTTAGCAAAAGAAACACTTCTACCTTAAGTCTTTTTGAACATATTCCAAATGTTACAATTACTTCGGATAATCTTGAGGCTGTCAAAAATTCAAATGTTATTATCTTGGCTGTTCAACCTGGTCAATTTGATAATGTGGTTGAATCTATAAAACCTGTATTAGATCCAAAACAGCATTGCATAGTATCTGCTGTTACTGGCAGAAATATTGAACATATAGAAAACTTAATTGGTAAGGAATATCCGATTATAAGAAGTATGCCAAATACAGCTATTTCAGTTTCTCAATCTATGACATGTTTAAGCGCTAATAAATTAGGTCAAGAGAATATTAATTGCGGTAAACAAATATTCAATTCTTTAGGTAAAACACTTTATATAGAAGAAGACTTAATGCAAGCGGCAACTGTAATTTGTGCTAGCGGTATTGCTTTTTGGATGCGATTAATTAGAGCCACATCTCAAGGTGCTGTTCAACTAGGTTTCGATGCTGCTGAAGCACAAGAATTAGCGATGCAAACAGCTTTAGGTGCAGCAAGCTTATTAGTTAAATCAGAAACCAGCCACCCTGAGCAAGAAATTGATAAAGTAACAACGCCAATGGGTTGCACTATTTCTGGATTGAATGAAATGGAACATCAAGGAATGAGTAGTGCGTTAATAAGAGGCTTGGTTAAATCTTATGAAAAAATAAACGAAATAAAAAATTAGAAAATGAACCTATTCAATGTATATCCTCTTTATGATGTAACTCCTGTAAAAGCCTTAAACTGCAACGTTTGGGACGAAAACGGAACAGAATATTTAGATCTATATGGTGGTCATGGGGTTATTTCTGTTGGTCATTCACATCCAGATTACGTATCAAAAGTTACGGAACAATTAAACAATATTGGTTTTTATTCTAATGCAATTCAAAACCCACTTCAAAAAGAACTCGCTAAAAAATTAGGTGAAATTTCTAATTGCGAAGACTATGAATTATTTCTATGTAACTCAGGTGCCGAAGCCAACGAAAACGCTTTAAAAGTTGCTTCTTTCCATACAGGAAAATCAAGAGTTGTATCTTTTAAAAACTCATTTCACGGTAGAACTTCAGCAGCAGTTGCGGTAACAGACAATAAAAAAATTAATGCCCCAATTAACAAACAGCAAGTCGCCACATTTTTACCTCTAAACAATATTGAATTGGTAGAAAACGAATTAAAAAAAGGAGATGTTTGCGCTGTTATAATTGAAGGAATCCAAGGAGTAGGTGGATTGGATGAAGGAACTCCTGAATTCTTTCAAGATTTAGAAATGGTATGCAAAAAATATGGTGTTGTTTTAATTTTAGATGAAATACAATCTGGATATGGTAGAACAGGTAAATTCTTTGCATTTCAATATCATGGAATACATCCAGATATTATTACAACGGCAAAAGGAATGGGGAATGGCTTCCCAATTGGCGGAGTTTTAATTTCTCAAAAATTTGAAGCAAGTTTTGGCTTACTGGGAACCACATTTGGCGGAAATCATTTAGCCTGTGCTGCAGCCATTTCAGTATTAGTCATTATAGAAAAAGAAAAGTTAATGGTTAATGCGAGTGCCGTTTCAACTTATTTTCAAGAACAAATAAAAATAATTCCACAAGTTAAAAACATCAAAGGAAAAGGGTTGATGACGGGTATTGAATTTGATTTTGAAGTAGGAGAACTACGAAAAAAGTTGATTTACAACCATCACATATTTACTGGAGGTGCAATGAATAAAAATTTACTGAGAATCCTACCACCTCTTACGGTTACTACGGACCAAATAGATCAATTTATAAAGGCTTTAAAGCAAGAATTATGATTCCATTAACCGGACAACAAAAAGATGCGGTATTGCATTCCATGGCTCATTTAATTGCTTTAAACAAACAAGTAATTATAGATGCTAATTCAATAGATCTAGAAAGTTATAAAGGGAATGATATTTCCATGCATGACCGACTCATTGTGAATGACGCCAAGGTTGATGGTATGATTCTTTCTTTAGAACAATTGGTAGCGGATAGCGACCCAATTAATAAAGAACTGTACAAATTCACGCATCATAACGGAATGAATATCGTAAATAAAACGGCACCTTTTGGTACTGTTATGATTATCTATGAATCTAGACCCGATGTTACTGTAGAGGCCGCTGGAATCGCATTCAAGTCTGGTAACAAAATACTATTAAAAGGAGGAAAAGAATCTATAAATTCTAACCTCGCCATTGTTTCACTTTGGCATCAGGCCTTGGAACAACATAATATTTCTAAAAATTGGGTGGAATACCTAAACTATAACAGAACAGAAACTCAGGCTTTTTTAGAAAAGCCAACTCAAAAATTAGATTTAATAGTTCCAAGGGGTGGAGAGAAATTAATCGCCTTTGTTAAGAAAAATGCACAATGCCCTGTAATAGTAAGTGGTCGTGGAAACAACTTTGTATTTGTAGATAAAGAGGCCGATTTAGAATTGGCATTAAGTTTAATCAACAACGGAAAAACGGCAAAAATTTCGGCATGTAATGCTGTAGACAAAGTACTGATACATGCAGAATTACCGAATAAAGATAAGTTTATCAATTCATTGATTTCGAAATTGAAAGAAAGTGATGTTGAAATATTAGGTGATGATAAATTATCAAGTAATGACCATATCAATCAAATTGACTCTGATGATATTTGGTTTGAAGAATTTTTAGATTATAAAGTTGTAATTGGACAAGTGATTAATACACAACAAGCCATTGAAAAAATAAATAAATATAGCGGAGGGCATTCCGCCGTTATTGTAACGAAAAATGATAGCGAAGCAAATGGTTTTATGGCCGCAGTAGATTCGGCAGCAGTTTATCAAAACGCATCCAGTAGATTTACGGATGGAGGTCAATTTGGATTGGGTGGAGAATTGGCAATTAGCACAGATAAATTACACCATAGAGGCCCAATGGGACTTCATCATTTAGTAACCAACAAATGGTACATTAAAGGCAATGGGCAAATTAGATAGAAAAAGAATCGTTCTAAAAATTGGCTCAAATGTTTTGACAAAGGGCACCGATCATATTTCACGAGGAAAGATTGAGGATATTGCACGTCAAATTGCAGCCTTAAATAACACTTATGAATTTATTATTGTAAGTTCTGGGGCTATCGCTGCTGCAAAACAATTTGTACAATTAGAAGGAAAAGAAGTCACAGTAAAACAAGCCTTAGCCTCTATAGGCCAGCCACACTTAATGCGAATTTATCAAGAAAACTTTAGAGAATTAGGGTTATTAACATCGCAATGTCTTTTGTCTTATTCTGACTTTGAAAAAGAGCAAGCTAAAACAAATATTGTGAACACTATTAATGTATTAGTTGAAAATAATTACATTCCAATTATTAACGAAAATGATACCGTTGCAACAGACGAAATTAAGTTCGGAGACAACGATAAACTAGCGGCACTTACTGCAGAATTGGTAAAAGCAGACATCTTATTAATTGCAACGAATACTGACGGAATTTATACCAAAGCATCTATCCAAAATAACGAAATGGAAACGATTACATCTATTACAGATGTTGCTCAACTAGGGCAAGAAATATTTGGTTCAGTTTCAAAACATGGAACTGGAGGTATGGCAACTAAAATTGAAGCAGCTACCATTGCACAAAACGCTGGGATTGACACATGGATCGTAAACGGAATGAAAGACGAGTTCATTAAAAATTCGGTAAATGACGACGTGAACTTCACAAAAATAACAACAGCATAAGTATGAAACATTACGCACACATAAACGATTTAGAAAACCTTGAAACTACAGTTCAAGAAGCAATCGGACTCAAAAAAAACGAGTTAAAATTTGAATCCTTAGGTAAAGGAAAAACCATTTGTTTATTATTCTTTAACAATAGTTTACGTACAAGATTAAGCACTCAAAAAGCGGCACAAAACTTAGGTTTAAATACCATTGTTATGAACTTTGGTAGTGAAGGCTGGCAGTTAGAATATGAAGATGGAGTTATAATGAATCAGAACAAATCGGAACATATAAAAGAAGCGGCAAAAGTTGTTGCGCAATATTGCGATATTGTAGCCATAAGGGCATTTGCTTCTTTAACCGATAAAGAAAAAGATGAGGCAGAAATTGTCATAAATAGTTTCAAAGAATTGTCAGGAATTCCAGTTGTGAATTTAGAAAGTTCTTGTGGGCATCCCTTGCAAGCACTAGCTGATGCAATTACTATGAAAGAAAATGCTGCAAGGCATAAACCAAAAGTAGTTTTGTCTTGGGCGCCACACCCAAAGGCATTGCCACATGCAGTTGCAAATTCATTTATAGATATGATGCACTTACAAGATGCAGATTTTATAATAACGCATCCAGAGGGATATGATTTAAATCCTGAAATTGTAAAAGATGCCAAAGTAGAATACGATCAAGAAAAAGCATTTAAAGATGCTGATTATATCTATGTAAAAAACTGGAGTTCATATCAAAATTATGGTCAAGTAATTCCACAAGAAAAGAATTGGACAATAACAGCCGATAAAATGGCAAAAACCAACAATGCAAAATTTATGCACTGTTTGCCGGTGAGAAGAAATGTGGTCGTTGCAGATGAAGTGATTGATTCTGAAAACTCATTGGTTATTGAACAAGCAAATAATAGAACGTATTCAGCGCAAATTGTATTAAAGAAAATTTTAGAGAATCTTGGGTAAACAAAAACTACATATTGTAAAAATTGGTGGTAACATTATTAATGATAAAAACACCTTATCAGCATTTATTAAAGATTTCGCCCAGTTAGATGGAAAAAAAATCCTAGTTCACGGAGGCGGTAAACGTGCTACCGAATTAGCGAATTCTATTGGACTAGAGCCAAAAATGGTCAATGGTAGACGTATCACTGATGAGGCCAATTTAGAAATTGTAACCATGGTCTATGCTGGTCTACTAAACAAAACTATCGTAGCAGAATTGCATCAAAACAACTGTAATGCACTCGGTCTTTCAGGTGCCGATGTAAATACAATACAGGCTCATAAGCGAATGGTAAAAGATATTGATTATGGTTTTGCGGGAGACATAGACGCTGTGAATCATAAGGCTATTGATGTGTTTCTACAAAATGACATGACTCCTGTATTTTGTGCGATTTCACACGACAAAAAGGGTCAATTACTAAATACAAACGCCGATACTATAGTGTCAGAAGTGGCAATTGCAATGTCAAAAGACTATGACACATCTTTAATTTATACGTTCGAAAAGAATGGTGTTTTAAGAACCATTGAAGACGATAATTCGGTTATTGAGCACATCAACTCAAAGTATTACGAGCAATTAAAAGAAGAAGGTATCATTGCAGATGGAATGCTGCCGAAAATGCTGAATTGTTTTAATGCTTTGCAAAGAGGCGTATCTGAAGTAAAAATTGCCAATCCAACCATACTAAAAAATCAAAATCAATTACATACAACCTTGGTATTATGATAGAAAATCTTACTACAGAAGCCATTGAATTACTCAAAAATTTAATTCAATCGCAGTCTTTTTCAAAAGAAGAAGAAGGTACTGCGCTGTTAATTGAATCTTGGTTTAACACGAATAACATACCGTTTGAACGAAGCGGAAATAACATCATTACTTATAATAAACATTTTGATAAAAGCAAACCAACTTTGCTTTTAAACTCTCACCACGACACTGTAAAACCAAACGCTGCCTATACCAAAGATCCGTTTGATGCACATATTGAAGACGGTAAACTTTTTGGATTAGGAAGTAACGATGCAGGAGGCTGTTTGGTATCGCTTATCGCTACGTTCAACTATTATTACAGCCAAGAAAATTTAAACTACAATATTGTAGTTGTAGCATCAGCTGAAGAAGAAAACTCAGGAGCAAATGGGTTGAATAGTACTCTGAAATTACTTCCAGAAATTGAATTTGCAATTGTTGGCGAGCCAACTTTGATGAATTTAGCAATTGCTGAAAAAGGTTTGGTTGTTTTTGATGCTGTTGTGAAAGGAACTCCGAGTCACGCCGCACATCCTAACGATAACAATTCTATTTATAATACTATAAAAACCTTGGAATGGTTCAAAGATTTTAAATTTGAAAAGGTTTCTGAAGTTTTAGGTGAAGTAAAATTAACGGTGACACAAATAAATGCCGGAAAACAACACAATGTAGTGCCAGCAGAAACCCATTTGGTTATTGATGTCCGTGTAAACGACAAATACTCCAACCAAGAAGTCTATGACATCTTAAAAGAGTTGGCTCCGTGTGAATTAAAACCACGATCTTTGCGATTGAATTCATCAGCCATAGATAAAGTGCATCCAATTGTTCAAGCTGGTATTGAAATGGGCCGTGAAACTTATGGGTCTCCTACTCTATCAGATCAGGCAGCACTAAGTTGTCAATCTTTAAAATTAGGGCCGGGCGACTCAACTCGATCACATAGTGCTGATGAGTTTATTTATGTGCATGAAATTGAAGAAGGGATTAAAATTTATATTGAATTATTAAGCAAAATATTATAATATGAAACTTTGGGACAAAGGCTTTAGTACAGATAAAAAAATAGACATCTTTACAGTTGGTAACGACCGTGATTTAGATCTTATCATTGCAAAATATGATATTATCGGAAACAAGGCTCATGCAGAAATGTTGGCCAAAATTGGGTTGTTAACTTCTGTTGAGAATAACGCCCTACAAACGGAATTAGATAATATTATGCTATCCATTAAAGATGGTACTTTTACTATTGAAGATTCATTTGAAGATGTACATTCTAAAGTTGAGCATTTACTTACTGAAAAGTTGGGTGACACAGGAAAAAAAATTCACTCTGCACGGTCTAGAAACGACCAAGTTTTAGTTGATATGCATTTGTATTTAAGAGATGAATTAGCAGAAATAAAAGCACTTACCAAAGCGTTTTTTGATTTGTTAATTTCATTATCAGAGAAATACAAAGAGGTATTATTACCTGGATATACACACTTGCAAGTTGCAATGCCTTCGTCTTTCGGGATGTGGTTTTCTGCCTATGCAGAAAGTTTGATAGATGACATTTACTTTTTAAACGCTGCCGAAAAAGTAACCAATCAAAATCCATTAGGTTCTGCTGCTGGTTACGGAAGTTCTTTCCCAATTGATAGAACCATGACAACTGAACTGATGGGTTTTGAAACGTTAAAATACAATTCGGTTGCTGCACAAATGGGGCGGGGAAAATTAGAAAAGTCGGTTTCATTTGCAATGAGTAGTTTGAGTGCAACCTTGTCTAAAATGAGCATGGATATTTGCTTGTATATGAGTCAGAATTTTAATTTTGTTTCCTTTCCTGACGAATTGACAACAGGCTCTAGTATTATGCCTCACAAAAAGAATCCGGATGTTTTTGAATTGATCAGAGGTAAGTGCAACAAATTACAAGCCTTACCTTACGAATTGACTTTAATTTCCAACAACCTCCCAAGCGGATATCACAGAGATTTACAATTATTGAAAGAAGGTATTGTACCCGCAATCCAAACCTTAAAATCTTGCTTGGAAATGATTACATTTTCAATGGAACAGATTCAAGTGAATGATGACATATTAAGCAATGATAAATACCTGTATTTATTTAGTGTAGAAGAAGTAAACAAATTGGTGCAAAACGGAACACCGTTTAGAGATGCCTATAAAATTGTGGGTAAAAACATAGGTGACGGAAACTTCAATCCTGAGAAAAAAGTGAATCATACACACGAAGGAAGTATTGGTAACTTATGTTTAAATGAAATTGTGGCTAAGATGGAGAGTGCCTTAAAATCCTAAACCAATTCTCTCTAAGCCTTTGTAATCGAGAATTTTGATTTTTTTTCCTTTAAGAACAATCAATTCTTCTTTTTTGAATTCAGATAATAATCGAATTGCAGATTCAGTGGCTGTACCGATTACATTGGCAATTTCTTCTCTAGACAATTGAACATTGATATTATCATCTACGTCCAGACCGAAGATTTTCTTTAAAAACAATAAAGTATTTGCCAATCGCTCTCGAACTGACTTTTGAGCCATATTGGTCAGTGCTGTATTTGCCATTTGTAAATCATGACACGCAGTTTTAAATATATCTAGAGAAAAATTAGGGTTGGTTTTCAGCATTTCGAAAACCTCTTCTTTAGATATAAAACAGGCTTGCATTTCTTCCAATGCTGTAACCGTTAATCCTGCCGGTTCTTCACCAATTACAGAACGGTATCCCAACAACTCTCCTTCACGAACAAAACGAACAATCTGATCTTTTCCATTGCTACTTAACTTTGACAACTTACAACTTCCAGCACTCACACAGTAAATTCCGTTTAGATTAGCACCTTCTTCAAATACAACATCTCCCTTTTCAAAAACAGTTTGAGTTTTGGTGTCAGAAATTGTTTTAAGCTGACTTTTAGATAGTTTCTGCAGTGCGTTGAATTGCCTTGTAATACATTGTTGACAGTTGGCCATGGGTGAATAATTATGGAACAAATATACTTTAAAAATGTGATAATTGTCATACTTTTAATTTTTGAAATTTTACAATCTTTGGCAAATTTTTATTGAATGAACAAACACTCATGTTTTCATTGTGGCATTGAGCATACAAATAAAGTTACAATCGCATTTGCCGATAAGAACTTTTGCTGTAACGGCTGTAAAACCGTGTTTGAAATTTTTAATGAAAGTGAATTAACAGATTACTATTCTATTGAAAAAACTCCAGGAAAAATACCAGAAGCTATTCAAGGCAAATACGATTATTTAACCAACGAATCTATTGTAGAAAAACTATTAGAATTTCAAGATGATGAATTGGCCATTGTCACGCTACACATCCCTTATATTCATTGTAGCTCCTGTATTTGGATTTTAGAAAACCTGAATCGACTGCTCCCTGCGGTTAGTTCATCCACAGTAAATTTCCCTAAGAAAACTGCCCGAATTATCTATAAAAAATCCGAGACTGATTTAAAAGGGATTGCTGAATTGCTTGGATCCATCGGATACGACCCGTACATCAGTTTGGAAAGTATTGAAAGTAATACTGATAAAAAACTACATCGAGAATTATTGTATAAAATTGCCGTGGCTGGATTTGCCTTTGGTAATTCTATGTTAATGGCATTTCCAGAATATTTCGAAGTTGATGAGTTTTGGTTAAATCAATACAAAACTTTTTTCCGATGGTTGATTTTTGCTTTTTCAGTTCCTGTTGTTTTTTATGCAGGCCGCGATTATTTCGTTTCTGCATTTAAAGGCTTAAGAAAAGGATTACTTAATATTGATGTTCCAATATCATTAGGAATCTCCGTATTATTTATAAGAAGTACTATTGAAATTATTTTCGATTTAGGCCAAGGCTATTTCGATAGCATGAATGGATTGGTGTTCTTCTTGCTTTTAGGAAAGTTTTTCCAACAACGAACTTATAATTTCTTATCATTTGAGCGTGATTACAAATCTTATTTCCCAATTGCAGTAACAAGAGTTAAAAATAAAATTGAAGAAGTTGTTCAAATTATAGATATTGAAAAAGGCGATAGATTACTAATTCGGTCTCAAGAACTAATCCCAATTGATGGAATCATAATAAAAGGAAATGCATCTATAGATTATAGTTTTGTTACAGGCGAATCTACCCCAGTTGCAAAAGAATCAGGGGACAAAATTTACGCTGGGGGTAAGCAGTTAAATGGCGTTATAGAAATTGAAGCTTTTAAAACGGTATCACAAAGTTATCTTACACAATTATGGAGTAACGACGTATTCAACAAGAAAAAGAACGAACACTTTAAAGGCATTACGGATAAAATTAGTAAAAACTTTACCATCGCAGTTTTACTAATAGCAGCCATTTCAGGAGCCTATTGGTTCACCATAGAATCATATAAAGCAATTAATGTAATCACAGCAGTTCTTATTATAGCTTGTCCATGTGCTTTAGCGCTATCGGCTCCATTTACTTTAGGGAATATGCTCCGAATTTTTGGACGTCATAAATTTTATTTAAAAAATGCAACAGTTATCGAAAACTTAGCAGATATCAACCATTTAATATTTGACAAAACAGGAACTATTACAAGTACCGATAAGCACACTATTAATTTTGAAGGCGATGAATTAACAACTGAAGAGTTCATCAACATCAAGAGCTTATTAAGGAATTCTAACCATCCCTTAAGCAGAATGCTGTATGATTTTCTACCTCAAGAACCAATTACAACTTCTTTCGAATTCAATGAAATTATAGGAAAAGGAATTGAAGGAATCATAAACGAACATCTTTATAAGTTAGGATCGGCTTCATTGGTAAATAAAGCAAATACAATGCTTAATGAAACCGCTATCCACATTGAAATAGATGGGAACTATAGAGGAAAATTTATATTTAAAAACAATTACAGAAAAGGAACAAAAGAATTATTTAATAAGTTGCAGCAATCATTTAAACTCTCCATACTTTCAGGAGATAACGATGGTGAAAAAGAGACGCTCTCAACCTTACTTTCTAATAAAACTGAACTGCACTTTAACCAGAAACCAGAAGATAAATTAGATCACATTAAAAACCTTCAAGAAAATAAGGATAAAGTGCTTATGTTGGGAGATGGATTGAATGATGCTGGTGCATTGGCTCAAAGTAATGTAGGTATCGCAATTTCAGAAAATATAAATGTGTTTTCTCCTGCTTGCGATGGTATTATTGATGCATCGGTATTTGAAAAAATTCCTTTGTTTTTAAAATTGGCAAAACAATCTATTACAGTAATTAAATTCAGTTTTATTTTTTCATTCGTATACAACATCATCGGATTGTATTTTGCCGTAACCGGACAGTTATCACCAATAATAGCGGCAATTCTAATGCCTTTAAGTTCAATAAGTATTGTAACGTTTGTGACTATTTGCACCAATTATATAGGTCAAAAACTAAAGGCGTAGCGCAATTATTTTTTTATTTTAACAAATATTGATTAACTTTCCTACTTATAATCAACAACTTAAAAATTCGGTTGTTTAATTTAAAAAGTATGATAATTATCATACTTTTTAAAAAGACCAAATTTTAGTTTTGCTTGTCTTAAGATGTTTAACTAAATGAGTGTAATTTATATTTTAATTTCTATCAGTTTAGCACTGGCACTTTTATTCTTTTTTATATTTATAAAATCGGTAAAAAGCGGTCAGTTCGACGACTCTTATACTCCATCTGTTCGAATGCTTTTCGAAGACGAAACAAAAATTAGCTCAAAAAAACAATCCATTTCTAAAACTAAACCTAATTCATAATTTTTATGGAAGCACAACAATTTTATTATGACAACAAGATTGTAAAAAACTTCATCTATGCCACCATTCTATGGGGAATTGTTGGTATGGCTGTTGGATTACTCTTGGCACTCATGTTTTTATTCCCAGGTATTACCGATGGTATTTCTTGGTTAAGTTTCGGTCGTTTACGTCCGTTGCATACCAATGCCGTAATATTTGCCTTTGTTGGAAACGCACTTTTTGCAGGAATTTACTATTCTTCGCAACGATTGCTTAAAGCACGAATGTACAGTGACTTTTTAAGTAAATTCAATTTTTGGGGTTGGCAGTTAATTATAGTTGCTGCAGCCATTACACTTCCTTTAGGTTTTACTACAAGTAAAGAATATGCAGAATTAGAATGGCCTATAGATATTGCAATTGCACTAGTTTGGGTTGCATTTGGTGTAAATTTAATTGGAACTGTTTTAAAACGTAGAGAACGTCACTTATATGTGGCCATTTGGTTCTACTTAGCAACTTTTGTAACGGTAGCAGTACTTCACATATTCAATAGTTTTGAATGGCCTGTAAATATGTTAAAAAGTTATTCTGTTTACGCAGGCGTGCAAGATGCCTTGGTGCAATGGTGGTATGGACACAATGCGGTAGCATTCTTCTTAACTACACCATTCCTTGGATTGATGTATTATTTTGTACCGAAAGCCGCAAATAGGCCGGTATATTCGTACAGGTTATCGATCATTCACTTCTGGTCATTGATATTCTTATATATCTGGGCAGGACCACATCACTTATTATACACAGCATTACCCGATTGGGCGCAAAACTTAGGAGTTGTATTCTCAATTATGTTAATTGCTCCATCTTGGGGTGGTATGATTAACGGACTTTTAACCTTAAGAGGTGCTTGGGATAAAGTAAGAACAAGCCCGGTATTAAAGTTTATGGTCGTAGCAATTACTGGTTATGGTATGGCTACTTTTGAAGGACCAATGTTATCGTTAAAATCTTTTAACGCTATTGCTCACTTTACCGATTGGATTATTGCCCACGTACACGTTGGCGCATTGGCATGGAATGGATTCTTAACCTTTGGTATGATTTACTGGTTGGTTCCTAAAATGTTTAAAACAAGCTTACACTCTATAAAATTAGCCAATACACATTTTTGGCTTGGAACTTTAGGTATTATCTTATATGCTTTACCAATGTATGTAGCAGGGTTTATGCAAGCTTCTATGTGGAATCAGTTTACTCCACTAGGTGGATTGGTTTACGGTAATTTCTTAGATACAGTAACGCAAATTATACCGATGTATTGGATGCGAGCAATTGGAGGTTCAATGTATATCTTCGGTATGTTTATTTTGGTATACAACATCTTTAAAACTGTTAAAGGCGGAAGTGCTGTTGAAGACGAATTGGCTGAGGCTCCTGCATTGAAAAGAATTGTTAGAGGTCGTTTGGCTGGTGAAGACTGGCACAGAGTATTAGAGCGTAAGCCTGTTAAATTAACAATCTTGGCTACGATTACCATCTTGATTGGTGGAGCATTCCAAATTTTACCAACTATTTTAGTGAAATCGAATATTCCTACAATTAGTAGTGTAAAACCATATACACCGTTAGAATTAGAAGGACGTGATTTATACATCCGTGAAGGTTGTGTAGGGTGTCACTCTCAAATGGTTCGTCCGTTTAGATCGGAAGTAGAGCGTTATGGTGAGTATTCTAAAGCAGGTGAGTTTGTATATGATCATCCATTCTTATGGGGGTCAAAAAGAACGGGGCCAGATTTACATCGTGTAGGCGCAAAGTATAATGATGCTTGGCATTTTAATCATATGTATGAACCCTCATCAACGTCACCTGGATCAATAATGCCAGCGTACCAATGGATTATTCATGACGAATTAGATACTTCAGAAACCCAAACGAAGATGGAAGTTATGGTAAACCTTGGAGTTCCATATACTGAAGAAGAGATTGCTAATGCTGAATCTGATATGGCTGCGCAAGCAAATCAAATTAAGGAAAACTTATATGGAGATCCTTCCATTAAAAGTTCATTCGACGCTGAAGAAGAGGCATTGGGCACCGATTTTGTACCATTAGAAAAACGTGAAATTGTAGCAATGATTGCATACTTGCAACGTCTTGGAACAGATATTAAAGTTAACGATACTAAATAATAAAGGTCATGTTAAAGTTCATAAAACATCATATGGAAGGTATCGACGGAGTCGCTATTTATCCGATTATATCCTTGTTAATATTCTTTATTTTCTTTGTTGTTCTATTCTATTGGGTAAGCACAGCCAAGAAACCGTATATAGACAAAGTAAGTAACATCCCTTTTGAACCATCAACTAATAACAATCAAAAATCATGAAAGGATATTTAAAAACAACCGTATTTGCCATCATCATTTTTGGTGTGCTTTGGTACTTTATCGGAACAAAAGCAGCACTTGATTTTGTAAAAGAACCAGAATTGGTTTTTGGACTAGTCATTTTATTAATTGTAATACTTATCAATAGTAAAGTTCGAAAAAACTTAAGACAGGTGAGATTCGATAAATTATCTGATGAGGAAAAAGCACTAGAAACTACAGCACAAGCAAATTGGTATAAAAATCTAATGCAAAAATTAACGGCTACAAAACCGATTGAAGAAGAGCAAGATATTTTAATGGATCATGCTTATGATGGTATTAGAGAGTTAGATAACGATTTACCGCCATGGTGGTTGTACGGATTCTATGCAACCATTGTATTCGCGTTTGTTTATATAGGATATTATCACATGTTTGATGGTGATGACCAAACTGCAGAATTTAATAAAGAAATGGCGCAAGCTGAAGCTGATATTGCAGAGTACAAAAAGAACGCTAAAGGCTTAATTGATGCTTCTACAGTAGAAGTTATGACAGAACAATCTGATCTAGATGCTGGCAAATCTATCTACGAAGCCAACTGTATGGTTTGTCACTTAGCAGATGGTGGTGGTAGTATTGGACCTAACTTTACTGATGATAATTGGATTTTAGGTGGTGGTATTAAAAACGTATTTACAACAGTTAGTGAAGGTGGAAGAGATGGTAAAGGTATGATTGCCTGGAAATCTATGTTAAGCCCAGAACAAATTGCACAAGTATCTAGTTATGTTTTATCATTTCAAGGTACAACGCCTGCTGCAGGAAAAGCACCTGAAGGTGATGTATGGAGTGAAGACTAAGATGTACCTATAAAGGTAGAAGATCCTATAAATTATAAGTTGTCTAGAATAAGTGTTCTCTGTCATATTGAGCGAAGCCGAAATATCTCATAATTTTAAATTTGAGAATCTTCATTTCATTCAGAATGACACAAAAGAATAAAATTGTTTTAGACAACTTTTTATCTTTATTGAAAAAGAATAAACCATGTCAAATTACGAAGATGAATCTTTTAGAGACTCCATAGGAACCATGAAAAAGGATGGGAAACGCCAATGGGTGTATCCTAAAAAGCCAAAAGGTCGTTATTACAAATATCGAAAGCAGTTAAGTTATATTTTATTGGGGATGCTTTTTTCAGCTCCCTTTATTAAAATTAATGGCAACCAATTTATTTTAATAAATGTAATCGAACGAAAATTTAATATTTTCTCTATTCCATTTTGGCCTCAAGATTTTTATCTTTTTGTAATTTCCATGCTCATAGGAGTGGTATTCATTACCCTTTTTACAGTTATTTTTGGCCGACTATTTTGTGGGTGGATTTGTCCGCAAACTATTTTTCTAGAAATGATTTTTAGAAGAATTGAATATGCAATCGAAGGAGATAGAGGTGCACAAAGACGTTTAGCAAAACAAGATTGGAATGCAGACAAAATTAGAAAGAAGCTTTTAAAATGGTCTATTTTTTTTATCATCTCTTTTATAATTGCCAATATATTTTTGGCTTATATAATAGGGTCTGATGAATTGATTGCTATTATTACCGACAGCCCAAGCAATCATGTTAGTGGTTTAATTTCTTTATTAATTTTTACCGGAGTTTTCTATTTTGTGTTCGCTTGGTTTAGAGAGCAAGTTTGTATAATTGTTTGCCCTTATGGTCGTTTACAAGGTGTTTTATTAGACAATAAATCGATTAATGTCGCTTACGATCACAAACGCGGAGAAGGAGAAAAAGGGCGTGCAAAATTCAAAAAAAATGAAGATAGAGATGCTGCTGGTAAAGGCGATTGTATAGATTGTATGCAATGCGTCCATGTTTGTCCTACTGGAATTGATATTAGAAATGGTACGCAATTAGAATGTGTAAATTGCACCGCTTGTATTGATGAATGTGACCACATAATGGACAGCATTGACAAACCCAGAGGTCTGATTCGATATGCGTCTGAAGAAAACATTGAAAAAGGGTGGAAATTCGAATTTACAGCAAGAATGAAAGGATATACAAGTGTTCTTATTATTCTTACTGGAATGCTCATTGGAATGTTATTTTTAAGAAGTGATATTGAAGCAACTGTTTTAAGATTACCTGGGCAATTATTCGAAACAAAAGAGAACAATATCATTAGTAATGTATTCACTTATAAATTGGTTAACAAAACTTCAAAGGATGTAGAAAATATTACGTTTGAACTCATTTCACATGAAGGAGAAATTAAACTAATTGGGAATGAAGGTTTCAAATTAAAAAGACAAGAACTGACTAGTGGAACCTTGTTCATCGAGATTAATAAAAAAGATTTAGAAGAATCTAAGGAAAAGCTCAGAATTGGAGTTTATGCCGATGGTAAATTAATAGAAACAACAACTACAAACTTTCTTGGACCGAGAAGTTATAGATAAAACAAACTAGATTCCCGTTTGCACGGGAATGACAAATAACTGTCAAACTGAGCCTGTCGAAGTGCTAACCAATAGATTCTTCGACAATCCCGATAACTATCGGGACAGAATGACAAAAAATTAAGCCATATAAACACATGAAAATAAATTGGGGAACTAGTATTGTAATTGCCTTCGCACTATTTATAAGCTTTATTTTATTCTTTGTGATTAAGTCACACAATCCAAATAACAAACACGATTTGGTATCTGAAGAATATTATAAGGATGAATTAAAATTTCAAGACGAAATTGACAAGCAAAACAATGTTAAGAACTTAGAGGAGGCTTTCATAGTTCAAAAAAATTCAGACGGTATTGAAATACAGTTTCCATCTCAATTTACTAATGATAATATTTCAGGAGTTGTTATAATGGCAAGGCCTTCTAATAAAGCGCTGGATTTTGAAACAGCAATTCAATTAAATAATAATAAACTTCTATTGTCAAAGAGCAACTTGGTGGAAGGTAATTGGAACTTGAAAATTGAATTTAGTTCTGAAGGGACTCCTTATTTATATAAAAAATCAATTCAATTTTAGTTGTTGTACTCGGCGTTCATATTAGGATTATTAGGTAGTTTTCACTGTGCAGGTATGTGTGGCCCTATTGCCTTTGTTTTACCTATTGATCGCTCTAATAGTGCCAAAAAATTAGTTCAAATTGGCCTCTATCATATCGGCAGGCTCCTCACCTATTCTTTTATTGGATTTATTTTTGGCTGGATTGGTAAAGGCCTATATCTGGCAGGATTTCAGCAGCGTATTTCAATTTTAATTGGCGTTTTAATGATTATGATGATTTTGATACCGGTTAGAATTTTCAATAAATATAATTTCTCTAAACCTTTGTACTCTGCAGTTGGAAAGGTTAAATCAGGTTTAGGAAAATTACTGAAAAGAAAATCGAATAAAGCACTTTTCTCAATTGGCATATTAAACGGTTTTCTTCCATGTGGAATGGTATACATGGCCTTGGTAGGTGCTATGGCCGGGGGCACGTCTTTAGATGGCGCATTCTATATGGCTTTGTTCGGTTTAGGAACTATTCCTTTAATGACTATGGCCGTTTATTTAGGCAACTTTTTATCTTTAAACGTACGTGCTAAAATTCAAAAAGCGGTACCCATATTTGTTGTGGTTATTGGGCTACTTTTTATTACTAGGGGATTGGGATTAGGCATCCCTTACATCTCCCCTTCGGACGCTTCATTGACTATCAGTAATGAAACCATTGATTGTGTGGACATACCAATTGAATAATCTTGTCATTCGGAGTGAATACGAAGAATCTCATAGCATAAAGATTCTTCACTTCGTTCAGAATGACAATAAAAAATGGCAACCTTTTTAGATTGCCATTCCCAATTTTATTTTATCCGAAATGATTAAATCATATTTAAATTAATCACTTCTTGATTTGTCAAAGGTCTATAATGACCTCTCGGTAAATTCTTTTTTGTCAATCCTGCAAAAATCACACGATCTAATTTGGTAACTGTATATCCAAAATGATCAAAAATCTTACGTACAATTCTATTTCTACCAGAATGAATTTCGATTCCAACTTCTGTTTTTGGCTGTCCGTCTATATAAGAAATTGCATCAACAAAGACCATCTTCCCTTCTAGCATAAAGTTCTGGCTAATTTTTTGCAAATCTCTTAAATCTAACTTCTTATCTAACGTAGCATGATACAACTTTTTTACATCGTGCTTTGGATGCGTCAACTTTTTAGCCATTTCACCATCGTTGGTAAACAACAACAAACCCGTTGTATTTCTATCCAAACGACCTACCGGATAAATACGTTCTTTGGTAGCATTGTCTATAATATCCATAACTGTTCTACGACCGCGATCATCATCCATGGTAGTGATATAATTCTTTGGCTTATTTAACAGTATATAGCGCTTTTCTTCAATTGATAATAACTGCCCATCAAAATGAACAGTGTCATTTTCTTGCACCTTATAACCCATTTCTGTAACGATTTTACCGTTTACAGTTGCATTACCAGCGGCAATAAATACATCCGCTTCTCTACGAGAACAAATTCCAGCGTTGGCAATATATTTATTCAAACGAATTCCATCTGCAACATTTTCCTTTTTAGGCATTGCATTCGGTTTTCTTTTAAACGTTTTGATATTCTGAGGGTTGGGACGAAAATTTTTCGTTTTCATCTTTTTAACACCCGATTTTTGAGGAGTACTTTTTTTAGCATGTCGTCCTCGCGACGATTTTTCTCTGGCCATAATTTTAAATTTTTGCAAAGATATGACTTTAAATCATTTAATTATTCAAAATCTTATCAATTATAAGATTTACGTCTATTAGTACTAAACTGAATATCCCTGCAAAAATGAGTAATTTAATTAAATTGTGTAATAATCTATACCTACTCTTTGTATCTGACTTCCATAGCAAAAATAAGAACAGTGGCATGCCAAATAACGAAGTTATAAAGTATATTTTCATCCATCCAATTTCTGGGTATTGCCATAAAATATACATTGGAACGATCATAGCAATACTAATAATGGTTATAAACTTTTTAGTCAATGAAATTCCATACTTAATTGGAACAGTGTGATAATTAACCAAAATATCACCTTGCATGTTTTCCATGTTTTTTACTAGTTCACGAATTAGCAATAAAGCAAATAAGAAAAAAGCATGAATAAAAATGATTTCTGAGAAATTCTTAAAATAAACAAATACTGCAAAGAATGGCAAAATAGTAAGTGTCGTCACAGAAAACAGCCCCACCATTGGATATCGTTTTAACTTATGTGAATAAAACCAGATAAGAAATATATACACAGAAAAGAACAATGCCGCTTTCCAGGAAACAAAAAAGGCAAACAGAACTCCAACAAAATTTAATGAAAAGTAGATTGTCAGTTTAGTTTGCTGACTTACATAACTATCGATTCTAGATTTAACCGGCCTATTGATTTGATCTGTTTCTTTATCATAGAAATTATTAATGATATATCCTGATGCTACAACACAAACAGTTGCCAACACTACCAAAAATAAATTGGCATCCAATAATACATTCTTAACTGACTTTTGAGGAGAAAAAATGAAAAGTGCCGCTAAATATTGTGCTGCAACTAAAGTGAGGATATTATACCCTCTCACTACAGAAAATAAACTTAATAGTTTAAATAAATAAGTCTGATTATTATTAGAAGTACTCATAATTCTTTTTGAAGTGTTGAATTATGAATTAAATTTAAAATCTGTAAACCAATTCTAACTTGTATTTTTTTAGCAATTCCTTAGCGTGGACGTAATCTTCAGTAAACCCAAGAATATATCCTCCACCTCCAGAGCCACATAACTTTAAAAAATAAGCATTTGTGTCTATCCCTTGCTGCCACAGCGAATGGAATGCTTTTGGTATCATCGGTTTAAAGTTCGATAATACCACTTTAGATAATTGCTTCACATTACCAAATAATGACTTTACATTTCCATGTAAAAAGTCCTCAATACATGCATCGGTATAATTTGCAAAGTCTTCATTAATCATTTTACGGAACCCTTCATTCTTCATCTTATTCATAAAGATGTTAATCATTGGCGCTGTTTCACCAATCATTTCAGAGTCTAATAAAAACACGGCTCCCTTTCCTTCTTTTTGAGAAGGAATACCAGTTGCTTCTAAGTTATCTTTTGAATTGATTAAAATTGGCAAACTTAAATAGGAGTTTAATGGGTCTAAACCAGAACTCTTTCCATGAAAAAAAGATTCCATCAAAGAAAAAATTGATTTCAATTTCAATAATTTCTCTCTAGTAAGGCTTTCTAAAACTGTAATCTTATCATCTACATACTTATCGTAAATAGCTGCTACCAATGCCCCAGAACTTCCTACCCCATATCCCTGTGGAATACTAGAATCGAAATACATACCGGCATCAACGTCTGATTTAAATTCATCCAATCTAAACTGAACCAACTCCGAATCTAAATTTGACAAATACGAATGGAACTTTAACAAGTTTTTGTTCGACTCTAAAGCCTTTTCACTTAATTCTTCAGAAGATTTTAATGCACCTTGATAAGAATTATATGGAATCGCCAATCCTTTAGAATCTTTGATAATTCCATATTCTCCAAACAATAAAATTTTTGCGTAAAAAAGGGGTCCCTTCATATGTTTCGTTTTATAATTAGCAATAAATAATTGTCAATTATATCTGGAGTAAATTTTGGTTTAATTCAATTGTTGGGCTCCCTTGCCAACAACATCGCAAATATAGTGATTATTTTGACAGTATTGTGCCATTTCTTTTTCAACAAATTTAGCAACTGTCTCTTTTTCAGATACTGGAAATAACAAATGAACATTTGCTCCTGCATCTAACGTAAAGCATAAATGAGAATTACTTTCTTTTCTATACTCCCAAATCTTGTTAATAATTTTTAAGGTATTTGGCTTCATTAAAATAAAATAGGGGTTCGAAGTCATCATCATTGCATGTAAAGTAAGAGCTTCACTTTCTACCAAATTAACAAATGCGTCGAGATCTCCTGACTTTAATATTCCTTTTATTCTAGCAATATTTTCATTGGCTTGACTAAATCGTTGTTCGGCAAACGGATGTCCGTGCATTAAATTATGCCCTACTGTGCTACTCACTTGCTTCTCGCCCTTATCAACCAACAAAATAGTATCTTGGTAGTTTTTAAAATTTGAGTGCACCTCATCTTTAAATTCGACTCCAAATAAATCCGAACTGCCATTAATATCTTTATGTTCTCCCCAAACAACTAATTCTCCCTTTACACTTCTACAGGCACTACCGGATCCTAATCGCGCCAAAAACGATGCTTTCTTAAAAAAGTAATCATCTGTCATCTCCAGAACCGACAAAGAACGTTCTAAACTCATGATGCACAGAGCAATCGCACTCATACCACTTGCCGAGGATGCAATACCAGAACTATGCGGAAATGAATTTTCAGATTCGATTTTAAACTTATAGTCTTTTAAATATGGGCAATATGATTCGATACGTTTAAAGAAAGTTGAAATTTTAGGCTTAAATGCTTCGTTTTTCTCTCCTTCAAAAAACACGTCGAAATCAAAGTCGTTCGTAGCAACTATCTCCTCATTTTTTTCAAATGTCATTTTTGTAATTGTATGACAATTGTTCAACGTAAAACTAATAGATGCATTCTTTGGTAACTGAGGGTTGCGTTTACCCCAATATTTAACCAAGGCTATATTGCTTGGTGTTTTCCAAGTTACATCTTCGTTTGTAACTGATGTAACTTCTGCGGAATTAAAAATAAAATCTTTTTCTATCAAAGTAAAAGTGTTTGTGCAAAAATAAGATTAATTACTTTTGTTGCATAATAATAAAAGATGTCTAGAAAAATAAAATTGATTTGGGATTTTAAAGGCCCTGTATGCCACAAAACAGCAGAACATCACGCAATTCATTTAAAAGAATTTGCTCAAATGGAAAATCTTCCGTTTTATGATATTGGCTTTATCGAAATCTCCGAAATGCACGCTATTACTTTTGTAATTGTTGATAATCCAAATATGAAAACGTATAGAGACACCTTAAAACCTCATAGAGGGGAACTAGTATAAAAACTTCTTTTTAATAATTAAAAATTCTGACAGTCTCTATTACCAAATAGAATATTAAGTTTTTTTGAATATATTTACATTAGAATTTCATTAAAAATTGCATTAGAAATTTTCGGTTAAAATAACATGACTGCAAAACCCCTTTCAAGAAAACAACAAATCATTGCTATTGTTTTACTAAATATTGGCATCGATCAATTTAGTAAATATTTAGTGCGATTAACATTGGTTAAAAATGAAGTTACTGGAGTTTTATTTGATTTTATTCTATTTAAAAATGTAGATAATTCTGGAGCTGCCTTAGGCATTGGTTCGGATTTACCTTCCATGCTTAAAACCATGTATTTTCAACTACTCCCTGTTGTATTTTTAATTTACCTTTTGCGTTTAATTTTAAAATCTCCCGAATTTTCAAAATTATTAGTAACAGGAATAGCTTTTGCCATTGGAGGTGGATTTGGAAATGTTATAGACCGAATAGTTGATGGCTATGTTACCGATTTCATCATATTAAATGTAGGTTTTTTTAAAAATGGCGTTTTTAATATTGCTGATGTTTCTATTGTTGTGGGTATTATCTTAGTCTTTACAGATATTTTTATGAATAGAAAGAAGTAGTTTATTCCATTTCAAAGTAAATATATACAAAAAAAAGCGAGTACATTTTGTACTCGCTTTTTTTATATTAAGTGACCCCGACAGGATTCAAACCTGTAACCCTCAGAGCCGAAATCTGATGCGCTATTCAGTTGCGCCACGGGGCCTAAACACTTAAAAAATTACTTGCTAAGTAATTCTTTTACAATTGTAGAAATCGCTTTACCATCCGCTTTACCGGCCAATTCTTTAGAAGCTATTCCCATAACCTTTCCCATATCTTTCATTCCATCTGCTCCAACTTTTGCAATCAAATCCGTAATAAAAGTTTTAAGATCTTCTGTACTCATTTGAGCAGGTAAAAACTGAGCAATTATTTCTGCTTCAGCCAATTCTGGATCCGCTAAATCTTGCCTAGATTGCTCTACATATAAAGCAGCGCTATCTTTACGTTGCTTAACCAACTTTTGCAATAGTTTTATCTCTTCTGCTTCACCAAATTGAATATCTCCTCCTTTGGTTTGAGCCAATAGTATCTCTGACTTAACGGCTCTTAAAGATTGCAATGCAACGCTGTCTTTCGACTTCATTGCCTCCTTCATTTTCACCATTATTTTTGCTTGTAAACTCATATCGTTTGTATTAGTCTGCGAAGATAAAAAAAACTCGAACTAAATTCAACTTAATGAATACATTCGAGTTTCTTGGGGTTAAAATCTTACTTTACTCTTAAAATCCCTAATCTACGTTATCGTGTAAAAATGAATTGTTAGATCTAAACTGCAAATCGTCGTTATCATCAACACTTAATGTCGTTTTTGATTGAACAGATTCCGAAGATGATGTAGAATTATTCAACTCAACTCCCATACGCTTATATGCTGGCTCCTTTTCAATCTCTTCAATATTTTGTTTTACATTATTTGTAAACTTATAATTGAATTGCTTCATTTTCTCTTTGCGCTCTTCAGATCTCTTTTGCAATTCTGAAATTGTTAAATGCAATGGTGAAACTTCTTTTTTTGGCTCAGCAATTTCAACTTTGTCTTTAGGCGCTTCCGTCCTAACATTAATATTTAATTCTTCTTCTACCTCTTCAACTTCCTGAACTGCAACTGGTTTTTTAGCGGCCTCCATTTTAGTCGCAAACTCATCGTACTCACCGAGTTCAAATACTTTAATCTCTTCGACCACTTTTGTAGGCTTTACCTCCTCATGCCCAATAACTTCAATATCATTTATCGCAACTTCTTCCTTCTTAGTTTCTTCATTATCGACATTTAATTCAAATGTGAATTCAAATTGTTCCTCATTTGCTTTTACCTGCTCATACTCCACATCAATATCTTTAACAGCAGAAGTAATTACAAAATCATCTATTTTCTCGTATGAAATCTCATCATACACCACATTCATATTTTTAATTAATTCTGTCGTAGAAATTAATTCCATTGGTTCATCTACCGAATCAAGGGTATGGACAATTCTTTCTGATGTTGTTTCTTCTTCTAATGTATGTACAACTCTAGTTTCATCTGCAATCGAAACTATTTCTTTTTTCTCTGAAAAATCATAGGTCGCAACCTGATCATCACCCAAAATATGCTTTACAATTTTTGGTTCTGTATTTGTAATTTCATTTTGTTGATCTTTATGGAATCCAGTAGCGATTACGGTTACAGAAATAGCATCACCCAATGCCTCATCTTCTCCAACACCCATAATAATATTCACACTAGTCTTCGCTTCCGATTGAATAAAATCATTGATTTCTCCAATCTCATCGATTGTAATTTCATCACTTCCTGAAACAATTAACAACAAAACATTCTTAGCGCCTTCAATTTTATTGTCATTCAATAAAGGAGAATCCAATGCCTTGCTAATCGCTTCTTCCGCTCTGTTTGTACCTGATGCTTTGGCAGAACCCATTATAGCAGTACCGCTATTTTCTAATACTGTTTTAGCATCACGTAAATCAATGTTTTGCGTGTAATGGTGTGTTATTACTTCTGCAATACCTCTAGAGGCTGTTGCTAATACTTCATCTGCTTTAGAGAACCCGGCTTTAAACCCTAAATTACCGTAGACTTCTCTTAATTTATTATTGTTAATAACCACTAAAGAATCTACATGCTTTTGCATCTCTTCAACACCCTTTCTTGCTTGTGCAATTCTTGTTTTACCTTCGAATTCAAACGGAATTGTTACAATTCCAATAGTCAACAAATCTTGTTCTTTAGCAAACTTAGCAATTACTGGTGCGGCACCTGTACCGGTTCCACCACCCATGCCAGCATTGATAAACACCATTTTAGTATTGCTTCCAAGCATTTTCTTTAATTGCTCTTCACTTTCTAAAGCAGATTTCTGTCCAACTTCTGGATTTGCTCCTGCCCCTAATCCTTCAGTCAATGATTGACCTAATTGAATTTTGGTTGGTACTTGGCTGTTTTCTAATGCTTGTGCATCGGTATTACAAATCACAAAATCAACGCCGTTAATCCCCTGTGTTAACATGTGATTTACTGCATTGCTACCTCCTCCACCAACGCCAATTACCTTAATTACGTTAGATTGGTTCTTTGGCATGTCAAATGAAATGTTTTCAAAATTGTCCATAGTCTAGTAGGGTTGTTATTCCGGTTATATTATTTGGTTAATTCTTTCTTATTTTATTCTGCGTTGTCTAAAAAATCTCTAAACTTATCTGACCAACGTTCGAACATCGATTTCTTATCAACTTTTTCTTCTTCTTTTTCAGTTTCAGTACTTTCTTCTTCCTTAGTTTCTTGGTCAACTTCAATTTCTGGCTCTACGGGCTCAGAATCCTCTCGTACTTTCAATTTATTTTTATCTTCGATTCCTTTCATCAATAAGCCTATTGCTGTTGCAAACATTGGACTCGAAATAGTTTCATCTGAATCACCGGCAATATGCTCATTCGGATACCCAATACGTGTATCCATTCCGGTAATATATTCTACCAATTGCTTTATATGTTTTAATTGTGCTCCTCCACCAGTTAGCACAATTCCTGCAATTAATTTTTTCTTTGCTTCTTCATGACCGTAGTTGCGAATCTCAACAAATGTTTGTTCAATAATTTCGACAACACGTGCATGAATTATTTTCGATAAATTTTTAAGCGTTATCTCTTTTGGATCTCTTCCTCTTAATCCAGGAATAGATACAATTTCGTTATCTTTATTTTCACCCGGCCATGCTGAACCAAATTTGGTTTTTAGTAATTCTGCCTGTTTCTCAATAATTGAACAACCTTCTTTTATATCTTCTGTAATAACATTTCCACCAAATGGAATTACGGCGGTATGACGAATGATTCCATCCTTAAAAATGGCCAAATCTGTTGTACCACCACCTATATCAATCAAAGCAACTCCTGCTTCTTTTTCTTCTTGACTTAAGACAGCATCTGCAGACGCTAATGGCTCTAATGTGATCCCTGCTAAGCTTAAACCTGCACTTTTAATACAACGACCAATATTTCTAATGGATGAAACTTGACCTACAACTACATGAAAATTAGCCTCCAATCTTCCACCGTACATTCCGATAGGCTCTTTTATTTCTCCTTGACCGTCTACTTTAAATTCTTGCGGTAATACATGAATAATTTCTTCACCAGGTAACATTACCAATTTATGAACTTGGTTCTCTAACTGTTCTAAATCATTCTCATCTATAACCTCTTGAGAGTTTGGTCTTGTTATATAATCGCTATGCTGTAAACTTCTTATATGTTGCCCAGCAATACCAACAATAGCATCTGAAATTTGTACTCCAGAAACAGCAATTGCTTCATCAACTGCTTGCTGTATTGACTGTATTGTTTGTGTAATATTATTAACTACTCCACGGTGCACCCCTAAACTCTTGGCTTTTCCAATACCAAGTAATTCAATCTTACCATACTCGTTCTTACGACCAATCATAGCGACAATTTTAGTTGTCCCGATATCTAGCCCTACCGAAATTTCATTTGGTTCCATCATTCTATTTTTTAGTGCACACAACTTGGTTGTTGTAATTCAAATTTATTCTCTTATAATTTTCTATGGCTTCATTTTCCATGGCGTAATTATAGAACGCCTTTAAATTCTTAAATTTTAACTCTAGGTTTTCCACGGCTCCAAAATCAATTTCATGATTTCCAACACGTGTTAACAACACAAAATGATTCTTATTTTCTTTATGTACCCCTACAATTTGCTTTTTCAAAAAGTCATCTTCGTCAATATACTTTAACAAAGTGAACAACATTTTTGTATCATCTGCTTCAGAAAATCCAGTTACTATTGGAACTCTTGCCGAATAATTTTTAGATAAAGGCATTTGAATACCTTGTCTATCTAGATAATAAGATGCTGAACCAGAATTAATTCTACCAATTGGTGTTCGTTGCCTCACCTTTGTTTTTAAGCGACCATCAACCGTTACATATGTTGTTGCCTCCTCAACCATTGGGTGTGAGGCGACCTGCTCCTCCAAGCTATTCAAATCTATTAATGATTTTGCTTTATTTTTAACCGTTGCATCATTTTGTATTAACAACTTATTAACCATTTCGTAATCCATAAATAAGTTGTCTCCTTGTTCAAATTCAACCTCTAAAGACACTATTTTTTTATCCCCATTTTTAAGATTGGTAAAACCAAATAGAAATAGCACCAATGCTATAAGCACAAAACCTTTTATGTAATTCCAATTAATTTTCACCTAACAAATCTTTTGTTATTCCTTCTACAAGCTGACCAATATCTCCAGCACCCAACAACATCTTAACCTTTGCGTCAGATTCTTTTATATGCTGAATCAATTCTTCCTTAGTTGATAACTTCTTTTTGGGGCAATTTATTTTATCTAACAACCAACTTGAAGTAATTCCTTCAATCGGCTTTTCCCTTGCTGGATAAATATCTAATAACAATACTTCGTCGAACTTTGATAAACTTTGACCAAAATCATCTGCAAAATCTTTTGTTCTACTAAATAAATGCGGCTGAAATATAGCCATCACTCTTTCTAACGGATACATTTCTCTCACAGCATTTTCAACAGCATTTAATTCTGTTGGATGATGTGCGTAGTCATCTATCAATACCAAATTATCAGTCTGAATTTTATATGTAAACCTGCGCTTAATTCCTTTAAAAGAAAGTAAAGCCTTAGCAATAGCCCGAAGTGAAACTCCGTGATAGTTCGCCATTGCCAAGGCTGCTACAGCATTTAGCACATTATGTTTTCCTGGGAGGTTAAACTCCACATTTCTTATTATTTCTGTTGGAGTCATTACATCAAAAATGTATGATCCTTCTTTAATTTTTAAATTGTCTGCATAATAATCTGCCTTTTCTTCAATTGCATAGGTTAAACCTTCTAAAGGCAGTCCTTTTCTAACAATTAATTTATCCGAAACTTTATTTGCAAATTCTATAAACGATTCTTCTAATGCATTCTTCTGACTGTAGATATCTAAATGATCTTCATCCATGGAAGTAACACAAGCAATATCAGGCGAAAGCATTAAAAACGATCGATCGTACTCATCCGCTTCAACCACTGAAATCTCTGAACCACCAAGAATTAAATTCGAATTGTAATTTTCTGATATTCCACCTAAAAAGGACGTTGCATTTGTCCCACATTCTTTCATAATGTGTCCCAAAATGGTCGATGTTGTGGTTTTTCCATGCGTACCAGCCACAGCCATACAACGTGTATTTTTTGTTATTACTCCCAACATTTCTGAACGTTTCAAAACCGTAAATCCATTATTGAAAAAATAATTCAATTCTTTATGTTTCGACGGCACTGCTGGTGTATACACCACTACAGTTGATAAAGCATCCTTAAAGTTATCAGCAACATTCTCTATATCATCTTCAAAATGAATTGTAATTCCGATTTCTTCAAGCCCATCAGTAATGGGTGATGCTGTTTTATCATAGCCTGAAACATTCTTGCCATTTACAGAAAAATACCTAGCCAAGGCACTCATACCAATACCTCCAATACCGATAAAATAAATATTTCGAAACTCGTTCAATTCCATCCTAGGCAATTAATTTTTCAATTTCGTTAACAATAGATTTTGTCGCATTTGGCAACGCCAAATCCTTTATATTTTTACTTAAAAACGCTTGTTTCGTTTCATCTTTCAGTAATTCGCCCATAACATTCTGAAACATCGAAGTGTTTTTTTCTTCTAACAATACAGCTCCATTTTTTTCAACAACAGCAAGGGCATTTTTTGTTTGATGATCTTCAGTTACATTTGGAGATGGAATAAAAATAGTCGGCTTACCTACAATACATAATTCCGAAATAGAACTTGCCCCAGCCCTACTAATTATAAAATCTGCCGCAGCATAAGTCAAATCCATTCTATTTAAAAAAGCATGTGTTTGCACGCCTTCTTTAGCATCATACTTTTTATATTCTTCGAAATACAATTTACCCGTTTGCCAAATTAACTGAAGATCGTTCTGAATGAACCATTCTAAATTTTCTTCAATCAATTTGTTTATTGCTCTTGCACCTAAACTACCACCCAAAACCAATACTGATTTTTTATTAGGGTTTAGTTTAAAATACGCTTTCGCTTCTACTGTCAAGCTACTTATCTCTAATAAATCTTGACGTACAGGATTGCCTGTTTTTACAATTTTATTCTTTGGAAAAAATCGATCTAATTTATCATAAGCAACACATATCTTTCCTGCCTTTTTTGCCAATAATTTATTGGTAATTCCGGGGTAAGAATTTTGCTCCTGAATTAATGCTGGCACTCCTTTTCTTTCTGCCATAAACAAAGTTGGACCACTAGCAAAACCACCAGTTCCAATCACCACATTGGGCTTAAACTTTTTTACAATCTTTTTAGCATTCCATAAACTACTTATCAACTTAAACGGAAATGACAAATTCTTTAAGGAAAGACTTCTTTGAACACCAGAAATCCATAACCCTTTAATTTCATACCCATTCTGAGGCACCTTTTCCATCTCCATTCTATCCTTTGCACCAACAAATAAGAAATTCGCATCCGGATAACGTACTTTCAATTCGTTCGCAATAGCTATTGCAGGGTAAATATGCCCTCCTGTACCACCTCCGCTAATTAATATATTAATCGATTGCTTCATGTAATACATTTAAAGGGTTTTCATGCTCTATGCTTTGTGGTGATTCGTCTTTTTTTGAACTCACACTTAAAATCATTCCAATAGCGAAACAGGTCATCCAAATAGAGGTTCCTCCACTACTAATTAAAGGCAAGGTTTGCCCCGTAACAGGAAACAAGTTAATTGCAACGGCCATATTTATCATCGCCTGAAATATGATTGGCAATCCAATTCCTAACACCAATAAAGTTGCAAAAATGGTTTGCGCTTTTTTCGCAACCATCATTATTCTAAAAAGCAAAAACAAATACACCAACACAACACCAATACCTCCAATTAATCCAAATTCTTCAACAATAATGGCATAAATAAAATCGGATGACGATTGTGGTAAAAAATTTTTCTGCACACTTTTCCCTGGACCAACACCCAGTGGACCACCTGTTGCAATGGCTATTTTTGCTTTCTCTACTTGATAAGCCTCTTCGGCATTTTTATCAGAGAAACTTTCGATTCTACTCATCCAAGTATCCACCCTATTTGGCATAGCATCCGGAAAAGCCTTCGCCATTAATACAAATAGTGTTAGAAAAACAATTCCAATACCAACAATATATCCCAAATATTTTAATGGGTATCCACCAATAAAGGTTAGAACCAGAATCATACAAAATAAAATTGCTGTTGTCGAAAAGTTAGCGGGTAAAATCAATGCTAAAATAGCACCAACCGGCAACCAAAGGTACCAAACACTTTCGTTGAATTTTATTTCTTTATCCTTATTTCTTGCCAAATATCGAGCCACATAAGTCATCAAGACCAAGCCTGCCAGCGTAGATGTCTGAAACCCTATTCCGACAAACGGAATATGTATCCAACGACTGGCATTTGCTCCTCCAATGGTTGTTCCTTGCGTTAAAGTATATAGCAACAAACAAAAAACAATTGGTAACATCAATACGGATGCACCGCTAAAATAGCGATATGGAACCTTGTGTACACCGTATAAAATAATAAACCCTAAAAATAATAAGACCGCATGCTTTAACAGAATTGCAGTGGGACTGCTTGCCGTTTTAACAACATATACCAAATTGGTACTTGCACTATATACCGGCATAAATGAGAAAAATGCCAATACTGCAATTGCTAACCAAATTGCGCTGTCTCCTTCAATATTTTTTAGAAGCTTTATCACTTTTTATAGTTCTCTTACTGCGTTTTTAAACTGACGACCACGATCTTCGTAACTATCGAATAAATCAAAACTTGCACATGCAGGAGACAGCAATACTGTTTCTCCTTTTTCTGCAATTTTATAAGCCACTTTAACTGCTTCTTCTGCACCTGCAGTTTCTACAATTAAATCTATAACACTACTAAAGGTTTGTACAATTTTTTGATTATCTACTCCTAAACAAACAATTGCTTTTACTTTTTCTCTTACCAACGGCATTAAATCAAAATAATCATTTCCTTTATCCACGCCCCCAACAATCCAAACTGTTGGCGTCTCCATACTATCCAAAGCATAAAAAGTAGCGTTTACATTTGTAGCTTTAGAATCATTGATATACTCAACTCCGTTTATTTTTAAAACAGGTTCTAAGCGATGCTCTGCACCTTCAAAACTCTCCAAACTTTCCCTAATTGTTTCTTTGCGCACTTTCAACAATTGAGCAGTCATAGATGCCGCCATTGCGTTTTTTACGTTGTGCTTTCCTTGTAATGCTAATGTTCTTATCCCCATTTTATATACCTCTGTATTAAGTTTTATTATTATTTCTTCATCTTTTAAATAAGCTCCAAACTCCAATTCCTTTTCAATTGAAAAAGGTATTAATTGAGCGTTCGTTTGATTTTCTGACATCCATTTGGCTATATGCTCATCATCCGCGTCGTAAATCAAATAATCCTCTTTAGTTTGATTCATTGTGATTCTAAATTTAGAGGCGATATAATTTTCTAATTTGTAATCATATCTATCTAAATGATCTGGCGAAATGTTGGCTAAAACTGCAATGTGAGGCTTAAAACCTTCTATTCCATCTAACTGAAAACTACTCAACTCCAACACATAATTACCCAAATTACTCTGTGCTATTTGCCAAGCAAAACTATCTCCAATATTTCCAGCCATGCCAACATCCATTCCACTAGATTCTAAAATATGATGCGTTAACATTGTAGTGGTCGTTTTTCCGTTTGACCCCGTTATTCCAACAATTGTTGCATCCGTAAATTTTGATGCGAATTCAATTTCAGAAATCACTGGCACACCCTTCTCTTTCAATTCCAAAATCATAGGAACTGTATCGGGTATACCCGGACTTTTCACTACTACATTCGCTTCAAATATTCTATCTTTAGAATGAACACCTTCTTCAAACTCAATCTTACTATTTAAAAGAACTTTTTTATATTTTTCTGCTATACTGCCTTTGTCTGACACAAAAACTTGATAGTCTTTTTCTACTCCTAATATTGCCGCTCCAACACCGCTTTCTCCGCCTCCTAAAACGACCAGTTTCATCTATCGCAACTTTAAGGTTACAATGGTTATTACCGCCAACATAATTCCAACAATCCAAAATCTCGTAACAATTTTACTTTCGTGATATCCAGATTTTTGATAGTGATGATGTAATGGTGACATTTTGAAAATACGTCTTCCCTCACCAAATTTTTTCTTGGTGTATTTAAAATATCCTACTTGTAAAATCACCGATAAGTTTTCTGCTAAGAAGATTCCAGCCAAAACAGGAATCAACAATTCCTTTCTTGTAGCAATAGCCAATACAGCTATGATTCCACCAATTGTCAAACTTCCAGTATCTCCCATAAATACCTGAGCTGGATACGTATTGTACCACAAGAAACCAATTAATGCCCCAGCAAATGCACTGATATAAATCACCATTTCTCCTGAATTTGGGATGTACATGACATCTAAATAATTTGCAAAAATGATATTACCAGATACCCAAGCAAAAATCCCCAGGGTTACCACAATTATGGCTGATGAACCTGCGGCTAAACCATCTATACCATCAGTTAAATTGGCTCCATTAGATACCGCTGTGATGATAAATATTACTAACGGAATAAAAATAATCCATGCGTATTTTTGATAATCATCCCCTAACCAACTCAATGCTTTTGAGTAATCCAATTCGTTGTTTTTCAAAAACGGAATGGTGGTTTTTGTTGATTTGTGCGCATCGCCGAATAACTTGGGGTTTCCGTCTTCGGCGATTTGCACAATTCCTTGGGGTGATAATTTCTCCTTTATGGTAACATCGTTGTTAAAGTAAAGCATGCTACCAATTATAACTCCTAGCCCTACTTGACCAAGAATCTTAAAACGCCCTTTTAGACCTTCCTTATCTTTTTTAAATATTTTGATATAATCATCTACAAAACCAATTACCCCCATCCAAAGCGTAGTAATTATTAATAGAATGATGTAGATATTATCTAATTTGGCAATTAACAATACAGGAACCATCGTAGCCAGAATGATAATAACCCCACCCATAGTTGGTGTTCCTGTTTTTTGTGCTTGCCCCTCTAAACCAAGTTCTCTTACCGTTTCTCCAACCTGTTTTCTTCGTAAATAGTTAATGATTTTTTTACCATATATGGTAGAAATCAATAATGAAATAACAAAGGCAATTGCTGAACGAAATGAGATGTACTGAAAAAGCCCAGCACCCATAAGTTCATATTGATTTTCTAGATATTCAAATAAATAATACAGCATCTTACTTTTGTAATTCTTTTAATATTGTTCTTACCTTTTTATAATCATCAAATTCTGAGCGTACTCCATTCACCTCTTGATATGTTTCATGTCCTTTACCCGCTACCAATAAAATATCTCCTTTTTTAGCCAATTTGCATCCCGTTTTTATTGCTTGTTCGCGATCTAGAATAGAAAGTGTTTTTCTATAATTTTGAGGCTCCACTCCCTTCTCTATATCTTCAATTATTCCTTGTGGGTTCTCCGTTCTTGGATTGTCCGAAGTAAAAATTACTTGAGAACTTAAATGAGAAGCGATATGCCCCATTTTTGGTCTTTTGGTTTTATCTCTATCTCCTCCGCAACCAACAACAGTTATTACATTTTCATTACCTGTTCTTATATCATTAATTGTGTTTAGCACATTCTTTAAAGCATCTGGCGTATGGGCGTAATCTACAATTGCGGTTACCCCTCCATTAGACATAAATTGTTGAAATCTACCATCAACGCTATCCAACTGACTCATTATTTGTAAAACTTCAAATCCATCTAAACCTAATAAATCCGAGGTCGCATAAATAGCCAAAAGGTTACTTGCATTAAAACTGCCGATTAACTTTACCCAAATTTCAGTACCGTTCATGTTTAGCAGTAATCCTGAAAATTGATTTTCCAAAATCCTTACTTTATAATCGGCCATTGTTTTTAGCCCATAGGTTAGTTTTTTAGCTCTGGTATTCTGCAGCATAAAATTTCCATTTTTATCATCCGCATTAACCAAGGCAAAAGCACCCTTAGGCAACTGATCAAAGAATACCTTTTTCACATCTCTATACTCAGAGAACGAATTGTGATAATCTAAATGATCATGACTTAAATTTGTAAATACACCGCCCGCAAACTCCAAACCTTCTGTTCTTTTTTGATGTATTCCATGAGAACTTACCTCCATAAAACAGTAATCGACTCCACTTTGAACCATTAACTGTAAATAACGGTTGATCGAAACAGAATCAGGGGTTGTATGTGTTGCCACATATTCTGTTTCGTCAACCATTACTTTTACAGTAGAAAGCAATCCGACTTTATAACCTGCCTTTCTAAATAAGTTATATGATAAGGTTGCAATGGTTGTTTTACCATTGGTCCCTGTAATTCCTATTAGTTTTAATTTACGTGATGGATTTTCATAAAAGTTTGAAGCAATAATTGCCAAAGCACTATTAGAATCATTAACCTCTACATAAACAACATCATTTATTAAATTCTCTGGCAAATGCTCACAAACAACTACCGCTGCTCCTAACTCTATAGTTTTACCAATGAATTTATGCCCATCAACCTGCACTCCTTTTTGCGCAACAAACAAACTTCCTTGCTGTACTTTTTTAGAATCAAATTCAACCGAAAAAACTTCCGTATCTACACTACCATTAACCTTATTAACAGCTACTCCGTACAATATGTCTTTTAACTTTTGCACTAGACCAATTCTAATTTTATCGTTGTTCCGGCCACAATTTCTTGACCGGATTTTATTGATTGTCTTTTAACTTTTCCGTTCCCCACAAATTCTACTTGCAGCCCTAAGTTTTCTAAAAGTGAAATCGCATCCATACCACTCATTCCTTTTACATTTGGAACCTTTGTTATGGTTGCATTCGAAGTCTCGAAATACATTCCATAATCTTGATTCACAACATCAAACTCTGGCTGAACATTTGGGATTTCCTCTAACAATGGAGCATCTCTATAAATTTTATGTGCAATTTTTTCAAATACAGGCGCGGCAACAATATTGCCATAATATCCCTTCTTCTTGTTTGGCCTATGTATCACAACCATACAAGAGTAAATAGGGTCATCTGCAGGAAAATGCCCTGCAAATGACGCTATGTATTGAGTCGGGGTGTTCGGATCTCCATAATCTAATTGACAGGTACCTGTTTTACCTGCCATTGAAAAATCTGGAGAATATATGTTATCTGCTGTACCTCTTTTCACCACATTTTTCATCAATTCTTTCATTTTATCGATGGTTTCTTGTGAACATATTTGAGGATTTAACACTTCTTTTTCAAATACTTTTTCAACCTTATTTTGATGTCTTATTTCTTTAATAAAGCGTGGTTTTACCATTTCGCCATTATTTGCAATAGCATTGTAGAATGTTAAAATTTGAAGTGGCGTCATTTCAATTCCATATCCATATGCCATCCAAGGCAATGAAATTCCACTCCAATTTTTGTCATCTGGATGCGGCACAATTGGCTGACCCTCTCCTTTAATTGGCAATCCTAGTTTTTGATCCAATCCAAACTCTCTCACTTTATTCGAGAACTTCTCCGGTTGATCTTTATAATTTTCATAAATCAATTTTACCAAACCTACATTTGATGAAACTTCAAAAGCACGTGCCGCATTTATTACTCCATAACCTCCTCTGTGAGAATCACGAACACTTCTTCCATAAATTTTATAAACTCCGCCATCTGTATCCACAACTGTACTCGTATCAATTACTTTATCTTCTAAAGCAATGACCATACTCACCATTTTAAAAGTAGACCCTAACTCGTGCTTCTCATAAACGGCATAGTTTCTTTTCTCATAGTATGTTCCTTCAGAAGTTCTTGCCAAGTTTGAAATAGCTTTTACTTCTCCCGTTTTAGTCTCCATTACTATAACTGAACCATGCTCTGCTTCAAACTTTTCTAACTGACCTAACAATGCATCATGGGCTATATCTTGAATATTGACATTTATTGTTGTAATAACATCTCTCCCATCTTGTGGCTCAACCTCATTATTATCGTTAATTGGCTTCCATTGCCCTTGCGCAATGCGCTGCTTTAACCTCCAACCAGATTTCCCTCTTAAATATTTTTTATATGCACCTTCGATACCTGGCGCACCACGATAATCATCATACCCAATCGTACGTTCTGCAATTTTACCTAAAGGATGTTCGCGCTTTGTACTTTGCTCAGCAATAAAACCTCCTTTATACATTCCCAAATTGAAAATTGGAAACGTTTTCATTGTTTGATAGTCTAAATACCCAATGTTACGAGCAATTAATAAATAGCGATTTTTATTCGCTCGTGCCTTTCTCAGTTTTTGCACATAATGTGAAGACGATTTCCCAAACATCTTTGAAAGTTCATTAGCCAAACCTCTCACACCATCCTCAAAAACTTGCGCATCTACCGTATATGTATCCATTCTAATTTCATAGCGCGACATGGAAGTTGCAAGCAAACTACCATCGTCTGCATACACATTACCACGATTGGCATGAATAGTATCATTCTTTATGGTTCTTTTTTCGGAAAGGCTTCTGTATTTATCGCCATCTTCAGAGTATTGGATACTTATTAATTTGACAATAATTGCGATAAAAAACAGGGTCGAGAAGACAAATACGATATATAACCTGTTTAATATGCTTTTTTTCTTTGTTGCCAACCTACTCTGCTTTTTGAACTACTTTAATTTTTTTTGGAGGATTTTCTGACGGTAGCAATCCTCTCTCTACTACTTTTTTTTGCACTGACGATTCTAATTCTAATCGCATTACTTTTGTCCGGGTATCTATAAATTCTGCTTTCAACTCCCGAATCTCTGAATTCAATTTTGCAATTTTTATTACTTTTTTATCAGTACTATGCGATCTTGAAATCATAAACAACAAGAGCATTACAACATAAATGATAATTCGCCAATTTTTAAAAGCGTCCTTACTAACAAGAATCTTCCCCTTTAACGCATTATATATTCCTTGTTTAAATTTTGACATTTAAGCTATTGTTGCAATTCTTAATTTGGCGCTACGTGCTCTATTATTAATTTTAATTTCCTCTTTTGTAGGGATGATCATTTTTCCAACCTTTTTTAAAGGCACTTCAAAGTTTCCATAAAAATCTTTCTCTGGCTCTCCTTCAAACAATCCATTTCTAATAAAACGTTTCACCAATCGATCTTCTAAAGAGTGATATGAAATAACACTTAACCTACCACCTTCATTTAACAATTCTGGCATTTGACTTAAAAACTCTTTCAGCACTTCAATTTCTTGATTCACTTCAATACGAATCGCCTGAAAAATCTGAGCCAAAATCTTATGTTCTTTTGCTGCTGGCAAAAACTGTTTCAACACGGTCTTTAACTCAAAACTTGTTTTAATCTTCTCTTCTACTCTAGCCTCTACAATTTTTTTAGCCATTGCTCGTGCATTTCGCAGTTCGCCATAATTAAACAATACAGCACTCAATTGCTCTTCACTGTATTTGTTAATTACTGCAAAAGCTGACAATTCATCTTTCTGATTCATTCGCATATCCAAATCAGCATCGAAGCGAGTAGAAAATCCACGTTCTGCTTCATCAAATTGATGAGAAGAAACACCTAAATCAGCCAATACACCATCAACTTTTTTTATACCATAAAAACGTAAGAACCTTTTTATAAACCTGAAATTTTCAGGTATCAACACAAATCGTTCATCATCTATTGCGTTTGCTTGCGCATCTTTATCTTGATCAAACGCGAACAACTTTCCATTCTCACCAAGCCTATTCAAAATTTCTTTAGAATGACCTCCTCCACCAAAAGTCACATCCACATAAACTCCATCTGGTTTCAAATCCAAACCATCTATACTTTCGCACAGCAAAACTGGGTTATGATACTCCATCTTCATCATCCATTACATTCCCCATCACTTGTTCTGCCAATTCTCCAAAGTCAAGTGCCGCTTCATCAATTGCATTCTCATATCGATCCGTATCCCAAATCTCAATTATCCCTACTGCCGATGACAGCGTAACCTGCCTTGTGATTCCAGCAAATTTTTGCAAATCATTAGGTATCAACAAACGCCCAGAAGCATCTAATTCTACCATTTTAACACCAGCGGTAAAGCGTCTAATAAAGTCATTGTTTTTCTTTACAAAGCGATTCAACTTATTCACTTTCTCCATCATTGTATTCCACTCAGACATTGGATACAACTCCAGACATGGCTGAAAAACAGCTCTTTTAATAACAAACCCCTCTTGCAACACGGGCGCCAATTGCTTCTTTAACGAAGACGCCATCATAAGACGACCTTTCGCATCAGCTTTGCACTCGTATGTACCAATTAAGTTTATCATTTAGTTAGTGTTAATCAATTTCAAAAATAGAAATTATTTTCCACTTTTTCCCACATTCTACCACTTTGTTGATAACTTTTACCACCACTTCTTAAATTAGGATAGCAACTTGACAAACAAAACTTTACCATATCGGCAAAATTTTAGTTAGGCATATTTATAAAAAAATCGTACTTTGCTTTAAATTGGCTACATTTGCCGAAGTTTTTAAATAGACGCTTTACAGTATGAGTTATACACTAAAAAATGAAGGGAAATTCAGTTATATTGAAGAGGGCGAAGGACAACCAATTATAGTACTGCACGGACTTATGGGTGCGTTAAGTAACTTTGATGGGATTGTATCGCATTTTTCAAAAATTGGATATAAAGTTTTGATTCCTGAATTACCGCTTTACACTTTGCCTCTAGTTAAAACAAATGTTCGAAATTTGTCTAAGTTCGTTAAGGAGTTTATCAATCATAAAGGACTAGATGACGTCATCTTTTTAGGCAACTCATTAGGGGGTCACATTTCATTATATTTTACCACGCATAATGTTGATAACGTTAAAGCTTTAGTCCTAACAGGTAGTTCTGGACTATATGAGAACTCCATGGGAGATACCTACCCAAAGAGAGGAAATAAAGAATTTATTGAAAATAAGGTAAGAGAAGTTTTTTACGACGATAAAATTGCAACACCAGAGTTGGTAGATCAAGTTTTTGAGATTGTAAATGACCGTATAAAAGCAATAAAGACCCTGTCAATTGCAAAAAGTGCTATAAGACATAATATGGCAGACAATTTGCCAGATATGAATATTCCCACCTGTTTAATTTGGGGAAAACAAGACATTGTTACACCTCCAGAGGTTGCCAATGACTTTGACCGATTAATGCCTGATTCTGAATTGTTCTGGATTGATAAATGTGGTCATGCTCCAATGATGGAACGTCCAGATGAATTTAACGAAAAACTAGAAGACTGGTTTAAAAAGAGAAATATTTAAATCATGAAAATTCATTCGGCAAATTTCATTATCAGTAATACTGATGTTTCAAAATGCCCAAAAGATCAATTGCCTGAATATGCTTTTATTGGCCGCTCTAACGTTGGTAAATCTAGTTTAATTAACGCATTAACCGACCATAAAAAACTAGCAAAAACATCTGGGAAACCTGGAAAAACACAATTAATAAATCATTTTAAAATTAACGATGAATGGTTTTTAGTGGATTTACCCGGGTATGGTTACGCACAAGTTTCTAAATCAAAACGGAAAACATTTCAGAGTTTTATAAAGGATTATTTCTTACAAAGAGAACAACTTGTTTGTACTTTTGTTTTGGTAGATTCTAGGCATGAACCACAAAAAATTGATTTGGAATTTATGCAGTTTTTAGGTGAAAACGGCGTTCCTTTTGGTATTATTTTCACCAAAGCTGACAAACTTGGAAGTTCAACTTTAAACAAGAACATAACCAAATATAAAAAGCAATTGCTTAAAACTTGGGAAAGCATTCCAACGCATTTTATTACATCATCAGAAACTGCAATGGGAAGAGAGGATGTTTTAAATTTCATAACTGAAGTAAACAAAAATGTTGTCGATAACTTTAAGTCTTAGAATTACAACTAGTTAATTTTCGAATTAAACGAAATTAACAACAATTTAAATGCACAGCACAAAACACAACTTACAAATACTTTTTGAGGACAATCATTTACTGATTGTAAACAAACGTGCTGGTGATATTGTGCAAGGAGATAAAACTGGCGACACACCGTTAAATGAGATCGTAAAATCTTATATAAAAGACAAATACGACAAACCAGGTAATGTTTATTTAGGCACAGTTCATCGGCTAGATAGACCCACAACTGGCGTTGTTATTTTTGCAAAAACATCGAAAGCCTTAGAGCGCTTGAATAAAATGCTACGCGATAAAAATATTAACAAAACCTATTGGGCTGTTGTGAAAAATGAACCGCCAAAAGAAAAAGACACCCTTATAAATTGGTTGCGAAAAAACCCAAAAAACAACAAGTCTACCGCTTACTTTAAAGAAATTGACGGTAGTAAAAAAGCCATTTTACACTACAACATTCTTAAAAAATTGAAATCTTATTTATTACTAGAAATTGATTTAGAAACTGGAAGACATCACCAAATACGTAGTCAACTTTCTAGTATAGGAAGTCCAATTAAAGGTGATTTAAAATATGGTTTTAACCGTAGTAACAAAGATGGAAGTATTCATTTACATGCCAGGAAAATTGAATTTACTCACCCAGTGAGCAAAGAGCAAGTTTCAGTCACAGCCCCTATACCAAAAGATGTGATTTGGGAAGCCTGTAAATAAGAAAAATCAACAAAACAACTTCTAAGCCATAATCTTTATCACATCAGTTTTCAATTGTTATGTGAAAGCATTCTAGGAATCGTCATTAGTTCAGTTTGTCTCCCATCAATATAAAAAACTTCTTCTCCATTGAAAAAAGCATCTTCCTCGAGCATAATTCTAATGTCTTTGTTCCACTCCTCTATATAGACGCTCGCATTAAGTTCAATAGAATAAGCAGTATTCTTATACAAGTCATAATCTCCCTTACCTGGAACACCGTTCTGCTGATCCCACATGCCTATCGCTGGACCTCCACCATGCCCGTGGTAACCTATTGGATGTGTATATATTAGCCCCCTAATACTTTCCTTTTTACATTGCTCCAAACTCGCTTTTAAAATATCATTCCCGGTACTACCCAACTTAAAATTTGAAGTAAGAATATCCTGCAGCCTATTCCCTGTTTTCAGCGCTTTCTTTAAAAAATCGGGAGCCTCTCGCTCACCCGATTTAAGAATATAAACATGTTGTTGCGTGTCAGTATTTAAACGTAAATAATTGATTCCAAAATCTACATGAACTAAATCACCTGGTAGAATTAAGGATTCATTAGGAGATTTCGACGGGTCAAATTTTCCTTTATCAGAATTAGAACGCTGAATTGAGACAGTTGGATGAAACCAAGTCGTAAAACCTAGTTCTCGAATCCTATCTCTATACCACCACTCTACATTGTTAGTAGTCGTAACTCCCGGCTGAATAACTTTTTCAGAAAATCCTTCTGCAATAATTTGATGTGCCATTCTAACTATATTGCCATATACCATCATCTCTGAATCTGTTCTAGTTTCCAACCATCCTAACGCAAGTTCTTCTGCATTTACCAACCTTGTATGATACTTTTCTGGCAAAACTTCTAACAACTTATCATAATGTGTAGAAGAAAGACCGTCTGCCAATCCAAAAGTTTCGGACTTATTAATACCAATTTTATTTGGATTCTTTTCAGAAATTAAATCCGCCAACGCCTGCCATTGATTAGGCTCTTTATCTTTATCCCAAACTGTTTTAAATATACTTCCAGTATCATACCTATTCAACCCAAAAGTCTGTAAACCTTTTCCTTCACCAGGATTATAAACTATTAAAATTGTTGTACGTCTAGCCGATTGCCAAGTAGCTGGTAAAAGCGTTTTAATCACCGGATCCTCGTTGTATTCTCGAGCAATTATGAGCCACATATCAATTCCCGAGCGATTCATTATTTTAGGCAAAACCACATCAACTCTCTCCTCCAGCCAAGTGTCTATTACCTGGGCCCGTTTCTCCATATTAAGAGTAATTGGAACATAAGAATTTTGAGCAACAATTTGATTATATATCACTATAAAAAAACAAATGGAAAATTTCTTAATATTGTTCATAATGGAATAATTAGTGGTTTATATTGAATCGTTTTTGCTATGAAATACATCAGTATAGCGAATTTCGACATTTTAAAACTAAGAACCAAACCATCTTATTTAACCACTTTCAAAAAAACTATTATATTTAAAGAATCCAAACTTCTATTTTATGAAACCAACAAAATTATTCTTTCTTTTTTCTTTCGTCTTTATTTTCAATTCATTTTCTCAAGAAAATTATTTAGGAGAAGGCCCTTTCAATCAATTAATTATTAAGGGTGTAATGCTAATTAATGGAGACGGCTCTCCACCAAGAGGACCCATTGATATTGTAGTTGAAAATAATAAAATTGTAAAGATTCAAGTTATTGGTTATCCCGGAGTTTCAATCAATGAAAATCGGAGACCAAAACTAATTGAAGGTGGAAAAGAACTAGATGCATCTGGCATGTATTTATTACCTGGTTTTATTGACATGCATGGGCATATCGGTGGTAATGCACAGGGTGCAGACCCTGAATATGTATTTAAGTTATGGATGGCTCATGGCATTACAACAGTAAGACAACCTAGTGGAAAAAGCGCAAAGGAACTTTTAGAATTAAAAAATAAAAGCAATGCAAATGAGATCGTTGCGCCTAGAATATTCGGATATACAGGCTTTGGAAGCGGAGCTGAAAACGGGATTAACACCACGGAAGAAGCAAGAGCATGGGTCAGAGAAAACGCAGAAAAAGGAGCAGACGGTATAAAGTTTTTTGGAGCAGAACCAGAAATTATGACCGCAGCACTGGATGAAAATAAAAAATTAGGCCTTGGGTCTGCATGCCATCATGCCCAATTAAGTGTTGCACGATGGAATGTTTTACATTCGGCTAGAGCAGGCTTAACATCTATGGAACATTGGTATGGTCTGCCAGAGGCACTATTCGAAGATAGAACAATTCAGAATTACCCTTTAGATTATAATTATCAAAATGAACAGCATCGATTCGAAGAAGCTGGAAAACTATGGGCACAAGCGGCAAAACCATATTCGGAGCATTGGAATAATGTTATGAATGAATTAATAGATTTAGACTTTACATTAGATCCAACTTTTAATATTTACGAAGCCAGCAGAGATTTACATAAAGCAAGACGTGCAGAATGGCATGAAGATTATACACTACCTTCATTATGGAAATTCTACGAACCTAGTAAAATATCTCATGGCTCTTATTGGCACGACTGGGGAACCGAACAAGAAGTCGCTTGGAAGAAGAATTATCAACTTTGGATGACTTTTATAAATGAATATAAAAATAGAGGAGGACGCGTTACGGCCGGTTCGGATTCAGGATTTATATATCAACTTTATGGTTTTGCCTACATTCGAGAATTAGAACTATTAAGAGAGGCAGGCTTTCACCCTTTAGAAGTTATTAGAGCAGCTACATTAAATGGTGCAGAGGCCTTAAAGTGGGACGATAAAATTGGCTCCATTCAAGTTGGGAAATTAGCCGATTTCGTTATTGTAGACGAAAATCCTCTAAAAAATTTAAAAGTATTATATGGAACCGGTGCTGTTAAATTAACAGAAGATAACGAAGTTATTAGAGCCGGCGGAGTTAAGTTTACGGTAAAAGACGGAATTATATATGATGCAAAAAGATTACTCTCTGATGTTAAAAAAATGGTAGATAGTGAAAAGGAAAAGCTAGACTGGGATCTTAAACAACCAGGAGTAAAGAAATAAGTCTAATCCTAATTCCATACCCACCATTCTGCTTTAACACCAAAATAATAACCCCATTGTTTTTCTCCTGCAAATTGCAAATATGGAGAATACAATGACTCTTTGGCGTAATCATTATAATATGCGGCAGACGCCACAAAACGCAAATGAGGTCTTGCCCAAACATCACGTTCTCCTGTAGGAACCAATACTGGCGCAATACTAAATTTTGTCATGCTAGCCACTGGATTATCTCCATCGGTGCGTTGAGAATAATGTAATTCTGTTAGCAAATGAAAATAATCAGATATAAAATGTTCATTTCGAATTCCAACGGTTAAATCAAACTTTTTATTATATACCTCTCTACCAAAATAGGTTTTCGCCAATCCGTTAGTTGCTGCTCCTCCTTTACTAGCTGTTATAATTCCATAAGCGTTTAACGCATATTTATCCGAAAAGTTAAACACAGCATGATCTACCAATGCCCAAGAATAGGCTCCGTTAAAATTTAGTTTATCTAAATCAGGTGCACCAAAGGTTGCCCAGGTTTTAGAAACACCTCCATCACCTCCATTGGCAATTCCAGACCCATATCTAATGGTAAAATCATTAAACGACCCAGGATTTAGATTTTTTAAATTTGAAGTCAATCGTGCTCCAAAAACAAAACCATCATCCGAAGGAAAATTTGTAATAATGTCTGGGTTTTCTGGTAATTGCACAGGATCGTCTACTTCGTCATAACCCGCATCAGCCATTCTATGATATTCGCCCAACAGAGTAATTTTATGATCTTCATTTAAATCAAAATCCTGCTCTACTAGCATAACAGTTCGCTGTCTTAATTCTGCACTTGGCGTACCTGTTTTAATATTTAAATAAAAGTATGGCGGGACCGTTGAAGTAGTATCAGTTGATGAAACGAAGATTGTGGCAAATCGAGTTTTCTTATACTCTACTCCAAAACCCTGTCCACCATGGTCATTAAAATAAAAGTGATCTGCAATATGCACATCTGGTCCGCGATACAATCGAGAACCTACCCAAATACTCAACTCTTTTCCTTTTATATTCCTAGCTTCCACAAAAATTTCAGGAACCGACAATGTCAAACCTCCCAAACTTGTTGTTGAACTGTTTCCAAACAAGGATAAACTATTAGAATACATAGCAAAACGAACTTGCGCATGGATATTAGTTTCATCACCATCCTTAGGACTCCAATGAAATGCTGGCGCTAATTCTAAATAATCTTGCTCTTCCAATCTACCACCAATACTTCCCATATTGTTCAGGTTTAATCGGCGACCAATAGAACCTCCATTTTCAAAAGACCAATCTACCCCAACACGACCATAAGACCCTAATGAAACGTTTTTATTAGATACATTTTGATAAGATATTTGACTTGTGGAATTTTCAAATGAAAAAAGAAAAAAGAATAACAAAACAAAGAAATAAATGTGTGAAAATTTCTTCATAGCACAGTTTTTTACGGTTAGTTAATAATCATAAAGTTACAAAAAACTTGAATGATTTTGACTAATTCATAAAATTAGACTGCTTAGACACCTTCAAATCTTTAAGGATATTGTTGTTTTCTTGCGATTCCTTTAATGCAACCATTGTACGAACTGAGAAGGATTTTAATGCATCTGTAACACTTAAAGTGCTTACAGCAGAATCTTTACGACCTACAAACGGAAATACGTCTGGCCCTCGCTGGCATTTTGAGTTGATGTTTACCCTACTTACTTGATTTACCAATACATCAATTAAAGGTGCTAACGATGTTGCATTACTCGAAAACAAACTAACTTGCTGCCCGTAATTTGATTCTGAAATGTATTGTAAAGGCTCTTGAACATCCTTAAAAGGAACAATCGGAACTATGGGCCCAAACTGTTCTTCATGAAATACACGCATCGATTCATTTACCGGATACAACACCTTTGGACTAACTAAATTCTCAGAATCTGACTGTCCCTCGCTATTCAGCACCTCTGCCCCTTTTGAAAGCGCATCAGATACCAATTCCCTTAAATAATTTGGCTTATGCGGTTCCGGTAACGGAGTAATCCTCACTCCTTCTTCCCAAGGCATTCCAATTTTTAATGCATTAACCTGCTTTACAAATTCGGCGTTAAATTTAGATACCAAACTCTCGTGTACAAATACAATTTTTAAGGCCGTGCAACGCTGCCCATTAAAACCTAAAGATCCCAACACACATTCTTTTACACTCAATTCTAAATCAGCATCTGGAAGAATAATTGCAGGGTTTTTTGCCTCCAAACCTAATACCAATCTCAACCGATTTTGTTTTGGATGCAACCCTTGTAAGGCATTGGCAGATGTACTATTTCCAATCAATGCCAACACATCTACTTTTCCAGATTTCATAATTGGAGTAGCCAACGTTTCACCATCACCATAAATAAAATTCACGACGCCTTTTGGAAAGTGTTTTTGAAATAATTTCAACAATGGTTCAAATAACAGCACTCCGAATCGAGCGGGTTTGAAAATAGTTGTATTTCCCGTTAACAACGCTGGAATCAACAAACAAAAAGCCTCATTTAAAGGGAAATTATAGGGCGCCATACACAACACAACACCCAAAGGGCTTCGCTTAATTTGAGCCGTTATGCCTCCATGCGTTTCCATGATGCTTTGCTGCGCATCCAACTTTTCTATTTCTTCAATAGTATCTTTTATGTAATCAATTGTACGGTCAAACTCCATACAAGATTCATCATATGATTTACCAATTTCCCATAGCATCCATTTTACAACTTCTTCACGTTGTTGTATCATTTCTTTAGTGAATGCGTGCACTTTTTCTACACGCTGCTCTATGGTCATCAACGGCCATTCTCCACGGCCATTGTCATATGATTTTTCAGCTGCTCCCAACGCTATTAAAGCATCAGATTCTTGCATTTTTGGAATAGACCCCAGAACTCTTGGCATTGAATTCCCTTTTGAATCTTCTTCATAAATAGCCGCATTTACAGTCGTCATTTCTCCAGTCCATTGCACTAACTCACCATTTAGTAAATACGTGTTTTGATGCAAGTCTTCAACTTGAAAATCTTCGGGAACATGAAAGTTTTTGAGGTAATTACTCATAGCCATTTGTTAGACTACAAAGGTAGTATTTTGTCCTATTTAAGAAAACAATAGCCCTTAATTGTTCTCGATACATTTGCTTTCAGCAAACACTCGAACGGACATTTCATCGAAAAGTTTCTAAGCTAAAAATTAAGCAGCCCTATTCCCGACAACTATCTGAACCTACGTTGAGGACATAATTCTTACTTCCCTTTAGAGAGTATTAAGGTAGGCATTATACTCCTTGAATAGATTCCCGCCTTCGCGGGAATGACAATTGTTAAGTAATGAATTCAAACAGACGTTCATCATCATTAAGGTACTTTCCTAAAAAACCAAGCGTTTCCATTCTTGATAGCAATGGATCAAAATCTAATTTGTTTTTCAATTCAATTCCGACTAATGCGGTAGAAGTTGAACGTTGATTCTTTTTAGTATATTCAAAATGTACGATATCATCGTTCGCGCCCAATACATCTACTACAAATTCTTTCAAAGCACCAGGGCGTTGCGGAAATTTAACTAAGAAATAATGTTTCAAACCTTGATATAATAAGGCACGTTCTTTCATCTCTTCCATTCGAGTAATATCGTTATTACCGCCACTCACAACACAAACAACGTTCTTACCTTTTATTTTATCTTGTAACAAATGAAGCGCAGCAATACTCAAGGCTCCAGCAGGCTCCACTACTAACGCATTTTCATTGTACACTTTTAAAATGGTAGCGCAAATCAAGCCCTCATCAATAGTTAAAACATCCTCTAATACTTCTTTACAATACTCAAAATTTTGATCCCCTAATTTCTTAACAGCAGCGCCATCTACAAATTTCTCGATATGTTCTAATTCTGTGTTTTCTCCATTCTCTAAAGAAACTTTTAAAGAAGGAGCTCCGGTTGGTTCAACACCTATAATCTTAGTATTTGGGCTTAATTGCTTAAATACACTACCAACACCTGATGCCAAGCCACCACCACCAACAGGTAATATTAAATAATCAATTTCGGCTTCAGAGTTTTGCAAAATTTCTAACCCAACGGTCCCCTGTCCTGCAATCACATCAATATCATCAAAAGGATGAACGAAACTGGTATTTTGAGAATCGCAATACTTCTTTGAAGCATGGAAACTTTCATCAAACGTATCACCAATCAATTCAATTCTCACAAAATCGCCACCAAACATTCGAACTTGCTGAATCTTTTGCATTGGCGTTGTAACTGGCATAAATATAACACCATGAACTTCCAATACTTTACAGGCGAATGCTACACCTTGAGCATGATTCCCAGCACTAGCACAAACAATTCCTTTTTTCAGTTCTTCTTTAGAAAGGCTGCTAATTTTATTATAAGCTCCCCTTAATTTATAAGAACGAACTACTTGTAGGTCTTCACGCTTTAATAAAATATTTGCATCGTGCAACTCAGAAAGAGATTGTACAAATTGCAAAGGTGTTGTTTTCACAACACCTTTGATATTCGTATTCGCATTTCGAATGCGATCTAATGACACTAAATTATGATTCTTGGTCATAGTTTTTTTTCATTTATGAAACGATTTTCTTCATATCTGTCATAGACAAACGTAATTCATACCCAACATCCTCTACTCCATGAGATTCAATTGCTTCGTTCACATCAATCAACGTTTTGTTATCAACACCATTTCCTTGTCCAACACCAAATGCAGTACCTATAATATCAGTATCTACAGTCTTCATAAAGTCTTCTAATAAAGGCTTACAAGCATGATCAAATAAATAACATCCGTACTCAGCAGTATCTGAAATAACTCTGTTCATTTCGAACAATTTCTTACGTGCAATTGTGTTTGCAATAAGCGGTGTTTCGTGTAATGATTCGTAGTAAGCAGATTCTGCGATAATACCAGCATCGGTCATTGCTTCAAAAGCTAATTCTACACCAGATTTTACCATTGCAACCATTAATACTCCATGATCGAAATATTCTTGTTCAGAAATCTCAACATCAGCAGCTGGTGTTTTTTCAAAATTCGTTTCACCTGTCGCTGCTCTCCAAGTCAATAAGTTTTTATCATCGTTAGCCCAGTCTTCCATCATCGTTTTAGAGAAATGACCGCTCATGATATCATCCATATGTTTTTGGAATAAAGGACGCATGATATCTTTTAATTCTTCAGACAATTCAAAGGCTTTAATTTTAGCTGGATTAGATAAACGATCCATCATGTTTGTAATTCCACCATACTTCATTGCTTCAGTGATTGTTTCCCAACCATACTGAATCAATTTTGAAGCATATCCAGCATCGATTCCTTTTTCAACCATTTTGTCGAAACATAAAATAGAACCTGTTTGTAATAATCCACAAAGAATTGTTTGCTCACCCATTAAATCAGATTTTACCTCAGCAACGAAAGATGAGTGTAAAACTCCTGCTCTATGACCACCTGTACCAGCAGCATATGCTTTTGCTTGATCAAACCCTTTTCCTTCTGGATCATTTTCTGGATGCACAGCAATTAATGTTGGCACTCCAAATCCTCTTTTATACTCTTCTCTAACTTCAGAACCAGGACATTTAGGTGCAATCATTACTACCGTTAAATCTTTACGAACTTGCATTCCTTCTTCAACGATATTAAATCCGTGAGAATATGACAATGTCGCTCCTTCTTTCATCAATGGCATCACTGCAGAAACCACAGCAGTATGTTGCTTGTCTGGAGTTAAGTTAGAAACGAAATCTGCAGATGGAATTAACTCTTCGTACGTACCGACAGTAAACCCATTTTCAGAAGCATTCAAAAACGATTGACGCTTATCTTTAATCGCTCCTTCTCGCAATGCATAAGAAACATCCAATCCAGAATCACGTAAATTCAATCCTTGATTCAATCCTTGTGCTCCACACCCTACAATTACTATTTTTTTCCCTTCTAAAGCCTTAACGCCTTCCGAAAATTCAGAAGTGTCCATAAACTCACATACACCCAATTGTGCCAATTGCTCTCTTAAAGAAAGGGTGTTAAAATAATTTGCCATTTTTTATCTAATTTAAATTCTATTTTTTATTTAATATTTTAATAATTCTGAGATATTCATTGCTTCTTTTGAAACAGATATTCTTCCGGAACGCACGAATTGCATAATCCCAAAAGGTTTTAATTTATCATATAACCCTTGAATTTCTGACCTCCTACCCGATTTAGACAATACAAAAAAGTCCCGCGCCACGGTTACAATTTCTGCGTTGCTTTCCTTTATAATATTCTGAATCTGACGTTCATCAAAAAGTAAGTCCGATGCAATTTTAAACAAGGCAGACTCACGATAAATAGTTTCATCATTGGTATGAAAATATGCTTTAATCACCTCTACTTGTTTTTCAATCTGCCCTACAATTTTCTTTACGTTTTCTTCAGTAGATCTAATTACAATTATAAATCGAGACACATCTTCGATTTCAGATTCTGAAACCGTTAAACTTTCAATATTGATGTGACGTTTTAAAAATATTCCTGAAATACGGTTTAACAACCCTAAATGATTTTCAGAATACACGGATATGGTAAATTTTCTTTGTTCCATAATTATTAACTTAATCTCATATCTGATACCGAAGCTCCAGTTGGAATCATCGGAAATACATTATTTTCTTTTTCTATACACACTTCTAAGAAATAGGCTTCCTTAGAATCCATCATTTCTTGAACTGCTCCTGCTAAATCTTCTCTTTTTGTAACCCTAGTTGCCGGAATATGATACCCTTTTGCAATGGTAATAAAGTCTGGGTTTATCATTTCAGTAGACGCATAACGCTTATCAAAGAACAACTGTTGCCATTGACGTACCATTCCTAAAAATTCGTTGTTTAATACAACAATTTTTACGGGGACTTTTGTTTGAAAAATGGTTCCTAATTCTTGGATAGTCATTTGATAGCCACCATCACCAATAATTGCAACTACCTCCCTATTTGGCACACCCATTTTAGCACCAATCGCTGCTGGTAATGCGAAGCCCATTGTTCCTAATCCACCTGAAGTTATATTACTTTTAGTTTGACTAAATTTTGCATATCTACACGCAAACATTTGATGCTGCCCAACATCTGAAACGATTACCGCATCATCATTAGAAGCTACGTTAATTTGCTCTAACACTTCTGCCATAGTCATCCCCTCTTTTGTAGGATGTAAGTCTTCTTTGATTACTTTATCAAACTCAATGGCATCTTTCTTTTTAAATTCTTCTCTCCAAACTGAATGATTATTCTTATTGATTAATGGTAGAATTTGTGCTAAAGTATCTTTTACATTTCCTAAAACGGCAACGTCTGTTTTTACATTCTTATCGATCTCTGCTGGATCAATTTCAAAATGCACCACTTTTGCTTGTTTTGCATACGTAGCCAAATTACCTGTAACACGGTCATCAAAACGCATTCCTAAGGCAATTAACACATCGCATTCGTTTGTAAGTACGTTTGGCCCATAATTACCATGCATTCCAACCATTCCCACATTTAAAGAGTGTTTCGTTTCTAATGCCGATAAGCCCATAATGGTCCATGCAGACGGAATGTCAGCCTTTTCAATAAATGCTTTTAATTCTGCTTCAGCCTCACCTAAAATAATTCCTTGTCCGAAAACGATCATCGGTTTTTTAGCCGCATTAATTACATCGGCAGCTGCTTGAACTTTTGATGGTTCAATTTTTGGAACTGGTTTATAACTTCGGACTCCTTTGCACTTTTCATACGAAAAATCCAATTCATCCATTTGTGCATTCTTTGTAATATCAATTAATACAGGACCCGGACGACCAGATCTAGCAATGTAAAATGCCTTTGCCATAACCCCAGGAATTTCATCCGCAGAAGTTACCTGATAGTTCCATTTTGTCACTGGCGTTGAAATTCCAACTATATCAGTTTCTTGAAATGCATCAGACCCTAATAAATGTCTTGCTACCTGCCCAGTAATACACACCATTGGTGTAGAATCTATTTGCGCATCTGCAATTCCGGTAATTAGGTTCGTTGCTCCCGGACCTGAAGTTGCCATAGCCACTCCAACTTTTCCAGTTGCACGTGCAAATCCTTGTGCAGAATGCGTAGCTCCTTGCTCATGACGTGTTAATACGTGTTGTAACTTATCTTGATACTTATATAATTCATCGTAAATAGGCATAATGGCTCCTCCCGGATATCCATATATTAAATCAGCGCCTTCTTCTAAAAGACACTTGATAACGGCCTCTGCTCCTGTTATTCTTTCGGTACTCATAGTCTAAAACTTATCTGTTACACATCCTTCAGAAGCCGAAGCAACTGTATTTGCATATTTGTATAATATTCCTTTTTTGTGTTTCAATTCTGGTGCAACCCAACTCGCCTTTCTTTCTGCTAATTCTTCATCAGAAAGCAATACGTTTATTGAGTTATCTTCTGCACTAATTCTAATATTGTCTCCTGTTTTTAACAATCCTATTGCTCCACCTGATTGTGCTTCTGGAGTAATATGACCTACCACAAATCCATGCGTTCCACCTGAAAAACGACCATCAGTAATTAAGGCAACCGATTTTCCTAATCCTGCTCCCATAATTAATGAAGTTGGCTTTAGCATTTCTGGCATCCCTGGTCCTCCTTTTGGACCAACATAACGAATCACAACAACATCTCCTCTTTGCACTTCTCCGTTTGAAATCCCAGTATTCGCAGCTTGCTCTCCATCATACACAACTGCCTTACCTTCAAACAACAAACCTTCGTTTCCACTAATCTTTGCTACAGCTCCTTCTGTCGCCAAGTTTCCATATAAAATCTGAAGATTTCCCGATGACTTTAATGCATTCTCTTTTGTGTAAATTACATCTTGATCATCTTCTTCAAAAGATAACGGTTCAACATCTGCTAAATTCTCTGCCAATGTTTTTCCTGTTACAGTTAAACATTCTCCATGTAAATACCCGTTGTCTAATAAATATTTCATCACAGCCGGCGTTCCTCCAACACCATGCACATCTTCCATTAAATATTTACCTGATGGTTTCAAATCTGCAATTAAGGGTGTTCTATCACTTACTCTTTGAAAGTCTTCTAAATTAAATTCGATATCTGCTGCATGTGCAATTGCTAAAAAGTGTAATACCGCATTGGTAGATCCCCCTAAAGCATTTACAATTGCAATGGCATTTTCTATAGATTTCTTAGAAATAATATCTAAAGGTTTCAAATCCAATTCTAATAAGTTCTTAACTGCTCTCGCTGTTCTTTCGCTTTCTGATAATTTATTTGGATTCTCTGCAGGAATTGAAGAGTTATATGGCAATGCAAACCCCATTGCTTCAATAGCCGACGCCATTGTGTTTGCCGTATACATACCACCACAAGCTCCTGCACCCGGAATTGCTCTTTTTATAATTTCTCTATATTCATCTTCATCAATCTCACCTGCTACTTTTTGACCTAAGGCCTCAAAAGCGGAAACGATATTCAATTTTCTTCCTTTATATTTTCCCGATGCAATTGTTCCCCCGTACATCATAATTGACGGACGATTTAAACGCAACATTGCTATAACTGCACCTGGCATATTTTTATCACATCCAACTACTGAAACCAACGCATCATAACTTTGAGCATTCATTACTGTTTCAATAGAATCTGCAATAATATCTCTAGAAGCCAAAGAATAGTTCATTCCAGAAGTACCCATAGAAATTCCATCACTAACACCAATTGTATTGAAAATTAATCCGAATTGACCTGCAATATTACATTCTGTTTTTACTTCGGCTGCCAAATTGTTTAAGTGCATATTACAAGGATTACCATCGTAACCAGTACTTGCAATTCCAACTTGGGCTTTATTCATATCCTCATCAGTAAGACCAACTGCATATAGCATTGCTTGTGATGCCGGTTGCGACTCATCTTGCGTTAATCTTTTACTATGCTTATTTAACTCCATAAAGGTTTATTCCTATTTAATTATTCAAAATTACTTTCTATCCTATTAATTTGTGATTATTCAATTTCATATTTACAATACTAAAACCACAGTAGCACTGTTTAATGTTCTGATAATTAGTTTTTTACGGTATTATATTTTACACCAATCACGGTATTTTATTAAAAATACTTTTAGTTTATTCATAAAAAAACCTCCCTTTTTCAAGGGAGGTTATATTTTTTTACAAAATATTATAGCAATCCCTTAATCGTCAAGTGATAATAATCACGACAATGACAAGAATTGAAATACTATTTAAAATGCTGTTCTTCATTTGAGTGTACAATACTAAAACTAAATTATTAATTAGGCAATAGTTTCGAATTTTTTCTTGAAATTATAGTTTGAATTGGCACGCCTTCGATATTACTTTCTAACCATGAAATAATATCTAAATACAAGAATGAACGTTTCTCATATGGGTGGTTTTCATATTCCTTTAATTCGTCACGCAATTTTTTAAAGGCTGATTTTAATTCACTTGGATACAAGTCTGATAAGCTTTTTAAGAAGTCTATCATTTTTCGCTGAACCAAATGTAAATCATTCATCTTGATCAAGAATCTGAAAGTAGATTTAATTAACACATCTATATTCTCATCCAATCCTGCTTCATAGTGCGCTACAAGATTTAAAACTCTCGAAAAACAAAGTAAATCTTCGCGCATGGACAACTCCTTATTCGATATGATCTTTTCTAAATATATGATGCTGTTTTTATAATCGGATACCCCAAAATACATACAGGCAATTTTGTAATAAAAAACCATAACATGATGTGCATCAATTTTCTTTTTATACGCTTCTATATTGTCTAAAACAATTGGCACATACTTTACACCATCTTCAAAATCTGCCTCTAAAAAGTACAAATTCAATTTATTTTGATAGTAGTAAACTGTGGCCAATGCAAGTGTATTCTCATTAGACATAACACTCTTCAATTCCATTTCAGACCTTAAACCATCTAAAACAACTCTAAATTTCTTATGGTGTTTAATCATGAAAAGTGATTCTAACAAGTAGTTATATCCCTTCAAATAAAATACAGGGTTCACATTTTTCATCGAAGGTTTGTCGTTAAAAATATCGATCCACTTTTGAGAATATCTATAACTCGCTACAAAATCTTGTGTTATTAAACTATACCACAAATAAGCCTTATATAAAAATAGCTTTTCCTTAAAACCTAATTCGGAAATTTTATATGTTGGGAGATGTGAATTAAAATAATGTGTAACCTGCTCAATGTCTTCAATACTTTTTGCATATCCGTTTCTAAGTAACCAACTATACAACTGCAATGATAAATTAGACAACTTACTAGTCATAACATTTCTCATGCTCAACTCCTTAGCCTGTATCGAAAGGGTATCTGCCCTATTACTCAGACTTCTTGTTATATATTGAGATTCAATGACTTTTTCTAATTCAACAATTTCATACGCCAAATTATCTTCTTCATTTTCAATGGCAGAACTTTTTGCTTTATCCAACAATTTCAGACTATGCTTGTACAAGCCTTTGTTGTATAAAATAGTCGCAAATTCAATTTGTTCACGAATTAAACTTCGCACATTTTGATGTAGCGGACTTAACCTTAAACTTATTAATAACTGTTTGTATAAATGTGCTTTAGAATTTGATAATTGCTGTTTTTTAATATTGGTGTTTTGCAAAATACCGCGTTCATCATAACGCTGCTGTTTATCCATAACATTAAAAAGCGCAATAAAATTAGCTTCCGTATTTCCACCTAGTCTACCAGCATACAATTTGAATTGTCTTTTCTCAGATTTTGACAAAGACTTTATCAATGTAAATAACGCATCTTTTTTTTCAGTAGCCATTGTAAATAAATCGTATTATTTATCTGATTTTTAACATTTTAGCATTACCACGAATTAATTGAATGTAGTAATAGAATCAATTATGAAGTATGGCTTTTTTATACACCTACTTATTTTTGAATATTCAAAAGTGATAAAAAATATTTAAATAATGAGCACAAATCAAGTTCAAATTTTTGACACCACTCTAAGAGATGGAGAACAAGTACCAGGATGCAAGTTAAATACAGGACAAAAATTAATTATTGCAGAACAACTTGATCTACTAGGCGTTGATATTATTGAAGCTGGTTTTCCGGTATCAAGCCCTGGAGATTTCAAGTCGGTTGAAGAGATTTCGAAATTGGTTAAAAACGCAACAGTTTGTGGATTAACTCGTGCTCATAAAAATGATATTAAAGTTGCGGCAGAAGCATTACAATATGCAAAACGCCCAAGAATTCATACGGGAATTGGAACCTCTGAATCGCACATTAAATTTAAATTTAATACCACTCCAGAAAAAATTATTGAACGTGCTGTTGATGCCGTGACCTATGCAAAATCGTTTGTTGAAGACATCGAGTTTTACGCCGAGGATGCAGGAAGAACGGATAATGAATATTTAGCGAGAGTCTGTGAAGCAGTAATAAAAGCTGGTGCCACCGTATTAAATATTCCTGATACTACTGGATATTGTTTACCGGAAGAATACGGGGCAAAAATGAAATACTTACGTGAAAACGTAAAAGGAATTGAAAATGTTATTTTATCATGTCATTGTCACAACGATTTAGGATTGGCTACAGCAAACGCCATTGCAGGAGTGCAAAATGGAGCCCGTCAAATAGAATGTACCATTAACGGAATTGGAGAACGTGCGGGAAACACTGCTCTGGAAGAAGTGGTGATGATTATGAAGCAACATCCATATTTAAACTTAGACACCAATATCAATACTCAAATGCTTTTTGGAATAAGTAAATTAGTTCAAGAAAGTATGGGCATGATTGTTCAACCGAACAAAGCCGTTGTTGGTGATAATGCTTTTGCCCATAGCTCTGGAATTCATCAAGATGGTGTAATTAAAAATCGTGAGACATACGAAATCATGGATCCGGCTGATGTTGGAGTTACTGAATCTTCGATTGTTTTAACTGCAAGAAGCGGAAGAGCAGCCTTGGCATATAGAGCAAAAAATGTTGGTTACGAATTAACAAAAGACCAATTAGATGCTTTATACCCAGAATTCTTGAAATACGCCGATCAAAACAAAGAGGTTGACGACAACGGTATTCATCAATTGATGGAAATGAGTAAGGTTTTGTTATAGAATCGTTAAAAGTCTATTAATCTAGTAGATTAAGGTTAGGATTCGGTTTTTTATCGACTACATTTTGTAGTTTAGCTCAAAATTAACCGCATGACTAAGGATTCAATTATTGAAAAAATTATCTCAAATCAAGCTACACCTCAACTTGATTTTAGCATAAAACACAAGACTGAAAAATTTACGAATAATTTATTTCACACATTGTTCGACGCAAATTCGTGCGTAAAAACAAACATTGATGTTCTTGAGTCTGAATTTTCAGAAATCTATTCACTCGCTTGTTACGATGATTCAAATCCTTGTGAAAATGTATGGGACGGTTTTCTTCAAAAATTACCTTCGCTTCTAGAACGATTAAACTTGGATGCCAACGCATCTCTAGAATTTGACCCCGCTTCAAAATCTATTGAAGAAGTATATATTGCTTACCCCGGTTTTTTCGCCATTGCTATACATAGATTTAGTCATGAATTATACAACATGAGTGTTCCGCTTATACCGAGATTAATGAGTGAATATGCACATGGAGTTACAGGCGTAGATATTCATCCAGGCGCGACCATTGGAGATTCTTTTTTTATTGATCATGCTACGGGAATCGTAATTGGTGAAACTTGTATTATCGAAGAAAATGTCAAAATTTACCAAGGAGTTACATTAGGTGCCTTACAAGTAAAAAAGAGTTTACAAAACACCAAACGACATCCAACGGTAGAAAAGAACGTAATAATCTACGCAAATGCTACAATTTTAGGTGGAGATACGGTCATTGGCGAAAACAGTATTGTTGGTGGAAATACTTGGATTACAGAATCTGTTGCACCAAACTGCTTTGTATATCATGTTCCGGAAATAAAAATGAAAAAGAAAAAATAACCAACGTCAGCTCGAGTATCCGACTTAGTCGGATGTATCGAGAACAATTCTATTTCTCAATATTAATTTTCTCTGAAAATTCACTCGAAATGACAAATACAGCACATATGAAATCAAACTCTTTATTAGATCAAATAGGAAATACGCCTTTAGTAAAACTCCAAAATATAATTCAAAAAAAAGGTGTTGAACTTTGGGTAAAATTGGAAGGAAACAATCCTGGGGGTAGCGTAAAGGATCGAGCTGCATTTAACATGGTAGAGTCTGCTTTAGACAGAGGTGATATTGACAAGAACACAAAATTAATTGAAGCGACCAGTGGAAATACAGGTATTGCTTTAGCCATGATTGCACAATTATTTGGACTACAAATAGAATTGGTTATGACCGAAAGCGCTACAAAAGAACGCGTTCAAACTATGAGAGCATACGGTGCAAAAGTTACCTTGACTTCTGCTGATAATGGAATTTTGGGTGCTCGTGATTATGCCGAATCGAAAGTTAAAAATGAAGGTAACTATATGTTCAATCAGTTTGGAAATAGCGATAATTGGAAAGCACATTATAAAACCACAGGACCCGAAATTTGGAGAGATACCGAAGGAAAAATTACTCATTTTGTTTCCGCAATGGGAACTACTGGCACCATAATGGGAACCTCAACATATTTAAAAGAGCAAAACTCTTCCATTAAGATAATTGGAACAGAGCCAACCGAAGGTTCAAGAATTCCAGGAATCCGGAAATGGCCAAAAGAATATTTACCTACCATTTTTGAACGCTCTAAAATAGATGACGTAATTGGCGTTAGCGAATCAGAGGCCAGAGCCATGTGTAAAAAATTAGCCCTTGAAGAAGGAGTGTTTTGTGGTATGAGCGCCGGCGGAGCTGTTGCCACCGCATTAAAAGTAGCAAATTCTCTTGACCAAGGAATGGTTGTAACAATAATTCCAGATAGAGGAGATCGGTATTTATCATCGGATCTTTTTGATTGATAATTATTGCTTGTTAAAAGAATAAAACGACCACTACAACATTTTAAAATTCCGTATTTTTGCATCTCGAAAATACATATCTACTATGAAAAAAATTCAGATGGTTGATCTTAAAGGTCAGTATGAAAAGATTAAATCAGAAATAGACAGTTCTATTATAAATGTAATAGAATCAACAGCATATATTAATGGTCCTGAAGTTCACGGATTTCAAAAAGAATTAGAAGACTATTTAGGTGTTAAGAATGTAATTCCATGCGCCAACGGAACAGATGCGCTGCAAATTGCAATGATGGGGCTAGGCCTAGAACAAGGTGATGAAGTTATTACAGTTGACTTTACCTTTGCTGCAACGGTTGAAGTTATTGCCTTGTTAAAACTTACGCCCGTATTAATTGATGTCGAAAAAGACACGTTCAACATGGATTTGGATGCTTTGAAGAAGGCTATCACTCCAAAAACAAAGGCTATCGTTCCAGTGCATTTATTCGGACAATGCGCCAATATGGAAGAAATCCTAAAAATTGCAAAGGAGCACAACTTATATGTAATTGAAGATACAGCTCAGGCAATTGGTGCAGATTACACTTTTAGTGATGGCACTGTGAAAAAAGCAGGAACCATGGGACATGTTGGAACAACGTCATTCTTCCCTTCAAAAAACTTAGGGTGTTACGGAGATGGTGGTGCTATATTTACAAATGACGATGATTTAGCAAATACAATTAGAGGAATGGTAAATCACGGTATGTACCGCAGGTATTACCATGATGTTGTTGGTGTTAATTCTAGATTAGATAGTATTCAGGCCGCTATATTGAGAATTAAACTACCGTTGCTAGATGGTTTTTGTGATGCAAGAAGAAGTGCTGCAGAATTTTATTCAAACGCATTGGCAAATCACCCAAACATTGCAACTCCGGTGATTAGTGATTTTTCAACGCATGTTTTCCATCAATATACATTGCAAATTGTTAATGCAGATAGAGATGCTTTGCATAAACATTTATTAGATAATAACATTCCAAATGCAATTTATTACCCTGTGCCACTCCATAGTCAAAAAGCCTATGAAGATGAACGTTATAATGAAGATGATTTTAAAGTAACCAATAAATTAATCGGAACTGTTTTATCATTACCTATGCACACAGAATTTGATGAAGAGCAATTGGCATTTATTACCAAAACAATATTAGATTTTTTAAAATAATCTCTAAAGCGGTTGAATCTTTGTTCAACCGCTTTTTTTATAAATAACCGAATAAGAAGTAGGTCTGTTTGACTGCACTTAATAAATAACACAATTAAAACAAAAATGGGTAAAACAATTCTTGTAACTGGAGGGCTAGGATATATAGGTTCTCACACCGTAGTTGAATTACAAAATGAAGGATTTGATGTTGTCATTATCGATGACTTGTCAAATACAACAATAGAAGTATTAGATAGAATTACGTCTATCACACGCACAAAACCGCGCTTTGAACAAATTGATTTAAAAGACAAACAAGCTGTTCAACATTTTTTTAAGTATTATGATATTGATGGAGTTATTCACTTTGCCGCTTCAAAGGCGGTTGGTGAAAGTGTTATTGAACCTTTAAAATATTATGAAAACAATATTGCGACACTGACGTATGTATTGCAAGAAATGACAACCAACAACGTCTCAAATTTTATTTTCAGTTCTTCTTGTACAGTTTACGGACAGGCAGACGAATTACCAATCACCGAATCTGCTCCACCAAAACCAGCAGAGTCTCCTTACGGAGCTACAAAACGTATGGGTGAAATCATAATTGAAGATACTACCAAAGCAACGGATTTAAAAGCGATAGCACTTAGGTATTTCAATCCAGTAGGTGCTCATGAATCAGCAAAAATTGGTGAATTACCATTGGGTGTGCCACAAAACCTCGTGCCATTTGTGGTGCAAACGGCAGCAGGAATTCGAAAGGAATTATCAATTTTTGGAGACGATTACCCTACCACAGACGGGACAGCAGTACGTGATTACATTCATGTTGTAGATTTAGCAAAAGCACATATTGCTGCTTTAGGCAGATTGTTAAACAATCAAAATAAAAAGGCATGTGAATATTTTAATATTGGTACTGGCAAAGGTAGCTCTGTATTAGAAATAGTTAATGCTTTCGAAAAATCGACTGGACAAAAAGTACCATACAAAATGGCCCCAAGACGTGCAGGTGATATTACCGCAGCATATGCTGATACCTCATTAGCGAACAAAGAATTGAATTGGAAAACTGAATTAAGTTTAGAAGATAGTTTATCAAGTGCCTGGAAATGGCAAGAAACACTATAACCCACATCATTTGTTAAAATCATATATAAAACCCAATCTTTTTGATTGGGTTTTATATTTAATACAATTCTTTACCAAGTATTGGAAGATTATTTATCTTTAGCGTTTTCAAATTATTCCTATCATGACTCAGTTTCTTTACTACAGAAAGGTTGCTTTAATCCTTTGCACTATTTTTTTAATCAGTTGTTCCTCATCAACAAAAAAAGAACAATTAACAGATCTTGATTACAAGAATGCTATGAAGCATTTATCAATGGACAAGTATGTCTATAATAAAATTGACAGAAAGAATTGGACCAGTACAAACCATATGGCCTATTCTAAAAACACGAAAGAAGGAAAAGTTTTCATGTTGGTAAACATTGATACAAAAACTACTTCTGTTGCTTTTGACCACCAACGTTTAGCATCTACCCTCTCTAACTTGCTAGAAGAAAATTTCTCAGCCTCTGAATTACCATTCAATACTATTGAATTAGAAAATGAAAATCAAATTAGTTTTGAAATAAAAGGCAAGAAATATGTTTGTGACTTAGATAGTTATAAATGCTCCGAAATTGAAAAAATTAAAAGAAATCGATCGGAATATATTTCTCCAAACGGAAAATTAGCCGCTTATATAGATGCTTATAATTTATGGATACGAAATATTGAAACAGGCCAAAAAACACAACTAACTTTTGATGGCCAAAAGGACTATGGTTATGCTACCAATAATGCTGGGTGGACAAAAAAGGATGGCCCTGTATTAAAATGGTCACCTAATTCTGATAAAATTGCAACATTTCAACAAGATGCTCGTGGAGTTGGAGAAATGTATTTAGTGTCTACAAAGGTTGGGCATCCAAAATTAGAAGCATGGAAACATCCCTTACCTGGCGATGAAAAAGTCTTCAAGTTAGAACGTATCATTATCCATTTAGGATCGAAACCAAAAGTAGTTCGATTAAAAATGGAACCAGATTTTCAAAGAGGAACCATTACCGATCATGTTGCAGGAAGAAATGGTGAGTTTTTAGATTGTAATTGGAATGAAAATGGAACTAAAATCGCTTTTATCTCATCTTCTAGAGATCATAAAATAGCGCATTTAAAAACCGCTGACATCCATACAGGAAAAGTAACTTCAAGATTAATAGAAAAAGTAGACACCTATTTCGAATCTGGAGCACGAGCAGAAAATTGGCGTGTATTTCATGATACTAATGAAGTTCTTTGGTTTTCTGAGCGCGACAATTGGGGACATTTGTATTTGTATGATTTGGAATCAGGCAAATTAAAACATCAAATTACAAAAGGAGACTGGGCAGTTCAACAAGTAAAACATATAGATAAAGAGAATCGTGTAATCTATTTTACAGCTGGCGGAAAAGAAGAAGGAAATCCTTATCATAAATATTTATACAGTGTTAATTTTGATGGGACGCACCTAGCAAACTTAACGCCTGAAAAAGGACATCATGAAATCGATGCAAATGACTCTTGGAGTTATTTTGTAGATACCTATTCTATGGTAGACACCCCTCCTATTTCCGTTTTAAAGAATATCAAAGGCGAAGTGATAATGAAATTAGAAACTACAAATATCACCGTTCTTCAAGAAAAAGGATTTCAACAGCCAATTGAATTTACAACCAAAGCGCGCGATGGAGAAACAGACTTATGGGGAATTATGTATTTACCAAGTCATTATGACGAAACTAAGAAATACCCAGTTTTAAACTACATCTATCCTGGACCACAATCTGGAAGTGTAGGTAATTATAGTTTTAGGTCTTCAAGACGCGATAATCAGGCATTAGCAGAACTTGGTTTTGTGGTAGTGGCTGTTGATGCTCAAGGCACGCCTGGAAGGTCTAAATCGTTCCACGATTTTTACTATGGAAATATGGGAGACAATGGTTTAGAAGATAATATTACGACTATTAAACAATTGGCACAACGTTATAAAGGAATGAACATAGAACGTGTAGGAATTTGGGGGCATTCCGGTGGTGGATTCGCCTCAACAGGCGCTTTATTCAGATACCCAGAATTTTATGATGTTGCCGTTTCAGGTGCTGGAAATCACGACAACAGAAACTATGAAGCAGATTGGGGTGAAAAATGGCATGGACTATTAAAACCAAGCATGTTAGAGAATCAGCCTGATGGAACAGATAATTATGATAGCCAAGCAAATCAATTATTTGCGCATCAATTAAAAGGAAGATTACTAATTACTCATGGCTCTATGGATAATAATGTACATCCGTCGAATACTATGCTGGTAGTTGAGGCATTGATCAAAGCCAATAAAGATTTTGATTTTATTTTATTTCCTAATAAAAGACATGGATATGGTGACATGACGGATTATATGACCCGAAGAAAATGGGATTATTTTGTAAAACATTTAAAAGGCATGGAACCTCCAAAAGAGTTTGACATAACTGCAAATAAAGAATAAAAAAAGGCTCACAAACGTGAGCCTTTTTCATGTTACATTATGTTATCCTTTATTCTTCTGGTGAAGCTTGTACTACCGAAACTATTCTATACAAACCAATACTTCTTGGAGATGAATCGTTGTCTTCAATATCAGCAAAGAAGTCGTCTGCCATCTCCATATCTTCACTAAAATATTGAGATAAAGCATCCTTCAAATTTGCAAATAAATCATACGATTGTGTGGTGTATTGAAACTTGCTATTTGAAGGGTGTAAAATTCTAGCATTACCCCATCCTGTCATTACAGTTTTACCTTCATTCATCGCTTTTTGAACCATAGGTTTCCACTTATTAGCTTCGAAATCTAATAATTTACCAGTGTTCTTAGGATTATGATAAACAATCTTCACAAAATTAAAATGTTTATCTGGATCTACATTTGGAATTTCTATATGATTCCCTTGACTCTTAAGAAAAACGGTTCCAATATTTTTACTAATTGCATTGGTTCCAATATCTTCCATTTTCTTGTCAGGAAATAGATCACCTACACTGTTCCAATCCAATTGAGCATCAACATCGTTTACTGTATTCACAATTAAAATATTTGGAGCATGATCCTGCCCAACACCTCCTACCTTTTGCAATATCGCCCAAAAAGTTAGGTTTCCTTTTTTCACTTCCTGTTCCGCAAATTTCTGCCAATAGGTAGTTTCTCTTTTAAGATACTCTCCCATATCTTGAGGTTCTACACGTCTAAATTGATGAGTTGTGATTCCTTGTGCAAATACTAAAGGTGCAATCATTAGTATTGCAAGAATCGTAATAATTGATTGTTTCATAATAATTAAAGTTTAGTTAAAAATGATATATCTTATTAATTGATATCTAAATTAACTGGGGTTTAATTATCTGAGGTTATTGGAGTTTAACTTGAGGCTGGAAAGGGATTGTAGGGTATTACTTAACAAATATAGAAAAAAAATTTCAAATTGCTAAATATCAATTACTTAAATAAAATTTACAGCTTCTTCACATACTTGGTAATTATCACGATTTGAGTTGGACCAACTTTGCCTTCAATATATTCGGCATTGTCAGGATCTAAAGAAATCCGGCGAACTGCTGTTCCTTGTTTGGCCACCATACTAGAACCTTTTACCTTCAAATCTTTTACCAATACTACGGAATCTCCAGCCTGCAATATAGTTCCGTTTACATCTCTATGAATTACCTTTTCACTTTCATCCAAACCTTCTCCGGTAGCCTGTGCCCATCGCAATACCTCATCTTCTAAATACATCATATCTAATAAGTCTTGTGGCCAGCCCTCTTTTTTTAAGCGCGACAACATGCGCCAAGCGACGGCTTGTACTGCTCTGAATTCGCTCCACATACTATCATTTAAACAACGCCAATGATTCGCATCTGTAATTTCTGGATCTTCTATTTGACCTTTACACGTACTACAAACCAAAACGCTGCCGTCTACACCACCAGTAGAAATCGGCGGAACTTCATAAATACTCAAATCGGTGTTCGATGCGCAAAATTCGCAGCTATTATTACTTCTTGCTCGTAAGTCGGCTAGTAAACTCATGTTAGTCATTTTAGAAATACAAAACTACACCTAATAAAATTTGCACCCAATATTTCGGGATTTAAAAACAGCATCTTATTTTTGAAAAATGATATTAGAAACCGACCGCCTTCACATTCTAAAATTTACTCTTAAAGACGCTCCTTTTATTTTTGAATTGGTAAACAGTCCAAATTGGTTAAAATTTATTGGAGATAAAAATGTAAAATCATTAAAAGATGCGGAACAATATATTCAAGAAAAATTGCTAAATCAGTATAAACATTTTGGATTTAGTTTTTATTTAGTACGAACTAAATCAAAGCAAAAACCAATTGGAATGACAGGATTTATAAAAAGACCAAGTATGCAAGACGTTGAAATCGGTTTTAGTTTTTTACCTAATAGTTCTGGAAAAGGTTATGCTTTAGAATCTTCAAAAGCAATATTAAAATATGGCAAATCACATTTGAAAATAGAAAAAGTCGTTGCCATAACGGATCAAAAAAATACAAGATCTCAAAAACTATTAGAACGTTTAGGTTTAGAAAAACAAGGCGAAATTATACTTCCTGATTTTGACAAACCTTGCAGTTATTTTGAAGAGCCGAAAATTAATTTGATATAAATCCTTCTATTTGCAGCCAATCTTTTAATCTATCTGGCCAAGTATTTAGCGACTTTAATTCACTTCGAGTTCCCATATTAAAGGCATGACCACCTTGGGAATATAAATGCATTTCTACTGATGCGTTCATTTTTCTATAGCCGTTTAAAATTTTAACTACAGGAGATGAGCAACACCCATCATCGTTGGCCACAACCATAAAGGCCGGTGGTAAGTCTTCCGGAAAAATTTCTGGCACACCTAAGGGCCCGGGATAAACCAAAATCTGAAAATTAGGCTTTGCATCCGTTTGTTCAATTTTATCACTTGAATTTTCATTGGCTCCATTTTCTTTATACATCACCTCGGCCACAACTTCGCCACCGGCAGAAAAACCAAGCATTCCAATTTTAGAAGGATCAATGCCGTACTTTTCAGCATTTGCCCTAACGGCTCTCATGGCTCTAAGTCCGTCTTGTCTTAAATGAATATCTAAATCATAAGGCGAATTCTCTTCTCGGGGTAATCTATATTTTAAAACAAAAGCCATGATTCCAAGCGAATTTAAATACTTAGCAGCGCGATACCCTTCTGAAGTAATCACCAATTTATTATGCCCTCCTCCTGGGCAAATTACAACTGCAGTTCCATTTGGATGCTCTGGTTTAAAAACTGTTAAGGATGGATTATGGACATTCTTTACCCAATAATCTTTTACCTCTTCCGGCTCGTTCTTTAGGGTTTCAAAACCGGGCGCTCCATTTTCCCAAAGATAAATTACTTCGTTATTCGTTTGCGAAATACTAATAATTGAACTTAAAAAAATAAAGACTACAAGAATGCTTTTCATAAAATACAATTTTTCAAAAAAGCTTAAATATAGTTAAAATTAAGGCTTTACGTAACATTTTACCCATAGGTGTCGTTATACTATACAAACCAACTTACTATGCTAAAACAATTTTTCTGGATGTGCTCTGGCGCAGACACCGATATATTAGAAAGTTCATCCAAATCTGAACAACATAAATTTGCTGGAATTGGCGGCACTGTTTTTTTTACAGCAGTGATGGCTTCAATTGCTGGCAGTTACGCCTTATATACGGTTTTTGACAATCCATATTTGGCAGTGTTCTTTGGGTTGATTTGGGGTTTACTTATTTTTAATTTAGATCGATTTATAGTTTCTACACTTAAAAAAAGTGATAATAAATGGAAAGAAATTATGCAGGCAACACCTCGTATTATTTTAGCCATTATTATTGCCGTTGTAATTGCAAAACCGTTGGAATTAAAAATATTTGAAAAAGAAATAGATCAGGTTTTGCTTGAAGAAAAGAACGAACTCACCTTAGCCAACAAAGCACAAATAGCGAATCAATTTACCCCTCAGATTAATGCATTAAATACTGAAATTACGCAATTAAAAGATGAGATAGATGCTAAGGAACAAGCAGTAGATACTTTATACGAAACCTACATTGCCGAAGCAGAAGGTAGAAAAGGAACAAAATTATTAGGAAAAGGTCCGGTTTATAAGGAAAAAAGAGAGAAACACGATGCTCAACTTTCTGAGTTAAAAGATTTAAAAGAAGCCAATAAGGAAAAAATAACAGAGAAAGAAGCACAAATTGCCTCGCTTATTTCAGAACAGAAAGATCAAGAAGCGACAACGCAACCTATCATTGATGGGTTCGATGGATTGATGGCACGTATCAATGCCTTAGATAAATTACCTTGGCTACCTTCTTTCTTTATATTCTTGCTTTTCTTAGCAATAGAAACCTCACCTATTTTAGCAAAACTTATCTCCCCTAAAGGCGAATATGATTTTAAATTGCAAGATCAAGAAAATGCCGTTAAAACCTGGGTAGAACAAAAAGTACATCAAAGAGCGCAAGTCCTAAAAACGGATATGCAACTAAATGAAGAAATTTATTCTGATTTAACCGAGGAAGAAGAACTGTACAACTACAAGCGCAAAAAAGCGAGAGAATTATTACAGCAACAAGCAGACTCCTTTCATGCCAGTCAACAAAAAATAATTCGGTAATTTTTTAATATTATTCGTTTAGATACAATTTGGTACCACCCAGCCATTCTTGTATCTGCTTATATATTTTATTCTGGTCTTCTTCAGAAAAATCTTTAATTCTAGTGGCATGACTTCCTCCTTTTAGAACCATTTTTAAAGCATCAACTTCTTTATTAGGATTTGGTGCACAGGCATACCAAGGGTCTACTTCGCCATAGATATACACTAATTTATCTCCCTTGGTTTCAATATATTCCCTTACTTCTTTTATGTAATTAGAATTGTAATTCATCTCTACTCCTTTGGGTGCAAATCGCATATTAGAACTAGATTTTACAATACTCAATAAATCCTTCAGTGGTTCCAATTCAAATCCATAATAACCCAACTCTATCATATGCTGATAAAACGAAGGCAATGCGTTATCAATCCCTGCATCACTATACACCCAAAAACCAACTACATTATTTATATGCGTTGCCACCTCTAGGGCATTGGATTCCTTGGTTGGAATTTCTTCACATTTTCCTCCCCATTGTAAAAATGAAAATGGGTATTCTAGTACTGCATATTCCAATGCTTCTTCCAAGGATAATTCTGTGAATTCATATTTTTTCTCTTTCATATAATCAGCCAAAACTGGTAATATCTCCTCCTTTCGTTCTAAAATCATTCTTTGAGTATCAAACAATGAAATATCACAAATATCCGCACCCAACATATTGATATGATTGATGGTTCTCACATCCTCTCTTGTGTTAATTAATGGAGCGACATACGGCACACCCACGTCCATATCATCTGGATATTTTGACTTATACATCATCACATTTTCACCTCCCTTACTAATACCCGTACTCATCCATTTATTCTTATATATTTTTTTCAGTTGTGTACTTACAGCATGGTAATCTGCTAAGGCATTGTCATTGGTTAAATAGTTCCAAGGAATAGAATCTGGTCTCGATTTCCCATAGAATCTGTACTCAACTAGCACTTGATTCATATGAAATACCTTACTCAATTCATAGGTGTTATTTCTTGCGGCATAACCTGTAGTGATTAACAAATTTGGTTGCTCATACCCGGCATGTGAAATAAAAATATGATGCTCAAAAGTACCATCCTCAGGTTTGCTATGATCTAATGGCTGTTGAATTGTAAGTTCATAACGCTCCGAAAAATGATCTTTTGCTCCAAGAGAATCAATAACTGCATTCGGAAATAAAACCATTAATTGTTCTTTGAATGATAATTGATCAATTGAATTTGATTCTGATTTACATGAATTACTTAAAAGTAAAACCACAGTTGCTGCTAAAAGAATAGATAATTTTTTCATGTGATAAATTTAATTCAACTTCTCAGGCCTAATCGATATATATTTATCCTACATCAATACACTTTTAACCAATAATTGATTAATAATTTATTATATCTCCTCTTTTCAATATTTTTGGTAGATGAACAATATAGTACAAATCTCAAACGATTTTATTGAAAGCAACACGGATTTCTCTGAACTGATTCAGCAAATAGGGTCTTATTTCAAACAAAATGAGGTCTTGGTTCCCATGCGCCATCATCACGATTTTCCAAATCCAAAAGTAAATTCAGATTCTACTTTACTTTTAATGCCTGCTTGGAATCCAAGTAAAGATGCAGGTGTTAAAGTGGTAACGGTAAGTCCAGAAAACGGGCAATTTGACTTACCATCCATACAGGGCACTTATATCTATTTAGACGCTACAAAAGGTGGGGTAAAAGCCATCATCGAAGCGAAAAGTTTGACCGTAAAAAGAACGGCTGCGGCTTCGGCATTGGCTTCGAAATATTTGTCAAGAAAAGATGCCTCTACATTATTAATGATTGGTACAGGCGCATTATCCATTAACCTGATTAAGGCACATGCTTCGGTTAGACCGATAAAAGATGTGTTTGTTTGGGGTCGAAATTTTCAAAAGGCACAAGATATTTGTTACGCATTAAAAGCGGAAGATTTTAATTGTACACCCATAGAAACCATTGAACAAAAAATAAGTGAGGTAACTATTATTTCTTGTGCAACCTTATCAAAATCACCTCTTGTATTTGGTGCAAAACTACAACCAGGACAACATCTCGATTTGGTTGGTGCCTATAAAAAAGATATGCGCGAAGCCGACAATGATGCTATTAAAAAAGCAACTGTTTTTGTAGACACTTTTCAAGGTGGATTAAAAGAAAGTGGAGATATCGTAATTCCAATTGCAGAAGGTATCATTTCTGAAAGTGATATTAAGGCAGATCTGTTTTCTCTTACCACAAATACTCATGTTGGAAGAAAAACAAATAATGAAATAACGCTATTCAAATCCGTTGGACATGCTTTAGAAGATTTGGCAGCCGCTTCGTATTATTATAAAAAGTTTACAAATGAATAAAACTTACCAAAACATACTTCAAAAAACAACATTAAACATGGCCAAGGATTGGCTACAAATCAAAACAATCGACATGCACACAGGAGGTGAACCTCTGCGTGTTATACTTGATGGCTTTCCTGAATTGAAAGGAAACTCCGTTTTAGATTACAGAAGATATTGTAAAGATAATTTTGACGAATTACGAACTGCCTTGATGTTTGAACCTAGAGGACACGCCGATATGTACGGTTGTATTCTTACTCCTCCAAACGATGACGAGGGTGATTTTGGAATTATATTTTTACATAACGAAGGCTACTCTACCATGTGTGGTCATGCCATTATTGCGATTTCAACCTTAGCCATTCAAATGAATTGGATTGCTATTAAAGAAGGAGAAAATATATTAAAAATTGATGCTCCTTGTGGAAGAATTACTTCTTTTGCAAACGTTGAAAATGGAAAAGTTACTGGAGTCAAATTTCATTGTGTTCCTAGTTTTGTGGTTGGACTAGATTATAAAACGAACATAGAAGGTATTGGTGAAGTAATATATGATCTTGCATATGGCGGTGCTTTTTACGCTTATGTAGACATGGCTAAAAACAAGTTTGATTTTGATCTGAGCCCGGCTAGTTATAAGAATTTAATTAAAACAGGCATGGATATAAAACATGCTGTAATGGAATCAAACTCCGAAATCAATCACCCGATTGAAGATGATTTAAGTTTTTTATACGGGACTATTTTTATAGATAATACAAAGCAAAATTCGGGTAGTGATAGTAGAAACGTTTGCATTTTTGCCGAAGGCGAAGTAGATAGATGCCCAACTGGTTCAGGTGTTTCAGGAAGAATGGCAATTCATAAAGCGCAAAATGAAATTAACATTGGAGAAACAATGACCATAGAAAGTATAACTGACTCCGTTTTTAAAGGGTCCGTAATATCTGAAATTGACTATGGACCGTTTAAGGCTGTAATTCCACAAGTAGAAGGAACAGCCCATATAACAGGCACGCATACCTTTGCAATAGATCCTAATGACCCAATGAAAAATGGGTTTATTTTAAGATAAAATGATGAAACAACTATTCATAATTCTTATCAGTTTGGTTTTGATTAATTGTTCAAAACATCAAACAACAAATAAGTTTTCGACATCTCAAATTCATGATGTCTTAAATTATAATGGAAGTCCATCATCAAAATCTGACAAATCAATGTTAATGTTTTCGGACCAAGGTTCGTGGTTTGCATTTAGTTTTCCGGATAGCATTCCAGATTTTGGTGGCTTTACAGGTCCTTTTTTAATGACACAAGACAATGGTGTTTGGTTAAGCCCTTCTTCATTGCAGTTTACAATTAAAAATGAATCAAATGAAATAGTACCTTTTCAAAATTTAAAAACTAGAAGTTACAATAGCCATTTAGAACAAAAATATAATTACAAAGAAGTTTCTATAAAACAAACTTTGGTTTTTAGTTCTGGCCATACAGCACTTACCACCACCGAATTAAAAAACACGAGTAATAAAACAAGTATTCTGTCTATATCTATAAACGGAAAAGCATCATTCATAAACGGACTTGAGTTCAAATCTGAAGGGAATCAAATCACAATCAATTCTGAAAGAACGAATGCCATTGGTCATTATATTTTACCATTTACGATCGAAAATATTGACTCAAAATCTGGAGCCTATTCAACAGAACAAATTCAAATTAAACTTGAGCCCGGTCAATCCGAAAAATTTGAAGTTGTTCAGTCATTTATATTTCCTGAATATTCTTGGAAAGAAGAATTAAACGCTATAGAATCTTCAAGTTTTAATGCCGTTTTATCCAGTCGAATCTTAGAAAAGGAAAAAGAATTGGAACTACTTATTTCAAAATTGAATCCTAGTTTTAGAAATAACACCTACGAACAGGTTCTAACAAAAGCGCATTTAACGCTTCAAAACAATTGGCGTGTTCCTTCGGGTGAAATTAAATACGAGGGTCTATTTCCTAGTTATCATTATAAATGGTTTCAAGGTTTTTGGTCTTGGGATTCTTGGAAACATGCAGTTGGATTATCATATTACAACACAGAATTAGCAAAAGATCAAATAAAATTGATGTTTGAATTTCAAAAAGAAGATGGTTTTATTGTTGATTGCGTATATAGAGATAATCGAATTGAAGAACATAATTACAGAGATACAAAACCACCACTATCTGCCTGGGCAGTTGCAAAAATTTATGAAAAAGATGGCGACATGGAGTTTGTAAAATATATGTATCCTAAACTTATAAAATATCACGAATGGTGGTATGCTAAAAGAGATCACGATAAGGATGGTTTGTGTGAATATGGTTCTACAGACGGTACTTTAATTGCCGCAAAGTGGGAAAGTGGTATGGACAACGCAATTAGATTTGACGATTCAAAAATTCTAAAAAATGAGGAAGGAGCTTATTCTTTAGATCAAGAATCAGTAGATTTAAATGCCTATTTACATGCTGAAAAATTATACTTAGCACAACTTTCAAAAGTATTGGGTATTGGTGATGAAACCAATTTTAATCTTGAAGCCAAGAAACTAAAAGAACAAATTCAAACACAGTTTTACGATTCTGAAGATGGTTGGTTTTACGATACTACTTTAGACGGAGAAACTTTCATAAAAGGAGAAGGCAGTGAAGGGTGGACCCCATTATGGGCAAACTCCGCAACTCAAAAACAAGCAGAATCGGTAAAAGAAAAAATGATGAACCCTTCGAAATTTTTTACAAATGTCCCTTTCCAAACTATGAGTGCCGATCATGAGAAATTTGACCCATTACGTGGGTACTGGCGAGGGCCAAATTGGCTAGACCAAGCCTATTTTGGCGTACGTGGATTGAAAAATTACGGATTCAATGCAGAGGCAGAAAAAGCAACAGTTCAAATATTTAAAGGCGCTAATGGATTGTTAGATAAAGGTTCACCTATTAGAGAAAACTATCACCCTTTAACTGGAGAAGGATTGCATGCAAAAAACTTTAGTTGGAGTGCAGCTCATATTATTATGTTACTTTTAGAAGAATAATGAACGATTACAACACCATAAAAATTAGACTCGATGAGGCAAAAGGCATTTTATCAGATTTGTATAAAATTGATGGTGAACTTTCTACCTTACCCGGAGAACTCGATTTCAATTTTAGAGTTAAGACTCCGAATTCCGAGGGATATATTTTAAAAGTATCTAGACCAGATGAAAATTTAGAACACCTCGACTTTCAAACACAGTTGTTAGAATTTGTTCAACAGAATAATACTGTTCATTCTCCCGCTGTATATAAAGATTGCCAGGGAAATAGCATTTCAACAATTGAAGATTCTAATGGTAACAAACGATTTGTACGACTCTTATCATGGATATCAGGGCGAATGTATATCGATGTTAATCCACAGACAAATAACTTACGTGAACAATTGGGTAATTATTGTGGAAGACTCTCTACCGCATTAAAAGATTATTCACATTCATATGAAAGTTTCGATTTTGCGTGGGATGTTGCGCAATCTCTTTGGACCAAAGATTTTAATAATTTATTTGAAGGAGACGAATTTGAAATTGCCACTTATTTTCAAACGATATTCGAAAATCAACAAGAATCTTATCATAATCTGAGAAAACAGGTAGTTCATAACGATGCTAATTATGACAATGTTGTGGTTTCAGAAGATATTCTAAATCCCAAAATCTCTTCAGTAATAGACTTTGGAGATACCATAAAAACACAGGTAATTAATGACTTAGCTATTGCTTGTGCTTACGCAATCACGAATTTTGAAGACCCATTAGATGCAGCCTTACCGATAGTTAAAGGATATCATTCGTCTTATCCAATTTTAGATAAGGAATTAGAACATTTGTACTGTGCTATCGCGATGAGACTGTTAATTTCGGTTGTAAAATCTGCCATTAATAAACAAAAAGAGCCAGGTAACACCTATTTACAGCGTAGTGAAAAAGGTGCCTGGGATTTACTTAAAAAATGGAGATTTATTTCACCAGATTTTGCGCTTTATAGTTTTAGAAACACATGTGGATTTTCCGCACATCCTAAAGAAAAAGAATTTCAAAATTGGGCAGCGACAACCTCAATAAATACTTCAGAATTATTTCCTACCATAAATAAAAATGAAATTCACTTATTAGACCTAAGTGTTTCTAGCAAATGGATTGGTCATCAAGAGGAATTTAACGATTTGAATTTATTTCAGTTTAAAATAGATCGCCTTCAAAAACAACATCCAAAAAAACTAATTGCTGGAGGTTATTTAGAACCCAGACCTATCTACACCTCTTCTGAATATGATACCATTGGAAATTATGGCAAAGAAAGTAGAACCATTCATTTAGGTATTGATTTTTGGATACCACCAAGCACACCAGTTCATGCTATTTTAGATGCTGAAGTAGTAATAGCTACCAACGATAAAGGAGATAAAGAATATGGCGGGTTAATTGTATTAAAACATATTGAAAATAACTTGGAGTTTTATTCGCTATATGGTCATCTAACCGTCACTTCAGCAACAAAATATACGGTTGGAGAAAAAATTAAAAAAGGAGAAAAAATTGCCGATATTGGGAATTACCCTGAAAACGGAAATTGGGCACCACACCTTCACTTTCAATTAATGTTGTCTTTGTTAGATTATAAAATCGATTTTCCAGGAGTGGGATATCATTCGCAAATAGATGTATGGAAAAGTCTATGTCCAGATCCAAATCTGATATTCAAATCTGAAGTATTAAGTGATTTAAAGACTCCAACTAACCAAGATTTAATCACATATAGAAAAGAACATCTTGGTAAAAGTTTAAGTTTACAGTATAAAGTACCTATTAAAATGGTTCGAGGTGCTGGGCAATATTTGGCGGATCAATTCGGAAAAAAATATTTAGATACCGTGAACAATGTTGCTCATGTTGGACATGAGCATCCAAAAGTTGTTAAAGCCGGTCAAGAACAAATGGCGCTTATCAATACAAATTCGCGGTATTTACACGAAAACATCAACGCATTGGCCAAAGAATTGTTAGAAACTTTACCACCAGAATTAAGTGTTTTACACTTTGTTAATTCTGGATCGGAAGCCAATGAATTGGCCATAAGAATGGTAAAGGCCAATACTGGAGAAAAAGACATCATTGCTAGTGAAGTTGGTTACCACGGAAATGCCAATATGTGTATTGACATCTCTTCTTATAAGTTCGACGGAAAAGGAGGTTCGGGTGCTCTAGAACACACACAAATATTTCCTTTACCAGATGCTTTTAGAGGAAAATATAGAGGAAATCAAACAGGTGAAAAATATGCTGCGGAAGTTCAACAATGTATTGACACAATTCACAATAAAAAACGAGGTGTTGGCGCATTAATCATTGAACCAATTATCTCGTGTGGTGGACAGATTGAATTACCCGAAGGTTTTTTAGCCAAATCATATGAATATGTTCGTAAGGCTGGAGGATTGTGTATTTCTGATGAAGTACAAACTGGATGCGGACGAATGGGTAAAACGTTTTGGGGCTTTCAATTACATAATGTCATTCCTGATATCGTAACCATTGGAAAACCTTTAGGAAATGGCCATCCAATTGCGGCGGTTGCCTGCACACAAGAAGTTGCTGAAAAATTTGCAAACGGAATGGAGTATTTTAACACCTTTGGAGGCAATCCGGTTTCTTGTGCAATTGGCGCCGAAGTCCTTAAAACGGTAAAACGTGAAAACTTGCAACAGAATGCTTTGGAAGTTGGTGAGTATCTAAAATCAGAATTGAAAGAACTAACCAAGACTTTTCCTATTATAGGAGACGTTCGCGGACAAGGATTATTTCTTGGTATAGAATTGGTCGACGAAGAATTGAATCCACTTGCCGAACAAACTGATTATTTAGCCAACAGAATGAAAGACCATGGAATTCTTATGAGTACCGATGGGCCAGATCATAATGTCTTAAAAATTAAACCGCCTATCGTTTTCACCAAAGAGAATGCTAAAGAATTGATCCATTATTTGAAGAAAATTTTCGCTGAAGACTTTATGCAAATTTAACCTTAACTTTATAACTGTTATAAATTCAAAAAAAACTATTATGCGCTCACTAATTGTATTACTTTCTATACTTACCCTTCAGATTGGGTTTGCTCAAGAAAATGAGAGTAAAAAGGATGAAAAAAAGGAAAAATGGAATGTAAACAATCCTCATAAAGATTGGACATACAAAACTTTTGACCTTGAAACCGATGAAGGGACTTGGATGAATTTAGATGTAAGTCCTAATGGTAAATCTATTGTTTTTGATTTGTTAGGTGATATTTATACCATGCCTATAACGGGTGGAGAGGCTAAAATTTTACGATCTGGAATGGCTTATGAAGTACAACCAAAATTTAGCCCTAACGGAAAGTACATTTCATTTACAAGTGATGCCGAAGGAGGAGATAATATTTGGGTAATGACTGCTGATGGAAAGAATGCAAAATCTATAACAAAAGAAAAATTTAGACTTTTAAACAACGCCGTTTGGACTCCAGATGGAGAATCTTTAGTGGCTCGTAAGCATTTCACTTCTACGCGTTCATTGGGTGCAGGGGAAATGTGGCAATATCCATTATCTGGCTCGGCAGGCCTACAACTAACAAAAAGGAAAAATGACCAACAAGATGTAAATGACCCAACCATTTCACCTAATGGTAAGTATTTATATTATGCAGAAGATTTGTATCCAGGAGGATTCTTTCAGTACAATAAAGACCCTAACAAACAAATCTATGTTATTAAACAATACAACTTTAAAACTGGTAAAACAAAACAGATTACTGGAGGTCCAGGAGGGGCAGCAAGACCGGTAATTTCCAGAGATGGAAAATTGTTGGCTTTTGTAAAAAGAGTTAGAACAAAATCAGTGTTATATGTTCATGAATTAGAAACAGGAAAAGAATGGCCTGTATTCGATAACTTAGATAAAGATCAACAAGAAGCATGGGCGGTTTTTGGTGTATACCCACATTTTAGTTGGACTCCTGACAATAAAGAAATTGTACTTTGGGCAAAAGGGAAAATCCATAAAGTTCATATCGAAACGAAATCTGTTGCTAACATCCCGTTTAGTGTAAATAATAAGATGAAACTAGCGGAATCGCATCGCGTTAAACGTGCAGTACATCAAGAAGAGTTCACTTCTAAAATGATTAAGAACTTACAAACTTCTCCTGATGAAAAAACAATTGTTTTTACAGCCTTGGGGCATATCTACAAAAAGAGTTTACCAAATGGAAAGCCTAAGAGAGTTACGGATTTGACAGACTTTGAAGCCGAACCTGCTTTTTCACCAGATGGGAAATCAGTTGTTTTTACGACTTGGAATGATGAAGACTTAGGAACCATTCAAAAAGTAAATTTAGATGGGTCTAACTTAGAAAAACTAACTACAATCAAAGGAATATATAGGACTCCAGCCTTTGACAATAGCGGTACTATAATAACCTTTAGAAAAGAGGCAGGAAATGGAGATCAAGGATATGACTACTCTAAAAAAACTGGAATTTACATCATGGATTCCAACGGAGAAAATCAGAAGAAAATTTCGGATTCAGGTGAATTTCCAATGTTTGGACCAGATAATAAAAGAATCTATTTCCAAACAGGCGGTTCTTTTATGGGTGGACTAACAAAGCGTTTAAAGAGTATTGATTTAAATGGTGAAAAAGAACGTACTCATTTCGTTTCAAAACTAGCAAACAGACTTGTGCCAAGTAAAGATTTTAAATGGATTTCATTTATTCATCTACACAAATTATATGTTGCTCCTTTTGTACATAATGGAAAAGAAATTAATTTGGATGGAAAAACTAAATCATTCAAAGTAGAAACCTTATCGAAAAAAGCAGGAATCAACCTACACTGGTCTTATGCAAATGACAAGGTATTTTGGTCTTTAGGTGGGGAATACTTTTCAAAAAATATTACAAACAACTTAACGGATCCCTTTTCTGAAACCGCATTGGGAGAAAGCTCTGATGGAATTGAAATTAACTTAACATCAAAAGCGGATGTTCCTGAGGGTATTATCGCATTTATAAATGCCCGTATCATTACCATGAATGAAGATGAAATAATTGAAAATGGAACCATTGTAATTAAAGAAAATAAAATTGTAAGTATTGGAACTTCTAATAATGTAAATATTCCTTCAAAAGCAAAAGTATATGACATGGAGGGCAAAACCATAATGCCGGGAATTGTTGATGTACATGCGCATGTAGGTGCCTTTAGAAATGGTTTAAGCACCCAAAAACATTGGCAGTTTTATGCAAACTTAGCTTACGGTGTTACGACATCTCATGATCCTTCTGTAAATACCGCTGCTGCATTTACTTTAGAAGAATTGCAACGCTCAGGATTAACTGTCGGGCCTAGAATGTTCTCAACAGGATTTATTTTATACGGTGCAGAAGGAGATTTTAAAGCTGTAGTTAACAACTTAGAAGATGCAAGATTTGCCATTGAAAGGACAAAAGCCTTTGGAGCATATTCTGTTAAAAGTTACAATCAGCCACGACGCGAACAGCGTCAACAAATTATGCAAGCGGCCAAAGAATTTGGGGTAAATGTAGTGCCGGAAGGAGGTTCTACTTTCTTTGCTAACATGAGTATGATCTTTGACGGACACACGGGAATTGAGCATAACGTACCTGTAGCACCTTTATATAAAGATGTACAAACACTTTGGAAAAATAGCGAAACCGGCTATACGCCTACCCTAGTGGTAAACTATGCTGGAATGAGTGGTGAATATTATTGGTATCAAAAATCTAATGTTTGGGAGAATAGTAAATTATTAAGTTATACTCCTAGACATGTTGTAGACCCGAGGTCAAGACATAGAACCATGATTCCGGATGAAGAGTATGAAAACGGTCATATTTTAACTTCAAAATCTGTGTCTAAATTGGCCGAATTAGGAGTTAAGGTAAACGTAGGAGCACATGGACAATTACAGGGATTAGGAGCACATTGGGAATTATGGATGCTTCAACAAGGTGGTATGAGCAATCATGAAGCGCTTAAAGCAGCCACCATAAATGGGGCCTGGTACTTAGGCATGGATGAAGAAATTGGATCTCTAGAAGTTGGAAAATTAGCGGATTTGATTGTTTTGGATAAGAATCCATTAGAAGAAATTCAAAACACTGATTCAGTTAAATATACTATGATAAACGGTCGTTTATATGATACATCTACCATGAATGAAATTGGAAATTACGACACGAAACGTTCTAAATTCTATTGGGAAAAAGAAGGTCATAATCAAGGTGTACCAATTAATTTAGAAACAAACAGTTTTACCATTCCAACATGTAGTTGTCACAATTAATTCTTAGTTCCAAATGAGTCTAAAAACCTTTTTGATTGCTTGCAGTCTTATTAGTTTAATAAGTTGCGAAAAGGAGAAACTACAATCAGTTCCAAGCCAAGAAAACCATTTCAATCATGAAATATTTGAGGAAAACAAACTAGATCCTCGTGCTACTTTTTTCGCTTTTGAAAATTCTAAAGTATCAACTAAAGAAGCGTCTTCTAGATATCTAAGTCTAAACGAAAAATGGAAATTTCATTGGACAAAGAACCCTAAAAATAGGCCGAAAACATTTCATCATTTAAATTATGATGATTCGGATTGGGATCAAATTCCAGTACCAGCAAACTGGGAAGTAGAAGGCTTCGGAAACCCGATTTATTTAGATGAACGCTATCCATTTAACACGAATTGGCCCAATGTTCCAGAAGATTATAATCCTGTTGGAACCTATCGCAAAGTAATAGACCTAGATAAAAACTTCTTAAAGGAAGATGTCATTCTTCATTTTGAAGCAATAAAAGCGGTTTATATTTATGTTAACGGTCAATACGTCGGGTATTCTCAAGGCAGTAAGACAGCTGCCGAATTTGATATTACTTCATATTTGAATGAAGGAAAAAATTTAATCGCTTTACAAATGTATCGATGGACGGACGCCAGTTATTTAGAAAGTCAAGATATGCTAAGAATGAGTGGCATTGAGCGCGATGTATATTTGTTTACGAGGCCAAAAGTATTTATTGAAGATTACTACGCTAAAACAACCTTGGATGATTCTTATAAAAACGGAGTATTTAATGGTGAAGTAACAGTCTCTAATACTACAATGGATGGAGTATCAAGAGCCATTGAATTGGAAATATTAGATGGTGATCATTCCATATTTAAAACTACGGACACTATCAGTATTCATGGAAATGGAAATGCTGTTTACAAAACAACTTCAATCCTCAAAAATTTGAAATCTTGGTCGGCAGAAACCCCAAACTTATACGGTTTGCATATTTCTATAGGCAATCAAATTATTAAACGAAAAATTGGATTTAAACGCGTAGAAATTAAAAATGCTCAAGTTTTAATCAACGGAAAAGCGATTTACATAAAAGGTGTGGATAGGCACGAAACAGATCCGTTTACGGGTCATGTGGTTTCAAAAGAATTGATGGAGAAAGACATTAAATTAATGAAGCAAAATAATATTAATTCGGTACGTTCATCTCATTATCCGAACAACCCTTATTGGTTAGAGTTATGCGATACATACGGATTGTATGTTGTAGATGAAGCAAATATTGAAAGTCATCCATTGGCCATTTCAGAAGATACTCAAATTGGTAATGAAATGAGTTGGCTACCTGCTCATATGAGCAGAACACAACATATGTATTATAGAGATCGAAACCACGTTTCTATTTATTCTTGGTCTTTAGGCAATGAAGCCGGTGAAGGAGATGTTTTTAGAACTACATATAAATGGCTAAAGGAGCAAGACGATAATAGAATTGTACAATATGAACCGGCAGGAAAAGAGGATTATACCGATTTGTATTGTCCTATGTATCCAAAACCTGAATATCTCTTAAAACATGGAGAATCTGATTCTGACAAGCCTTCTATAATGATTGAATATGCCCATGCTATGGGAAATTCTGTTGGAAACTTACAAGATTATTGGAACATTATAGAAAAGTATGATAACCTTCAGGGTGGTTTTATTTGGGATTGGGTAGATCAAAGTTTGGAGTATAAAGATGAAAACGATAAACCGTATTTGGCTTATGGTCACGACTATCACCCAGATTTACCAACTGATGGAAATTTCTTAAATAATGGGTTAGTAGATCCATATAGAAATGCTCATCCGCATTTATCTGAAGTAAAAAAAGTTTATCAACCCGTAGAACTTTCATATTTAGGATATCAAAAAATACAGGTTAAAAACAAGAATTTCTTCTCTAACTTGTCCGATAAAACATTGAATGCAAAGGTTTTTATGGATGGCTTATTGGCATTCGAGGAAAAAAATATCAACATTCAAGTTGCGCCGCAATCGAGTAAAACTTTTATAATTTCTGAAATTCCAGAAATGTTTATTCCAGAGAGCGAATACGTTTTGGAGTTAAGTTTAGTTCAAAATGAAACTTCAAAAATGCTACCAAAAGGCCACGAAATTGCTTGGGAACAATTTATAATAAAGGAAGGTGTGACTATAAATTTCGAAAATCATGAAACACCTGAACTAGCGATTCAAAATAAATCGAACACAATTGAAATTAGTAATGAATTAGTGCAGTTATCCATTGATTCAAAATCGGGAGAAATTGTTTCATGGAATTATGAAGGGCAAGAAATAACGAAATCTCCAATCAGGCCAAATTTTTGGAGACCTCCTACGGACAATGATTTAGGAAATGGCATGGATAAATGGGCTAGAATATGGCAAAACGCAACATACAATTATACTGCTAGCTTAATTGAAAAACCTAAAGCAAATGATACAGGAGTTTATTTTAAAGTAAATTATCAAATTCCTAATAATGCGGCAACTATCAAAGTAGGATATTATCTTTCTAACAATGGAAGTTTAACAGTTGATTATACTTTTAGCCAAGCTCAAAATGATTTACCTAATATTCCTCGATTAGGTATGTACTTAACAGTTACTAATAAATTTACCGATGTCTCTTGGTATGGAAAAGGCCCGGAAGAAAGTTATTGGGACCGAAAAACTGGACAAAAAGTCAGAGAATATTCTGGTAAAATTAAAGACCAATTTCATCCCTATTCAAGGCCACAAGAAACCGGAAATAAAACAGATGTTAGATGGATGCAGATAAAATCTGATAAATTGGAATTACTCGTTAACGGAAATAAATCACTAAACTCAAGCACATGGCCCTTTGAAATGAAGGAAATCGACTTCAATTCTGATGACGCCGGAGAATCTGCTTCAGGATTAGTTCCTGTTACAAAAAAACATGGTGCGGATATTAAAATTGGAGAAACCGTACAATGGAACATAGACTATTTGCAAATGGGTGTTGGAGGTGACACTTCTTGGGGTCGATTGGTACATCCAGAATATACCATTCCCGCTAACAAAGATTATTCCTATTCTTTTACAATTATTCCATCACTCATAAAATAAATACATGAAAAGATTACTTACATTTTTTATCGTAATTACAAGCCTAATTTCCTGTAGCACAAGCAATGAACAACAGGATAAAAAAGAAATACTGACGCTAATGGACCAGCAACAATCAGCCTGGTCTAAACATGACTTAGAAGGATTTATGCGAGGCTATTGGAAATCCGATTCTTTAAAATTCTACGGGAGCAATGGATTAACTTATGGCTGGAATAAAACGTTGGCTAATTATAAAAAAGGCTACCCTACTCCAGATCATTCTGGAGAATTAAAATTTAAAATAAATGATATTTCTAAAATAGAAAACGAATCGTATTATGTAATGGGTGAATACCATTTAACGCGAAAAGTTGGAAATGCTGATGGTGTTTTTATGATCATTTTCAAAAAAATTAATGGGGAATGGAAAATTGTAGCAGACACTTCTTGCTAACATTTTGATATCGTGTAAACTAACAACACCAACCATCAAAGTAAAAATTATTAAAAAACCGTTTTTTATCTAAAAATACTTTCTAATTTTGCGGCGTTCTCATAAAGGGGTGCCGCAAGGCTGAGATCATACCCATTGAACCTAGAACAGGTAATGCTGTTTAGGAAGGCGAACATCGCCAAACTATGTTAAACCAGAAAAAGAATTAAAAAATAGCCATTCTTTTTCGAAAATTAATTATTCAAAACATCGAGTAATTACCTCTTTTTATTCGTTTTAAATTTTATTTAAAATGAAAAAATTATCACTTATTTTATTAATGCTTGTCGCAATTTCAAGTTTTGCTCAAGAAACGTTTAATGTAACTGGAACATTATTCGACGAAAACAAAGATCCGTTACCCGATGCTACTTTGCGAATCGTAGACACTGATTTCTACACCATTACTGATATAGAAGGTGTCTATTATTTTGATTTAGTTCCTGGCGAATACACTATCGAAATTATGTATATCGGTTACCAGTCAATTCGTAAAACAATCAAATTAGACTATCACATTAAAAATTTAGATTTTAATCTTGTTCCTTCTTCAGAATTACTAGATGAGGCATTAGTTTCTGCGGTTCGTGTAGATTCAGAATCTCCTGTTACCCACTCAAACATGAGTAAAAAAGAAATTGCAAAAAGAAACTTAGGGCAAGACATTCCTATAATTATGAATTACATGCCAAGTGTTGTTACTACCTCTGATGCTGGTGCAGGGATTGGATATACTGGTATACGTGTTCGTGGTAGTGATGCCACTAGAGTAAATGTTACCATTAATGGTATACCTTATAACGACTCTGAATCTATGGGAACTTTCTGGGTAAATATGCCAGATTTCTCTTCATCTGTAGAGAATTTACAATTACAGCGTGGAGTTGGAACATCTACCAACGGTGCGGGTGCCTTTGGTGCTAGTTTAAATTTATTAACTGATGCCGTTTCTGAAAAAGCATATGCCGATGTTTCATTATCAACAGGGTCGTACAATACTTTTAGAAGTAATGTAAAATTCTCTACAGGAAGAATTAATGACCATATCGAATTTGCAGGAAGGCTTTCAACAATTAAATCTGACGGCTATGTAGATAGAGCTTCATCAGATTTAAAATCTTACTTTTTACAAGGTTCTTATGTTGATGATAACACTTTGATTAAAGCTTTAGTATTTGGTGGGCAAGAGGAAACCTTCCAAGCGTGGTATGGCGTTACAGCAGAAGACCTTGAGAACGATAGAACTAAAAACTATTATACGTATGACAATGAAGTAGACCACTATAACCAAGATCACTATCAATTGCATTGGAATCAAACGTATAATGAAAACTGGTCTTCTAACATTGCATTGCATTACACTTATGGAAGAGGGTATTACGAGCAATTTAAGGAAGATGAAGACTTTGCCGATTACGGTTTTGACCCTATAATGATTGGTGGCGAAACTATTGATGAAACAGATATCATCAGAAGAAAATGGTTAGACAATGACTTCTTCGGAACTACGTTTTCGTTTAAATATCAAAACAACGACGACTTTAACTTAACTGTTGGAGGAGCTTGGAATAAATATGACGGAGATCATTTTGGAGAAGTAATTTGGGCAGAATATGCGAGTCAAACTGACATCAGACATCGCTATTACGATGATTATGCTATAAAAACTGACTTCAATTTATTCGCAAAAGCAAACTACACTTTAAATGAAAAACTCAATCTATTTGGTGATTTGCAAATTAGAAACATTAATTACGAAGCGAATGGTGTTTCTGCAGATATCGTAGATGATAATTTCAATTTCTTCAATCCAAAGGCAGGTGTTACCTATACTGCTTCTGAAGAAAGCAGTATGTATTTCTCTTATGCAAGAGCTAACAGAGAACCAAACAGGACGGATTATGAAAATGGAAACCCTAAACCTGAAAAATTAAATGATTTCGAATTAGGGTGGAGATGGAAAAAGGAGTCTTTCAAAATCAATACGAACTTATACTATATGCGTTATCAAGATCAACTAGTTTTGACTGGTGAATTAGATGATGTAGGAGCACCAATTAGAGCGAATGTAGGTGATAGTTATAGATTAGGATTGGAAATTGATGCCAACTTTGTATTAAGTGATAAGTTTAGCATTGTACCGAATCTTGCCATTAGCAGTAACAAGAACATCGACTTTACAACTAAATGGGACGGAGAAGTTAGCAACTTAGGGAATACAAATATTTCGTTCTCTCCAAATGTAATTGTTGGAAATATGTTGAACTATTCCCCTGTACAAAACTTACAATTATCGTTGTTGTCTAAATATGTCGGAGAGCAATATATGGGTAATGTAGATACTGAAAATTCTAAATTAGATGCTTATTTCACAAATGACCTTAATGTAAACTATGTAATTGCTACGAATAAAATATTTAAATCAATTGTATTAAGTGCGTTGGTAAACAATATCTTTAATGAGGAATATGTTTCTAATGGATATTATTATACTTATGACGATACTTGGTCAGTGCCAGGAGAAACGACGACATTGGATGGTGCAGGATATTACCCGCAAGCAACAATTAACTTTTTGTTAGGTGCAACATTTAACTTTTAATTGAGAACATATTGTCATTCTGAGTGAAACGAAGAACCCCATTCTACATCAATAGATTCTTCACATAAGTTTAGAATAACATGACACAAAAAAAGGAGCGCAATGCGCTCCTTTCTCGTTGAGAACTAATAACTGTAATTTTGAAAATTATTAGAGTTTACCTTTTAAAATATTGGTCATACGTTCTTCAAAAGTCTTTGCTTCTATTGGAGCATGCGCCTCTGAGAACAATTTCATAAAATCTTCAGAATGTTCCGCTCCATTCTGATTTCTAATATCAAAATAAGCAAACTTAGACCACATAATAGATTTCAATTGTGTTTTAGATTCATCAAACATTCTCAACTCTACTTGAATACTTCTTTGAGAAAAATTAATTATTTGAGATTCTACCGTAACAGTTTCTGTCAATAATGCTGGCTTAAAATAACTAATCTGATTCGATACTACTACCCAACCTTTTCCAGTTTTTTGCGCATGTTCATATATGTCTATGTCATAATCTTTTAGTAATTGATCTTCACGCGCATTGAAGAAATAATCTATATAACTTGAATTATTCAAATGATTAAATGGATCACAATCTTGAAACCGAACTCTTACTTTGCTTTCTAATATTTTTGTCATAGTATTTATTTTATACCTATTGGTATTAATTATTTTAATAATTCCTTTTTTATTACCTCATCAATATGATTCATCATTTCTGAAATATAAACTTTATCCTTATGCATAAATGCCATGAAAATACTACCTTCTATCATTGAGTAAATATTCTTGGAAATCATCTTCGCATTTACACCTTTTTTTATTTCATTTTCAGAAATTCCGACCTGAATCAACTCTTCTAAACTTTCTTCTAATTTCTTCGCTACTTGTTTTACTGATTCAAACAATTTTTCATTTAAATTATTCGTGTCTGATGCAATATTTAAAATTGGGCATCCACCGTAATCATTAACAAAATCATAATACTCTCTATAATAATTAGTCAGTGCAAATAATTTATTAATTGCTCCGCTATGTATGTTTAACTTCTCTGTTAAAGGTTGTAAAACACGTTTCACATTGTGCCTAAATGCTTTTATTGCCAAATCTTCCTTATTCTCAAAATTTCCATAGATAGCGCCCTTCGTTAATTTCGTTGCATTGGTTAAATCAGAAAGGCTCGTAGCTGCATATCCCTTCTTATTAAAAATAGGTGATACACTATCTAAAATGAATTGTTTAGTATGTTCTGATTTAGACTTCATACCGCAAATATACAAAAATATACCAATTGGTATATTTTTAATTAAAGAAAAAGCCTAAAATTAATTAAGCTCTATTTTATTAGTCCATGCTAATTTGTTTTCCTTGATCTAACCAAGTTCCATAACCTTCTGTATAATTATAAACTTTTGTAAACCCAGCATCCTTCAGTTTTTCCGCTGCTTTTGTACTTCTAACTCCTGCCATGCAATACACATAGACCGGTTTACTTTTATCAATCAGAATTGTTTGCTCTAAAAACTCATCCGATTTTACATTTAAATTAATCGCATTTTTGATATAGCCTTGTTCAAACTCTTCCGGAGTTCTTACATCAACCAACTGTATATCATTCCCCAATTTTTCCAACTCTGAAGTCGAAATTGTTTCAATTACGGTAACCACTTCTTCTATTGGTGCCGGTTCGTTCTTTTTTTCATCAGACTTACAAGATGTTGCAAATACCAACACAAGCAACATCGCTAAACTCAATAATTTTCTCATTATAACTTTAATTTAAAATAATTCTCCTGGTCTATTTCTTTTACGTCCCAAATGTTTGTAGGCAGCCTCTGTTACTTCTCTACCCCTTGGAGTTCGCATTATAAAACCTTCTTGAATTAAGAACGGCTCATATACCTCTTCTATTGTCTCACTACTCTCTCCAACTGCAGTTGCTATTGTTGTAATTCCTACTGGACCTCCCTTAAACTTATCTATAATAGTTGAAAGAATTTTATTATCCATTTCATCCAAGCCATGGGCATCTACATTTAACGCTTCTAATGCGTATTTTGCTATTTCTATAGTAATTGAACCATTTCCCTTAATCTGAGCAAAATCACGAACCCTTCGTAATAACGCATTGGCTATTCTTGGTGTTCCTCTACTTCTACCGGCAATTTCAATTGCAGCTTCCATCGAAATTGGGACTTGCAAGATATGTGCACTACGTTGCACTATGGTTGTCAATAACTCTGTATTGTAATATTGTAAACGACTACTTATTCCAAAACGCGCGCGCATTGGTGCGGTTAACAATCCAGAACGCGTGGTTGCTCCAACCAAGGTAAACGGCTCCAATTCTATTTGAACAGAACGCGCGTTTGGTCCCGTTTCAATCATAATATCAATTCGAAAATCCTCCATTGCAGAATACAAATACTCTTCTACTATTGGACTTAAACGATGAATCTCATCAATAAACAGCACATCTCTTGGACTTAAATTAGTCAATAACCCTGCTAAATCACCAGGCTTATCCAATACTGGTCCTGATGTGATTTTAATACCGACATCTAATTCATTTGCTAAAATGTGCGCCAAAGTAGTCTTACCCAATCCCGGAGGGCCATGAAATAAAGTATGGTCCAAAGCTTCCTCACGTTGATTCGCAGCCTGAACAAAAATTTGGAGATTCTCCAACACCTGTTCTTGCCCTGTAAAATCATCAAAGGACAGTGGACGTAATTGCTTTTCAACATCCAACTCATCAGGTGAGTAATTCGAATTTTCAGGATTTAAATTTTCGTTCATTCTAGACAATCATAAGTTCTTACGAAGATATAAAAATATGTGTTGATGATTTCATAATATCCGATAGAATATAAATCCATACGAATAAAAAAAAATAAAAAGGTCAACCGGTCTTAATCCTTTTCATAATAAAATCCAAACACTTGAAATTAGAACTTCTTATTTGTATTTTTAAAGCTAATTTTTACACAATCACAATGAATTCAAACCGAAGAGATTTCCTTAAAAAAACATCTATTGCTGGCGCCGGAATGGCAATGCTGCCGAATTTTCTGCAAGCATCCAATTTTACGAACGCTTTTAACTTTAATCAACAAAAATATATGGGAGATTTCATAGCTCCTAAATTGGAAACAGTTCGCTGCGCTTTTATTGGTGTAGGTGCACGTGGTTCAGGGCATTCGACTAGAACGGCTACGATTGAAGGAACTGAAGTTGTCGCTATTTGTGATTTATATGAAGATTTAGCGACAAAGTCTGCTAATAAGTGTAAAGAGATCGGTAAAGGTGAAAGACATCAGAACATAGCCTTATATCATAGCGACAAGAAGGCTTGGAAAAAAATGTTGAAAAAGGAAAAACCTGATGCGGTTTTTATTAGCACTCCTTGGGCAGACCATGCAACAATGGCAATAGAGGCCATGAAATCTGGGGCTCATGCTTTTGTTGAAGTTCCAATTGCTCTTACCATTGAAGAGATGTGGAAAATTGTAGATACTTCTGAAAAAACGCAGAAGCATTGTATGATGATGGAAAATGTTAATTATGGGCGTGAGGAATTACTTTACCTTAATATGTGTAGAAAAGGCGTGATTGGTGAATTACTGCATGGAGAAGCGGCTTATATTCATGAATTAAGATTTCAAATGAATGAAGTTGAAAGAGGAACCGGATCTTGGAGAACCTATGAGTATGAAAATAGAGATGGTAACCTTTATCCAACTCATGGACTTGGACCTGTAGCACAATACATGAATTTAGGACGTGGTGATGATAACTTTGAAAGAATTGTATCTATGTCTTCTCCGGCTAGAGGAAGAAACTTATATGCGAAGAAAAACTTTCCAGCAGACCACAAATGGAATCAATTAGATTTTAAAGGTGGAGATATGAATACATCCATAATAAAATCTACCATTGGGAGAACTGTCATGGTTCAATGGGATGAAACAAGTCCTAGACCTTATTCTCGTCATAATTTAATTCAAGGAACTAAAGGAACTTTAACCGGTTTTCCAACTCGTATTGCTTTAGAAGGCGGAGTTGAAGATATTACTAAAAACCACCATCAATGGGCGCAGGGAGAAGCGCTAGATGCGATTTACGAAAAGTATGAGCACCCAATGTATAAACGCTTAGGAGAAATCTCTAAAAAACAAGGAGGACATGGTGGAATGGACTTTATGATGTCTTATAGAATTATAGAATGTTTGCGTAAAGGACAACCCTTAGATCAAAATGTATACGAAGGTTGCTTCTGGAGTGCTGTAGGTCCATTAAGTGAACAATCTGTCATGCAGCATGGAAGTTCTGTTGAGTTCCCAGATTTTACAAGAGGGCAATGGAAAAATACAAAACCGCTAAATATTGTTTCATAAACAATAACTTAAGTAATGTTAAAAGAGCGTTCAAATGAACGCTCTTTTTTAATTCCCTTTGCAAATAAAAAAGCCTTTCTAAATGAAAGGCTTTTAATTTTATAATAAGTACGTTTTTCTTTTATGATTCCTCTTCTCCATCTTTTAACGGAACCGTTTGCATAACGAAATCTTCGTCATGTCCTGGCTTAGAATAATCATAAGCCCAACGGTGAACTTCAGGAATAGCTCCTGGCCAGTTTCCGTGGATATGCTCTACAGGAGTAGTCCATTCTAATGTGTTTGACTTCCATGGGTTTTGAGATGCTTTTTTCCCTTTATAAATACTAAAGAAGAAATTCGCTAAGAATATTAATTGTGCAGCTCCTCCAAATAAAGCAAACATTGTAATGATAACGTTGATGTCTGCTAAATCATCAAAATAAGGGAATGCTGTATTTGTATAATATCTACGTGGTAATCCTGCCAGTCCAACAAAATGCATTGGGAAGAAAACTCCGTAAGCAGCAATTGCTGTCAACCAGAAATGCCAGTATCCCAATGTTTTATTCATCATTCTACCAAACATCTTTGGGAACCAATGATAAACCCCAGCAAACATACCATAGATTGCAGATACACCCATTACTAAGTGGAAGTGAGCTACTACAAAGTACGTATCATGTACATTTATATCCAAGGCACTATCTCCAAGAACTAAACCAGTTAAACCTCCAGATACGAATGTTGACACCAATCCGATTGAGAATAACATCGCCGGATTGAATTGTAAGTTTCCTTTCCAGAGTGTCGTTATATAGTTGAATGCTTTTACCGCTGAAGGAATTGCAATTAACAAGGTTGTAAATGTAAACACTGAACCTAAGAATGGATTCATACCTGTAATAAACATATGGTGACCCCATACGATTGTAGATAAGAATGCAATTGCTATTATAGAACCAATCATTGCACGATATCCAAAAATTGGTTTACGAGAATTGGTTGCAATAATTTCTGATGTAATACCTAATGCTGGTAATAATACAATATATACCTCAGGATGCCCTAAAAACCAGAATAAGTGCTCAAATAATATTGGCGACCCTCCTTGGTAATGTAGAACACCTCCATCAATAAAGATGTCAGATAAATAGAAAGAAGTTCCGAAACTTCTATCGAATATTAATAATAATGCTGCAGATAATAATACCGGGAACGAAACCACACCAATAATAGCAGTGATAAAGAACGCCCATATTGTTAATGGTAAACGTGTCATTTTCATTCCAACTGTTCTTAAATTTAATACAGTTACAATGTAGTTCAATGATCCTAATAAAGAAGATGCAACGAAAATAGCCATAGAAACCAACCATAAAGTCATACCTGCTCCTGAACCAGGAATAGCTTGTGGTAATGCACTTAATGGAGGATAGATTGTCCAACCTGCTGATGCTGGCCCTGCCTCTACAAACAAAGAAACCAACATTAAAACACTTGATAAGAAAAATAACCAATACGATACCATGTTTAAGAAACCTGATGCCATATCTCTAGCCCCAATTTGCAATGGAATTAGCAAGTTACTAAATGTACCAGACAAACCTGCTGTTAAAACAAAGAATACCATTATTGTTCCGTGAATGGTAACTAAAGCCAAATAAATATCTGGACTCATTACCCCGCCATCTTGATGGTTTCCTAAAAACGCTTCTATAATACTAAATGAGTGGTCTGGCCATGCAATTTGCAAACGAAATAACATAGACATAAATACACCTATTATTCCCATAAAAATACCAGTAACCAGGTATTGTTTAGAAATCATTTTATGATCTTGACTAAATACGTATTTAGTTATAAATGTTTCTTTATGATGATGATCTGACATAATCGCTATCTTTTTTTATCGTATCTTATTTGTTTATAACTTCTGTTATTGTTTGTTGTTCAGCAATCCATTTATTAAAATCTGCCTCTTCTTCAACAACAATTTTCATTTGCATATTATAATGCGATGCTCCACAAATTTTGTTACATAATAACAAGTAATCAAATTCATAAGCATCTTCACCTTTCTCTGCTCTTATTTTGTTGATGTTTTCAACCTTCGCAACAATCATTTCGTCCTGACGCATTTCTGCAGTCGTCTTATTTGGAGTAAATGCAAATTGAGTTGTCATACCAGGAACACAGTTCATCTGCGCTCTAAAGTGAGGCATATAAGCTGAGTGTAAAACATCCTGAGAACGGAATTTAAAGATTACCGGTCTACCTTTTACTAAGTGTAATTCACGAACAGGAATATCATCTGCAGCATTTGTATCCGTCATATCAACACCCATTGTATTGATACCCTTTATATTTCTGACGTTTGCTCTACCCAAAGTGTTATCGTCACCTGCATAACGCGCTTCCCATTGGAATTGCTTTGCATACACTTCAATAACTAATGGATCTTCTAAGTCAGACACATCCGTAATATCCGTCCAAACAGATAAACCATAAATAATAATACCTGCTAAAACTACTGCTGGTGTAATTGTCCAAATAGTCTCTAGTTTATGGCTATCGGCATAAAACAATGCTTTTCTATTTTTAATACCTCTGTATTTATACGAAAAGTAAAAGATTAAGAATTGCATAATTGCTTGCACAACTAAAATCAATACCATTGTGATAAGATATAAATTATCGTATCTCAATCCTTCTTCTGACGATGCTCCAGGCAATAACACTTCGCTATAAGCCCAAAAACAGTAAATCATTAAACCATAGAAGGCAACCATAAAGGCAAACATTAGTTTTCCTTGTTGGTCGTTATCACTATCGTCTGCAATAGGTGTCTTTAAATTAAAGATATTGGTCAATTGCCAAATTACACTTGCAACGAATATTCCAATTAAAATATAAATTAATGCTAACATATTTCTTTCTTTTCTATATCTAATTAATAGTGATAATTTTCACTTTCTTTCATAAATGGATTTCCTTTCACTTTCAAAGGAGATTTGCTCAATGCAGTAAATACAACGAAAATAAACAAGCCTAAGAAAAATAACATAGATCCTATAACTTCAACTGATAAGAATTTCCATTGTGCTCCAACTGATCCAGGAGTAATTAAAAGATACACATCAATATAGTGTCCTAATAAAATTACAATCCCTCCCATTACAACAAACCAAGGTAAACGCTTATAATCACTGTTCATTAATAATAATACAGGGAACGCAAAGTTCATTGCAACCATTGTTAAGAACGGTACTTTAACTTCTTCAAAACGTTGAACATAATATGTTACTTCCTCAGGAATATCTGCATACCAGATTAACATAAACTGAGAGAACCATAAATATGTCCAGAATACACTAAATCCAAACATAAACTTTGCCAAATCATGAATATGACTGTCGTTTACGTATTCTAATAATCCTTTAGATTTTAAGTAAATAGTAATCATTGCAATAGTTGTGATTCCACAAACAAACATACCTGCAAATACATACCATCCGTATAATGTACTAAACCAGTGGTGATCTATAGACATTAACCAATCCCAAGACATCATAGATTCTGATACTAAGAAGAATACTAAGAATATAGCGGATGCTCTAAATGTTTTCTTATAATGCGTTAAATCTCCTTCAGCAGCAGCGTCTAATTTTAAAGATTGCTTTTTAGTATAATGACGGTACCAAACCCAACCAGCAATATAAATTGCAGATCTAATTAAGAAGAAAGGTACATTTAAGTAACCTTTTTTGTCATATAATAAATGATCAAATGTTGGACTATCTGGGTCTACTAATGCAGGATCCATCCAAGCAAATACATGATTCATATGTAAACTTGACAACACTAAAAACGCAAACAAAATTACTGCACCAATTGGTAAATAGGCCGTAATTCCTTCCATAACTCTAAACAAAACAATAGACCAACCGGCTTGTGCTACATGCTGTATGGCATAAAAAGCCAACACTCCCAGTGCTATCATCATAAAGAAAAATATCCCTACATATACAGCAGACCAAGGTCTGTTTTGTAATTGATGTAAAGTATGTACATCATGCGAAGCATCATGGTGTTCATCTGCATGAGAATCGGCATGTGCATCTGCACTTCCAACACCTCCATGATGACCATCATTACTATGTGCTACTATTTCTTTTGCCTCTTCTACCGTAGATGGCGCAGATAAGAATCCCCATCCAATTCCAAGGGCTCCAATAATCATTAAAGCAAAGGCTGCTGTTTTTAATTTACTCGAAAACTGATACATATCTTCTAAAATTCTAATTAAAAAGAATTATTAATTGTTTCTTAATTCTTGAACATAAGCAGTTACTTGCCAACGCTCTTCTTCAGTTAATTGTGATGAATGAGATCCCATCATGTTTTTACCATACATAATTGTATGATAGATACTACCTTCTGTAATTTCTCTATCTTTATAATTAGGTATACCCAAAAACTTTTCATTTTTCACTAAATCTCCTTGACCATCACCTTTTGTTCCGTGACAAGAAGCACAATAGATTGTGTAAAGTGATTTTGCTCTGTCAGCATCTACCATAGTAGAATCTAAAGGGCTTTTTAAATTCGCTTTTGCCAATTCATAACCTTCAATGCTATTGTCATATTCAAATGCAAACTCCGCACCTCTTGCTATAGTACCTGCCACCGGCATACGCTCTTCCATTCCTGGTGCGTAATTAGGATTAGACATATACGTTTCATAAGGAACTGCCTCATACATATTAGGCATAAATTGCAAGTTTGGCGTTCTCTTGTCATTACAAGAAACAATTACCAAAGTAACTGCCAAAACTAAAAATGTATTGATTACTCTCTTCATCGAATTAATGCTTTTCAGTTATTTTAATTTCAACTGCTCCCGTAGATTCTAAAAATGCAGTCATCTCTTTTTCATCACCAGTAACTGGAATCTCCATTAAGAACATATCATCTGTAGTTCTTGGATCAGGATTTTCCGCTTCTTTAAATGGCCATAATTTTGAACGCATGTAAAATGTAATTACCATTAAATGCGCTGCAAAAAACACAGTCATCTCAAACATAATTGGCACAAATGCCGGTAAGTTATAGAAGAACGAAAAACTTGGTTTACCACCAATATTTTGTGGCCAGTTCTCAATCATAATATAATTCATCATCCACATTGCTGTACATAACCCAACCAATCCATACATAAATGCAGTAATTGCAATTCTTGTGTGAGGCAAGCCCATTGCTTTATCTAATCCATGTACTGGAAATGGCGTATAAATTTCTTCAATATGATGGTTTGCAGCACGTACTTCTTTTACGGCTGACATTAACACATCATCGTCATTGTATATTGCGTGTATTACTTTAGAACTCATAATACTTATTTTTTAGATTTATTAGTTGGTGCCGGGTTTTCTCCACCTGCATCTCTATATCTCTTGTAATTATCTCCAGAAGACTTTAAGATAGACTTCACCTCTGCCTGTGCAATTACAGGGAACGTTCTAGCGTATAATAAGAACAATACAAAGAAGAATCCGATTGTACCAACGTATATTCCGATATCTACAAATGTTGGTGAGAACATTGTCCAAGACGATGGTAAATAATCTCTATGTAATGAAGATACGATAATTACAAAACGTTCGAACCACATTCCTATATTCACAACAATTGAAATAAAGAAAGAGAAGCGAATACTTGTTCTTAATCTCTTAGACCACATAAATTGTGGAGAGAACACATTACATGTCATCATTAATAAATATGCCCACCAATAAGGTCCCGTTGCTCTGTTTAAGAATGCATATTGCTCATATTCTACTCCAGAATACCAAGCTATAAATAACTCAGTGATATAAGCACAACCAACGATAGAACCCGTAATCATAATTACAATGTTCATTAATTCGATATGTTGTATTGTAATATATGCTTCTAGGTTAGATACTTTACGCATAATAATCAACAAAGTATTTACCATGGCGAACCCAGAGAAAATAGCCCCTGCCACAAAATACGGTGGGAAAATTGTTGTATGCCATCCTGGAATTACAGAAGTAGCAAAGTCCATAGATACAATTGTATGCACTGAAAGTACTAATGGTGTTGCCAAACCTGCCAATACTAAAGATACTTCTTCAAAACGTTGCCAATCTTTTGCACGACCTGTCCAACCGAAACTCAGTAAAGAATAAATTTTCTTTTGAAACGGCTTAACAGCTCTATCACGTAACATTGCAAAATCAGGTAATAAACCAGTCCACCAGAATACTAATGACACCGATAAATAAGTTGAAATTGCGAATACATCCCACAAAAGAGGAGAGTTAAAGTTTACCCATAATGAACCAAATTGGTTTGGTAATGGTAAAACCCAATATCCCAACCAAGGACGTCCCATGTGTATAATTGGAAATAAACCTGCTTGAACTACCGAGAAAATAGTCATGGCTTCTGCAGAACGGTTAATACCCATTCTCCATTTTTGACGGAATAATAAAAGAACGGCAGAAATCAAGGTTCCTGCATGCCCAATACCTACCCACCATACAAAGTTGGTAATATCCCAGGCCCATCCAATAGTTTTATTCAATCCCCAAACTCCGATTCCTGTTCCTACGGTATATAAAATACAACCGATTCCCCAAAGGAAGGCTGCGATAGATATACCAAAAACAATCCACCATTGCTTGTTTGCTTTTCCTTCAACAGGAGCTGCTACTTCAACTGTAATGTCGTGGTAACTTTTGTCTCCTTTAATTAAAGGCTCTCTTATAGGTGCTTCGTAATGCGACGCCATAATCTATATATAATTACTTAATTATTATTCTTTTTTTATGCTTCCGTGTTTCTTACTTTCACTTGGTATACAACATTTGGTTGTGTACCAATATGCTCTAATAAGTGGTAAGATCTTTTATCGTTCTTTAACTTGTAAATATCACTATTTTCATTGTTGATATCTCCAAACACCATTGCTCCAGTACTACAAGCGTTAGAACAAGCTACTTCAAACTCATTGTCTCCAACAGGTCTTCCTTCTTTCTTCGCTTTTAATATAGTTGCTTGCGTCATTTGGATACACATAGAACATTTTTCCATAACTCCTCTAGAGCGAACTGTAACATCTGGATTCAATACCATTTTCCCTAAGTCGTCATTCATGTTGAAATCAAACTCACTATTGTTAGAGTAATCGAACCAGTTGAAACGACGTACTTTATAAGGACAGTTGTTTGCACAATATCTTGTTCCAACACAACGGTTATATGCCATATGGTTTTGACCTTGACGACCGTGAGATGTTGCCGCAACCGGACAAACAGTTTCACATGGTGCATGGTTACAATGCTGACACATAATTGGCTGGAATGCTACCGTTGGATTCGCCGAAGGCTCTTCCATTTTTTGGTATTTCTCTTTTCCTCCAACATTGTTATCATGTGCATATTCTTCAGTCATATCTGAAGAGTAATATCTGTCAATACGCAACCAGTGCATATCTCTCGATTTTCTTACTTCTGCTTTACCTACTACAGGAACATTGTTTTCTGCGTGACATGCTATAACACATGCTCCACAACCAGTACAAGAGTTTAAGTCAATAGATAAATTAAAGTGATGTCCTACTGAACGATCAAACTCATCCCATAAATCAACTGTTGTTGCATCAACTTCTTGGTGCTTCAATGAAACCTTTGGAACTGGGTTGTAAACCTCAGGATCAGTAGCAGTATTAAATACTCCTAATGTAGTTTCTTTAATAATATCTCCGCGACCCATCATAGTATTATGTAACTGCGTACATGCAAACTTATGAGTTCCTGAAACTTTTGTTATTGTTACTCCGGTTTGAGTTGTATTGAAATCGTTGTATAAAGGGTAAGCATTTACTCCTGTTTGCATTGCCGATTTCATTCCTGTTGTACGTCCGTAACCTAATGCTAAACCAACAGACCCTTCTGCCTGACCAGGCTGAACTAATACAGGAACTTTTAAAGAAACATTACCAGATTTTAACTCAACGTAATCACCATTCATTGCACCATCGGCAACATATACATTCTCTAAACCTAATGCATCAGCATCAGCCTTAGAAACAGTTAAGTAATTATCCCAAGTTGTTCTAGTAATAGGATCTGGTAATTCTTGCAACCAAGGATTATTTGCCTGCTGACCATCTCCTAATCCTGTTTTTGTATATAATTGAAGTTCTAACTCACCTACATTAGGTTTCTTAGCGCTTTTTAATTCTGTGTTTAAATCAAATCCTTCTACGATTGACGCTGTTTCCGTTACCTCTAAGGCAAACGAACCATCATGTAATGCTTGATTCCAAGAAGTACTTGCTCCTAATGTAGCAAATGTTTCTTTTAAATTTTCATAATAAGACTGCGTACTTCCACTCCACTTTAATAAACTGTCTTGCACTTGACGCGAATCAAACAAAGGTTGAATAGTAGGCTGCATTAAACTATACTGACCTTTCTTCATTTCAACCATTCCCCACGACTCTAAGTAATGAGGGGTTGCCAATGCAAAATCAACAACATTTGCAGTTTCATTATCTGCCATTGTAAATGCAACAGATGCATCAACTTTTGCTAAACCATCTACAAACTCTTTTGAATTTGGTAACGTGTAAACTGGGTTTGCATTATTAATTAATAACACCCCAACCTTACCTGCGTTCATATCAGCAATTAACTGAGCAACTGCAGTATCGTTTCCTTTCTTTGTATTGTTTGTTATAGAAACATCCATTGCTGCACTTTGAATAGCATTGTTAATTGCTAACGCTAACAATTGAATGTGTTTATCATTTACACCTGATACAACTACTGCTTTTGAACCTGCCGCTTTAATTTTAGAAACTGCATTTTGAACAGCATCTTGTAAAGGACCAGCCTCTCTAGTAGAGACACCATTTACTACCGCCTGATATAATTTAGTCATTGCTAAATATTGCTCAGATGGTTTTACTTTTATTCTTTTATCAGCATTCGCTCCAGTCAATGTCAAGTTTGACTCGAACTGAATATGATGTGACATTTTTCCATTTTTAGGAACTCTTCCTTTTGCATAGCCACCTTCATAACCTCCACCTTGCCAATCTCCTAAGAAATCTGCACCAACAGAAACAATAACTTCTGCTTTAGAAAAATCATACGATGGTAATGTTCTTGTACCATACATAGTTTCATATGCATCTACCGCTCCAGATTCAGACACCGCATCATAAACAACATGGTTCACTTCACCTAAAGAAGCAACTAAATTTGCAGTAGAAGGACTCGCATCAGAACTCGATAAGAAAGCAATTTGCTTTCCTGATGCTTTTGCAGCAGCAATTTTCTTGCCTACTTCAGCATCAACTTCATTCCAAGAAATATAACCGTCTTTTCCTTTTGGTCCTTTTAAACGCAACCCATCATATAAAGATAATACAGATGCTTGCACACGTGCATTCGTTTCACCGCTTGCATCTTTATTCGGTTCGATTTTAATTGGACGCCCTTCTCTAACTTTTACTAATACATTTGCAAAATCATGACCATCAGCAATCGCTGTAGCATAATAATCTGCAACACCAGGTATTAGTTCGTTTGGTTTCACTACATAAGGGATTGCCTTTTTTACAGGCCCTTCACAAGCTGCCAATGAAGCCGCTGCAGTCGTAAATCCAACATATTTTAAGAAGTCTCTACGAGTTGTTGATGAATTATCTAATGATTCCTTATCTCCTAAGAATTCATCTGTTGGTAATTCTTCTACAAATTCGTTTTTCTTTAACGTATCAACAATAGAACTATTTTCGTTTAGTTCCTCAACACTTTTCCAGTATTTTTTGTTTGATGCCATTTGATTATTTATTTAATTAATAAAAGGAACTTACGTTACTTTCAATTTTAATTTTATTTTTTTAGTAGTGACATTTACCACATTCCATTCCGCCCATCTGAGCTTCTGTCACTTTCTCTACTCCGTATTTACCAGCTAACTGCTCGTGAATTTTCTCGTAGTATCCATTTTCAGTCATATCCACTTCAGTATCTCTATGACAGTCTATACACCAACCCATTGTTAACGGAGCGTGTTGATAAACTTCATCCATTTCTTCAACAGGACCATGACATTCCTGACATTTAACACCTGCTACAGTAACGTGCTGTGAATGATTGAAATAAGCGAAATCTGGTAAATTATGAACACGAACCCATTCAATAGGTTTCTTCTCGTACCCTTCGATGTATTGCAATTTGTCTTTATCCCAACCAATTGCATCGTATAATTTTTGAATTTCCTTATCTAACACTTCTTTCCCGTGGTTTCCAATTGCAGTTCCTTCAGCAACTTCAGAAATATTCATATGACAGTTCATACAAACGTTTGCTGATGGAATACCTGAAGTCTTACTGTGCTTTGCAGAAGCATGACAGTACTGACAATCAATTTTATTATCTCCAGCGTGAATTTTATGAGAAAACTCGATTGGCTGAATAGGTTGGTATCCTTCATCTACACCAACTTGCATAAACCATGAGAACACAATATAAGCTGTAGATAACAAAAAGAAGATCGTTAATAAGAAATGTAAAAACTTATTAGCTTTAAAAGCAGCCCATATTGCATTTGCTTGTTCTCCTGTTGTTTTTCTTTTTGGAGCATCGTCTCTTAATTCTGAAACGGTACGATATAGATTTACAACCATTAACAACAATACAAATACAATTGCTATTAAAATATACAATAACGTATTGTCTGCTTCAGCAACTACTACATCTCCTCCTCCAGTTGTAACGACTGGTGGTGGTGGCGGTGGTGCAGACGTATATGCTAAAATATCATCAATATTTTCATCTGTTAAAAACGGAAACGCCGTCATTGCTGTCGGGCTATATTTTGCCGCTTCTTTTGCATCAGCATCTGTAGCTTGCAATGCTGCATTGTCTTTGATCCATGCTTTTAACCAAGCATCTTCACGGACATCTGTAATTCCACCTAACTTAGGCCCTACTAAATCTTTATCTAATTTATGACATGCCGCACAATTTGTATTGAATAGTTTTTTACCATTCGCTGCATCTCCCTGGGCCGATAAATTTAAAGTGAAAAAGAATAGGAAAGCAATACTACTGAACGCTAATCTTGCTGTTAGACTCTGTTGTTTCACGCTTTTCATATAAATATATGTTTTCTTTCTTGTTTGGTACAATAATTTCAAATGAATTACGTACTGATTAAAATAGTGGCACAAAAGTACTATTAATTAGCAAGATTTAAAATCTAAAAATAATGTTAAATGCAATTTATAATTATTCTAAATAGAGTAAAATGATACCGTTTTAATAAACAATAGATTAGATTTGCAAAGCCTTATTTCGGATTAAAATCGGACAAATAATACGTTTTAATCCCAGTACAAAAACAACAATAAAATTGCTTATTTTAAGCATCATAAAAATATATAAAAATGAAAAAAACAACATTTGGCTTCTTAAGTTTTTTATTCTTCCTCTTGATTGGAACATCTGGAATGGCTCAGGAAAATACTGAGATTAATGATGTTTTAAGAAAAAAAGCGGCCTATAACAAAGAACATCCTGAAGCAAACGGATTTAAAATTCAATTGTATAATGGTAATGAAACCCAAGCATACCGAGTAAGAAGTGAATATCAAATTGAATTCAATAAAAAGGCGGAATTAATTTATGAGGCCCCAGAATGGAAAGTTAGAGTTGGTAATTATTTGACTCGATTAGAAGCAGATAGAGCACTTTTAGAAATTAAAAAAGAATTTTCTGGTGCTATTGTATTAGAGACTGAAATTAAAATGTAATCGCTTCGATTTCATTCGTAATCTTTCTAATAATTAAATGACATAAAAAAACCGAATCAATCTTGATTCGGTTTTTTTTATATCCTGAAGGTTGATTTTTATTTCAACTTCTTCTTAACTGCTACTTCTTCGTAAGCTTCAATTACATCACCGATTTTTATATCGTTGAATCCTTTAATTTGAACCCCACAATCGTACCCTTTTGTCACTTCTTTAACATCATCTTTAAATCGTTTCAACGCTGTTAATTCTCCAGAGTGTACAACAACTCCTTCGCGAATAATTCTAATCAATGAATTACGCATAATCTTACCGCTTACGACCATACAACCTGCAATGTTTCCAACTTTAGAAATTTTATAAACTTCTCTAATCTCAACATTACCAGTAACCTCTTCTTTCATCTCTGGCGATAACATTCCTTCCATGGCATCACGTAAGTCATTAATCGCATCATAAATAATCGAGTATGTTCTAATGTCTATTTCTTCCTGATCTGCAATCATTCTTGCATTTCCAGAAGGGCGCACATTAAATCCAACAATAATCGCTTCAGATGCAGATGCTAACAATACATCAGATTCTGTAATTGCTCCTACTCCTTTATGAATAATATTTACTTGGATTTCTTCAGTAGATTGTTTTTGGAACGAATCAGTCAAGGCCTCTACAGAACCATCCACATCACCTTTAAGGATAATGTTCAATTCTTTAAAGTCTCCTAACGCTATTCTACGTCCAATTTCATCTAACGTAATATGTTTCTGAGTTCTAACAGATTGCTCACGTTGTAATTGAGAACGTTTTGTTGCAATTTGTTTTGCTTCTTTCTCATCTTCGAATACATGGAAACGATCACCTGCTTGTGGTGCACCATCCAATCCTAAAATTGAAACTGGTGTTGAAGGTCCTGCTCCGTCCATTGCGTTTCCACGCTCGTTGAACATTGCTTTTACCTTACCACTATTCTTTCCTGCTAATACGTAATCTCCAACTTTTAAAGTACCTTCTTGCACTAAAATTGTAGATACATAACCACGACCTTTATCTAAATACGCCTCTACAACTGTACCGATAGCACGTTTCTCAGGATTCGCTTTTAAGTCTAGCATTTCAGCCTCTAACAATACTTTCTCCAATAATTCGTCAATTCCTTGACCTGTTTTTGCAGAAATATCATGCGATTGAATTTTACCTCCCCAATCTTCAACTAACAAGTCCATACCTGCTAATTGTTCTTTGATCTTATCTGGATTTGCTCCTTGCACATCAATCTTGTTGATTGCAAATACAATAGGAACCCCGGCTGCTTGTGCGTGACTAATTGCTTCTTTTGTTTGAGGCATTAATCCATCATCCGCTGCAACCACAATAATAACTAAATCAGTTACCTGAGCACCACGTGCACGCATCGCCGTAAAGGCCTCGTGACCTGGTGTATCTAAAAAGGCAATTCTCTCACCGCTTTCTAATTGTACACCGTATGCTCCAATATGTTGTGTAATTCCACCAGACTCACCAGCAATTACATTCGCTTTACGGATATAATCCAATAACGATGTTTTACCATGATCTACGTGACCCATTACTGTAATAATTGGTGCTCTACCTTCTAAATCTTCAGCGCTGTCTTCTTCCTCAACAATTGCATCTTCTACCTCTGCTCCAACAAACTCAACTTTATAATCGAATTCTTCTGCTACGATAGTTAATGTCTCTGCATCTAAACGCTGATTCATTGTTACCATCATACCTAATGACATACAGGCACCAATAATTTGATTCACCTGAATATTCATCATCGTTGCAATTTCACTTACAGTAACAAACTCTGTTACTTTTAGAATTTTGCTTTCTGCCGCTGCAATTTCCTGATCAATTTCAGTTTGTTGACGGTGCGAATCTCTTTTATCTCTTCTATATTTTGCTCCTTTAGACTTCTTACCTTTTCCTTGTAATTTCTCTAAAGTTTCACGAACTTGTTTTTGCACATCAGCTTCAGAAGGCTCTTCTTTAACAACATTTCTGCGTCCTTGACCTCCTTTATTAAATCCTCCACGTTGATTTCCCTGTCCTTGACCTGGCTTAAATTCTTTACGAATTCTTTTACGTTTACGCTTATTATCCGTTCCTGCTCCTCCTGGTTTTTTATCGCCAGGCTTTTTATCTCCAGGCTTCCCTGCTTCAGGCTTTTTCTTTTTAGGCTTCTCGAATTGCTTTAAATCAATTGTCCCTGCCAATTTAGGCCCGTCTAATTTCTTATACTGAGTCGTTATTGTTTGCGGTTCTGTTGGCTTTTCTTCTTGAGGTTTTTCCTCAACCTTTTTAGACACAACAGGTTCTACTTTTTTAGACTCACCTTTTTTAGGCGCTTCCTTTTTAGGTTCTTCTTTTGGCTTTTCCTCTTTCTTCTCAACTGGTTTTGGCGCCTGAGCAACAACCTTTGGACCGTCCAATTTCACCTTAGCCTTAATAACCTCTACCTTTTCCTCTTTTACTTCAGGTTTCGCAACTTCTTCAACTTTAGCAGGAACTTCTTCAACTTTCTCTTCTTTTTTAGAAGATCCATCGATATCGATTTTTCCAACAGTTTTCACCTCAACCTTTTCAGCTTTCGCTTTTAAGACTTCGTTTTTGGCCTCTTCTTCAAGACGCTGCTTTTCAAGTTTGGCTGCACGTTCTAATGCAATAGCTTCCTTTTCCTTTCTTTTCTCTTCACCAACCTCTTTCGATTCCGCTTTTTTGCTTCTATCGGTTTGGAAACCATCTAGTAAAACTTCATACTCTGCGCTAGAAATTTTGGTTGTAGGACGTGCCTCTATTTCATGCCCTTTACTGGCAAGATGTTCAACCGCTCTGTCTAACGAAATATTCAGTTCTCTTAGAACTTTATTAAGTCGCATTGTTTTGTTTTCAGACATACTTATTGTTACTCTTAATTATAATTCTTTTTGCGAAAATTACTATTTAATTTTCAAACTCTGCTTTTAAAATGTTTTGAACCTCTACGATTGTTTCTTCTTCTAAATCAGTTCTTTTCACCAATTCAGCAACATCTTGACTCAATACACTTTTTGCAGTATCTAATCCAACATTTTGGAATTCCTTAATTACCCATCCTTCGATTTCGTCCGTAAATTCAGCTAATTCAACATCTTCGTCTTCAACTCCTTCTCTTTGAACGTCTAAATCGTATCCAGTTAATTGGCTCGCTAAACGAATATTCACTCCGTTTCGTCCAATTGCTTTAGAAACTTCCTCTGGCTTTAAGAACACATCTACACGTCCTTTCTTACCGTCTTCTCTTCCTTCTTCTTCATGAATATCCATAGATGTTACTTTAGCAGGGCTCAAGGCACGTGCTATAAATAACTGGTTATTCTTAGTATAGTTAATTACATCAATATTCTCATTTCCTAATTCACGAACAATACCATGAATTCTAGATCCTTTCATACCAACACAAGCTCCTACAGGATCAATTCTATCATCGTAAGAATCTACCGCTACTTTTGCCTTTTCACCAGGGATCCTTGCGACACCTTCAATAGTAATTAAACCATCAAATACTTCTGGAATCTCTTGCTCAAATAATTTCTCTAAGAACTTAGGTTCTGTTCTAGACAAAATAATTACTGGCTTATTTCCTCTTAACTCAACCGTTTTAATAATACCTCTTACAGACTCTCCTTTTCTAAAGTAATCCGAACGAATCTGTTCACTTTTAGGCATGATGATTTCGTTTCCTTCATCATCTAACAAAATAACAGCATTATGCTTAATATGATGTACTTCTGCACTATATAAATCGCCCTCTAAATCTTTAAAGTGCTTAAATATATTTGTGCTATCGTGCTCATGAATTTTAGAAATTAAATTTTGACGTAAAGCCAAAATTGCTCTACGACCTAAATCCATTAATTTAACCTCTTCCGATACATCTTCTCCAATTTCAAAATCTGGCTCAATTTTTCTCGCCTCTGCTAATTCAATTTCTTCATTATCATCCTCCGACATTCCATCAGCTACAACAATTCTATTTCTCCAAATCTCTAAATCTCCTTTATCTGGATTTATAATAATATCAAAATTATCATCTGAACCAAATTTACGTTTTAAAGCCGCTCTAAACACCTCTTCCAATAACGCCATTAACGTTACTCTATCAATACTTTTGTCGTCTTTAAATTCTGAAAACGAATCTATTAATGCTAAATTTTCCATTTCTTTAATTAAAAATAATCTTCACTTTTGCTTCCTTTATACTATTGTAATCAATTACTGCTTGTTTTGTTACAGTAACTTTTCCTTTTCCAATTGGTTTAGGCTCTCTAGCTTTCCATTCTAAACTTACATTGTTTAAATCTGCACTCACTACAGTTCCTTCTATTTTTTCTCCTTCAACAGTTTTAACACTTAAAATCCTTCCAATATTCTTTTGATATTGTCTTGGAACTTTTAACGGCTTAGAAATGTCTACCGAAGTCACTTCAAGAGAAAAATCTTCATCTTCTCTATCTAAATTATGCTCTATATGGCGGCTAATTCTAATACACTCATTCAAGTTAATTCCAGCATCACCATCTAGCTCTATAAAAATCTTATTATTTGCTAAAAAAGATAATTCAATCAAGAATAAAGTCTCATTCTCTTCCAATGCTTCCTGCAACAACTGCTTTACAACCTCTTGATTCATTTATTAAATTTCACTTTTATTATGAAACAAACTTTCTTTTTATGAAGTAATTTTTAAAAAAATTACAACTGTTTTTTTTATTCTTTTGTATAAAAAGAGGGGACTTCACGTCCCCTCCACTTTCCAAATAATACTTTATTTTCGACTGCAAATATACAACTATTTTTTTAATGATAAAAATCATTTAAACTTGTATTTCTTTTTTTGTAACTTTACAAAACACCCACTATAAAAAATGATGGTCATGAAAAAAATTTTAGTCCCAATAGATTTCTCAAATCAGGCAGAATATGCAGCCAAAGTAGCAGCAAAAATTGCAGAAGAAACAAATAGTGAACTGCATTTATTACACATGTTAGAATTGCCAACTGAAGTAATTGATCCTTCTAACTTTGGCGCCGAAAACAATTCTCCTTCTACGCTTTTATATATGAAACGTGCACAGGAGAAATTTGAAAAATTAACGAAGCGCTATTACCTAAGAAATGTAAAAGTGGTAAAATCTGTTTTTTTTCATGAAACTTTTGACGGTATTATTAAGGAAAGTCAAAAACAAAATGCAGATTTAATTGTTATGGGATCTCAAGGAGTTTCTGGATTTGAAGAAATGTTTGTGGGTTCTAATACAGAAAAAGTAGTACGTCATTCTGATGTTCCAGTATTAGTTATTAAAAATGAAATTGATGATTTTAAATTAGAAAATCTCGTCTTCGCCTCTAATTTTGACGAAGATGGACTCAAAACATTCACAAACATCGTTTCATTTGCAAAAATATTCAATGCTAAAATTCATTTATTAAAAGTGAATACTGCTCAGAGTTTTGAACCTACAATCAAATCTCAATTAAAAATAAAAGAGTTTGTAAACCATTCTGATTTAAAAAACTATACCATAAACATTCATAATGATGTTACTGTAGAAATGGGCATCTTAAATTTTGCCGAATATATTGAAGCTGATGTTATTGCATTAAATACACATGGTCGCAGAGGTCTTATGAGCTTCTTTAGCGGCAGTATCTCTAAAGACATTTCGAATCACTCCGTTTTACCAGTTATTACTTTTAAATTGAAATAATTCTTGATTAATTTTTTATTTCTGATACAAAGATGACGGACAAACCTCAAAACTTTTTGCTTACCGACGCAATTCAAAACATAATTCACTCTTCTAGATCTGGTACTAAAAAATTATCAAAAAACAGGATTGCCTCGTACGGCTCATTTAAAAAAATAATAGAAGGCTATGAAATTTACCTGCAAAAATCAATATATGTTCAAAATATAAATTTAGATTTTCTGAATAAGTTCTCTTCTTATTTAGAAGAGGAAAAAAAATATTCTAATGGCTATTCATTGAAGAAAATAGCCGATTTAAAAACGATTTGTTTAAATGCAGAACAGAAAGGTTTTAAAATTAACACCGAATTAAAAACATATAAAGCACTCAAAGAGAAAAAGCAACACATCATCTATCTAACTATTGAAGAGTTAGAAATGATCAAAATATTTCCTCTTTTTGACTCAGAACTAGAAAACGCTAGGAAATGGCTATTATTAGGATGTGAAATTGGTCAAAGATCTGTTGATTTATTAAAAATCGACGAATCAAGTCTAACCACAAAAAAAGGAATAGAAGTAATTGAACTAACACAAGAAAAAACAGGCAAGCAAATTTCTATTCCGATTCGACCATCTTTAAAACTAATACTAACTGATGGATTTCCTACTAAAAAACCTCTTCACAAGTTAAACGAACAAATTAAAAAAATCTGCAAACTATGCGGAATCAATCAAAAGATTGAAGGTGTCTTATATGATTTTGAATCAAAACGTAGAACAGAAGGAATTTTTGAAAAACACAGGTTGATAACAGCTCATGTATGCAGACGGACATTTGCCATAAACAACTACGGAAAAATGCAAAGTCGCTTATTAAGACAAATTACTGGACATAGCACAGAAACAATTTTACTCGAATATATTGGCAAGAAAGAGACTCCTCACAAATCTCAAACATTAAGTTTATTTTAATTATTTATGCTCTCAATACCTAAATCATGGTAATAGATTCTCATCAACATTTTTGGAAATACAATATAGAATCCCATGCTTGGATAAATGACGAAATGAAAGTAATCCGCCAGGATTTTCTACCATCTGATTTAAAAGAAGTATATCTGAAACACAATATAGATGGCTGCGTAGCAGTTCAAGCAGACCAAACTACTGAAGAAACTGACTTTTTAGTATCATTAGCAGAAGAAAACAACTTTATTAAAGGGGTTGTTGGATGGGTAGATTTAAAGTCTGGCATACTTGAAAAAGATTTAGAGAAGTATAGCACCGACTCACTTGTAAAAGGATTTAGGCATATTGTACAAGGTGAGACTGACCCAGAATTCTTACTCAGATCTGATTTTTTGCGAGGGATTTCTAAATTAGAAAAATACGGTTACACCTATGATATTTTAATTCTCCCGCATCAATTAAAAACTACTTTAGAGTTTGTGAAACGTTTTCCAAATCAAAAATTTGTCATAGACCATATTGCAAAACCATATATTAAAGATGGTTTATTCAATGAATGGGCTACTTTAATGAAAGAAATTGGAAAACACGAAAACGTTTATTGTAAAATTTCGGGAATGATTACCGAGGCTCACTATAAATTATGGACTCCAGCACAAATAAAACCGTATATGGATTTAACATTAACTGCTTTTGGACCCGATAGAATTATGTTCGGTTCTGATTGGCCAGTTTGCTTGGTGGCTGGCAACTATGAAAAAGTAAAATCGTTGGCCACAAATTTCATCGCTCAATTGAGTAGTAATGAGCAAGAAAATTTTATGGGAGCCAACGCCATTAAATTTTACAATTTGACTTGAAATGATTCTTTTTTTTCCAGTGTAAATAACTCATTTTCACTATAAAAAAACTGACATTTAAAGCCACTAAAAAAGCCACTCAAATGAGTGGCTTTAAATGCTTGTTGTCCCACAAGGACTCGAACCTTGAATGTCGGTACCAAAAACCGGTGTGTTACCAATTACACCATGGGACAATTGCGGGTGCAAATTTACTGTATTCTTTTAATTTTGCAAACATTTTTTAAGTTTTTTAAACTGTAATTTAAATTTAACATCTTGTTAATACTTTTTGCACCTAAAACTCCGTTTTATTGCATCACTTATTTTTAGTAAATTCGCCCTTGATAAAAATGAATCTATGTCATCATTGAACTATTCCAAACTAAACACCATTCTAGGATGGTCAGTATTTGCAATTGCATTATTAACTTACACCTTAACTCTAGAACCAACCGTTAGTTATTGGGATTGTGGCGAGTATATTTCTACCGCCGTTAAATTAGAAATTGGACACCCTCCTGGGGCTCCTCTATTTCAAATTTTGGGGGCGTTTTTTGCTATGTTTACATCAGATGTCACTCAAATTGCAGCAATGGTCAACTTTATGTCGGCCTTATCTAGTGCTTTTACCATTCTATTTTTATTCTGGACGATTACTGCTTTAGCTAAAAAAGTGGTTGCCAAAACGGAAGAAATTAGCGGTGGAAACATGTATGCTATATTGGGTAGTGGCTTGGTAGGATCTTTAGCCTATTGTTTCTCAGATAGTTTTTGGTTTAGTGCTGTTGAAGGTGAAGTATATGCAATGTCATCATTTTTAATGGCATTGTTATTTTGGCTAGGAATTCGTTGGGAAGCAGAAATGCACAAACCAAAAGGAAATAAATGGTTGCTAATTATCAGTTTTGTTGTAGGACTCTCATTTGGAGTACACATTCTTTCATTGTTGGTAATTCCTTCATTGGTTTTGCTTTATTTCTTCAAAAACTATAAGAGCTATGATAGTAAGAAATTTATCATAGGAAACATTGCTTCTATAGCCGTATTACTTTTCATTTTTAAATTTTTATTCCCGTTTACTTTAAAATACTTTAGTGCTTTAGAACTATTCTTCATCAACACTATTGGACTTCCTTTTAATACAGGAAGTATTATAGCTATGATTTTACTGGTCGCTGGATTCTATTTTGGATTGAATTATACCAGAAAGAAAAACAAAGTAGGCGCCAATACACTATTATTATCAGTACTCTTTGTAATGATCGGATTTTCATCTTGGTTAATGTTACCAATAAGAGCCAATGCAAATACAACGATAAACGAAAACAATCCTTCGAGTGCACGTGAATTATTAGCCTATTACAATCGTGAGCAATACGGAGATGCAAGTGTCTTCTACGATAAATATTATTCACTTTATTATAAAAGAGAACAAAAAACAGATCCTCAAGGAAATCCTCTTTTTAGAGACGATAAACCTAAATACGAGAAAAATTTTGAAACAGGGAAATATGTAATTGTTAATGATTTCACCAATGTTTTACCTGATTATTCTGACAAACACAAAGGACTTATTCCAAGGATGGTAGATCCTTCACCAAATGTAATCCAAAACTATAAAGCCATAGCGGGTATTCCGCAGAGTAGCAAACGAAAGCCTACTATGATTGAAAATGTTCGATTTATGATCGATTTTCAATTTGGCTATATGTACGGTCGTTATTTTATGTGGAATTTTGTTGGACGACAAAACGACATTCAAGGAAACCTAGACATTCACAATGGAAACTGGATAAGCGGTATTAATTTTATTGACAGCATGCGTCTTGGACCACAATCCGACCTTCCGGATGATATTAAAAACAACAAGGGAAGAAATACCTATTTTTTCCTTCCATTAATATTAGGTTTAATCGGAGTATTATTCCATTTAAGAAATGACAAAGAGAATTTTTACACCCTATTATTATTCTTTGTATTCACCGGATTGGCAATTATTTTCTACACCAATCCAAAACCATTTGAACCAAGAGAACGCGATTATGCCGTTGTAGGTTCGTTTTATGTATTCGCTGTTTGGATTGGATTTGGCGTGTTGGCTTTGTATCAAATTGCATCGCAGTTTGCTCCTAAAAAAATTGCCGCGTTTGCAATTTCTGGAATTACCTTATTAGCAGTTCCTGTTTTAATGGCGCAGCAAAATTGGGACGATCATGACAGGTCAAACAGATATACCTCGCATTTAAATGCAAAAGCTTATTTAGATTCTTGCGCAGAAAATGCAATCATGTTTACCATTGGAGATAATGACACTTTCCCTCTTTGGTATATGCAAGAAGTGGAAAATTATAGAACTGATATTAAATTGGTAAACACAAGTCTATTTGCTACAGATTGGTATATCGATCAAATGAAACGAGCAACATATGAAGCGCCTCCAATTCCTTCTCAACTAACACATGATGAGTATAAATATGGAACTATGGATTTGGCGTACCACTATCCGCTGCCTCAATTTAAAGATAGTATCATAGAAATCGATTATTTAATGCGTTGGATACAAAGTAAAAATGATGTTACTTACGTAGAAACCATAAATGATAAAAAAGAAAAAACATATCCTACAAATAAGATTAGAATTCCTGTTGACAAGGCTGCTGTTTTAGCAAGTGGATTGGTTAAACCGCAAGATGCCGATTTAATCGTTCCTTATATAGATATTGAAATTGATCAAGACGGATTGACCAAGAATAGAATTTTAATGTTGGACATCTTAGCCAATAACAATTGGAAACACCCAATTTACTTTACTGGTGGAGCGTCAGCAGATGAAGAATATATCTGGCTAAAAGATTATTTACAATCTGATGGACTGGTCTTTAAGTTTGTTCCTATTTACACGCCAAAAGGAGATAAGAGTTTATTTGATATGGGGCGTTTAGACGCAGAAATAAACTACAATTACTTTACCAATATAGATTGGAAAAACATTAACGATGGCAAAATTTATTTAGATACAGAAACTCGTAAAAATGCCGTTTCTATGCGTAATAATATGTTGCGTTTAGTTGACCAATTAATTCTAGAAGGAGACTCTATTAGAGCGGAAGAAATAATTGATCTTTCTTTAGATAAAATGCCGGTAGAAGGCTTTTTACATTACGGAATGTTATTAGGCTACCCAGAAGCATATTACAGAATTAACAAGCCAGAAAAAGCAAGGATATTAATTGAAGAGTTAGCCGTTAAATTCGAGCAGAACTTAGTGTATTATAGCCGATTTGACGATACTTATTTAGAAGCCGTTTTTGATGAGATTGAAAACAATTTAATGATGTATGATCAACTTGTAAGAACTGTTAATAATTACGATACAGAAGAACAAGCTAAACTTGCACGAGATAGGTATGTTGAACATATTGAATTATTCAGTGATTTATTAGAATAATATGAAGGCGTATTTTGTAAAAACTCCACACTGGATTCAACGTTTATTTAAGAATTGGGTTTGGAGTTTTTCTACTTCTAAAAAAGAGATTTACCTAACTTTTGACGATGGACCAACGCCAGAGATAACCGAATGGACGCTAACAGAACTTGCTAAGTTCAATGCCAAAGCTACCTTCTTTTGTATCGGAAAGAATGTAAAAAAATATCCTGACATCTTTCAAAAAATTATTGAGCAAGGACATTCTATTGGCAACCATACGCACAATCATTTAAATGGCTGGAATGAGCAAACTGAGGAATATTTGAATAATTCGGAGAAAGCGGCCTTGGAGATCGATTCAAAACTCTTTAGACCTCCTTATGGAAAACTAAAATTGAGTCAGGCTAAAAAACTGAGAACACTTGGCTATAAAATTATTATGTGGGATGTTTTAAGTGCCGATTTTGATCAATCAATCTCTAAAGATAAGTGTTTGGAGAATGTTCTAAAGAACACGCAAAACGGTAGTGTCATTATTTTTCATGACAGTTTAAAAGCAGCAAAAAACTTGAAATTTACACTCCCTAAAGTCTTAGAAGCGTTTACTAAAAAAGGATATAGTTTTAAAGCAATAAACTAAACGTATTGCTCTACTAAACTTATTAACGAATTAGCATCTTGTTCTCCCGTTTGACGCCATTTCATCTCCCCTTCTTTATAGATAATAAAAGTTGGATTCCCTTTGATTCTTAATGCGTTTGCTAAGGTTTCATTTTTATCAACATCAATCTTAATCACCTTTGCCTTGTCACCTAAAGCCGCAGCCACATCTCGTAACACAGAATGCAATTCAGTTGTCGCTTCTTCTAACTCTGCATAAAAGTCTATTAACACAGGGATTTCAGAACTTATTAACTCGCCAAACTTTGCCATAAATAGAAAATATTGTTTGTATCTTAACTTAAAATGTAGGTGAATTATTATAATTATCTGTAATTCAACAACACTTTAATACACAAATATAAGATTTTCTTATAATTTAACATAATTAGAGTGTTAGGGGAATGTTAAATCGAAGAACACCTAAAACCACTTAACAGTAAATTCTGTCAATCGTTTCTTAAAATTATTATAAGGAGGAAACAATAATTGAATCGCTCCAAAGGTATGTTGTTTCATTACTGAACGCGCGTTAGAAAATTCTTGAAAACCATAAAAACCATGTACCTTCCCTATTCCACTATTGTTAGAACCACCAAATGGTAGATAGTGATTTGAATACTGAATTAAGTTATTATTAACACAAGTACTTCCTGCTCTGGTATTGTCTAATAAGTACTTTATGTTTTTATTCTTAGAACTATAAATATAAAGTCCAAGTGGCTTCTCTTTTGATTGAATGATTTCAATGGCCTCTTCTAGCGTATTGAAGGTAACAATTGGTAAGAGTGGGCCAAATATCTCCTCTTGCATTACTCGAGAAACCAGAGTAACATTAGACAAAACGGTAGGTTCTAATCTAAGAATATCCTTATCACTATTCCCACCAATTTCAACAGTTGCACCGCTTTTAACTGCATCATCTAACATTCCTTTCATTCGATCAAAATGACCCTCATGTATCAATTTACAATAATGTTCTGATTGCATTGGATGCTCGGTAAAGAAATCGGTTATGGCATTCTTTAAAGCCCCGATAAACTCTTTTTCTACCTTTTGTTCAACTAACACATAATCTGGCGCTAAACATGTTTGACCAGCATTGGCAAAACGACCCCAAACAATTTTCTTCGCCGCCGTTTTTAAACTAGCGCTACTATCAACAATTGTTGGTGATTTACCTCCTAACTCTAGGGTTACAGAAGCCAAATGTTTGGCTGCCGCAGCCATAACTATTTTTCCAACCTGTGGTGAGCCAGTAAAATACACATGGTTAAAGGGTAACTTCAACAAATCAGTAGATTCTTGAACTGCTCCTTGAACCAATGCTATTTCATTTTCATTAAATAAATCCTTTATTATTTTCTCAATTATATCAGTAACATTCGGGCTCATTTCTGAAGGTTTTAAAACCACCGTATTGCCAGCAGCAATTGCCGAAACTAAGGGGCATAATGCCAAATGAAATGGGAAGTTCCAAGGTGCAATAATTAAACTAACACCTTTAGGTTCATATTTTATCCAGGAAGAAGCACCTAATAAAGACATCGGCGTTTTTACATAATTATTAGAAACCCAAGTTCTCATGTATTTAATGGCAAATTTTATCTCGCTAATTACAGGGAACAACTCTGTAAGATCTGTTTCTACTCTTGGTTTGTTCAGATCTGCTTCTAAGGCCTTATAAATATCTTCTTTATAAGTAACCATAATAGCCTTTTTTAAGGCTTCTAATTTTTTGATTCTCTCTTTAGCAGTAGTATTAGCCAAAGCATATTGATTTGCCTTTTGTGCATCAAATAATTCTTGAAATGGATTACTCATTTTAAATACTTTTTTAACAGATTGAAGGCGTATAATTTACGGCTAAATATAAAAGAATTTTTGAGAAAACAGACTAAGCGGTTTGTTTTTTCTTCTTTAGTGTAATTACCGAAATCTCCGGCCAAATACCTACACGACCTGGAAAGGCTAAAAATCCAAATCCTCGATTTACATTTATATAGCGCCCAAATTCTTCATACATACCTGCCCATTTTTTGTAAACATACTGTACCGGACTCCATTTAAAGCCAGGAATCTCGATACCAAATTGCATTCCGTGGGTATGTCCACTTAAAGTTAAATGGAATTTATCATCGTGATTTTTCACTTCAGACTCCCAATGCGAAGGATCGTGGCTCATTAATATTTTAAAATCTTCTTTATTAATTTTAGCAGTCGCCTTTTGCAAGTCTCCAGCCTTTTTAAATCGTGTTCCCCAATTTTCTACCCCAATCAAAGCAATTTTTTCATTCTCACGCTCTAAATATACACTATCATTCAACAATAAATCGAACCCTATTTTTGGATGAATATCTTTTATGGCTTGAAAGTTTTGCTCCTTTTCCTGAACAGAATTAAAACTCACATATTCTCCATAGTCATGATTTCCAAGAACTGAATATTTTCCTTGTTTTGCCTCTAACTTTTTAAAATAAGGAATCCAATCATCCATTTCACTCGCCACATTATTTACGATATCACCCGTAAACAAAATAACATCACTCTCTTGCTCATTAATCAAATCTATACCGTGTGCAATTTTTTCAGCATTGTCAAAACTACCACTATGCACATCTGAAATTTGTGTTAATTTAAACCCATCAAACGCTTCTGGCAAATCCTCAAAAAATAAGGTATGTTTCACAATCTGATAATTGTATTTCCCTCGAGTCATTCCGTATAAAATGGACGCAAAAGGAATCGCAGCAACACCTAAGGCCAATTTCCCTATAAACCCTCTTCTACTCGGAATTGAAACTCCTTCACCTTTAAAAAAATTAATAGACAGTCGAATAATTCTACTGATATCTTCACCAAACATAAAAAGCAGCATGAACAACTTTGGCACAAATGATAGAATAACCAATCCAAAACTTAACATTAAAGATTGAGGCATCCCACTACTTCTGTCGCTAGTTTCTATTTGATAAATTACATTGGCAATTATTGCTAAAGAAACAAGCCAATAAACCCACAGCCCTATTTTACTTTTTACAACTGTTTTAAAACTTTGAAACGCATAAAAATCCGCAACTAATAAAATTCCAATAAAAATAATCCAACGAAGCATAAACAGTTTAATTTGAGGTAAAAGTATTTTAATTATTGTTAAGTAGCGCCCCCTATTAGGGTTAATCTCTTGTTAAAAGTAGTATGACGAATTTGTTTTGGAAATATTACAAACAAGGTCGACTGATTTTAGTATTTTTACTTTCAATAATTATTTACACATGCCAGAACAAAAAAGACTCTTTCTTCTTGATGCCTTTGCCTTAATTTTTAGAGGTTATTACGCACTTATAAAAAATCCAAGAATCAATTCTAAAGGAATGGACACCTCTGCTATTTTAGGTTTTACCAATTCCTTATTAGATGTTATTAGACGCGAAAAACCAGATCATTTAGCCGTCGCTTTTGATAAAGGAGGTTCTTCGGCCAGAGTTGACGCTTTTCCAGAATATAAAGCCAACAGACAAGAAACACCGGAAGCTATTAAAATTGCCGTGCCGTATATTCATAAAATATTGGAAGCCATGAACATTCCGATTATTGAGGTAGCAGGTATTGAGGCGGATGACTTAATTGGAACACTTTCGGTGCAGGCAGATAAGGCAGGTTACAAAACCTTTATGGTTACCCCTGATAAAGATTATGCACAATTGGTAACCGATAATGTGGTGATGTATCGACCAGCAAGAATGGGGAATGGTATTGAAATTTGGGATGTAGAAAAAGTAAAAGAAAAATTTGAAATTGAAGACCCAAAACAGGTCATTGATTATTTAGGAATGATGGGAGATGCTGTAGACAACATTCCTGGTTTACCTGGTGTTGGAGACAAAACGGCGAAGAAATTCTTAAAAGCTTATGGTTCTATGGAAGGCTTACTTGCCAACACACATGAACTAAAAGGAAAAATGAAAGAAAAGGTAGAAGCCAATAAAGAACTAGGGCTTTTATCTAAGCAATTGGCTACCATTATACTCGATTGCCCAGTGCAGTTTCATGAAGATAATTTTGAATTATCTACTCCAGATTTTCAAGCGGTGTCAGACATTTTTCAAGAATTGGAATTTAGACGAACGTTTGAAAATTTTCAACGAATCTTTAAAGCACCTACTGAAAATAATACCGCAGAAAAAACAACACCAGTTTCAGAATCTGGAGGCAATGCACCAAGTACTTCGCAATTAGATTTATTTGCAGCGCCAAGCGACGCCCCGGCTGAAGTAATTACCGGATTTCAGGAAGCAAAAAACACCAATCATTTTTACCAACATATTAATAATGAATTAGCGCAAAACCTTCTCTTAAAAAAACTAATGCAACAAAAATCGGTTTGTTTTGATACCGAAACTACAAGCCTAAATACGTTTGAAGCACAATTAGTCGGAATCGCATTTTCTTTTGAAAAAGGAAAAGGATATTACTTACCAATTCCCGAAGACAAAAATCAGGCCTTAGTTATTTTGGATAAATTCAAAGCGTTTTTTGAAAATGAGGAAATTGAAAAAATTGGGCAAAATATCAAATACGACATCAAGGTTTTAAGCAATTATAGCATAGACGTGAAAGGCCCTATTTTTGATACCATGCTTGCGCATTACCTTATCAATCCAGACATGCGCCATAACATGAATGTGCTAGCAGAGTCTTATTTAAACTACCAAGCTATCTCAATAGAATCATTGATTGGCAAGAAAGGTAAAAATCAAAAAACAATGCGCGATGTTTCTGTTGATGATCAAACAGAATATGCCGTTGAAGATGCCGATATTACATTTCAATTAAAACAAGTTTTTGAAAAAGAACTGAAAGAAAACGGATTGACAAAATTGTTTTCAGAAATTGAAATTCCGCTATTGAAAGTCTTGGCTAAAATGGAAATAGAAGGAATTAATGTAGATGCAGACTTCCTTAAAGGTTTATCGGAAGATTTAAACAAAGACATTTTAGAATTGGAAACGAGTATCTATGGTGAAGCGGCGGTTGAGTTTAATCTGGCATCACCAAAACAGTTAGGAGAGGTACTATTTGATCACCTAAAATTGGTGGATAAACCAAAGAAAACAAAAACAGGTCAATACAAAACAAGTGAAGATGTATTGTCTTACTTGGCCAACGACCATGAAATTGTTGCCAATATTTTAAAATGGAGAGGCTTGGTAAAACTAAAAAACACCTATGTAGATGCCTTGCCAAATGAAATCAATTCAGAAACCAATAGAATTCACACTACTTATAGCCAAGCGGTAGCTGCAACAGGTAGATTGAGCTCTAACAATCCGAACCTACAGAATATTCCAATAAGAACCGAACGTGGCAAGCAAGTGCGTAAAGCCTTTGTTCCAAAAGATAAAAATTACACTCTATTGGCAGCGGATTATTCGCAAATAGAATTGCGTTTAATTGCGGAATTAAGTGGTGATGAAACTATGAAAAGTTCCTTTTTAAACGGAGAAGACATTCACCGCGCAACAGCGGCAAAAGTGTTTAATGTTGCTTTGGATGAAGTTACCAGAGAACAACGTAGCCATGCAAAAACCGTGAATTTTGGAATTATTTATGGAGTCTCTGCATTCGGTTTGAGTAACCAAACCAATTTAAGCAGAAAAGAGTCGAAAGCCCTAATTGACACCTATTACGAAACTTACCCTACCTTAAAAGCATACATAGCCAAACAAATAGATTTTGCCAGAGACAACGGCTATGTAGAAACTTTGTTAGGCAGAAGACGCTATTTAAAAAATATAAACTCGCAAAACGCAATTGTTCGTGGAGCAGCGGAACGAAATGCGGTAAACGCTCCAATACAAGGAAGTGCCGCTGATATTATTAAAATTGCGATGATTAATATTCAGAACCTATTTGAAAAAGAAAACTACAAATCTAAGATGTTATTGCAGGTGCATGATGAATTGGTTTTTGACATACATAAAGACGAATTAGAATTATTAAAACCGATTATAAAAGAGGAAATGGAAAACGCCTATAAATTATCTATTCCTTTAGATGTTGATATGGATATGGGCGATAATTGGTTGGATGCTCATTAAACTAAAAGAAAAAAATAGATAAACTCACAGAAAACTACGTTTATCCGGAAATAGCACCAGGATAAAAGTATATATTCTTATGATATAACACGTTATATGCAAGCAAGTTAAAAATGAGAAAACTACTGTTTCTAATAATTGCTATTTCAACAATCTATTGTAAACAAGAAAAAAAAGAAGTTTTTTCACTGAAAAAAGATGAATCAATTACTTTTAAGGAAATACCTAATGAAGTAACAATAACTGTTAATGATACGGTTTACTCTCAGGTTTTGAATATCTCTTTTAATGAATTTCAACCTATGCTAGATAAACTCTATCTGGGAAAATATCATAATAGAACATCTATAACTTTACCATTAGAAGATGAACTATCAATTAGTGGTTTTGACCTTCGGGGAAATTTTGGATATAACATTACAGTTCATAAAGGAGATAGTGTTTCAATAATTCATAATCACTTTAAATTAATTAACGGATATGAATTTGATTACCCAACATTTGAAATAACTAATAGAACTGCAAGTTTCTGTGAATTGAATTTTGATTATTTATTATATAAAAAAAATTTAGAAACAAATGCTTTTCCAACTACAAAACATGGAATACTGAAATTAAAGGATTTGGATTATAGTCAAAATGACAATAATTCAATTTATCTATTGGATAGTTTATTTGCAATTGACGCAATCTCTTCTGATTTTAGAAATAAAAAAGAAGTAGAATTATCCATTAATAGAGCTCAAATCACATTATATAAATCCATTGATAAAAAAGAGAAACTTGATGTCTCAGAATTAGAAATGTCATTAAATAATGAAGAATTATATTTAAATGATAAATATCTATCTTTCTTATTAAGTGTGATTAAAAATGAATATTTCTTTGATAGAAAAAAATATCCGAAACCATCAGAGTATTTTGATTATATCTCTACAAATGAAACTTTTTTAAAAGGAAAATTAAAAACAGCTATTTTAAAAAGAAATTTAAAAGGTATTAACTCAAGTGAGAATGAAAAGTTTTTTCTCTACTTAGAAAAGTTCAAACAAATTGCAATAGATAAGGAGGATATAGATTTCTTGGAGCGTGCTTTAAAATATCAAGAAAAACAAAGGAATTCAACAGGTGGTTTAATGGAAATACCTACTGATAATATTAGTCGTTTGAAACTGATGGGAGATGAAACTATTTATGATTTCGAAAAAATATTGAAAAGTGAAAAAGGAAAAGTAGTATTGGTTGATTTTTGGGCTAGTTGGTGTATTCCTTGTAGGCGAGAAACACCCTACCTTCAAAAACTTGATGAATCAATAGACCATTCTAAGTTCACAATAATTTCGATATCAACAGATAAAGATTTAAAGGCATGGGAAAGAGCCTCAAAAATGGATGGTCTTGATAAAAACAAACATAACTACTTAATTTCTAATTGGGAAAATTCATCACTTCATTCAAATTATCAGATTCACACAATTCCTCGGTATTTGCTTTTTGATTCAGATGGAAAAATAATTGATGATGATGCTCCAAGACCAAGTAACGAGGAACTTAAAAAACTAGTGGAGAAAAACATAAGCAAAGCCAGCATATAACAATGGCTATAATTCATTGTGGCATTAGAAGAAAAAAATATAAATTTAACAAACCAATCGGCTGATTTCATAAGAGGAAAAGTCTCCGACATTTTCCACAACGAAATCATAGCCTAACCGTTGTGACACATTCAACTAGCGTTGAACTTTTGTTGCTACGTGCTTTGCACGCCCAATAATCAGAATTTAGTTCAGTACATCGTCATTTTTTATTGGTCTTCATGAATCTCACAAGTTCGATTTGACAAATAACGATAATGATATTATCTATTTGATGAACTATTATCGAACTTTAATAGGAAGTACTTTACTTCGATAATAGTTCATCAAATTCTTTATATTTACTCTTAAAACACAGAACGGAGCATGTCCCGAAGAATTGAGGGTTTTAGCAGGTCGTTAGCGATTATACTATAAAGCGAAGAACGCATAATGAAACTTAAAAGAATAAAAAGATTACTGGTACAAATATTTTGTATTATAGCCGTTTTTTCCTGCCAAAATAGTTCTTCGCCTAGTAGAACAAAATATTTAAAAAAAGCAGACTATAAGGATTTACGTTTTGATGAGTTGTCCCCAAGCGTGAAGGAAAATTTCTTTAATCATTCTAAAAATGAACATGTTCTTGTAGAAGAAGATTATTATGTCTGGGGAGTATCGGTAATAAAATGGAAAGGAAAATATCATGCATATTATTCAAGATGGAACAAAAAATACAAGCATAAAGGATGGATGACCAACTGCGAAATTGCTCATGCAATTTCTGAGAAACCGGAAGGTCCCTTTAAATTTGTTAATGTAGTTTTACATGATAAAAAAACTAGTGGGTGGGATATAAACAATTCTCATAATCCTTATGCTATAATAGTGGAGGGGGAAATATGCCTGTACTATATTTCTAATGACATTAAGCCACTCCTAGAAAATGATAATTCCAATATGGCTTATCCTGATAGTTCTTGGTTTGCCAAAAACAGAAAAAATTTAAGAAATAGTCAACGTATTGGTGTGGCAATTTCTGACAATCCATCTGGTCCATTTTTACGTTCAGAAAAACCATTAGTGCAGCCAGATAATATTAAATTTAAAAATATTGCTGTTAATCCTTCAATTGTATATCATAACGATACATATACCATGATAATGAAGGGTGACGATGTAAATAAAGAAAAATGGTATAGAATTCAGTTGGTAGGCAAATCCTCTTCACCCGAAGGACCCTTTGAATTTTCATCAAAACCAGTATACAATAAGGCGCAAACAGAAGATGCTTGTATTTGGTTTGACGAAGTTTTGAATAAATATTACATGGTTTGTCATGTAATGGGAAAAACCGAACTTGCTCTTTTCAATTCAGAAAATGGTTCTGATTGGCGTCCAGATGAAAGAAGTATTTTTATGAAAAAAGAGTTTGCTCTTTCTGATGGTACAATATGGAAACCAGAACGTGTTGAACGTCCATTTGTTTTAACAAATGAAAAAGGCCAGCCAATAATGTTTTATGTTGCTGTTGCTGATAAAAATATTAACGGTAATATTGCCATACCAATAAAATTGGAATAAAAAACAAGTGCTAACAATAAGATAAATAAAAAGCCTAAATCGCTAAAAATGTGAGTAATTCATAAAGTTTCATAAGTTTTCAAGCGTTATAACGCCCATCAATTTTTGGTGGTAAACTGATAAGTTTGAATCCAAACTCCTTACCAAATCATTGCCAAAACCATTTTAAGTTATTTGTGAAATTGAATAAAAATTTAAATTCAGAATGAAAAAACATAGTTATGAAGTAAAAGTTCAATGGACAGGAAACGAAGGAAACGGAACTCTCAATTACAAGTCTTATAACAGAAACCATAAAATCATAGGTGACGGAAAATATACCGCAATCAATGGCTCATCTGACCCTGCTTTTTTGGGAGATAAAACAAGATATAATCCGGAAGACCTTTTTTTATCTTCTTTATCTGCTTGCCATATGCTTTTTTATTTACATCTATGTTCAGCACATAAAATAATAGTAACCGAATATGTAGATAAGGCTACAGGAATTATGGAGGAAACTAAAAACGGGAGCGGGAAGTTTAGCGAAGTTACCCTTAATCCGAAAGTAAAAATCACTGACGCAAATATGATAGAACAGGCAAATGAATTACACAAAAAAGCGAATGAACTCTGTTTTATTGCAAACTCTTGTAACTTTAAAATTGGACATAAAGCGGAAACAATCACGTGAAAATTAATTCTTATTTCTCACTACAAAGTCACAAACAAACATGTAGTATTCGATAATAATAATTTAAATAATGAACCTAAACCAAATAACAGTTCCATCATTAGACTTAACAAAATCAATTCCCTTTTATGAAAATTTAGGATTGAAATTGATTGTAAAAGCACTTCCGCATTATGCAAGGTTTGAATGCCCAAATGGAAACGCAACCTTTTCAATTCATCAAACAGACAAACTACCCAAGGGAGATGGAGTATATGTGTATTTTGAATGCGAAAATCTTGATGAGCACGTTGAAAACATAAAAAGAAATGGAATTGAGTTTGACCAAGAACCAACGGACCAAAGTTGGTTGTGGAGAGAAGCAAGGCTAAAAGATCTTGACGGGAATCAGCTGATATTATTTTATGGCGGAGAAAACCGACTAAATCCACCTTGGAGAATTAAAAACTGAAACCATAAATGTTGAATTTATCTGACTACGTAAAAAGAAGAAACGGCGTACCTTTAGGGCATCGAGATTCGCTTCGGAATATGTTATATCGCTCTCTAGGTGCAGGGAGGTTTTCCATATTTTGGAAATACTGGAACCCAATTTGGGGATATTATTTAGGGAAATACATTTTTAAACCGCTAAAACTGGTTTTACCTAAAGCATTAGCTCTTGTAATTACTTTTGTTGTCTGTGGTTTTATACATGACCTAGCCGTTATATTATTAAAACAAGCGCTTTTCCTGCTACTAACACCTTGGTTCTTATGTATGGGCATCTTTGTGGTTTTAGGAGACTATAGCAAAATTGACTACTCAAAATTGCCATGGATAGCACGTGCTTTCATAAACATATTAATCGTATCAATTTGCTTAGTTCTTGCTTACCAAGTAAGATTCTAAAATAAAATCTAGTTATTAAATTGTCTAACAAAAAAACGAATCACACCATCTATAAAAAACATTGTGTTCAGTTTCAAGAAAAAATGCTGTTTTATCTATGTTTCTGAAATTAAGCATAGATGACGTAATAATGTCCTATACATGACGACATCAATGCCTACCCTACTGTTTACTTTTGTTTCAGATATTTAATCATAGTTAATTAATGGAAACAAAAATAAACATTAAACAAAAAACAACATTTCGTCGTGCTCTGCGCCTAGCTAAAACTGCAATACTATTTGCATTAATATTAACACCAATTCGCTTTTCGCTTGAACTTATTGGATTACCTGAAAGGATTATTTTTATTATTGGACTACTCTGGTTAACATTAGCATTTGCGATTTATTGGGGAATTAAATTATACAATGAAGAGAACGCTTTAGGAGTACTCCTTTTAAGTTTATTACTATTTTCCCCAATTTCAAGATTTCCAGTGGCTGTAATTTGGTGGATTGATCACAAATGGGAAATAGGAACTCATTATAGCCTACATTTTGATAACTTTGCCCAAGCTGCATTTCAACAAGTTGTTTATGGTTCTTTAATCCAATTAATACCTGGTTTTTTGTTAGGAACAATAACAATTGCTATAATGCGAAAAAAAAATAATGGAATAAAGAAAATGAACACTATTCATAATGAATAATAACTACTTAGCAATCAGACTAAAAAAATTAAGAAATCAAAGAGGTATGTCTCAAGAGGCTCTTGCCGATGAATCAGGGTTAAGTTTAAGAACTATTCAACGTATTGAAAATAATTCTACAAACCCAACTGGAGAATCGCTGAAAAGATTGTCAAATGCATTGAGCGTAAATCCAGATGAATTAATTGATTGGACTATTAAAGAGGATAAAAAATATTTGGTATTTCTAAATCTTTCCTCACTTACATTTTTGTTTTTTCCAATGCTTGGGATTCTAGTTCCATTTATATTATGGACATCAAAAAAGGATAAAATAAAGAACATTAATAAATTAGGTAGAGACTTAATTAACTTCGAAATAACGTGGACAATACTTCTTTTTTTTATTCCTATTTTATTTCTTTTCCTTTCAAAAATTGGAATTTTGGAAAATCTTTCTTTAAATATGATTTTTACTATAACTGGGCTTATGTATATAATTAATCTATTTTATATATTATGGAATATGTTAAGAATTAGTAATGACCAAAGTGTGATGTATTATCCTAAAATTAAATTTTTAAGATAAAAGCCAACTTTCTAAAACCTCAATGATTTATTTCTTACACTATTTTTCTAAAGAAAAAGGTAGAATCATATTTAATTTCACTTCTTTTTCAGAGATTTTATATTCGGTTTGTATTTATTAAATTAGATGCTTAAAACAACTTAACCATATCATACAATTTGTTTTTTCATTTTAGAATTTAACATAAACCAATAAATGATGACTTATAAAAAGTACCTATCACTTTCTGCCGTTTTCTTAATAGGCTATTTAGTAATTGAATTTACGGACATATATGGTGACCCAGGATGGTTTAAATTTTATCTTGTAATAATTGGTGTTACATTTTTAATCAGTGGTATTTCAGAATATTCAAAAACTAAAAAATAGAAAAAATCGTTATGTATTTGTAATACTTGGCTTATGAAAAATTTAATCTTATTATTTGTTATTTGCTTCTGTTCAATATTTTATTCTTGTGATTCAAAGAATAAAATTCTGAAAACTGAGACCGCAAATGACTTAAAAGAAATTAGTTTTATCACTTCGGACAGCATAAAAATTTATGGCGATTTATATGAAAAAGATAAGTCTAGTCCTATCATTTTATTATTTCATCAAGGAGGCTCAAATGCAAGAGCAGAGTATGACTCCATCATTCCAAAATTAATAAGTCAGGGGTTTAATGTACTAGCCATAGACCAAAGAATGGGAGGGCAATATTATGGTGGGTATAATCGAACGGTTGCCCAAATAAAAGATCATATTTTTGGCAACCCATACTCCTATTGTGATGCGTACAACAATTTGGAAGGAGCCTTAAATTATGTTATCGGATCTGGCTTTACCGGAAATAAAATTTTGTGGGGCAGCAGTTATAGTGCTTCATTGGCAATTAAATTAGGTAACAACCACCAAACGGATATAAGCGGTGTATTGGCATTTTCTCCAGCTTCCGGAGGTTCTATGAAAAACTGCCTTCCCGACCCGTATTTTGAATCCTTAAAAATTCCATTGCTTATTTTTAGACCTCCGAATGAAATGAAAAGTGAGAATTCCAAAACTCAATTTGAAAAAGCGCGTCGATTCGGCCATCAAACTTATGCCGCGATAAATGGAGTTCATGGATCTTCCATGTTAGTCAAAGAACGTGTTGGAGCCGACACTAGTAAAGCTTGGGAAGTTGTTAATTTGTTTTTAGCAAAATTTAAAAATGACTAACCGCAACGCAACCCTTATTGTTTTAGTAGCAATTACTTTAACCATAGGAGTGCTCTTATTTTTGGGAACTCCAATTCTATCTAAATCATTATTTGAAGGAATAACGATTCCGGCAGGCACATTAATTACTTGGCTCGGACTAATAGGACTGCCACTTTCTATTTTCATTGGAGTTGTTGAATTTAGAAAGCCCTCGAACAAATGGTTTAGGTTTTTATCCATTCTAATAAAAACCATCTTAGTTTTAGCCATCTTATGGGTGCCAATCTCATATCTTTTGTCTGGAAGTTTTTCCTTTAACTATTCGAATACTGATTCTTTTCAAGGAGGCCATATTGCCATGAAAATATTTTGGATTTTGAGTTATGGAATCGCAATTGGCTCTTTATCTATTTTGATACTGTATTGGATTTCACTTCTAGTGAAAAAGATTAAAAAATAAGTTAAATTTCAAACAGAATTTAACCCCTAATTCAAAGGGTGAAATTCAACCCTAATTTTCTTTTATTTACATTTAAAAAAATAACTGACACTCTGTTTGTTATCTAGTTTTTTGTTTGTACATTTGCACTCCCTTTTTAGAGGGATAAAAATTATTTATTAACATACAAAAACTAATAGTGTAATGAACACATTAAGTTACAAAACAGTATCGGCAAACAAAGCGACTGCTAACAAAGAGTGGTTGGTTGTTGATGCGGACGGACAAACATTGGGTCGTTTAGCTTCTAAAGTAGCAATGCTAATTAGAGGTAAATACAAGCCTAACTACACTCCTCACGTGGATTGTGGTGACAACGTTGTTATTATCAACGCTGAAAAAATTAATTTAACTGGTAAAAAGTGGACAGATAAATCTTATATCCGTCACACAGGTTACCCAGGTGGTCAAAGATCATTAACTGCAACAGAAATGTTTGAAAAAGATCCTACAAGATTGATTGAAAAAGCAGTAAAAGGAATGTTACCAAAAAACAAATTAGGTAGTGCATTGTACAGAAATTTATATGTATATGCTGGAACTGAGCACGGACAAGAAGCTCAAAAACCAAAAGCTATTAACCTTAACGATCTTAGATAAGCATGGATACTATACATAAAATAGGAAGAAGAAAAACAGCTGTTGCTCGTATCTATCTTTCAGAAGGAAAAGGAAATATTACAATCAACGATAGAGCGTTTGATAACTATTTCACAACTGGAACCTTACAATATAAAGTAAAGCAACCTTTAATGTTAACAGAGAACGAAAAGTCTTTTGATATTTCTGTATCTGTTTTTGGTGGAGGTGTAACTGGACAAGCGGAAGCAATTCGTTTGGCTATTTCTAGAGCTTTATGTGAAATTGATGCTGAAAACAGATCAGTTCTTAAGCCAGAAGGATTGCTTACTAGAGACCCAAGAATGGTTGAGCGTAAGAAATTCGGTCAGAAGAAAGCACGTAAGAAATTCCAATTCTCGAAACGTTAATATTTGTTGGACTTGTTCCTTCATTTATTTTACAAACAGAGATTTAAAAAGAAAATTAAATTTAATGTTGTTAAAGTTTAGCATCTAAATAATTAAGACCGAATTATCGCTACTTAGTTATTGCTATCGCAACGAACGTAAACTAAAAACAAAATGGCAAACATCGAAATTAAAGAATTATTAGACGCAGGTGTACACTTCGGACACTTGACAAGAAAATGGAATCCAAACATGGCTCCGTATATTTATACAGAGCGTAATGGAGTTCACATTATCGACCTTTACAAGTCGGCTGCAAAAATGGAAGAAGCAGGAAAAGCATTAGGTAAAATTGCTGCTTCTGGAAGAAAAATCCTTTTTGTTGCAACTAAAAAACAAGCAAAAGACATCGTTGCTGAACAAGCAGGAAATGTAAACATGCCTTTCATCACAGAAAGATGGCCAGGTGGTATGTTAACGAACTTTGTTACTATTAGAAAAGCTGTTAAAAAAATGGCTCAGATTGATAGAATGAAAGTTGATGGATCTTTTGATGCACTTTCTAAAAGAGAAAAATTACAAATTAACCGTCAGCGTGCAAAATTAGAAAAGAACTTAGGTTCTATCTCTGATATGACACGTTTACCAGGTGCATTATTTGTAGTTGATGTAAAGAAAGAGCACATTGCAGTTGCTGAGGCTCAGAAATTAAACATTCCAATTTTTGCAATGGTTGATACAAATTCTGATCCAAGACCAATCGACTTCGTTATTCCTGCAAATGATGACGCGTCAAAATCAATCAACAAAGTATTGGGGGTTGTGACTGAAGCTATCGCTGAAGGTTTATCGACTAGAAAGTCTAATAAAGAAAAAGAAGTTGCTACAAAAGCAACAAAAGAAGAAGTTAAAGCATAATTAACATTTGATTCAATTACCCAAGTAAAATTGGGTAGTTGAATTTATATAAATACACAATAAAATGGCAAATATTTCTGCTGCAGACGTAAAAAAATTACGTACTACCACAGGTGCTGGTATGATGGATTGTAAAAAAGCATTGGTTGAGGCTGATGGTGATTTTGACAAAGCAATTGAAATCCTTAGAAAAAAAGGACAAAAAGTTGCTGCCAAAAGAGCTGATAGAGAATCTACTGAAGGTGCTGCTATTGCTAAGGTAAATGCTGACAGTACAACAGGAGTTTCTATTGTATTAGGATGTGAAACTGACTTTGTTGGTAAAAACGACAGCTTTGTTTCTTTAGCTAATGAATTGGCTGAATTAGCATTAAACTGCGCTTCTAAAGACGAGTTTTTAGCTGCTGATTTCGGAGGAATGACTGTTGCTGATAAATTAATTGAGCAAACTGGTGTAATTGGAGAGAAAATTGAAATCAATGGTTTCGAAAAATTAGATGCTCCATTCGTAGGATCTTATATCCACGCGGGTAACAAAATTGCTACTATGGTTGGTTTATCTGCTAATGTAGATGGTGCTGCTACTGTTGCAAAAGATGTTGCAATGCAAGCTGCCGCTATGAACCCAGTTGCTTTAAACGAAGATGCTGTTGATGCTACTGTAATTGAAAAAGAAATTGAGATTGCAAAAGATCAATTACGTCAAGAAGGTAAGCCAGAAGCAATGTTAGATAAGATTGCACAAGGAAAAATTAAAAGATTCTTTAAAGATAACACTTTAGTAAATCAAGCATTTATTAAAGATAGCAAACAAAGCGTTTCTCAATACGTTAAAACTATTGGTGATGTTGAAGTTGTAAGCTTTAGTAGAGTTGCTTTAGGATAATTTTCCTAAACCTTATAAAACAAAAATCCCGAAGCAAATACTTCGGGATTTTTTTATGTTTAAATATTATAAAAACAGGAGTCTTTAATTAATTCGGAATTAAATGTAAGTTTGTGCAACTTAAATTTAAACTATGAATTTCGAAATTGCATTCCCTACTATTTGGGCAAACTTTGATGCCAATGCACATATGCGACACACTGCATATAATGACTATGCTGCTGAAGTAAGATCAAGGTTTTTTGCCTCAAATGGATTTTCTTTAACCGATTTTGCAAAGCACAATATCGGACCGGTTCTATTTACAGAAAACACAAAATTTTACCGTGAAATATTAATTGGAGAAAACATTAAGGTAAACTTAATTTTTATTGCTGCTTCTAGCAAATTTGAGCGCTTTAAGTTCAACCATCAAATTATTAAAGAAGATGGAGTTATATCTGCAGAAATTGAAATTTATGGAGCATGGATAGATTTAACCCAACGAAAACTAACTACACCTCCACAACAAATGATTGATATTTTTAATGACCTGGAAAAATCGGCTGATTTTGAAGAAATTGTATTAAAATCTAAACCATTGAATTAAATTATTAAATTTGAGTGTTTCAAATAAAAATCTAAAAAGACCAAATATGAAAACTCAAATTTTAAGTTTCGTTTTAATTTCACTTCTTATTAGTTGTAATTCAAAACCAAATGAAAATGCAACTCCTGAACCAGCACCAACTCCCGAAGTTGAATTTCCAAAAAACCAGCAACTGACAAAAGAACAGCAAATTAAGGCCGCTCTTTTTGCCGCACCTTCAGATGCTCGTGATGGAGCTATGGTGTATGGATTTGATGATAACAATGAATTTGTTGTTATAAAAGAAGGAACTAATGAGTTTATCTGTATTGCTGATGATCCTAAAAAGGATGGATTTCAGGTAGCGGCATATCATAAAAGTTTAGAGCCTTATATGGCAAGAGGTAGAGCATTGAATAAGGAAGGCAAAGGAAGAAAAGAAAAAGAAGAAATTCGATCTTCAGAAGCAGCATCTGGCGTTTTACAAATGCCTGAAAATCCGGCTACATTGCATTTGTATTATGGAAAAAACGGATATTTTGACACTGAAATTGATTCAATTAAAAACGCAAAATATAGGTATGTAGTTTACATACCCTATGCTACTCAAAAATCTACTGGTTTAGGGTTAAGCCCTAACAAAAGTGGGCATCCCTGGTTAATGTTCCCAGGAGCCTACAACTCTCATATTATGATTACTCCAATAGAGTAATAAAAAAAGGGTCCAAGTTAACTTGGACCCTTTTTTTTATCGTATAAATCTTTACCCTTTAACTGGTAAACTTGCTACAACATTTCCAAATCCAAAGTGCATTTGGAAATCACTTCCTTCACCATCGAACATAATAGAGAATGCCTCAATAGATTCAGCAGCATTACTAACCTTAGCGGTTACGCGAACAACATCTTCATTTTCTTTATAGAAATAGGCTCCCCAAACATTGCTTGCAGTGCTTAAAATTACAGTCCATTCACCTTCATTTGGAATTGTAAATAAGGTATAAGTACCTGCCTTTACATCTTTACCTCCAAAATTAACATCTTTATAAAAAGTAATTTCTGGTGCTTCATTTGCTCCAGTTCTCCATACTTTACCTGCAGGTGCTAATTCACTTACAGCTCTTCCTTTTAATTGTGGTCTACCGTAAGTTATTTTTACCACTTTATCTGATATTTTATAACTCGATGGATAAGATGCTCCATCCATTGGACTTTTATCTAACCCTGGAAATTCTTGAGCCGAAGCATCAAAATTTACAAATAAACATAACGTAAAAATTGCTGTAAAAAATAGTTTCGATTTCATCTTAAATAAATTTGGTTTAATAATTATTTGATTTGTTTGTCGAATTTAATTCAATTCTTAACAAACTCAATAAAGAATTTTAAAATTATTCAATCTTATCTCTCTAAAATTCAGAAAAACAAGCATCTAAATGATTTAACAAAATGTTTTCTTAAATTCGTGTACCATCATCAATTTAAACAAGACTAACTATTATGAAGAGAATTATTCACTTTATTTCATTACTACTAATCATAACATTAACATTTCTTAGTTTTTATTCTCTTTTACCTAAAAAAATTAGTGATTTAAATACAGAAAAGACTTCGTTTTCTACAGAGCGCGCAATGAAACAACTTGAAGTAATTGCTAAGGAACCGCATTTTGTTGGAACTAAAGCCCATACAGAAGTTCGGAATTACATTTTAAATGAACTGCAAAAACTAGGAATAGAACCTCAAGTTCAAGAAGGATACACATTTGAACAATGGGGTGGTTATGGCAGCCTAGTTAAACCAAAAAACATCCTTGCACGTATTCGTGGTACAGGAAGTGGAAAAGCCGTCTTGCTAATGTCGCATTATGACAGCGCTCCTCATAGTTCATCATATGGAGCAAGTGATGCTGGTTCTGGAGTTGTTGCTATTTTAGAAGGCATAAGGGCCTTCCTTGCTAAGGAAATACCACCAGTAAATGACATTATAATCTGTTTTACTGATTCAGAAGAGTTAGGCCTGAACGGCGCACGCCTATTTGTAAATGAACACCCTTGGGCAAAAGACATAGGAATCGCATTAAATTTTGAGGCACGTGGAAGCGGAGGACCTTCGAATATGATTGTAGAAACAAATAATGGAAATTCAAATTTAATAAAAGGTTTTAAAGAGGCAGATGTACCATATCCAGTTGCAACCTCGCTAATGTATAGCATTTATAAAATGCTTCCCAACGATACAGATTCAACCGTATTGAGAGAAGATGGTGATATCGATGGTTTTTTCTTTGCTTTTATTGATGATCATTTTGATTACCACACTTCTAATGATGTTATAGAAAATTTAGACAAAAATAGTCTCGAACATCAAGGAAGTTATCTAATGCCTTTACTTAACTATTATGCAAATTCCGATCTATCTAAAGTAAAGTCTAATGAAGACTATGTGTATTTTGATGCTGCCGTTGTAAATTTTATGGCCTATCCCTTTTCATGGATTTGGCCAATGGTTTTTTGTGCATTTATTCTTTTTATTACACTCATAATCTATGGTTTAAAAAAGGAAAGACTCCATATAAAAAGCATATTCAAAGGGCTTTTAATTTTCTTGGTAAGTATTTTTATTAGTGGTGGACTTTTATATCTCTTATGGGAAATAATAAAATTGATATACCCTTCTTATTTAAATATGCTCCCTGTATTTTTATACAACGGTCATTGGTATATTATTGCTTTTGTTATGCTTACTTTAAGTTTAGTATTCAGTCTATATCAGAAATATACAACTCCAGAAGACACTCCTAATTTATTAGTTGCACCGCTATTTGTTTGGTTGCTTATAAATGTTATTGTTGCTTCTAAGTTACAGGGTGCGGCTTTTTTTATAATTCCTGTTTATTTTGGTCTGCTAGGATTATTTATGATTTTAAATCAAGAAAGTCCGTCCAAGATTTTATTAACTTTTATTTGTGCCCCAGCAATTTTCCTAATTGCGCCTCTTATTCAATTTTTTCCAATCGGATTAGGACCAAATATGCTCTATGTTTCTTCCATTTTTCTGACATTACTATTTGGATTATTAATTCCCGTTTTTGGTTATTATGAAAACAAGAAAATAATTGGGGTTTCAACTCTATCTCTAGGACTATTATTTCTAGTAATTGCACATCTAAATTCTGATGCCACTCCAGATAGTCAAAATCAAAACAGTTTAATTTATTATTACAATATGGATCATGGAAAAGCATATTGGGCAACTTATGATAAATCAATGGATAATTGGACCAAGTCATTTTTAGGAGAGCAGCCTGAAGAGGCATCAAAATATATTGGAAACGCGGCAGGTAGCAAATACAATACTCCCTATTCTTATGCGAAAGAAACTGATACTATTGATTTCCCAGAGACGGTTATTCAAATTAAAAAAGATACGGTTATAGGCAATTTACATTATAGGACTATCAACATTTCCCCTAAGCGAAATGTGCATCAATTACGTCTATATACCGATCGTAATATAGATTTTAGACATCTAGAATATAATGGTATAATTTTTAAACCAGATAGCACAGAAACCTTGTATAAAAAAAGACGAAGTAAGGGTATTTTAAATTACTTTATTGGAGAGGGAGAATCGCTAGAATTCACCTACGCCGTTCCTAATGGAACAGAACCAATTTTTACACTTAAAGAGTTTTCTTATGAATTACTGAACAATCCATATATGTCGGTTTCACCACGTCCGGATACTAGCATGCCTAGACCTTTTATTCCAAATGACGCTATAATTATTGAGCGTACATTATCATTATACTAGAAGCATAAAGCATCATTTAATTCAAAAAAGACTCAGAATCATTTGAGGCTTTTAATTTGTACGGCGGAGAGACACCTTTCAACTCCGGCCAGGATTAACTTCTCGATCCACTTAAAAAAACTATATTCTGAAAAACAAAAAAGCTTCAGATAATTCTGAAGCTTTTAACTCGTGCGGGCGGAGAGACTCGAACTCTCACACCGCAAGGCACTAGATCCTAAGTCTAGCGTGTCTACCAATTCCACCACGCCCGCAAAGTGGGTGCAAATATACACAATACTTATAAATGTCAAAGGAGAAGTAGTATATTTTTAATGTTACTTTCTCCTTATTTTGATTGCTTTTTAACTTTCCTAAATCGTTTTCTATCGAAAACATTTGAATTCCATGGCTAAACTCAATATATTTAAATAATTATATCTATTGACAACTAATTAATTGCTAAACTACTTGCATGAATAGAAGAAATGCTCTTAAAAATTTAGGCTTATTTACTGGTGGAGTGTTACTCTTTCCATCTTGTGATTTTTCTGACGAAAAAGTTGGGATCATATTAAACAAACTAAAAATAAACGCTAAACAAGAATCTTTATTAACTTCTATAGTTGATACAATTATTCCTGAAGATAAAACACCGGGTGGAATTTCTGCTAAGTGTCATAATTTTGTTTGGGCTTATATAGATGATTGCACATCTCCTGAAGATCAAAAAAAGTTTATCGCAGGTTTAAATGAATTCAATACAAAAACAAACAATTCATTTGATCAAAAAAATATGGAGGAAAGAACAAAAATAGTAGATAGTTCTTTTTCTGACGATAATAAAAACATTCAAAATTTCCTTAATTCTGTAAAAGGCTTATCTGTGTGGTGCTATACTAATTCTGAACATTTCTTAACTGTTGAAATGCCGTATAAATTGGTACCTGGAGCCGGAACTTACAACACCTGTAAAACGATAGATCCAAACCAAAAAATAAATAGCAATGCCTAATTTTAATATAGACAATACAACTAAAAACACCTTTGATGCTATAGTTATTGGTTCTGGTATGAGCGGTGGATGGGCTGCTAAAGAATTTACTGAGAAGGGGCTTAAAACATTGGTTTTAGAAAGAGGAAAATCTGTAGAGCACATCAAAGATTACCCTACCACAAACATGCAACCATGGGAATTAAAACATGGCGGGCAATTAAATTACGATCTTAAAAAAAACAATCCAATTGCAGCAAGTTGCTATAATTTACGTGAAGATTCTCAGCACTTTTTTACAATGGATGATGAGCAACCTTATATTCAAGAAAAACCATTCGAATGGATACGCGCTTATCAAACTGGAGGAAAATCTTTGCTTTGGGCTAGACAAACACAGCGTATGGGTGATTTAGACTTTGAAGGCCCAATTCGAGATAATTTTGCTGTAGATTGGCCAATTAGATATAAAGATATTGCCCCATGGTACAGCCATGTTGAAAAATTTATCGGGATTTCTGGTGAGTATGATAATTTAGACATCCTGCCCGACGGAGAATTTTTAAAATCGATGGGGCTTAATTGCACCGAAGAACATTTTAGAGATGTTGTTGCTAAAAAATATGGTGGGAAACGACATGTAATCTATGGACGATGTGCACATATAACCGAGAATAAAGAGATATTCACAAAACAAGGTAGAATGCTTTGTCAGCAAAGAGATTTATGCAGAAGAGGCTGTCCGTTTGGGGGATACTTCAGCGCCAATGCTAGCACATTACCTTGGGCTCAAAAAACGGGAAATTTAACATTACAAAATAACGCTGTTGTTCATTCTATTATTTATGATGATAAGAAAGAAAAAGCAACAGGAGTATTAGTTATTGATGCTATAACCAAAGAAACTACTGAATATTATGCTCCGGTAATTTTTGTAAATGCTAGTGCTTTAGGCAGTAATTTGATTTTACTTAATTCAAAATCTAAACGTTTTCCAAATGGTTTAGGAAATGACAATGGTTTACTCGGAAAATACATCGCCTTTCATAATTACAATGCTAGTATCAATGCAGAATATGAAGGGAACTTGGATAAAACAACTGAGGGAAGAAGACCAACTAGCGCCTATTTACCAAGATTTAGAAATGTTTACAAACAAGAAACAGATTTTTTAAGAGGTTATGCTTCAGGATTCTCTGCATCGAGACAAACACATCAAAACAGTAATGGAATTGGATCTAATTTAAAAGAGAACTTAACGAACCCTAGTTATGGAAACTGGAGAGTAGGAGCACATATGATGGGTGAAACTATCCCAAAGGAAGAAAGCCAGGTGCGTTTAGATTCAGAAAAAACAGATAAATATGGCATTCCACAATTGCGTATTAATATTGATTATGACGAGAATGACCGAAAGATGATGAATGATTATTTAGAGCAATTTACAGAAATGTTCGAAGCGGCAGGTTTTACAAACATCAAAACGAATAGTAATTATAGAGCTCCAGGAAATGACATTCATGAAATGGGTGGGATTCGTATGGGTAAAGACCCTAAGACCTCATTGCTAGATAAATGGAATAGATTGCATAATTGTAAAAATGTTTATGTAACAGATGGTGCTTGTATGACGACTACAGCTACTCAAAACCCATCATTAATGTTCATGGCTTTAGCTGCTAGAGCTGCAAATCATGCAATTGAAGAATCAAAGAAAGGATAAACTTTAATCTTCAAAAAAATAGTAAGGCCACTAATTAACAGTGGCTTTTTTTATTGATAATTTCGTAATTTCGACACTCTAAAACTATCAATTATGCAAGACAACCTTTCCTACATAAATCAACATAAAGACCGATTTATCGATGAGTTAATCCAACTTTTAAAAATACCGTCTATAAGCGCGGATCCTGCCTATAAAAACGATGTGATTAAAACTGCAGATTTGGTAAAAGAATCATTGAAAAAAGCGGGGTGTGATAACGTTGAAATCTGTGAAACACCTGGATATCCAATTGTGTATGGTGAAAAAATCATAGACCCTGCACTACCGACAGTCTTAGTATATGGTCACTATGATGTGCAACCAGCCGATCCAATAGAATTATGGGACTCACCGCCATTTGAACCGGTAATTAAAAAAACGGATATTCATCCAGAAGGAGCCATATTTGCACGTGGTGCATGTGATGACAAGGGACAAATGTACATGCATGTGAAAGCAATGGAGTTAATGACCGAAAATGACCAATTACCTTGTAATGTAAAATTTATGATCGAAGGTGAAGAAGAAGTTGGATCAGAGAGTTTAAGTTGGTTTGTTAAACGCAATCAAGAGAAATTAGCGAATGATGTAATCCTAATTTCAGATACTGGAATGATTAGCAATACGCAGCCATCTATAACAACTGGATTAAGAGGTTTGAGTTATGTAGAAGTTGAAGTCACCGGACCTAATCGAGACTTGCATTCTGGATTATATGGAGGTGCTGTGGCAAATCCTATAAACATATTAACTAAAATGATTGCATCCCTACACGATGAAAATAATCATATTACAATTCCAGGATTCTACGATAAAGTTGAAGAATTATCAAGAGAAGAAAGAGACGAAATGGCAAAAGCACCATTTTCTTTAGATGCTTATAAAAAGGCACTGGATATTGAAGAAGTTTATGGTGAAGCAGGTTATGTAACGAATGAACGAAATGCTATCAGACCTACGTTGGATGTGAACGGAATTTGGGGTGGATACACTGGTGAAGGAGCAAAAACCGTAATTGCATCCAAAGCATTCGCCAAAATATCAATGCGATTGGTTCCAAATCAAGATTGGCATGAGATTACAGATCTTTTTAAAAACCATTTTGAAAGTATCGCACCAAAATCAGTAAAAGTTGAAGTGAAACCTCATCATGGCGGACAAGGTTATGTGACTCCAATCGATAATATTGGATATAAGGCAGCTAACAAGGCTTATACAGAGACTTTTGGCATACAAGCAATTCCGCAACGTAGCGGAGGATCAATTCCTATTGTAGCGCTATTTGAAAAAGAATTAAAAAGTAAAACTATTTTAATGGGCTTTGGATTGGATAGCGATGCTATTCATTCTCCAAATGAACACTACGGAATTTTCAATTACCTAAAAGGGATTGAAACTATCCCTCTTTTTTACAAGTATTTTACTGAAATGAGTAAATAGTATGCAAAAAAAATCCTACCAAGACTGGTAGGTTTTTTTTATAAGAACTCTTAATAAGTTATTGTCAAACTGAGCCTGTCGAAGTTTAAACACCATCGTAATTAGTCTTCGACAGGCTCAGACTGACAACCGATAATCCCATAAATCTTTAAAAAGATATTTCTGCACTTTTTGCCACAACAGATCTATCAATTTTACGCATTAAGCCAACCAAGACTTTTCCAGGTCCAACTTCCGTAAATTCTGTTCCCCCGTCGGCAATCATCGCTTGCACACATTGCGTCCATTTCACAGGTGCAGTTAACTGAGCAATTAAATTCTCTTTAATCTCACTTGGATTTGTTACCGCTTTGGCCACCACATTTTGATAAACTGGGCAAGTTGGTTCATTAAAGTTCGTAGCTTCAATTGCCGCTGCAAGTTCTTCTCTTGCTGGTTCCATTAACGGTGAGTGAAATGCGCCTCCAACAGGCAAGACTAATGCTCGTCTCGCTCCTTTTTCGGTTAAAACTTCACATGCTTTATTTATAGCCTCTATTTCTCCTGAAATTACCAATTGACCCGGGCAATTGTAATTTGCTGCAACTACTACACCATTAACCTCAGCACATCCTTCCTCAACAACATTATCATCTAATCCTAAAACTGCTGCCATAGTAGATTCTTGTGCTTCACATGCTTTTTGCATGGCCATAGCCCTTTTAGAAACTAATATCAATCCATCTTCAAAAGACAATACACCATTTGCAACCAAGGCAGATAATTCTCCTAAAGAATGTCCCGCTACCATTTCTGGTTTAAATGAATCTCCCATTACCTTTGACATAATTACTGAATGTAAAAAAATAGCAGGCTGTGTTACCTTTGTTTGTTTTAACTCTTCAGCCGTTCCTTCAAACATTATTTTGGTAATTTCGAAACCTAAAATTTCATTCGCCTTATCAAACAACTCTTTAGCAACGGGTGAGTTTTCATACAAATCCAACCCCATACCTGAAAATTGCGCTCCTTGTCCAGGAAAAATATATGTTTTCATATTAAATGTTTTATTCAAAAATTAAAGTGCAAAATTAAGAAATTAGATTCTTCGCTTCGCTCAGAATGACAAATAATTGTAAATTCAAGTGATTTTATATTTGATTACAAATTGAAAATTGTATCGAGAATCTATTTTAACAATATTGCTTTTAGCTCTCGATACTTTATCCACAGGATCAAACTCGACCTGACAAAGCAATCTTTTTTATTTTTCTATCTTCGTGTTTCAACAAACTCTCATGACAACCCAAAAAAAGGCTTTAGCATTTAAAATTTATCTCATTCTTGCAGGAATGTTTATTGCTGCTCTGGTAGCCTCAAACCTAATTTTTCAAAAATTTTTTTATTGGAATCCGTTTGGACTTTTTCGCTTTGAAATATCTGTAGGTATACTTCCTTACCCTATCACTTTTTTAGTCACCGATATAATTTCTGAGATTTATGGAAAAAAGAAAGCCTATCAGGTAGTTGTAGCCGGAATTGCCGCATCTGTTTTTTCTATGGGAATTATTTATGTTGCTAATATTGCTCCTGCAATTCCGAATTCTCCAGTTGATGATATCACATTTACAAAAGTCTTTGGTCTGTCACCTCTTGGAGTGTTTGCTTCTATGATTGCATACCTTTTTGCTCAATTTATTGATATTCGAATTTTTCACTATTGGAAGGCAAAAACACAAGGTAAACACTTATGGTTACGAAACAATTTTTCCACATTTACATCTCAGTTCATAGACACCTTTACTGTTGTTGGACTCCTATGTATTTTTGAAGTTTTGCCATGGGAGATGTTTGGAGGTTTATTACTCAGTGGCTTTCTATTTAAAGTAATTATCGCCGCTTTGGATACACCAATTCTTTATATACTTGTATATATGTTCAGAAAAGAGTTCGGATTAAAAATTGGTGAAGAAATTAAACTTCAATAGAAACAACTAACCCTTCATTAGCCCGTACATTAAAAACGGTATTGTCTTCAAATATTAAATACTGTGCTTTAATCCCTTTCAGCACTCCACTATATGTTGGTGTTTTAATCAAATTTAAACTCTTCACTTTTTCTGGGTATTTTTCTACCGGAAAATTTATGTGAATCTCTTCGGAGTTTGCTTTAAGATAATATTCTTTGGCCTCATCAGGAATGTATTGAGATAATTGTTCTTTTACTGCGACCAAATCAGCATCCTCATTGTCATTAGTTAGCATCTTTCTCCAATTCGTTTTGTCGGCAACATGCTCTTTTAGTGCTACTTCAGTAATCCCTGCTAAATATCTATTAGGCGCCTCCAAAATTTCAATTGCTTCATGCGCACCTTGATCAATCCATCGTGTTGGTACTTGTGCTTTTCTAGTAACCCCTACTTTTACGTTGCTAGAATTTGCTAAATACACTATATGTGGCTTTAATTGCATTTCTTTTTCAAATTCTAAATCCCTATCCTCAACACCTAAATGTGCCTTACTCAATTCTGGACGCATAATCCAATCTCCTGCCCTAGGGGTCTCAAAAAAACATGATTGACAAAAACCTTGACGATATATCTGCTTTTCTAACCCACAATTCAAACATTCATACTTTACAAATGACAGTGTTATTTCCTTATTTATTAACTGATTCATATTTAAAAAATCAGCCTCCATGTCTAAATAATATTGTACAACATCATTATTAGATGTCATCATTTTTTTAAGTACTCCTTGATAGGTCATTTTGAATTTGTATTTTTAACTCGATAAAGATACTCAATTAACGATGCCAATACCAATAGTAAATTCGATAATTTCGTGGTTTTTAAAAAAGAGGATTCATCAAATTGAATTGTTTTTAAAATACCCTAATGACGTTCAAGAAGAGTTATTGATGCGCTTAATTAAGAAATCTGAAAACACCGTTTTTGGGCTCACTTACAATTTTAAGTCGCTTCAATCTTATGAAGATTTTGCAGCGAGAATGCCTATTCAAAAATACGAATCCATTGCACAATATATAGAACGAAATAGATCTGGAGAACAAAATATATTTTGGCCAACAACTATTAAATGGTTTGCAAAAAGTAGTGGTACAACCAACGCCAAGAGTAAATTTATCCCTGTTAGTGATGAAGCTATAGAGAACTGCCATATGAAGGCAGGAAAGGACATGCTGTGCTTGTACATTAACAACAATCCAGATACTCAATTATTTACTGGTAAAGGATTGCGTTTAGGAGGTAGTTCTGCAATTTATGAGGATAACAACACCTATTTCGGCGATTTATCTGCAATTATAATTGAAAACATGCCGTTTTGGGCTGATTTTAGTTCCGCTCCAAAACAAGAAACTGCTTTAATGGGTGAATGGGAGACAAAAATGGATGCCATAATTTCGGAAACTATAAATGAAAATATTACGAGTTTAGTTGGAGTTCCTAGTTGGATGCTTGTACTTTTAAATAGGGTTTTAGATGTAACCGGAAAAGACAATATTTTAGAAGTTTGGCCCAATTTAGAAGTCTACTTTCACGGAGGGGTTAATTTTAACCCATATCGTGAACAGTATAAAAAATTGATTCCGAAAAAAGACTTTAGATATTATGAAACATACAATGCCTCAGAAGGCTTTTTTGGAATACAAGATCAAAACAATTCAGATGAATTATTGCTAATGTTAGATTATGGAATATTCTATGAATTTATTCCTATGAGTTCTTATGATGGTGAAAATTCTATTGCAATACCCTTATCTAAAGTAAAGAAAAATACAAACTATGCTGTTGTAATTACAACCAATGGAGGGCTTTGGCGCTATTTAATTGGTGATACTGTTAAGTTTACCTCATTAAACCCATATAGAATTAAAATTACGGGAAGAACCAAACACTTTATCAATGTTTTTGGAGAAGAACTGATTATAGAAAACGCCGAAGAAGCATTAAAACAAGCTTCTAAAAAAACGAATGCGACAATTTCCGATTACACGGTTGCTCCTATTTTTATGAATGGAAAAGAAAACGGTTCACATGAATGGATTATTGAATTTAGCAAAGTTCCTAAAAATTTAAATCTATTTACAGAATTATTAGACAATGCTTTAAAAGCTATTAATTCTGACTACGAAGCAAAACGCTATAACAATCTAACATTATCAATGCCAAAAGTACACCAAGCAAGACAGGGTCTTTTTTATGATTGGTTAAAAATGAAAGGCAAACTAGGCGGGCAACACAAAATTCCAAGGCTTTCTAATAAACGTGAATTTCTGGAAGAACTATTACAATTGAGTATTGTTACGAGCAATTAATTTAACAAAGCAATAATTCTTAAAGGGGCACCACTTCCTCCTTTAATTTTCATAGGCAAGGCAACTACATTAAATCCATAAGGAGGCAGTTGATTTAAATTTGTTAAATTTTCAAAAGCCGGAATATTTTTTGACAATAAAATTACATGACTTTTAAAAAAGGTTGATTGCCCATAATCGATACTAGGTGTATCCAACCCTATTGCATTGATGTTTCTGTTCTTTACTAGCCACGCAGCCGCCTCAGGATCTAAACCTGGAAAATGCAATTCTTTTACTGCATCTTCTCCTCTGGCAGTTGTACCCAAATATTTCTGAGCATCAGGGTAGAACTTTGAGAAACCAGTTTCTAACAACACAATACTGCCGTCAGGGATTTGCATTCCTTGCTTCTTTTCCCAAGTCTTAAAATCATCAATATTAATTAAATAATCAGAATCGCCTTTTGCATTTGCAGTAACATCAATCTTAATTGCTGAACCCACTAATTTTTGAAGAGGCAATTCATCGACAGACATGGTGTTTTCTGCAAAATGAATAGGGGCATCTATATGTGTTCCTCCATGCTCAGCTGTTTCAAAATTATTGGCTGTATAGTAAAATCCTTTATCAGTAGTCCCCGCAAAAACCGTATCTAATTTAAACTCCTTCGCTGTAACCCAATATAAAGTTTCGCTAGAATAATCGTGACTAAGATCCACAATCTTATTAAAATTTAGAAGTTCTTGGCTAGGTTCTATTTTGCTTGAACAAGAATAGAGATTAAAAGCAACCAGAAAAATGAAAAGTTTCTTCATAATGTAATTGTTAAAAATCTAGAAGAGATTTCTATTGGATTATTGCAAGATAAGAAAATATGATAAGGTTAAGGCTTTACTTTTATTGAAGCAATACTATCGACCTTTACTTTATGTATCATCCCTCCAACCAAATAAGTTGGCCCCATACCTTTAAATTCATTCTCAAATAAAGACATCGAATTCAAGTAATATCTAAATTTAAATCCATCTTTTCTTGTTACCTTTAAAACTATAGGCGTATCGGTTTTGAGTACTACTTTTTCCCCATTACCATTTAATACTATTAATTCTTCTAAGTTCTCGCCTTTAAAAAAAGTGATATCCCTTCCTTCACTTAATGAATCAATTACAGGAGTAGTTTTCTGTAATTGCGATTGCAAACTATCTGCGTCAATTTGATATGATTTACACGAAACTAAAAGTAGAAAACAAAGTACAAGAAATTTATTCATCAAAACTTAAATTTTTCGTTCGATTACATAATTCACCATGGTATGCAATGATGTTTTATACTCCGATTCTGGGTAGCTATTTAAAATTTCTAAAGCCTCTTGTTGGTATGCCAACATTTTTTGAGTAGTATATTCTATTCCGCCTTTTTCTTTTACAAAAGCAATAACTTCTTTTACACGTTTTTTATCTTTATTGTGTTTTTTAACCGAGTTAATTAACCATTTGCGTTCTTTAGATTCGCAGTTATTCAAAGCATAAATAAGCGGCAAAGTCATTTTCTGTTCTTTGATATCGATACCTGTAGGCTTACCAATTTTGGCATCGGTATAATCAAATAAGTCATCTTTAATTTGGAACGCAATTCCAATCAATTCTCCGAACTTTCGCATCTTTTGGATCTCTTCTTCATCTGCTCCAACTGAAGCTGCTCCTATACCACAACAAGCAGCAATTAATGTCGCTGTTTTCTGTCTAATAATCTCGTAATACACCTCTTCGGTAATATCTAATTTTCGAGCCTTTTCAATTTGTAGCAATTCTCCTTCACTCATTTCACGAACGGCAACTGAGATTAATTTCAACAAATCAAAATCATCATTATCAATAGAAAGTAATAAGCCCTTAGATAATAAGAAGTCTCCAACTAAAACAGCAATTTTATTTTTCCATAAAGCATTTAAAGAAAAGAATCCTCGACGTCTATTAGAGTCATCTACAACATCATCATGCACCAATGTGGCTGTATGAATTAATTCTATAACCGAAGCACCACGATATGTTCGCTCATTAAACTTTCCGTCAGAAACCATTTTAGCAACTAAAAAAACAAACATAGGACGCATTTGTTTTCCCTTACGACGGACTATATAATGTGTAATTCTATTGAGAAGGGGAACCTTTGAAGCCATAGACTCTTTGAATTTCTCTTCAAAGAGTTCCATTTCAGATAAAATGGGTTGTTTAATTTGTTCTACGACTTTCATTGAAGATTCAAAAATAAGAAAAGTTCCATTGACAAAGAAGTAGTTATTTAAGAAGATTTATTTGCCAATTGACCACAAGCAGCATCTATATCTTTTCCTCTACTTCTACGCACATTCACAACAACATCATTCATTTCTAAAACTGCAACATAATCATCTATTGCACGAGTTGATGCTTGTTGAAATTCACCATCATCAATTGGATTGTATTCTATGAGATTTACTTTACAAGGCACATAACTACAATATTTTACCAAAGCATCGATATCGGCTCTTGTATCGTTAATTCCTGCCCAAACAATGTACTCATAAGTTATCATTCTTTCAGTTTTCTCATACCAATACTTTAATGATTCACGTAAATCTTCTAAAGGAAATCTATCATTAAATGGCATAATTTTCGTTCTGACTTCATCAATTGCTGAATGTAAAGAAACCGCCAAATTAAATTTCACCTCGTCATCCGCCATTTTCTTAATCATCTTTGGGATACCTGAAGTTGAAACCGTTATTCGCTTTGGAGACATCCCTAATCCTTCAGGAGAAGTAATTTTATCAATTGACTTTAACACGTTATTATAGTTCATCAATGGCTCACCCATCCCCATAAAAACAATATTTGTCAACTTTCTATTGTGATACAATAAACTCTCTTGATTTATAGCAGCAACTTGATCGTAGATTTCATCAGGGTTTAAATTTCGCATTCTTTTTAAACGGGCAGTTGCACAAAATTTACAATCTAAACTACAGCCTACTTGACTCGAGACACACGCAGTAGTTCTGGTTGCTGTTGGAATCAAAACCGATTCAACCATAAGTCCATCATGTAACTTAACAGCATTTTTTATGGTACCATCATTACTTCGTTGCATTTCATCAACGCGTATATGATTAATTACAAAGTTATCTTCAAGCATTTGACGTGTTGCTTTTGAGATATTAGTCATATCATCAAAAGAATGTGCTACTTTATGCCATAACCACTCATAAACTTGATTTCCTCTAAAGGCTTTATCGCCATTTTCTACAAAAAAATCTCTAAGTTGGTCTTTAGATAATGCACGTATGTCTTTCTTCTTTGTCAAATCGAATATTTAGTAGGTTGTAAATTTAACATAAAAAAACTGGTGCAATGTATTACACCAGTTTTCAATAATTTATTTCTATAAATGACTATAAAATCAACATCGCATCTCCATAAGAATAGAAACGGTATTTCTCTTTAACAGCCTCTTCATATGCTTCTTTTAAGAAATCATGCCCTGCAAAAGCAGAAGTCATCATCATTAATGTAGACTTAGGCATATGGAAATTTGTAATCATACAATTAGCGATACCAAAATCATAAGGAGGAAAAATAAATTTATTTGTCCATCCTTCAAATTCATTTAATTTTCCATTTGTAGAAACCGAACTTTCTAAAGTTCTCATTGCTGTTGTTCCAACTGCACAAATTCTACGTTTTTTCTCCAAAGCACTATTCACCATTTTAGTGGCTAATTCGGGAATAAAGATTTTCTCTGAATCCATTTTATGCTTTGATAAATCTTCAACCTCAACAGGATTAAATGTTCCTAAGCCAACATGTAAAGTAACATTCGCAAAATCAACACCTTTTATTTCCAAACGCTTCAATAAATGCTTAGAAAAGTGTAATCCAGCAGTTGGCGCTGCAACAGACCCTTCATTCTTTGCATAAATTGTTTGGTAGCGCTCTTTATCTTCTGGCTCTGCCTCTCTTTTAATATATTTTGGCAATGGCGTTTCTCCTTGCTCTTTTAATCGCTGTCTAAATTCTTCATAAGATCCGTCAAATAAGAAACGTAAAGTTCTTCCTCTTGATGTTGTATTGTCGATTACTTCAGCAACTAAACTTTCATCATCTCCAAAAAACAACTTATTTCCAATTCTAATTTTCCTTGCAGGATCTACTAAAACATCCCATAAACGTTGCTCTTCGTTTAGTTCTCTCAACAAGAAAACTTCAATTCTAGCACCCGTTTTTTCTTTTTCACCATATAATCTTGCAGGGAATACTTTCGTATCATTCAAGACCATTAAATCTCCTTCATCAAAATAATTGATCAAATCTTTGAACTGCTTGTGTTCAATAGTTTGTTCTTTTCTATTTAAGACCATTAGTCTAGACTCATCTCTGTGCTCTGCAGGATACTCAGCTAATAATTCTTCTGGTAATTCGAAATTGAACTTTGATAACTTCATAAAAACTTCTAAAATTTAAAACGGTTGCAAATATACAACATCGATATAGGGGTTGTCAAGTGTTTGGGGTGAAAAGTTTTATTTTGTTAAACTTTCTATATCCTTCCAAAAATCTGGATAGGATTTAGAGACCACATTGGCATCTTCAATTTCTAAAGAAGTCTTTAGCAATAAAGGTGCAAATGCCATAGCCATCCTATGATCGTCAAAAGTTTTAATTAGCACATCTTTGTTTATGCCAGTTGAAGCTTTTAAATGTAAACTCTTATTTGTAACCGAGATATCTGCGCCTAACTTTGTCAATTCACTTTTTAGTGCCTCTAATCGATCCGTTTCTTTAATCTTTAAAGTGTGTAAGCCTGTTAAATCACAAGAAATGCCCAATCCAAAACAAGTAACCGCAATGGTTTGTGCAATATCTGGTGCACTCACTAAGTCGAATTCTATGTGATTTTTACACGGTAGTTCTTTTTTTAATGTAAGTGATGTTTCATTAAATGTTGAAGTCACTCCCAATTCTTTATAAAACTGAATTAATGAAGAATCTCCTTGTAAACTATGCTCTTTATAAGAACTAATGGTAATAGTAGCCTCTTCACTTAGAGCCACCAAACTATAATAATAAGATGCAGAACTCCAATCAGATTCAACAATTGCTGTGGTATCTTCAATCTCTTTTTGAGGTTGAACAAAAATGGTTGAATCCGTCCATTTAACTTTTACACCAATTGAAGCTAACAAACCTAAAGTCATTTTTATATATGGTACCGATGTAATTTTTCCTTCAAATTTTAATTCTAATCCATTCTCTAAACTTGGAGCAATTAAAAGCAATGCAGAAACATATTGACTACTTACGCCTCCATCAATAACTACTTTACCTCCTGAAAGTTTATTCCCTTGAATTCGAATTGGAGGGTAACCTTCGTTTAATTCATATGAAATGTTCGCACCTAAAGAACGCAATGCATCTACCAATATTTTTATTGGTCTTTCTTTCATTCGTTTAGAACCTGTCAGCACTGTTTCTCTGCCATCTGCAACCGCAAAATAAGCCGTTAAAAAACGCATGGCGGTACCTGCATGACTAATATCTACAACCTCTTCCTCTGAAGCCAATGCTTTTTGCATATAATTGGCATCATCAGAATTACCAAGGTTTTCTATAGTAAGATTTGAAAAAAATTGTTTCAGAATTAATAAGCGATTCGATTCACTTTTAGATCCTGTAATTTGAATGTTCCCGTTCAAGGGTTTTGAATAGTGTTCTAATTTTAAATTCACTTCTTACTTCTTTATATATTTATAATAACCCGCCATAAACAATCCATAAACTAAAGATAGTCCTACTTGCAATTGTAAAAACAGCATCCATTTTCCATCTTCAAATAGCTCGGTTTTCATGCCTTGAAATCCATCAAACTTAAAAATCCCCATAAATACTCTCATAAATCCAACTAGGATAAAAAATACTATAAAAAAACGGAGTGCTAATTTTAAAAAAGAGGTGTTTTTAAATCTATTCATTTATTTTAGTTTCTCGTTATTATGATGGCGATCATGATCTCTTTTAGTTTTCAAATCTAATTTTTTATCAAAAGCATCCTGTAAATTAACACCTGTTTGATTCGCTAAACACAGAACCACAAATAGTACATCCGCTAATTCTTCTCCTAAATCCTTATTCTTATCAGATTCTTTTTCGCTTTGCTCTCCATACCTTCTTGCTATGATTCTAGCAACTTCACCAACTTCTTCGGTTAATTGTGCCATGTTTGTCAATTCGTTAAAATAACGAACTCCATGTTCCTTGATCCAATTATCTACTTCTAATTGTGCTCCTTGAATATCCATTAATTAAAATGTATTTGTCGTTTTGAGGATTTCTATGACCTTTTGCCATAGAATGAAATGCTAAAAACTTTCAATTAAATTTAAGTTTCCAAAGATAAAAATTCTATTTGAAGGTTGTTTGTAAAAAATGAACTTCTTCATATTCATAAAGTATAATTAACAATTATTCATTTTTAAAATTCAAATCTATAAGTCATTTTATACATAAATCAGCATAGAAGTAATTCATAAAAAAACGCTCGTAACCAATTGAAATTCAAAATAAACAATTTTATTAGCAGAATTCAAATTAAAAGGTTAATTTTGCCGCTTATAAAAATATAATATTATGAGTAACGGAACAGTAAAATTTTTTAACGACACTAAAGGGTTCGGATTTATCACTCCAGAAGGAGGAGAAAAAGATGTATTTGTACATGTGAGCAATTTAGTTGACGAAATCAACGAAGGCGATAAAGTGAGTTATGACTTAGAAGAAAGCCAAAAAGGATTAAATGCAGTGAATGTAAAAGTAATCTAATAAATTACTATCAACATATTTGTAGTAAAAGCCTGTCTATTAGACGGGCTTTTTTTATGCTTCTAAATTACGAACCTACCCTTTTAGGATTTTTAAAAATTCATCCCTAGAAATTTCTCTTGCTCCTAAACTAGCTAAATGACTGTTGTAAATTTGACAATCGATTAGTTGATATTTTGACTGTTTTGGGTTGGTCTCGCTCCGTTCATTAATCAAGTGGTGCAAAGCAACCTTTGAAGCGTTGCTTACTTTGCTGAACATGCTCTCTCCGCAAAACACATTACCTACTTCTACTCCGTATAGACCACCTACTAATTCTTTATTTTTCCAAACCTCTACAGATTTAGCAACACCTATTTTATGTAATTGGATATAGGCCTCTTGCATTTCATCTGTAATCCAAGTCCCAAATTCTTCTTTGCGATTAATATTCTTACAATTATAAATCACCTCTCTAAAAGCCTGGTTTTCTGTTACAACAAATTCGTTTTTTCTTATAACCTGTCGCATGCTTTTTGATACTTTAAACTCCTCTGGAAACAAAACCATTCGATCTTGCGGGCAATACCAAACAATAGGTTCTCCATCAGAAAACCATGGAAAAACCCCATTTTTATAAGCTAATTGCAAACGTTCTTTAGATAAATCACCACCAATGGCAAGCATGCCATATTCATTTGTTTGATTAACGGGTGGAAATTCTAATTTTTCTGATAAAAAATGCATTCAACAAAAATAACTCAATTTTACAATTCACTTTTCTTAAATTTGTAAGAATGGCATTAGATGTTTTTCAATTTTTTATAGACAACCCTAAATACAACAAACTAGTTGGAAACGATTTTATGTTTGTAGAATACAAATGCCCTCTAGAGGTTGAACAATTTAAACTTTGGACAGACAACAACTTTTTAACCTATGTAATTAGCGGAAAGAAAGATTGGACATCATTAAACGAGTTTAAAACCATTGAACAGGGTGATGTTCTATTTCTAAAAAAGGGTGTTTATAACACAAAGCAATATTTTGATGTAGATTATTGTGTCCTATTGTTTTTTATAACAGATGACTTTATCCGAAATTTTATAAAGCAGCAAGTGGGTTACAAAAAAACTAATTTGACATATCCTGCCGATAAACAAATCTTTTCTGTCGACCCTGACCCCTCGTTGAAATCATTATTCTTGACTATTTTTAACTATTTACAAAAAGGAGAAGAGATCCCTCGAGAATTGGTCGAAATGAAGTTTAAAGAACTTTTATACACCATCATTTTGAATCCTGCCAATAATGAACTCGTAAATCATTTTCATTCACTACAAAATTCTTTTAAATCTAGTTTAAATGAAATCATGCTTCAAAATTTTCATTGCGACTTAAGTTTAAATGAATATGCGCGATTAAGCGGAAGAAGTTTATCGTCATTCAAAAGAGATTTTAAACAGTCTTTTAACGAAACACCTCATAAATGGATTGTAAACAAACGTTTAAACTACGCGAAATCGTTACTTCAAAATCCTGAATTAAACATCAATGATATTTGCTTTGAGGCAGGCTTTAAGAACACATCTCATTTCAACAACTCGTTCAAAGAAAAGTTTCAACTTCCTCCAAATCAATTCCGAAAGGCCCATTACAACTTGTAAAATGTTTCTCTGAACTTTTTTCAAAACTATTTGAACTTTTTCAAAAATCTTAAACTTAGAATTGGCTATAATTTTGACAAAAAAATTTAAAACTTGTAGTCATGAAAAAAGTATTAATGTTTACTTACTCAATTATTTCTTATTTAATAGGATTTACCTCGTTACTTTACTGGATCTTATCGGTTAGTAATTTAATTCCTGAAATTTCAATTGATCGCCCTGCCGAATTACCCTTTATCTATGCCTTGCTTAAAAATTTTGGATTGGTTGCCTTATTTGGACTACAACATAGCATTATGGCAAGAAAAACGTTTAAAGATTCATTTGCAAAAGTATTCCCAAGACCTATAGAACGAAGTACCTTTGTTCTTATATCCGGCTTGTTGTTAATTTTACTTGTGAAAGAGTGGGCTCCACTTGGTGGTTTAATTTGGGATGTATCACATATACCAGCATTGAATTACTCTCTGTATATTTTATTTTTTACGGGATGGGCAATTCTATTTATAAGTTCATTCTTAATCAATCATTTTGATTTATTTGGACTTAGACAAACGTATTTAGAATTGAAAAAGAAGCCATATACCCCATTAAATTTTAAGGTATTTTCTTTCTATAAATATGTAAGACATCCTCTTTATTTTGGTGGAATTTTAGGTCTTTGGGCAACTCCAACAATGACTATGACACATTTAACATTTGCGATCGGGCTGACCTCGTATTTTTTTATCGGAACTTTATTTGAAGAGCGAGATTTAATAAAAGAGTTCGGAAATCAGTATAAAGATTATCAAAAGAAAACCGCTATGCTCATTCCTTTTACCAAAAGAAAATAAAAAAAGGCGCACCAAAATGGTGCGCCTTTTTTATTATAAACTCTATTCTAACTAGAACGGTAAATCATCTGGCTCATTGCTAGATAAATCTGATGCTTGAATCTCTTCCATTGGAGGCATTTCATTACTTGGCGCCGCAGCTTGTAAGTTTTCAATTCTCCATCCTTGAATAGAATTAAAATACTTTGCAACTCCTTCTGGATTGATCCACTCACGACCTCTTAAATTAATTGCAACTTTAACATCTTGCCCAACTTGATATGAATTTAACAAATCACATTTATCTTGCACAAACTCAATCATTAACATTTGAGGATATTGCTCATTTGTCGTAATTACTAATTCTCTCTTTCTAAATCCGCTCGCTCCAAAAGTTTGCGTTTCATTAATCAACTTGATTTTTCCTGTTACTTCCATTCTTAATTTATTAGTTCATTAAAAGTACTTTCCAAGCACTTTCAACATCGTTATTTTTTATATACTCTTGTGCAAATGTATGTTTTTTAACAATTTCTACACCTATAAATTCTGGATGTTCTTGAGCAAACTTATCAACATTTTGTTCATTTGGAAGACACTCTACGTTACCCAACATTCCTAAATCATTTCCAGTTAAAACTTTGCTATTTCTTATCGTTGCGGGAATAGCATCAACCCCTACTCCTAACGTAGTTAATGGTTTAGCAATTTCGAACATCCCTTGGTTTGCCCTTGTGTACCAGTTACCTCCCATACGAGCCACAGTATCTATTTTAAATTGATCAATAGCACCATTTTCATCTAAAATAGTTTCATCAATATGCAATTTAACAACTTCACAAATAATCAGATTTCCAGCACCTCCTTCATTTCCTAATTCTACAATCTCGTTTATTTTACATTCAATTTGAACAGGTGATTCTTTGACTCTAAAAGGCTTCACTACATCAGATTGCAACATTGTCAGTCCAGATTTATCAAATTCATTCACACCATCGGGATATTCTGTACTAGACAACGACATTTGTTGAACAATTTTGTGATTTACAATATTTATGACAACCTCTTTTGTTTCTTTGGCATTAATCAAGGTGTGTTTAATCGTATTGTCACGAACTCTCCTTGCCGGAGAAAAAACTAAAATAGGAGGCTTTGCACTAAACACATTAAAAAAACTAAACGGAGATAAATTTGGGTTACCATCCTTATCTATTGTGCTTGCAAAAGCAATGGGCCTTGGAGTTACTGCCCCTAACAAGTAGCCATGCAATTGTTTCGTTGATAAATCTTTTGGTTTTACTGAAATCATACTCCAAAAATAAAGAAAGCCTAACAAACATAATATCAAATTGATATTTTAGTTATATGAGCAGATATATTTTATATTTGTGTAGATGACTCCATTCTCCAAATCTCAATTACTCCGAGGCACGGCTATTAGCGTGTCCTTTATAATTGTTTCGCTTATTTTATGGAATACATATACCTTTTTTCAAAAGTTTAAGACAGAGGAACGTCAAAAAATGGAGATTTTAGCAAAAGCGTATGAGCGCTTGGGTTATTTCGATTTAGAAGTTGATACTGACTTAGAACTTTACATCTTAGAGAATTACACAACCAACCCAATGATTGAGACCGATAAAGACGGAGAAATTACTATTTGGGCAAACGTTGGTATAGATGAACTTACAAGTTATGACTCTTTAACAAACAAAGATCGAGACATACTGCATGATAAATTGCAGTTAATGAAAAACCAAAATGAACCAATAAAATATAGTTACCATGCTTTTGATGCCAATATTGAACGTATAATATATTATCAAAATTCTGAATTGCTTCAGAAATTAACTTATTACCCTATAACTCTAATACTAATATTAGTCTTATTTACCTCTGTAATTTTCTTCTATTTTAAATCTTCTAAAACAGCAAGTCAGAACAAACTTTGGACTGGAATGGCTAAGGAAACCGCACATCAAATAGGCACTCCGTTGTCCTCTTTATTGGGTTGGATTGAATTATTGCGATTAGAAAATACTGATGAAACCATTGTTTCAGAAATTGAAAAAGACGTAATCCGATTAAATGTTATTGCCGAAAGATTCTCTAAAATAGGGTCGATACCGGAATTAGAAAAGCACAATATTGTTAAGGTTACTAAAAATGCCTTCGCATATTTAGAATCTAGAAGTTCCAAGCAAGTTAATTTCAGTTTTATTACGGAATCAGAAGAATTATTTGCACTTATTAATCTTCAACTTTTTGGTTGGGTAATTGAAAATTTGGTGAAAAATGCAATTGACTCCATGAAAGGTAAAGGGGCAATTTCCATTGAAATAAAGAATACTTCCAAAGAAATTCAAATTTTTATTTCTGATACTGGTAAAGGAATCCCAAAGAGTTTACGTCAACGCATATTTACTCCCGGTTTCACCACAAAAAAAAGAGGTTGGGGATTAGGTTTATCTCTCTCTAAACGTATTGTGGAAGAATACCACGATGGTAAAATATTTGTGAAAAAATCCGAAATAAACAAAGGATCAATTTTCTGCATTAACCTAAGAAGAACTGAATAATCAGATCTTTTTTGTATTTTTGAATACACTCCATTGATTTTAACACTAACCAAATCAACTTATTATGAAATCCAAAACTTTCTTAATTATTGGGGTAGTATCTCCCTTATTTTTAATTGTAGCATTTTTCAACCTTAATTCATCGGAGCAAGTTTCCACTTATGCAGCATCAAATTTTAAGAAATGTGTTTCGACCAACTTTTTACTTACAGAAGTTGATACCACAAGACCTATTGCTCCATTATTTAATGACTTAGGAGATTTGAACTATACAGTAAGTACAAAAAATAAAAAAGCACAAGCATTTTTTAATCAAGGATTAAAACTTACGTATGCATTTAACCATGCAGAATCACATAGATCTTTTATGGAATCCGGCCGTTTAGACAACAATTTAGCAATGGCTTATTGGGGACAAGCATACTCCTTAGGGCCAAATATTAACGATCAATTACCTGACGAAGAAAGAAGTTTAAAAGCCTATGAAGCCATTCAAAATGCATTGAAACTTATAGATAAATCCTCTAAAAAGGAGCAACTTCTCATTAATGCATTAAGTACTAGATATTCTAAAGATTCTGAAAACAGGGAAGAATTAAATATGGCATATATGTTGGCTATGGAAAAGGTTGTCAATGAATTTCCAAATGATGTTGATATTCTTACGTTATATGCCGCATCTGTTATGAATACTGTTCCATGGAATTATTGGGATAATGATGGAAATCCATCTCCTAATATTACAGAAGCGAAAGCTGCTTTAGAAAAAGCAATAAAAATAGATGACTATCATCCTGGAGCGCATCATTATTACATCCATATGGTTGAATTACCAAAACCTGATTTAGGTATTCAAAGTGCAGATAAATTAGGAACCACAATGCCAGGAGCAGGTCATATTGTCCATATGCCTGGGCATATTTATATGCGCGTGGGACGTTATGATGACGCCGTTAGAGTTAATGAAGATGCTATTTTAGCAGACGAAAGTTATATTTCTCAATGTTTCTCTCAAGGTCTTTACCCTTTGGGCTATTACCCTCATAATATTCATTTTTTGTGGTCAGCAGCAAGCATGCAAGGAAACAGCATAAAAGCAATTGCGGCGGCAAAAAAAACAGCAGAAAAAGTTCCTGCTAATAGTTTATCAGGTTCACAATTTCATCAAAATTTTGCTGCTACACCGTTACTAGCCTATACAAGATTTGGAAAATGGAATGACATTTTAACAACACCTGACCCTGGAGACAACCTTACCTATTTAAAGTTAATTTGGCATTACTCTAGAGGAATTGCGTTTTTGAGAAAAAATAATTTAAAAGAAGCTAAAGAGGAATTAGAATTGCTTGCAAATAGAAACACAGAAGAAGACGATGAAAGAGCTTCTACTGTTGCGAATGTTGCATATGAAATATTAGCAGGTGAAATAGAGGTTTACAAAGGGAATTTAGAAAATGGAATTAATCATCTTAAAAATGCAGTTGCCTTTGAAGATGAATTGCCTTACGATGAGCCTGCCGCGTGGTATATTCCTTCGCGTCAAACATTAGGAGCCTTTTTAAACAAGGCAAAAAAATACAATGAAGCAGAAATTATTTACCTACAAGATTTAGACTATTACCGAGCAAATGGTTGGAGTTTAATGGGGCTTTATACCAGCCAACTAGGGCAAGGAAAAATAGAAGAAGCTAAAAAAACAAAAAAGGCATTTGACCAAGCCTGGTCAAACGCCGATATTGAAATTAATAATTCTATTCTTTAGTTATAATTTCGATGCAATATCTTTTACTACTTGCTCAAATTCATCTTTAGATAAGGAAACTTTTTTCTGAAACTGAATATCAGCCATTGATTGTAATGGAATTAAGTGTACATGCACATGTGGCACTTCTAATCCAATAACGGACATTCCTATTCGTTCACAATTAATAGCCTTTTCCATTGCAATTGCAATTTTTCTAGAAAAGCTCATTAATCCATTGTACGTATCTTTATCTAATTCGAACAATTTATTCACTTCCCTTTTTGGAACTACCAATGTATGTCCTGGAGTATTTGGATTTACATCTAAAAATGCTATAAAATCATCGTTTTCTGCAACCTTATAACAAGGAATTTCGCCGTTTATTATTTTGGTAAATATAGATGCCATTATCTCGAAATTTCCATGATTTCAAATTTCATAATTCCATTCGGCACTTGAATTTCTGCAATATCGCCAACCTGTTTTCCTAACAATCCTTTACCAATTGGCGAATTTACAGAAATCTTCATCTTTTTCAAATCTGATTCTGAGTCGGCAACAAGGGTATACACAAACTCCATCTTGTTTGTGGTATTTTTAATTTTTACCTTAGATAAAACCAATACTTTTGAAGTGTCCAATTGAGACTCATCTATAATTCGTGCTTTAGAAAAAACATTTTTCAATTTTGCAATTTTAAACTCCAAATGAGATTGCTCTTCTTTTGCAGCATGGTATTCAGCATTTTCACTCAAATCACCTTTATCTCGTGCATCTGCAATTTCTTGAGTTACTCTTGGCCTTTCAACATTTTCTAAATGCTCTAACTCCTCTTTTAATTTTTGAAACCCTTCTGGGGTGTAATAAGAAACATCACTCATATCTTACTATTTTATAAATAAAAAATCTCAAAACTGCATTACAGCATGAGATTACATTATCTTGATTATCACTTAATACAAATGTACAAAATATTTGTAAATTGCCACCGTTTTAAAGATTCATACCTAAGATTTAATGAAAAAAGTATTCCTACTAATTTGCACCATTTTTATTTTGAGTTGTGAGAGCGATGGTGGAAATCAGCGATGCGATATAATTAATCCAGTTACCGTTAATTTAGCAAACCCTGAATTTATAAATATTCAAGTTCCAGGAGGTTGGTCTTATGCGAATGGCGGTCCAAAAGGTTTGGTCATTTACAACTTTGGTAGCAATTATAAAGCATTTAGCAGAGAATGCCCATCAATAAATAATTGTGCTCAGAAAATGACCGTAGAAAACGACATTAAACTTGTTTGTCCTTGTGATGATGCCGAATTCAGTATTTTAGACGGTTCTCCTCAGACTGCAGGAATTAACGAATCTGTATGTGAATTTAAAGTTTCATTAGTAGGAAGCGGTGTGTTAAATATCAGCAATTTTTAAAGTAAATTTGAATTCGTATCCTTATTTTTGTGCGAAACTTTTATAAGGTGATAAATTATTTTTCTTCAGATTTTAAATTGGGAGTTTTAGGAGGTGGTCAACTTGGAAAAATGCTCCTTACAGAAACTCATAAATACGATATTCATACGTCAATTTTAGACAATTCTGCTGATGCCCCATGTGCACAAATTTGCGATGAATTTGTTCAGGGTGATTTAATGGATTTTGATACTGTGGTTAATTTTGGAAAAACAGTTGATGTCCTTACAATTGAAATTGAACATGTTAACGTAGATGCCCTTGAACACTTAGAAAAAATTGGAAAATCGGTTTACCCTAAAAGTAAAGACTTGCGCATTATCCAAAACAAAGGTGTTCAAAAAACTTTTTATGAAAGCAATAATATTGCAACATCAGCTTTTAAAAAATTTGATACCATTGCTGAATTAAAAGCGAGTGTTGAAAATAATGAAGTAACAATTCCATTTGTATGGAAATCTACCCAGTTTGGTTACGATGGAAATGGTGTTAAAATGGTAAGAGCAATTTCAGATTTAGAAAATTTAACTGAAACGGAGTGTATTGCTGAAGAATTAGTAAATTTCAAAAACGAATTAGCTGTTATTGTTGCTCGTAACCCCAATGGAGATATCGCAACATATCCCGTTGTAGAAATGGAATTTCATCCAGAAGCAAATCAAGTAGAGTATGTAATCTGCCCTGCAAGAATTAATGATAAAGTCGCCGAGAAGGCAAAGAATACAGCGTTAAATGTTGCTAAAGCATTTGATTTTGTTGGTTTATTAGCGGTCGAAATGTTTCAAACTCAAAATGATGAAATCTTAGTAAACGAAGTTGCTCCAAGAACTCATAATAGCGGACATTATAGTATCGAAGCTTCTTACACAAGTCAATTTGAGCAACATGTCCGTGCTATTTTAAATCTACCATTAGGTAATACGGATAGTAAAGTTGCTGGAATTATGGTAAATTTGGTAGGTGCTGAAGGTTATCAAGGTGAAGTTGTTTATGAAAACATGGACAAAATTTTAGCTATTGATGGTGTAACTCCGCATATTTATGGTAAAAAACATACACGACCATTCAGAAAAATGGGGCATGTGACCATAGTAAATGAAAATATTGAAGAAGCAAGACGTGTTGCTGAACAAGTAAAAAATGCAATTAAAGTAATAAGCAAATAATCATGGCTAAAGTAGGAATTATTATGGGAAGCAACTCCGATCTTCCAGTAATGCAAGGAGCAATTGATATTTTAAATAGTTTTGATATTGAAGTTGAAGTTGATATCGTTTCAGCCCACAGAACTCCAGAAAAACTATGGGATTACGCAAAAAACGCACACACTCGAGGCATTACAGTAATTATTGCTGGAGCCGGTGGTGCTGCGCATTTACCTGGTATGGTTGCCTCTATGAGTCCTTTACCTGTAATTGGCGTACCAGTAAAGTCTAGAAACTCTATTGATGGCTGGGATTCTGTTTTATCTATTTTACAAATGCCGTCTGGTGTACCGGTTGCAACGGTCGCTTTAGATGGCGCAACAAATGCAGGAATTCTAGCTGCTCAAATTATCGGCGCACAAGACAAATGTGTTCTGGATAAAATTCTCTTTTATAAAGAAAGTCTTAAAGTTAAAGTAAATAAGGCTTCAGAAGAAATGAAGAAATAGTTCTATTTTTTAAATTCATTTATAATTAGTCATATTTTAACATGACTCAAACTTCAAATCATCACGCATGAACAATCCTTTAGTTTCAGAATTTAACACTCCATTTCGAACCGCTCCATTTTCAAAAATTAAATCAGAGCATTTCGAACCAGCAATTAAGCAAGGAATTGCTATGGCAAAGGAAGATATTGATGCTATTACAAAAACTATAGATGAACCATCCTTTACTAATACCATTGAAGCACTTGAGTTTTCTGGTATGCAGCTAAAGAGAATAACAAGCGTGTTTTTTAATTTGAATTCAGCAGAAACAAATGAAGATATTCAGAAAATTGCTCAGATCGTTTCTCCTCTTTTAACAGAGTTTGCCAATGACATTAGATTAAATGAAACCTTATTTAATAGAGTTTCAACCATTTTCAAAATTAAAGAAACTTTAAATCTTACGGTCGAGCAGAATACATTACTAACAAACCAATACAAAATGTTTGTGCGAAATGGTGCAAACTTAAATGAAGATGAAAAGTCGCAATTACGGACTATTGATACTAGGCTTTCAAAATTAAGTTTAAAATTTGGAGAGCACGTATTGGCAGATACCAATAGTTTTGAACTTCATATTACAAACAAAGAAGAACTTAGTGGTTTACCGGAAGGCACAAAAGAAGCTGCTAAACTAACGGCTAAAGAGAAGAACAAAAAAGGCTGGATATTTACGCTAGACTACCCAAGTTATGTTCCTTTTATGACGTATTCAGAAAATAGATCTTTAAGGAAAAGATTGGCTATTGCATTTGGGGCTAAAGGGTTTCAAAACAACGAAAATAACAATGAAAACATTGTATTAGAAATTGTAAAACTTCGCCATCAACGGGCTAATTTGTTGGGTTATAAATCTCATGCTCATTTTGTTATAGAGGAACGCATGGCGCAAAACCCAGAAACAGTTTCATCGTTTTTAAATGAATTATTAGACAAAGCATCACCCGCAGCAAAAGATGAATTTGATCAACTTTCAGAATTTGCAAAAAACAATGATCAAATTGAAACTTTGGAAAAATGGGATAGCGCTTATTATTCTGAAAAATTAAAAAAGGAATTACTCGATTTAGACGAAGAACAATTAAAACCGTATTTTAAATTGGAAAACGTACTTAACGGAGTATTTACTGTTTCCAATAAACTTTTTGATTTAAAATTCGAAGAAGACAAAATGATTGACACATACCATAAGGATGTGAAGACATATAAGGTGTTTGACAGTTCCAGTAATTTTGTGGCAATTTTCTATGCCGATTTCTTCCCAAGAGCAGGAAAAAGGAATGGTGCATGGATGACTTCATTTAAAGATCAATGGATTAAAAATGGAGAAAATTCTAGACCCCATATTTCTATTGTTTGTAATTTCACGAAACCAACCGATTCTAAACCCTCACTCTTAACTTTTAACGAGGTTACCACTTTATTCCATGAATTTGGACATGCTTTGCATGGCATGCTAGCAAATACTGTATACCCAAGTTTATCTGGGACCAGTGTACATTGGGATTTTGTTGAATTACCAAGTCAAATTTTAGAAAATTGGTGCTACGAGAAAGAAGCGCTTGATCTTTTTGCAAAACATTATGAAACTGGCGAATCTATTCCTATGGAATTAATCGATAAAATCAAAAAGGCTTCAAATTTCTTAGAAGGCATCGCTACATTAAGACAATTAAGTTTTGGTTTATTAGATATGGGATGGCACGGAAACGATCCATCTACTATTAATTCTGTTAAAGAATTCGAAAGCAACGCTTTTAAAAACACTAATCTTTATCCAGAAGTTTCGAAAAATTGTATGAGTACCGCTTTTTCGCATATTTTTCAAGGTGGATACTCTTCAGGGTATTATTCTTACAAGTGGGCTGAAGTCTTAGATGCGGATGCATTTGATTATTTTAAATCTAATGGGGTATTTAACAAAGAAATCGCTTTAAGTTTTAAAGAAAACATCCTATCAAAAGGCGGAACTGAAAACCCAATGTCTTTATACAAGAGATTTAGAGGAAAAGAACCTAATTCAGATGCGTTATTAAAAAGAGCAGGACTTCTAAAAAAGCATTAAACGTCCATTTTTAAGCCAAAATTTCTTGTTTTGAATCACAAATCGAAGACAATCTAACTATTTTTCAGCAGGCTTCAATTTCAAATAAATGGTATCAAAATCAAACAAATGGTACGTTTTCTTAAACAAATGGTAAATTTTTTCCGTTTTTGTTTGGTGCAAACATATATTTTTTATACTATTGTAGTGTAATATTTCAATTGTACCCCACAAAAACCCCACAACGGATGAAATTAATTACATATAAACCAAACACTTTTTTGTCGCTGACATGCGTCAATTCTATTTATGCAAAAAAAAGTGAAGATTTTACTACAGTAATTAGCGTTAACAACATTAATTCTTTACTTGTAAAAATTGAATGTATTGCATTGTCAATAGTTCAAAGAAGTGTTGGTTTTTTAACTATTAAAAATTCGATACCCCAAATTTCAAAAAATATACAAAGATTCATTTTAGTAGGATGGATAGATCGGCCGTAGTTTCCTTCATTGATATTGTCCCCACAGCAATATCGTTGAAGAATTAATTACGGCTGAATTTATTTTTTTATGTTTTTCTTAACCCCACAAATCCCCACAATTATGAAAACAATTACTTTAAGATTATTACTTATTCTATCTCTAACTTTTTCATTTTATTCATGTACTTCAGATGAAGATGGAATCTTTTTAGATGAGACATCGTCAAAATTTAATGATATTAATCTTTCCTATACACAAATGGAATTTGAAATATTAAATTTAGTTAACGAACATAGAAAATCTGTTGGATTAAATCCATTAAATACTATAAATTTAGTTTCTAAGGAAGCTATATCCCATACTGATTACATGATTTCTGTAGGTACTGTGAGTCATGATAATTTTAGTGACAGGCATCAAAAATTAGTTAAAGGTGTTGCGGCAAAAAAGGTAGGAGAAAACGTAGCTTACGGATATAGATCTGCTAAAGCAGTAGTAAATGCTTGGATTAATAGTGACGGACATAGAATGAATATAGAAAATGAAAACTTTACAGACTTTGGCATTTCTACTAAACAAGATGCTGAAGGAAGAAACTATTTCACACACATATTTATAAAAAGATAAAAAAGAAAGTAGGATAAAAAAACTAAGTTGTCCCCACAACAATAGCACCCCAAAGTAATTTGTTTTCAAACTCCCATTAACTTAATTAAAATAGTTAATGGGAGTTTATTTAGGTAATAACTAAAAAATCACCTAACATTAAAATAATGATCGGTGATTAAAATGAACAGTCACAACTCGAATCTATATCTCGTCCCCACAACAATAAAAAAATTCGTAAACGCTGTGACCGTATGTTAAAAAAGCAGCCGGAATTAAATTAAAATAGATATTCTCGTCCCCACAACAATAGTCTCTAAAAATTTTGATTCGCGACTGCCAATAATTTTATTAAAATTTACTGAGGTTGATACAATTAGTATTTAAATTTTGAGGTATATGGGGATAATTTGAATGTTTTTAATTAAAAAAGCAGTCGTAATAACTTAATAGATATTCTCGTCCCCACAACAATAGTCTCTAAAGTCTTTACATTACGACTGCTCAAAGATAATCAATATTTTTATGAACTGCAACTATCTACAGTATAGCAGTCTTCATTTTTAATTTACTC
>NZ_JAVRHV010000020.1:0-1144 GCF_031846385.1 Urechidicola vernalis
AGTTATCGTTACTGTGGCTGAACTTGTATCGCCATCACTATCAGTAATTATATAATCAAAACTATCTGTTCCATAAAAATCTTCTGCCGGCGCGTAATCAATCAAATCATCAGTTGGGTCATCTGGTGTACCATTATCATTAACACTTACCAAATTACCGTTGGATGATTTCCCGACTCCTATAGTAATTGTCCCAGCACTTGGTCCATCGCCTCCAAAATCATCGTTAATTGTTACATCTATACTCGTAACTCCGCTATCTTCTGCAACTGTAGCGCTGTCATCTTCTGCCGTTGGTAAATCATTCACAGAGTCTAGGTATACATATACAGGTGCAGTTGATGTGTCTCCGTCGCTATCCGTTATTGTATATTCAAAACTATCATCTCCGTAATAATTAGCCGCTGGGGAATAATCAATCCCATCATCTGTTGGATCATCTGGTGTTCCATTGTCATTTACAGCAATTACTCCTCCTTCTACACTTGTACCTGTTGCTATCGTAATAGGTGTTGTACTCGGATCATCACCACCAAAATCATCATTTACTGTTACATTAATAGTAGTCAATGGAGCATCTTCAATAGTTGATATAAAATCTAATGCTGCAACTGGCAAGTCGTTGATTGAATTTACCGAAATATAAACAGTTGCTACACTTACATCTCCATTACTATCCGTAATGGCATAATTAAATTCATCTGGACCATTATAATCTGGGGCAGGCGAATACAATATCGTATCATCTGTTGGATCATTAGGTGTCCCGTTATCATCTACCGTAATCAATCCATCATTAGAACTTGGAGTTGCTTGTCCTGTGTCATCTAAACCTGTAACTGCACCATCTGGTAAGGTAATACCTCCCATATTTGGACCGTCTCCTCCAAAATCATCATTTACTAACACATTAATTCTAATGTCCATACTATCCTCATCAACTGCAAGAGCATCATCTTCTGCCAATGGTAAATCATTTACTGGAATAACTTCTACAAATACCGTGGCTATGGATGGATCTCCATTGACATCTTCTATCAGATAATCAAAACTGTCCAATCCATGGTAGTTTGCAAATGGTGTATAGTCAATCCCATCATCGGTTGGGTCATCTGGTGTACCATTATCATTAACAGCAACAACG
>NZ_JAVRHV010000021.1:0-1071 GCF_031846385.1 Urechidicola vernalis
GCTCCATTAAAGTCTGCCGATGGTGTATAATCTATCTTATCGTCCGTTGGATCATCTGGGGTTCCGTTGTCATTGACACTTACCAAATTACCATTGAATGATTTTCCAACTCCTAGCGTAATCGTTCCAACACTTGGTCCATCGCCTCCAAAATCATCATTATTCGTTACATCAATTACCGTTAAGCCACTGTCTTCAACAACTGTAGCGCTATCATCAACTGCAGTTGGTAAATCATTCACTGACTCTAGAACAATAACCACCGTAGCTTCCGAGGTATCACCATTGCTATCCACAATTGTATATACGAAACTATCTTCTCCATTATAATTTAGGGCCGGAGTATAATCAATACCATCATCGGTTGGGTCATCTGGTGTACCATTATCATTTACTGAAATTATTCCTCCTTCTACACTTGTTCCAGTTGCTATCGTAATAGGTGTTACACTTGGTCCATCTCCACCAAAGTCATCATTCGCAGTTACATTGATTGTTGTCAATGGAGCATCTTCAAAAGAAGCTACAAAATCTAACTCTGCCTGAGGCAAGTCGTTGATTGAATTTACTGTTATATAAACTGTTGCTATACTAACATCTCCATTACTATCGGTAATGGCATAATTAAACTCATCTGGCCCATGATAATCCGGTGCAGGAGAATACAATATAGTATCGTCTGTTGGGTCATTCGGTGTTCCATTGTCATCTACGGTTATCAATCCATCATTCGAACTTGGGGTTACTTGTCCTGTGTCATCTAAACCTGTTACTGCACCATCTGGTAAGGTAATACTTCCCATGTTTGGACCATCGCCTCCAAAATCATCATTGAACAATACATCTATTCGGATATCGTTACTATCCTCATCTACTGTAATAGAATCATCTTCTGCCAATGGTAAATCATTTACCGATATAACTTCTACAAAAACTGTTGCTCTGCTAGTATCTCCATTTGCATCTTCAATCTCATATTCAAAACTATCCAATCCATGGTAGTTTGCAAATGGGGTATAATCAATTCCATCATCGGTTGGGTCATCTGGTGTACCATTATCATTAACGGCA
>NZ_JAVRHV010000022.1:0-908 GCF_031846385.1 Urechidicola vernalis
CCGTTTAGCAGGTCTGTTGTACACCATTTGAGAAAAACAATCTACATAGCATTAATATTGGGAATTCTATTTTCTTGCAAACAGAAAACTGAACCAAAAAAAGCGGAAAATAAGCCGACTGAAATTCCTGCTTGGAAAATTGATTTAGATACAATTTTGGAAAGGAATAATCCGAAAAACCTTGACTTATCCAAACATCAGTTATTTATCGATACAACCAAAACTTCGGAATTTTATCAAAAATATTCGAATTGGAAACCACACAAATTGGACAATGATGTAGTTTCTTATCATATAAATGAGATTGCTAAAAAACATAAATCTAAAAAAATTGAGTATGGGAATTTCCCAAAACAATGGGTTAGTTTAAAAAAGATAAATAATGAGTTTGTAATTTATGAACCTTGTGATGGAACTACGACATCTTTTGAGTTAACTGAAAACTCTGTGATTTTTTATTATCAAATTGAGCCAGATGCTGACTTAATTTCTGAATTAAAAAAATTAACTGATAATACAGTAGAATTGGAATTAAGAACAGTTCCTCAAAAAATAGAATCTGAAAAAACCAAACTATCAATAACACCGACTGAATTCAAAAATATCTATTTATTAAAATATAGTTTTGGAGAATGGTTTGTAACACCAAGAGATAAAGTGGTAGAATTTGACTTAATCGTAAATCATTGTCCGACAACTAAAAGAATGGAATTTAAAGGTTTTGACAAATAAATAATAAAAGTAAAAAACGGTGTACAACACCGTATAAAAATAATTGCTAAATTAGTGCTTAAACAAAGGTCGTTGCAGTTTTGTTACGTCTGATTTTCCTGCGGAAAATCCTCGCACACAAAACCGCAACTATTCTTATACAAACACGTTGTGCATCATGTAAATTAACCTTAGTT
>NZ_JAVRHV010000023.1:0-898 GCF_031846385.1 Urechidicola vernalis
AATACCAAGGAGGTTATGCTATTTATAAAAAATCAGGTGGATTACCAGCCGTGACACGAATAGATGATCCAAACTCACCTCCAATAAGTACAGGAGGAGCAGGAAATTCAAATTATGGTATACCTGGTCGTTATGTTCCGGTAGCACAAGGGTTTTATGTAATTTCAAGTAATTCAGGAGGAAAGGTTGTATTTAAAAATAGTCAACGAGATTTTCAAAGAGAGCAAGGGAATAGTGAATCCATTTTTATAAAAGGAGTTACAAAGAAAGAAGAATCAGAAAAAGAAGCAGTAAGCGTAAAACAACGAATCCGATTAGGGTTTGAATCTCCAGATGGTTTTCATAGACAAGTTTTGGTAGCCTTTTTGGAAGGCGCTACGGACGGTTATGATCAGATGTATGACGCATGGAGTTTAGATGAATTAAAGAACGATGCCTTTTTCTATGTTGAAGAAGAGCGTTTTATAATTCAAGCATTTGGTGAGTTTAGAAAAGATAGAGAGATTCCACTATATGTAAGGATAGATGAAGCCAATGATGGTGGATTACAAAAGTTTATGATTGATGGCTTAGAGAATATTTCTGATGATGTTGAAATCTACATCAAGGATAATTACAATGATGGAGAGACTTATGATATAAGAAACATGAGTTCATTTGAGATTGCTTTAGAAGCCGGGGAGTATACAGATCGTTTTTCTTTAGTATTCCAATCACGTTTATCGCGATTAGATGAAATAGAGCGTATTGATGATGGTGTACTGATATTTATGGACAACGATAATGATAAAATTAATATTCATAAAACAGCAGAATTAGACTTTAAGAAGGTGACCTTATTTAATTATATTGGTCAGCAAATAAGGGTATGGGACAGAGAATTAACAGAAAGAGAAAC
>NZ_JAVRHV010000024.1:0-876 GCF_031846385.1 Urechidicola vernalis
GATAATGTCGGTGTAACAGGATCAACAGTGTCGTCAGTTATAATTACCTCTATTTCCTCCAAATCACTATCACATCCATTACCATTACCTTCTTTACTTACATAATACGAAGTAGTTCTTGGCGTACTTGTGTCTGGAGTTGGCGCTCCTACCAACAAATTGAAAGATTCATCGTACCACTTAAATGTCCCTCCAGAATTAGTAGACAGAGGTACAGCTAAAGCATTTTCACAATATGTAACTGGTGAGGTAACATTTGGTGCATTCTCTTTTTGCCTTATAGTAACTATCATTGAATCTGAACAACTTCCTGATGCAGATGAAACAGATACTGTAAAATCCCCTGTAGTTAAACCCCAATCAATTTCAATAGTATCAGTTCCTATGCCCGAACTTATAGTTCCACCACCTGATACCATCCAAATAAAATCAGAAAAACCTCCTTCCGAACTATATGTTTCAGTTACACCAATACATACGGTATCATCCCCAGAGATAGAACAATCTTGAGCATAAATTAAGTTATTGGGTAGTAAAAACAACAAAAGCCCGAATATATGGGCGTTAATTTTCAGGTCAATGAATGACCAGATATGGGGACTCTTCTTTTTCAATATTAACTTAGCGCTAGGGGTTAATTATGCAAAAATACGGAAAATAAGCTTAAATCAAAAAAAACATGTTAATAAACAAAAAAATAAACTGTATATATTGCTGTATTATAGCTTCTTAAAAAGAATTCAAAACTGTTAATAACTAGTGAAGAGCATTTTTAACAAATTCTAATTTATCAATATCTTTTTGGAAATCAACCCTTGTTCGGTTTCAAGGTTAACAATATAAACTCCCGTACTTAGATTTCTAGTTGACAGCCTC
>NZ_JAVRHV010000025.1:0-747 GCF_031846385.1 Urechidicola vernalis
GTTATAACAGGAATAATTCCATTGCCACAAACATCCGTGACAACTGGTGCCGTTGGCTGAACTGCATCAACTAAACATTCAACTGTACTAGAAGCATTGGCTGGAACTACCGGGGCTGTTAAAACATCAATCGTATAAGTATAAGTATATACTGAAATATTGTTCGCGCAATCGGTATAAGTAAACGTATAAATCTTATCTCCTTCACAAACTGGATCTGCATTCTCTGTTATAACAGGAGTAATTCCATTACCACAAACATCCGTTACAACTGGTGCCGTTGGCTGAACTGCATCAACTAAACATTCAACTGTACTAGAAGCATTGGCTGGAACCACTGGTGAGGTCACAACATCAATCGTATAAGTATAAGTATATACCGAAACATTACCTGCACAATCCGTATAAGTAAAGGTGTAAACCTTATCTCCTTCACAAACTGGATCTGCATTCTCCGTTATAACTGGAGTAATTTCATTTCCACAAACATCGGTTACAACTGGCGCTATCGGCTCTACTGCATCTGAAAGACACTCTACCGTAGACCCGCCATCTACTGGAACCGTAGGTGCTGTAACAACATCTATTGAATAAGTATACAACCATTCTCCTGTGTTCTGTGCACAATCTGTATACGTAAATGTGTAAATCTTCTGCCCTTCGCAGTCAGGATCCAAACCTTCTGTCATAACTGGAATAACTTCATTCCCATTGGCATCATTTACAGATGGAGGTGTTGGAACTGTT
>NZ_JAVRHV010000026.1:0-729 GCF_031846385.1 Urechidicola vernalis
TTTAGAACAAACGGCTCCGTTGCCATATGATTCTGCTCAGAATGGAGAATGGGGTAATGTAAATACTTGGTTACGTCCAACAGTTTGGGATGCTCCAAATAGTAATGGAATTAATGGTGACCCAATAGACTGGAATATTGTAAGAACGAATCATGATATAACTTCAGGAAGTAAAGACATTACGACACTTGGCTTGTATGTTCAATCAGGAGAGTTAGAAATTATGGAGCCAGGAACAGAGGATGAAAATAATTCAGGCCACATGTTGTGGGTAACGCACTATTTGAGTTTGGATGGAGTCATTGATTTAGTTGGAGAATCACAGTTGATTCAGAAGCCTTATTGGTCGGCTCAATATTACGAATCTATGTTAGAGCCAAATAGTTCAGGTTATATTGAAAGAGACCAACAAGGGACGAAGAATAGTTATGCTTATAATTATTGGTCTTTGCCGGTTAGTGCAATTAATGTAGGTAGTAATAATCTACCAATAAGCCCTTCAAGTGCATTGAGAGACGGATCGACGTCTTCGAATCCATTAAATATAAATTTTGGAAGCCCTTATGCCTATGCAGATGGAGGAGGAAATCCAAGTCCAATTAGATTGTCAAGTTATTGGATATATAAGTTTGTTAATAACTGGAATGCCTATGCCAATTGGGCTCATGTAGGGGACGGAGGACTTTTAAATATTACAGAAGGTTTCTCTATGAAAGGAACAGATCCGAA
>NZ_JAVRHV010000027.1:0-719 GCF_031846385.1 Urechidicola vernalis
TAAGCAAGCTGAAAAAACCAGAAATGAACGAAATTTTGAGTTGGAATATTAACAAAGAAAAACTGATTGACTACAAAGCGGAAGGTTGGACCGAAGATTATTTCGTTTCATCACCAAATAATGAATACGGAATTATAGTCTATAATATTGAAGAATGGAGAATGGGAGCTTATGCTGGATTAATCGGAATTTACTCAAACTCTGAAAATCCAAAACTTGAACTGAATTCAAGCCGAACTTGGATATATTTCCAAAACGATAAAACGTTTGATTTCCTTGAAAAATCGGAATGTATAGTTTGTAGAAAACCTGCCCACAATCCGAATAATCCGAAAGGTGGTTTTCCTTTTATTATCATAAATCTGAAAAAGAAAAAATACGCATTCTTTGATTTTGACCCAACATCAATTTATTACGGACTTAAGGAAACGGAAAAAAATAAAGCAAAATTAATTGAGGTTCATCCAAGAGATTTAGAATATCTGAACAGAGAAAAACGGACAAACGAAATTGTGGATTTAGAAAAATTAAAATGGCTCGACTTGATTGACTTTGACCGAGCATTGGAAAAATATTATGAATAATAAAAGCCAGCTTACAACAATGGCTATAAGTAATTGCTTGTTCTCGCCTACTTCTGAAAATCCTCACGGATTTTCAGTTTGGTGTGTACTTGCAAAGTTAATCGCTAAACCACGCAACTACTCATAGCCGATACC
>NZ_JAVRHV010000028.1:0-612 GCF_031846385.1 Urechidicola vernalis
CCAAGATATTTCTGGTATCGCTACAAATGCAGGAAATATTAGTGGTAATGAAGCTGATATTATAGTCCTTGACACTGCAATTGGCGTTATTGAAACTGAACAAACTGCGCAAGATGCTGCAATTGCCCTAAATACGGCTAAAACAGGAATTACTCCTGGACAAGCAGCTATTATTGCGAATACTTCTGGAACAAACACTGGTGACCAAGATATTTCTGGTATCGCTACAAATGCAGGAAATATTAGTGGTAATGAAGCTGATATTATAGTCCTTGACACTGCAATTGGCGTTATTGAAACTGAGCAAACTACGCAAGATGCTGCCATTGCTCTAAATACGGCTAAAACAGGAATTACTCCTGGACAAGCCGCTATTATTGCAAATACTTCTGGAACAAATACTGGTGATCAAGATATTTCTGGTATCGCTACAAATGCAGGAAATATTAGCGGTAATGAAGCTGATATTATAGTCCTTGACACAGCAATTGGGGTTATTGAAACTGAACAAACTGCACAAGATGCTGCAATTGCCCTAAATACGGCTAAAACAGGAATTACTCCCGGGCAAGCCGCTATTATTGCAAATACTTCTGGAACAAATACTGGTGA
>NZ_JAVRHV010000029.1:0-371 GCF_031846385.1 Urechidicola vernalis
CTGCTATTATTGCGAATACTTCTGGAACAAATACTGGTGACCAAGATATTTCTGGAATTGCTACAAATGCAACTAATATTGCAACTAATACAGGAAATATTAGTGGTAATGAAGCCGATATTTTAGTCCTTGACACAGCAATTGGGGCTATTGAAACAGAACAAACTGCACAAGATGCTGCTATTGCCCTAAATACGGCTAAAACAGGAATTACTCCTGGACAAGCCGCTATTATTGCGAATACTTCTGGAACAAATACTGGTGACCAAGATATTTCTGGTATAGCTACAAATGCAGGAAATATTAGCGGTAATGAAGCTGATATTATAGTCCTTGACACTGCAATTGGCGTTATTGAAACTGAACAAACT
>NZ_JAVRHV010000003.1:0-338841 GCF_031846385.1 Urechidicola vernalis
TTTCGTTGCGTGTTTCAGCAACTAAATTAGCAAATACAAACCGAATAGAAAATCCGCGAGGATTTTCGTAAGTAAGCCTTTACTAGCAATGAATTATACACGGTGTTGTGCTTTCGTTATTTTTTTAACTCTTCCCTGATTAATTCTGATAATTCTTTTGTGGATTCTAATAAATTTTGCATATCCTTTAATAAGTTCTTTTCTGTAAAATTTTTTAGTGTAAAAGTTCCATTTGTGATATTAATAGCTGAAATAATATCTTGCTCTCTAATTAATTGATTTAATAATTTAGGATTAACATTTAAAGTAAAATTTGCAAGTCCAAGACCAATCGCATTTTGGCTATCCTCTAAATAAACATTATAATTCCCAGATGTAATTTTAATAATTTCGTTTTGAGTAGTTCTCAAATCTAGTAGGGCATTCCTAATTTCATCTGGCATTAACTTAATGTCTCCTGTAGATATTAAAGATTCTATGGTATTTGTATTAAAATTAGTATATCTAAATGTCAAATCTAGTGCCCTAATAAGAGGTACGACATCATTAATATTTTCTGCTTTAGGTAACTTTTCTAAATAATTTTGATACTTTGAAATACGCGAGTCGATATTTATAATGCTTCTGTTAATATAAATAGTGTCCTTTGCTAAATCTTGTAACACCTGTTCATAGTAATTATTCCGAATTTTTGAACTTTTTCTGTTTTCATTCCAATTATTAATCTGAAGTGCAATCAAAATACCAATAACAACGAGTATTATTTCCCCAATAGCATATTTAAGATACTTTCTTGTTTTTCCTTCGGAAAGTAAATTTCGTCTAATTTTTCTAAAGAATTTTATCATTGGTTATTGATAAGTTATAATGAAAATCAACATTTGTACTTGAATACTTCTTTGATTTCAATCGTACAATATTTATAGGGAAATCAATTCGAATTTTTACAAAAGTAAATTAGGTTTATTTGAGCGTATCACTAAGGGTTCCGCTCATTGAAGCAGGGAATGCTACAATTATTATTCTTTTAAAGGCCAAAGCATTATCTATTCCCCAAGGGCACTTTTCAATTATTGTTAAGATTAATGCAACTACTATTATTGAAATTATGTATGTTCCAAAAACTCTTTTTATAAAATCAACTACATACCCTTTTAAAGTTACCTTATAGAAATTAAAATAAACAAAAAGAGAGATCATTGAAAGGGATAAAATGGAGATTATAACAACATTAGAAGATCGTAATGTTTCACCTAATTCCCAAGCTTCTTCCGTTAACGAAACCGGAATTGCTAATAAAGCCGAGCCAATAATAACTTGTAATACATCTCTTGGTTTAAACTCGAGCATAATTGGTTTAAGAGCATAACTTATTATTTCACCAGTTTTATCGGCTATAGGAACAACTCTATGCAAATAACCTCCAATTCGCTTTATGGAAGTTTCCTTAATTTCTACTTTTTCTTTCATATTTTATTTTTTGATTTTTATTGAATTAATATATGAAATGTAGGGGAAAATATTTATTATATTCAATTATGAATTAAAGATATAATAAATTTTAAAATGAAAGGTTGGTCAATTTTTATTAAGTAAAATCATTTTCTTAATAAAGAAATTAAATTATCCTCTGTAATTATAAAAGATTACATCTATCTTTAAATTCTTAAATATTATCATTAATGGTATTTGTTATTACCATTTTTATATGAGATTAATAAAAATATAAAATGAAAAAAGTAATCAAACTGCTAATAGCTGTAATGGTATTAATCTCCTGTGAAAATAAAAAGGAGGTTATCTCGGTGGATGCTGAAAATTGGAAAGAACGTGTGCTTTCAAGAGAATTAGATGGTTCTCTCATTTCAGGAACAACGTATCTGTCAATTTATTCACAAATTTATAATAGGACAGAACATAGAACGCATGACCTTGTAGCAACGGTCAGTATGAGAAATACAAACAGAACTGATTCTGTATTTATTGAGAAAGTTGATTATTTTAATACAAAAGGCGATTTAATAAGATCATATATTAATAAACCAATATATATTGGCCCGATGGAGACAGTTGAAATTGTAATAGATGAATTAGATAGAGATGGTGGAACAGGAGCTAATTTTTTATTTGATTGGAAAATGAACCATTCATCGAACGAGCCTTTTTTTGAAGCTATAATGATTTCAACCTCCATGGGGCAGGGATTATCATTCACGACGCAAGGAAAAAAATTAAAGTAATAACTAATTTAGTGATTAAAAATGAATGAACTTATTGCGACTTTTATTTTCTTTTTTGCGGTTATAGATCCAATCGGATCAGTTCCGGTTTTTATTTCAGTAACGAATAATTATAATGAAAAAGATAAGAGAAAAATAGCATTCAAAGCGGTTTTTATTTCTGCGATCATATTATTGTTTTTTATTTTAATAGGAGAGTTAATTCTTGACGCTATAGATATACCCCTTTCTGCTTTTCAAATTGCAGGAGGAATTGTACTATTTCTTTTTGCACTTACTATGATTTTTGGTGAGAGTAAACCTGAATCTGAGATAAAATCTATTAAAAATACTACCGAAACTGCTATTTTTCCATTAGCAATACCATCAATTGCTAGTCCTGGAGCAATGCTTGCAGTAGTTTTATTGACAAAAAACTCAATATATAGTGTTTGGGAACAATTTCAATCTAGTATTGTACTTCTTGGCGTGCTCTCAATTGTATTAGTTTTATTATTACTGGCTACAAAAGTTCATAAATTAATTGGAAATGGTGGAGCGAGTATAATAAGTAGAATAATGGGATTAATTTTATCTTCTGTCGCCATCGCAAATATTATTGATGGTATTAAAGAATCATTCAATCTAATATAATTTGATATTAACGCGATAGGCCGATCCAACAAAGGGCTATATACAAACTTATAATCCAACTTTATTTAGCCCTTCTATTACATGTGAAATTAAGGAGTCTTCTTTAATATATTTAGCAATCAGTTTAGCCCCTTTTTCTTTAAAGTCAGGTCGCAGTTCTAATAATTCTTCAAAGTTGGACTTGGCGGCCTCTGTATTGTTAAGTTGCCCATAGGTTGCTGCTCTTAGCAAAGGCCCCCAATAAAATCCGGGAATATGGTAGTTGTTAGCTTCTTTTAGCGCTAATTCATATTCTTCCTCTCGATAATAATAAAGACAGGTAACTCCATATAACCATTTTGGCACTTCAATATTATTTTCAAAAACCAGATCTAATAACTCTTTACCTTTAACCCATTCACCAAATAAACATAAAAACATGGCAAATGCACTCAGCCGAAATGAGCTATTAGATATCCTAGAAATGGTTTCGTCGCAAATGTTATAGAATCTTTCTTTTTCTCCATACATAAAACATTTAAAGGCAACCGCTACACGCACGAATATATTATCTGGATTTAGAGAGCATGCTTTTTCGGCAAATTCTCCTAAATTTTTATATGCCTCTTCTTCTCCAGGCATGTCAAATGCATAAATATCTCCATATAAATTAGCTTTCATTGCCCATAATATGGCTGAATTTGGTCTATTAGTAAGAGCTTTCTCAACAGAATTTAGAAGTTCTACCCATAACTCTTCAGATAATAGAGTTTGATAATAATAATACTTTAACATGAGCATGTAGTCACTCAAATCAACATTTTCACCCTCAAGTAGAAGTAAGGTGTTTTTTTTGTTAATCAATCCATACTCAGAACCTATTTTTTTCGCTACTTCTGCAGAGATATTACTTTGAACATCAAAAACATCATCTTTTTCCATGTTTATCTTAAAGTTATCTCCCCAAATTCTATGATTCTCATTAACATCAATTAAACGAATAGCAACATTAATAGTATTTCCAAATGCAGCTACATCACCGTCAATCAGGTAATTGAATCCTAGTTCCTTATAGTTGTCAATAGCAGATTGATCCAATATATCCTGTTGAGGCCTATTTACTGAACCAATAATTCTTAAATCATTAAACCTAGCAGAAATAGAAGCTAGTTCTTGAGAAAGACCAAAACAGAGAAAATCTAAATCTTGTTTTTTAGATATATTTCTAAATGGTAAAACCGCTAAAGTAGGTTTTTCATGAATATTTAAAGCGTTATGCTTACCAATGTCTTTCAACTTTGGCTCCTTAGTATTGGTTTGCTCGATAAAGTTAGGTATGTACTTACCTTTTGGAATCTCAATTTTTATAGGGTTATTCACTCCTTCTTCTAAATAATAGAGTCTCAGCAATCTTCTTAATCTTCCGGCATTAATTCTTACTAACGCATTCAAATCAGGATCAAAATTGTTTGGTTGTTCGAAAACATCCACACCAATAGAATAACCTTTTATATTATTACCTCTACCTTCAACAAGTTCCGTTGTTAGGTACGTAATAAATTTTTTCATTCTTGGTTTTGTTTGAAACTCTTTACTCTCACAAACACGTTTTAACTCTTCTAAATATGAAATAGTGTCAATTTCTTTTACACTCATAAAATCATGATAAACAATTATTTAAAGGTAAGTTTTACCGTAACATACGGTAAATAACTTACAGAGGTCGAATTCACAACCTACATTTGCACTGTTAATACATAAAAACAAATATAATGAAATTTCCAATTCGATAAAATTCACGTTTGAATCGAGAAATTTAAAACTTAAAAAACCTAGAAATTATGAAAATAAAGAAAGTTATGATAGCAGGAGGAGGAACATTAGGTTCACAAGTAGCATGGCAAACCGCATTTAGTGGGTTTGAAGTAGTTGTATATGATGCTTTTGAAAAAGGTTTAGAAAACAGTAAAGCATTTCACCAGCAATTTGCAGACTTATTCATGAATACTCGAAATGCTTCAAAAGAACAAGTAAATGCAGCCCTTTCACGCTTAAATTATACTACGGATATAGCAGAAGCTGCTAAAGATGCGGATATTTTGAGTGAATCTGTACCGGAAGATCCAAAGATCAAATCAGAATTCTATTCAGAACTTGCAAAAGTGGCTCCGGAAAAAACAATATTCACTACAAACTCATCAACTACACTCCCAAGCGACTATGCTGAATTTACTGGAAGACCCGAAAAATTTCTTGCACTTCATTTTGCAAACGGTATCTGGGATGCAAACGTAGGAGAGGTTATGGGGCATCCTGGCACCGACATGAAGATTTTTGATCAAGTGGTAGAGTTTGCAAAAGCAATAGGGATGGTTCCTATTCCTATATACAAAGAGCAAAACGGTTACGTTCTAAACTCTCTACTTGTACCATTTTTAGGTGCTGCTTTCGATCTTTGGAAAAACAAAATATCGGATGCAGAATCTATTGACAAGACTTGGATGATTTCCACAGGTGCAAAAATGGGGCCTTTCGGATTTATGGATATTGTAGGTGTCAATACGATGTATAACATTGAAGCATATTGGGGTGAAAAATTGAATGACCCAGTGAAGTTGGAAAACGCTCGTATCCTCAAATCTGAGTTTATAGATAAAGGGCATCTCGGAGCGAGTACAGGGAAAGGCTTCTATGAGTATCCGAACCCAAGTTTTGAAGCACCCGATTTTTTAAAATAAAAACAGACAAATCCTAATAAACCAAAAAAAAATGAAAACACTAAAGTTAAATGCCCTAATAGTAGGATTAGTAGTAGTTATAACCCTAGTTTGCAACAAAGCTTACACCCAAGAAAAATCACCTTATATGGGTGGTAATGTAGAATTGGTAGAAGCACCAAACGGGGCAATTGTAAATTCTAAGGCATTAACTGTATTGCCAAAAATTACGTATACCGAGCCGGTTGTGGAAAAATTAGCCGAAGGATTGTGGTGTGTTGGTGGATATTCTTTAGCTAATACCATTGTAATTGAAGGCGATGATGGACTTATTGTATATGATACCGGAGACACAAAAGATGAGGGAGAACACATAAGGAAAGCTATTGAAACCATAAGTGATAAGCCAATAAAAGTAATTGTTTACAGTCACTCACATTATGTTTTAGGCGCTGGGGCCTTAGTAGATAACCCCGATGATGTTTTAGTTATTGGGCATCCAAAACTTAATGAGACCGTAGAGTCCAGTCTACAAGGAGGTGGTTCGCCATCGGCCATCCCAGAAGTTGGTCCAATAATGACTTCAAGACTTCTAACTCAGTTCAATAATTTTGTGCCAACTGAAGGGAAAGATGCGGCTATTAGTGGAAAACTAGAATTAGGGAAGCCTCATGCTTTTCTGCCTGCTACTAAAACAGTACAAAACGGTGAAACCATTGAGGTTTTAGGTGTTAAGTTGCAGTTTTTCACTGAATTTACTTCAGACGATTTCAATTTAACTGTTTATGTTCCAGAAAAAGATTTGGTCATGAATAATTTTTTATGGCCTGGCACACCCAATGTTTATACCCTTAGAGGTGGTGTGTACCGTGATCCACTTATTTGGAGAGACGGTTTAAAAGTTATTCGTGATTTACAGCCTGAAATTTTAGCAAATACACATACGCGTACTATTACAGGAAAGAAAGAAGTAATGAAAAGACTTACAGGTTATATGGATCAATTGACACTAGTTTATGACCAGACACTTAGAGGTATTCTAGGTGGTTTGACACCAGATGAGTTAAGACACTCCATTTACATTCCAAAACATATGGAAGAAATTCCTGAAAATGCCCAAACTTATGGTGAAATTGTTCATTTTCCAGAAGCCATTTATCAATACGTAATTGGTTCATTTGACTGGGACGTAACCAAACTATTTGCGATTAGTCCAAAAGACGAGGCTGAAAGAATGGTAGAACTTATGGGTGGTAAACAAAAAATTATAAATGAAGCTAAGAATACCTTGGATAATAAAGAGTATGCTTGGGGTGCACAGTTGATTCAATATGTCTATTTGTTAGAGCCAACAAATAAAGAGATTCGAGACATAAAAGCAGAATTATTAAGACAAATGGCTTATAGGACCACAGGATCGATTTCACGAGCATTTTTGCTTACTGAGGCTTTAACTCTCGAAGGTAAAGCTAGTTATCCAAAATTAGTGCCACCATCGGTAGAAGTGATTAATGAGTCGCCAGAGACCTTTATTAATTATTTCAGAGTTAGAATTGACCCTAAGAAAAGTGAGAATTCTGATAAAGTGATTGAGTTTGTCTTTACCGATAAAGGAAACACATCAGTTGCGCTTCATATAAGACGTGGTATTGCGGAGTATGTTCCAGTTCCGGCTGATCATTATAAAGAGGCTGATTATGTTATTAAACTTGATTCAAAAACTTGGACGGCACTTTATTTAAGTTCAATTGATTTAAAGGGAGCGATTAATACAAACAAAGTTTCATTGTTTGGAAATCAAACTGAAGTAATAGAACTTTTAGAAATGTTCGATAAATTTCAACCGACAAAAAATTATAAGATTCCACCGTTAGAGGATTAATTCGTATCAAGATAAAAAGAATTAGTAGAGAAAACACAAAATACTATTAAGCAGTGGCGTCTCTATGGCGTTACTGTTTATGACTAGACAGATAGAAATATATTGAGGAATGAAGAGTAATAGCGTCTAAAACTCTTTATAGGATGCATGTTTTGTAACCGTAACATACGGTAAATAACTTATATAGCATGGTGGTTAGATTTATATTTGCACTGTAATTAATACAACTCTTTAAAAAATTGGAATTAAACAATAGAAAAATGAAAACTTTAAAACTAACATTACTGATATCCTTAACATTTTTTATGGGTACTGAAGTAAACTCACAAGACAAAAGCGCATACATGGGGGGGCAAGTTGAAATGACTGAATTGCCTAATGGAGGAATTATAAACAAGGATGCACCTGAATTATCCAAGCAAACGTGGAATCACGAACCTGAGGTTGTCAAAATTGCAGATGGAGTTTGGAGTGTTGAAGGATTTGCTCATGTTAATTGTGCAGTAATAGAAGGAGAAACGAGTTTGATTGTATATGATTCAGGTAATGAAAATGCAGATGGGCAGAAGTTTTTAGAGGCTATTCGACAAGTAAGTGATAAACCTATAAAAACTGTACTTTATAGTCATTCACACTACGTTTGGGGAACAAGGCCCATGCTGGAAGGAGCCGAAGACTATATGGTCATAGGCCACCCTAACCTCAACAACAACATTTTGGAAAGCGGTGGGCTGGGTTCATCCATCCCGGAGTTGGCTCCGGTTTTAACGGCTCGCGCATATGAACAGTTTGATGTGTACAACCCAAGCGAAGGTCCGGATGCTCCATTGGCAACAACGCCTATTGGATCTTCCGATAAAGAATTTGTAGCCATTACACATCCAGTAACTAATGGTCAGGAAATGGTCGTAGATGGCGTAAAAATGCAGTTCTTCACTGACTACCACAGTGATACCGATGATTGTTTAGCGGTCTATTTTCCTGATAAGGGATTGGTAGTAAATAATTTGTATTGGCCAATTTATGGTAACTTATATACTTTGAGAGGGTCGCTTTATAGAGATCCGCTACCTTGGATGGAAGGTTTGAGGTTAATCAGGGATTTGGAACCAGAGCACTTGATTAGTACGCATACGCATTCCATCAGTGGCAAAGATAAAATTTCCGAAGCTCTCACAAATTACCACGACGGATTGGCCTATTTGTACGACCAAACCCTGAGAGGAATTTTGAATGGTGAGACTCCGGATGAAATGCGACACAGCATTGTATTACCCGAACATTTGGCTAATTGGCCTAACAATCAGAGAACCTACGGTGAACTGAGTTATTACCCTCCTAATATCTACAATTATGCTTTAGGTTGGTTTGATGGAAATACGACCAATTTGAATAAAGTTCATCCAGACCTGGAAGCTCAGAAAATGGTAGAAGGTTTTGGTGGTAAGGATAAGATGATGGAGGAGGTTAGAAAATCAATGACTTCAAAAGAATATGCCTGGGTTACACAGCTTACCGATTATCTCTACAAAGTATATCCTAACGATCAAGAGGTGCGTCAACTGAAAGCTGATGCTTTGCGAAAAATGGGGCAGTTAACGATCGGATCTATACCAAGATCATGGTATTTGTCTCAGGCTCGTGCACTGGAGAATAAAGTTGAGATCCCATATATGATATTACCTTTGAAGGAACAAGTTTTGACCACAGCACCAGGAACCTATGTCAATTTGATGCGTGTTCGAATCAACCCTGAATTAAGTAAAAACACTGATAAGGTGATCGTATTTGAATTCAAAGACCTTGATGACTCTGCAAAGTTTGGTTTACACATCAGAAGAGGGGTAGCAGAATACATTACAAACCCAGACAACTACTATCAAGAACAGGAAATGACCCTTCAATTACCACGCGACTTGTTTGCTGCTTATTATATTGGAGAAATTAGTTTGCAAGAATTGATTGACAGTAACCAGGTTGAAATCAAAGGAGGGAAAGAAAAAGCAATTGAATTGTTAACGCAATTTGATCAGATCGATCCATCGAATATGAAACTAAAATTTTGAAATTAGTTGGGTTTTGGCAGCCGTAACATACGATTTTCACTAATATTAAATTACACTAAATTCAAAAACAAAACATAGGCAGATATGAAAGCTATAAAAACAAATTTAACCTTTACCCATGCACTTACGTTTATAACCATGCTGTTAGTAGCATATCAAACCAACGCACAGTCAGATCAGGAAGCTGTTGTACAGTCTGATCAGGAAGCTATTGCACAAAAAATGCAAAACCCTTTGTCTAATATTTCTGCATTACCAATTCAGAACAACTTTTTATTTGGAGCAAGTCAAAATGATGAACTTGGGTATGGATTATCGTTTCAACCCTTACACTCTTCTTCATTTGAAAAATTTAACATTGTTCATCGTGCTGTTTTTGGAGTAGGATATACCCCAGGTATTACAGGTGGATTGGCTGGTTTACCACAGGGTGCTCCTGATGATGGAGAAATAGATGGAACTTGGGGAACTACTGATTTGAATTATTCTTTTTTTTATACTCCCAAAAAGGCAAATAAAGTAGCTTGGGGAATAGGACCATCAGTAAATCTCCCTACTGCGTCTGATAATCGTTTGGGAACAGGAAAATGGAGCGCTGGTTTATCTGGAGTATTAGTGTTTCAAACAGGAAAATGGACCTTTGATTGGGTCATGAGACAGACGTGGTCCTTTGCTGGAAACGAAAACAGACGTGATGTTAATCAAATGGTTTTACAGCCTTTGATCGCATATAATCTAGGAAATGGGTGGGTGGCCAGTACGATGCCTTCCATAAGTGCTAATTGGGGCTTTGATGATGGACAGAAATGGACGATCCCATTAGGTGCAGGATTTACTAAAGTTTTATTTATAGGTAAAACACCAATGGCTCTTACTGCTCAATACTACTCTTATGCAGTGAGACCTGATCTTGCTCCTACATCTGAATTTAGAATAGGCACGACTATTGTATTTTCTAAATAAGCTTAGTTTCGTGATGCTAGAGGATTGAAGATTAAAAATTAAAGAAAATGAGTAATATAGTAACGGAGAAATCAATCGAAGCATTAAAAAATGATTTTCCAGAGCATAAGGAAGTCATTGGTTTAATTTCTGAGAATACAGAGTTATTTATGGAATTGGCAGCCGATTATTACATATGTAAACGCAATATTCATTTTACAGAGATGGATCAAAAAAAGAGTATTTCCGAAGAATATAAATACACATTAGAACAACTTAAAGAAGAAATAGAATTATTCTTAAATAGTAATAAAGTTTTACAAAAATAAATCTTAACAATATTAAAATGAAAACACTAATCAAAAAAACAAAAATATTAGCAATCTTGCTTATGGTCTTTCTTTCCTTAGGAGCCTGTAAAACGAAACCTACTAAGACTGTAACCTGTGAAACGGCTACAATCGTTGACCTGCCCGAAGTAACTATCGTTTCAGTTACACAAGAAACTGGCATGGCACCACATTGTAAGATTGCCGGAATCATAGGAACGGATATTAAATTTGAATTGTTATTACCTCATGACTGGAATGGAAAATTCGTCATGGGTGGTGGAGGAGGATATGTAGGGTCTGTAATCAATACTGCATTAGCCTATGGTGTTCTACAAAAAGGTTATGCAACCGTAGGGACAGATACAGGGCATGAAGGACACCCACTGTCAGGTAGTTGGGCATTAAACAATCCAGAAGCCATTGTGAATTTTGGTCATCTTGGGGTACATAGAACGACCGTTACGGCTAAAGCTATTATTGAGGCCTATTATGAACAAGAAATTGATTATAGTTATTTCTTTGGCTGCTCAAGAGGTGGAGGTCAGGCATTAATGGAAGCACAACGATATCCCGATGATTTTGATGGTATTGTTTCAGGTGCACCTGCTTATGACTGGGTTAACGGAATTGGTGCGGGTATGGTACATAATCAGAGATATATGTATCCTAATCCTAATGAAATAGGAGATCCGTTAATTTCTAGAGATGATTTGCAATTAGTATTTGACACTTATATGGCTATGTGCGATAAATTGGATGGAGTAGAAGACGGAGTGCTTTTGGACCCAAGAGCCTGCCCTTTCGACATAGAGTCATTGCTTTGTGAAGGCGAAGAGAACGGAAAATGTTTATCTCAGGAAAAAGTTACGGCGTTAAAAGCAATTTATGAAGGCCCAAAAGGAGAAAATGGTCAAATTTTCCCTGGATTTCCTATTGGTTTAGAAACAAATTTAGACGGTTGGTTTAAGTGGATGACAGGAGGTGTAAATCATTTGGAAGATGCTGATGAATTTCAGGCTGGAGTTACATCAGAAATCGAAGCACCCGTTGTACCAAATGCGCAGTTTGGGTTTGGTGTGGATATGTTAAAATATTTTGTTTATCACGATGAGAACTGGGATTATGTTGACTATGATTTAAACCAACTTGAGTATGATGCAAGAGTAATTGCTAAAACAATGAATGCTACAGATCCAGATTTATCAGAATTTAGATCAAATGGAGGGAAATTATTAATGTACACAGGATGGGGAGATATGGCAATTACACCTTTAGGTACTATTGCCTATTATGAAGATGTGATAAAAAATGATCCAACGGCCGAAAAGGATGTGAAACTCTTTATGATGCCGGGTGTTGGTCATTGTTTTGGCGGCGATGGACCATTTTGGGTAAATTGGGTAGATGAAATTGATAATTGGGTAAGTGGATCTAATACTCCAGATCAAATAGCTGTTTATTACTTGGATGAAACAATGCAACCAACAGGAACAAATAAACTATGCCCATATCCTCAGGTGGCGATATATGATGGAACAGGAGACCCTAAAGACATTTCTAGTTATTCTTGTGGTGAATTAAGGATAGAATAATCATAAAAGTCTTCTGTTTGATCAGAGGACTTTTATTAAATAACTAGAAATGATATGAAACTAACCTTAAAACTATTTTTCTTTTCATTATTTCTATGTTTAAATGAACCCATATTAGCCCAATCAAGCGAGACACAAGTCAAAAAGGATTCGATAGAAGAGAAGAAAAGTGTTTCAAAAGATATCAGAAAAGAAGATGGCGTTATGTCATACAATTGGAATTCAGGCAAAATTACCTTTGGAGGTGTGATTCATAGAACAGTTATGTATGTTGCAGATGGTATAAATAATGACATTTTCTTTATGGATTCTGAACAGCCTCCTACACAGTTAAAAATGAATATTGAAAATAACTTAAATGACAATATTAGTGTATTCGGTAAATTTTTAATTGGTTTGCAAAGTAACAGGCCAATAGAAGTGAGTCAGGATAATAAAAATCCTGGGGTTGTCTTTAGAGCAATAATAAGTGAAGTAGGGTTTAGACATTCAAAAATTGGAAGTATTGAACTAGGAAGGGGGTTTACGTCGTCATCTGTATTTAATCAGGCAGATTTGTCTGGAACATCTACAGGATCGTTAATTGCAATAGGAAACCTAGCTCCTGGAATGAAGTTTTCGGACAGGGATGCAAATGAACTATCTGACAGGCAGGTGTTTAATTATTTTTTTGATACCCAACGACTTTTCGTAGCCGATCGTATCCGATTTGATTCAAATTCTTTTGGAGGAGGATTTACATTGGCCGGATCGCTTGCGGCAGATGACAGGTGGGATGCTTCGCTTCGCTATTTTCCAAAAGCGGGAAAATTTACATTTAGAGGTGTCGTTACCTATGAACAAAAACCTTTTAAAGACATATACTCAAGAACAGTATTAGGATTTGGATTGAGACATGAAAAATCAGGAGTTAATATAAGTGCTCTTGGCTCTTATGGAGAAACCACAGATAAAAGAGATCCATATGGATATGTAGTGAAAGCAGGTGTTACTCGAAGCTTTACAGAATTAGGTAATACGGCTTTTTCTATAGACTACACTCAAAATGAAGATGCCGTCATTGAAGGAGAGAAAGCAAGTTCCTATGGTTTTTTCGCAAATCAGAGAATTGACCCTATTCGAGTAGTCGTTTACGCTGGATATCGTAAATATGAAGTTCAAGAGACAGATTTAAATTTACACCCATTAAACACTGTAACTTTAGGCGTATCCTTTAGTTTCTAAATTTAATATATTTATAAAAAATTATAACATGAAAGCACTATTAAAAAATGAATACCCGCTATTTATAGGATTTGCAGCTGTTTTGCTGTTTTTTGGACCAGGAAAAAACTGGTTGGCCGATTTAGGAGATAATATGATTGTGACAGCAATTTGTTTTATTGGAATTTTTGGCGTTATGTTATGGGCTTCGTTTAAAGTTGTTTTACATGCAGATATGTTGGCAATAAAACTAGGAGAACCTTTTGGAACTTTGATACTCACACTTTCGGTAATTCTTATTGAAGTACTTTTGATTTCTTCCATAATGTTAACCGGAGAAGACAATCCAACCTTAGGTAGAGATATGATGTTTTCTGTAATTATGATTGTTTTAAATGGTCTTACAGGTTTAGTTCTTGTTATTGGAGGCTTAAAACATTTCGAACAAAGATTCAATACTCAAGGAGCGCAAACCTATCTTATTATTTTAATTCCATTGGCCGCTTTAAGTTTGTTATTACCAAATTTCACACAATCTTCAGAAACTGGAACTTTTTCTTTTAATTTAACCTGGATCGAGATTTCGGTAACAGTTATTCTGTACGTCGCTTTTCTTTTTGCACAAACGTCTAGGCATAAAGAATATTTTCAATTAAGTTATTCAGAGGCGCTTCATCATGAAGAGCATGAACCAAAATCTCTTAAATATCATATGCTATTTTTAGCAGCATATATGTTAGTAATTATTTTGCTATCTAAAAGTTTAAGTAAAATTATTGATTTTGGGATTGGAGAAATTGGCTTTCCTGTTGCTCTTGGAGGTCTATTAGTTGCAATACTAGTGCTTGCGCCTGAGGCTATGGCGGCCGCAAAATCTTCATTAAAAAATGATCTTCAGCGAGCGATAAATATTAGTCTTGGATCCGGGTTGGCAACTATAAGTTTAACAGTCCCTGCAATTTTATTGATAGGAATGTTCACTGATAAGAAGGTAATCTTGGGTCTTGGACCAGAGGATAGTTTTCTATTATTACTTACCTTAGCAGTAAGTATAATTACCTTTTCTGGTAAAAGAAGTAATTTTATACAAGGAATAGTGCATCTCGCGCTATTTGTGATTTATTTAGCGTTAATATTCGATTAAGCATGATTCAGATTAAAGAATGGGCATTTGGTTTTCAAAAGAAGTTATTTGTAAACCTTTTTTTTATGGTTTGGAGTTCAATAATTTTTTCTCAAAATGAAAAAATAGATTCCTTGAGTTTTGTTTCGGAAGAACAAATGCGAGAGGAAATTGATTTATCAATACCAGTTCTTCAAACGCCTAATGTTTCAAGTCCAAGAGAGACTCTTTTTAATTTTATTGAGAACATGAATAAGTCCTTTAATTTATTAATGGAAGCTCATGAAGAAAATGTTAAAATTTCAGGTTTATATATTAATGATGAGGTAAAACCTAAAGCATATTTAGCCGGACGATATTTTGATATTGCATCCTATTCTTTAGATTTATCTGCATATCCTCGATCATTGAGGAAAAATTTAGGGTATACTACTGCAATTATGCTTAAAGAAGTTCTTGATAGGATAGATTTACCTGAATTAGAAGAAGTTCCTGGGGCTTATTCATTGGATTCTATTCTGAATAGCAATACAAAAGTAAGCTCTTATACAATTCCGAATACCGAAATAACAATAACTCAAATTGAAGAAGGAGATCAGGAAGGGAAATACTTGTTTTCGACTGAGACAGTGTCTAGAGTTAAGGAGTTTTATGATAGAACAAAGCATCTGCCATATAAATCAAGTAATAGTGTCAGCGAAGGTTTTTATTCATTTTACGCAAGTACTCCGGGTAAATTGATGCCTCCAAGGTGGAGTATATATTTGCCGGATTGGTCAAAAAAAGAAGTTCTTTCGCAAACTATTTGGCAATGGTTGGTTCTTATATTTGATATTTTACTATCCTTTTTTCTCGTTTATCTTTTGTATAAATATTTATTTCTAAAAAATAATGAGAATATTAGTTTAAAGCGCACCTTGTTTTTAATAGTCATATTTGTAATTACCATAATTCTCGGAGATGTTATAGAACGAATTAATCTTACAGGTCATATACTCATTACTTTAAAGGTTATTTTGGATGCAGTATTTTGGTTTGTTTTTGCATTGTTGTCATTTAATTTAATTATTGCTGTTTCTGGTTACGTTGTTAGTTCAAAACATGTAGGTAGGATTGGTATAGAATCGACCTATACTAGAGCAATATTTATGATTATTGCTATTTTAGTTGCATCTTCAATAATTATTTTTGGCCTTTCTGAACTTGGTATTGCTTCGGTCTCTATAATTACGGGGGTTGGTATCGGTGGTCTAGCAATCGCCCTAGCCGCGAGATCAACTCTGGAAAACCTAATAGCAAGTTTTACTATTTTTGCAGACAAGCCTTATCAAGTTGGAGATAGGGTGAAAATTAAGGATTATAATGGAACAATTGAAGCCATTGGAATTAGATCTACTCAAATTAGACTTTTAACAGGCCCGGTTGTTTCTGTCCCTAATGAAAAAATGGCATCTATTGAAATTGAAAATATTCAGAAAAGACCTTATTTAAGAAGAGAATTCGACATTAAGATTAAATATGAATCTTCACGTGATATTGTGGAAAAATGCGTTGAAATTATTAAGGATGTTTTATCCATTCCACCGGGTTTAGAAGCAGATGAATTCCATCCAAATGTGGCAATAAATAGGCCAGATTATACTCCTAAAGTATATTTTAATAAAATTAATGATGACTCGTTTAATATTTATGTGAATTATTGGCATTTTCCTCCAGAACATTGGGAGTTTATGAGTCATTCGGAGTCTATAAATTTTCAAATAATTAACCAGTTAAACGAGGCTAATATAGAATTTGCATTTCCGACAAATACAGTTCATTTAAAAGACGGTAGAACAAAAAAGGAATCAGGTTCGGTCAAAATTAAAGATTAAACTGTGAAACTGGAGAGGATATGAATTCATAATCCTATTAGCAAATCAATCAGTTAAGGACTTAAATGTATTTTGTTCAGTATTTCTAGCAAATAATTAAATTACCACCATTAAAAGTAGTTCTGAAAATTGGACTTTTTCATTCAAGAATTTATGTTCGGATTACTCTTGAGTATTTGAAGATTTTTTAACCAAAAATTTAAATACTATTATAGATATTATGGTTCCCAATAAAAACCCTATGGTTAAATACAAACTAAAATTAACTTTTGAGACATCAAAGGAGTTTTGCACGCCTTGAACGCTAAATTTTTTCACCGTTTTAATCGCTGAATTTGTGGTTAAAATTTTTATTTGCCAAAACAAAAAACCACCAAAAAAGATTATCAAACTAACAATAATAGTTCGTAAATAACTTTCAATTTTTGCTATTTTTTTAGTAATTAATAAAAGAAAAGGTAAAGCCCCTAATCCCAGTGTGTACCAAATCAATTGCCCAGTATTATTAGATAAACTAGTTTGAACATACGAAAGGTTTTCGGTGTTTAACTTACTGAAACTAATTGCGTTAAACATGTTAAAGGTTAAAAACCCTATAATTATTAAAAGTACAGATATAATTAAATATGGAATTCTATTCTTCATTTTAAAGTGTGATTTTAAATGCTAATATAACTATTTTAAGAGGGTTTGTAACAAAGCTAGAATAATTTATTTGTGTCTCCAATGTAAAAGTTTTAATTGCTTAAGAAATTAAGTTTTTTTTGTTATTTTGCGGTAAATATATTTACAATATATCAATCTAAAACGGAACACGTTTCTGAACACGGTTTTGAAAATTTATAGCCGGGGAGCCCAGTAAAATGGTTTTAAAAAATGAGAAAATAGAACTCATAACCCGAAGGTCACTGGTTCGAGTCCAGTTCCCGCTACAAATGCTCAAAAGCAAGTAACTAAACGGTTTAGATTGATCTAAACCGTTTTTTTATGCCTACATTATCCGAATTACTTATCTTTGATTTTCAAAATGAATACGAAAGTGCATACGATTTGTCCCTGAACCCAAATTTTTCTTCTCCCAAAATTTATAATGCCAATGGAGATTTATCCAAACGTTGTTAGCCTTTCGTTATTTCTTTTCAAGTGATTCTATTTCCTTCTCAATTATATTTATATAGTATTTAAGACCAGTTTTATATCTATTATAGGCATAATTATGGATATGTCTAGTTTTTATTGAATTCATTAGAGCATATAAGAATATATCATCATTCAAGAAGTTTTGATAGTTTATAAATTTATATGGGATTTCTCCATTGGACAAGAAAGAATCCTTTTTGTCTAAAATCAGTCGTTCACGATCCACCATTATGTGGGGTTTTAATAGAGTTTCAAGTTCATTAATAGATTCAGTAACGAGATTTGGTTTATTTGTTTCTCGTTTTATATATAAATAAGCTGTTGTGATATTATCGCGAACAGAATCATTAGAAATGATGTCAAGACCAATAGATTGTAATGACTCAAATGCACTCTGCTTTGCCAAGAACTCCTGTTTGGCAAGTAAATAAACATAATGCCGCTTCAATGAATCATTGTAGTTTTGTTTGTGTATCATTGAATTATAAACAATCTCTGTGCTTTTAAGATACTTTTCATAATCTACAAGGTCTTCCGTTATATCTTCTAATGCCTCAGCGAATTCTGATTTAATTTCCTTTAGTATTTTAATTTCTTGAACTTTAAGTTTTTTGTTTTCGTTGTTATTATTCAGACTTAATGCAATAAGAATTCCTATTACAACCAGAACAACTTCACCAATAGCATAAAGTAAATATTTGCTGAACTTGTTTTCTGACAGTAATCTTTGTCGAATTTTTCTAAAGAATTTTATCATTGGTTAATTGTTGGTCGTAATGAAGGCTAACGTGTTCGTGTATGATTAGTTGCGTTAATTAGAACTAAGTTAGCAAAAGAAAACGAACCATCCGAAAATCCGTAGGATTTTCCCAGAATACACAGACTGAGGAATTAGTTATACACGCTGTTGGCAATAATTTTCATTTTAGTTCTTAACTAATTCGGATAGCTTTTCTTGTGAATCTTCATAACCTAATTCAATTGCTTTTTGATAGCTTTTTATGGCGTCCTCTTTTAGATTATTTACCTTATAACCATCACCTAAAGAGTCCCAAAGATTACCATCTTCAGGGTATAATTGAATATTCATTTTAAAAAATTCTAATGCCCAGTCCAAATTTTCATTAAACCTTAATAAGAGATTTCCAAGTGTATTTAAAAGCCCACCATTCCTAAAATCGTCAGCGTAGTTTTCTTGAAGTAAAGCAAGAAGCGCATTCGATTTATCTGTTGAATGTTGATTTATATAATCCATTGCAAAGGAGTATGCATTGTTTTTAATTGGTTCTGGAGCATAGCTTTCGTCCAAAATTATTTTTGCAACAACATAAGCAATGCCCTCTACTTTTGAACTATTTGCATTTGTGGCATATACTATAAATATATCCTCTTTAGGATACCAAATTAACGTGTGCCAATACGTACCATTAGAACCATTATGTGTTATTCTCTTGCTACTGTTTTCTAATTTTTTAACTCCCCAACCATAGCCATAACTAGAAGTGCTTTCAGAAGACGAGGTATTTTGATAGGGGGTTGTTAATTTTTTAAATGATTTTGGGGTCAATATTATATTTGTTTTTAAAGCTTTGTACCAAAGTAACATATCATTTTGAGTTGAGTTAATTCCTCCATTTGCTTTTAAGTTCCAATTAACATCTCCATCTGCTTGATAACGTGTAATTGTTGGCTCCATTTCTATAATATTCCTGTTGTAACCATGAGACATCTGTTTTGTATCCCATTTAGGCAAAAGATACCCTGTTTGTAACATTCCTGCTGGTAAAAAAAGATGCTCCTTCAAGAAAGCTTCGTAAGATTGGGCAGAAGCTAATTCTATGATTCGCCCTAATATACTATATCCAGCATTAGAATAAGAATACTTTTCTCCAGGCTCAGATAATAATTTGCTTTCAAAAAGTTTTTCAAAAAAGTCCTTCTGTGAAATATCTGAAAAGTCTCGTCCAATAGATTCTGAAAAGCCAGCAGTATGCGTTAATAATTGATGTATTGTAATGTTTCGCTTGTCAATTGGGAGTTCAGTAAAATATTTACTTAATGAATCCGTAACATTTAGTTTATTTAGTTCAACTAGTTTAAGAATAGCTGTACTTGTGAATTGTTTGGTGTTAGAACCAATGTCAAATATAGTGTTCGGGTTGTTAAGAGTTTGAGTATCCTTATTGGCTTTTCCATAACCTTTATTAATAATAATTTCTCCATTTTTTACAACAGAGACTGCTCCTGAAAAACCATTTTTTGAACCTGTAGCTAAATATAGGTCTATTTTAGAAAAAAGAGATGTTGACTCTGTTTTCTGTTGAGCACTTAAATTGAATACTCCAAATTGAAATATCGTAATTAATGAAAATAAAAAGATTGTTTTGTTCATGATTGATTTCTAAGTTTTGAAGTAAGACGAATAGAAATCAAAATAAGTTACACTGTTTTCAAAATTATTACCAACGCCAAGCTAAAATCCGTAGGCAAGATTATCTAAATACCAATAAAATTATTCGTTGGAAACTTCACATGCAAGTAGCTCAGTAACCTATGGGTTTTTAGCATTTGTTGGTGGTAGTCATTTGGTTATAAAAGTTGAATTCAAGTGCTTCTGGCTTTTGCGAAATATAACGTTTTACGTTATGTACGAAAACTAAAGATCATAGATAAAACCCACCATACAATAAGGATAATTACAAGAATTACTCCAATTGTCACCCAGTCCATTCCTTTATCGTTTTTCCGGATATTTTCCGTTTCATTTGATCCTTGCTCTGAAAGTAATAGTTCATCTTTTTTATCGCTAAAGATTACCGATAACCATCCAATTAAGGGGCTAAATATTAATGATACTATTAAGGTGAAATAATATCCGACATTCCATTTTTCGCTCATTTTTGCAACTTTAATACTTAACCTAACCCAAACAAAAAGAATAAGACCAATGATTAGAATAACAAGTGCCGCAAAAAAATGTCCCATAATTGATTATATGTTAATTCTTTAAACGCTGTTTATATAATTTTCTTTTTTTATTAAAATGCCAATGTCAAAAGGTTTTCCTAACCTGCAGAATGACCACCGTTTTCGTGTATGGTTAGTTGCGTGGTTAAGCATGTAATTTAGCAAATAAAAACCCTATAATTATTAAAAGTACAGATATAATTAAATATGGAATTCTATTCTTCATTTTAAAGAGTGATTTTGAATGCTAATATAACTAATTTAAGAGGGTTTTAAAACTAGTACAAATGTTTATAGGTTGTTTTGATTTTACAATTTTTCATTGAATCTAAGAATAAATTTTATATGGCGTCGTCATTAGCTGTTTTAGAACATAATATTAACTGAAAGTCTTAAGTCCAAATTAGATTTTACTTTTTCACCATTCAATTCCCCTACAATCCATTTACCTTTTCTTTCAACAAGTTGTTTTTCGATAAACTCTTCTAATTTAGGGATTTCAATTTTATCTAGAAATTGTATATTTTCTAAATTTCCGTTTTTGTCAATGAAAAACGAGACTAAATTATCGAATTTAATATTTGTTCTTTCTTTTTCATTTGAATCGAAGTCAAATGACTCTGTTATTTTTTTTAGTAATTCGTCGATTAATATTTGTTTTCCGCCTATATATGAAGCCGGGCAATCAAGTGTAGATCTAGTTAATTCTCCATTTAGATATACTTCATACTTAGTTTTACTAACGCATTCAGTTGATGTGATTAATTCATTTTTATCGAAATCGTACTCTTGAATAATTTCTCCTTCGCTGTTATAATAAACCCACTTTCCGACTTGGAGGTCATTTACATAATTCCCCATACTTTTTAGGTTTCTTACTTTTCGATAATACCTCTCAGTCCATTGCCCTACTTTTTTCCCATTTGAATACATTCCACTAATTAAGATTGTATTTCCTGAATATGCTTTTACGGAATATTCTCCATGTTTAGTAGTCATGTCAGATTTAAGGACGTAGAAGGTAGATTCTCCGATACCAGTGCTATCTTGCATCTTTTCAACATCTTGACTAAATAATAAAATTGTAAATAATAAAAAGAGTAGGGTTATTTTTTGTTTCATGGTTCATTTGTAATTAATGGCAACTAGTTATATCCATACAAAATGTGCTGCTTATACCTTTATGATTAGTTATAAACGCACCTTTTTATGATCTTATCTCTAAAATTTATATCCAAAAAATTATAGAATGTGAGGACAAATTTTTGAATTTCAAATATAATTAATTTTTTGAAATTTTGTGATTTGGTTATGTATTTTGTTGTGTCAATGACTTAACTTAACGTTCTAACAGCATTCAATTGATATTAGGTTCGTTTTACTTTCGGTAGCTTTTAAGTTACTATGTGTTTCACATATATTCTTAAAATTAGTTTATCACTAAGAACTATGCCTATATTTAGTTCTACCTTTGTACAGGTATGTAACAATGAAAAAATGAACTTAAAAATCAACAATACTTTTAGCAAAAAATTGCCAGCAGACACGAACTTGGAAAACTTCCCAAGGCAGGTGAGTAATGCATGTTTTTCATATGTTAACCCTACAGAGCCCTTGAAACCTGAGTTAGTTCATGTTGCAACCGAATTAGCAAAAGAGTTGGGGATTTCGAATGAAGAGATAAACTCAGAAGAATTTTTAAATGTGTTTTCAGGCAAGAAACTATTAAAAAACACAAGACCATATGCCATGTGTTATGCGGGGCATCAATTTGGGAATTGGGCTGGGCAATTGGGAGATGGTAGAGCCATTAATCTGGCGGAGATTGAGCATGACAATAAACAATGGTCGATTCAACTAAAGGGATCTGGACGCACACCTTATTCAAGGTCTGCAGATGGTTTGGCGGTTTTAAGATCGTCTATACGCGAGCATTTGTGTAGCGAAGCAATGGACTATTTAGGGGTGCCTACTACAAGATCTTTGTCTTTGTCTTTATCTGGAAATCAGGTTTTACGAGATATAATGTACAATGGCAATGCTGCACATGAAAAAGGAGCCATTGTTTGTAGAGTTGCTCCAAGTTTTATAAGGTTCGGAAGTTTTGAAATATTTGCAAGTAAAGGTGATGTTGAAACACTTAGAAAGTTAACGGATTATACTATAAATGAATTTTACCCTCAATTTGAATCGGGTACTAAAAAGGGATATTTAAACTTTTTCGAAAAAGTGGCTGAAAATACCTTAGATATGATTGTTCATTGGCAACGTGTTGGTTTTGTTCACGGTGTTATGAATACAGACAATATGTCAATACTTGGGCTAACGATAGATTACGGGCCTTACGGGTGGCTTGAAGGATATGATCCTGACTGGACCCCAAATACAACGGATAATCAATCTAGGAGATACCGATATGGAAATCAACCTCAAATTGCATTGTGGAATTTGTATAAATTGGCAAATGCACTCTATCCTTTAATTGAAGAAGCAGAAGGTTTGGAAAAAATCCTAAATAATTATCAAACTAATTTTGAACACGAATACTTGCAAATGATGCGCTCGAAACTAGGGTTATTAAAAGAGGGAGATTCAGATAAAGAACTAATTGAATCCTTAGAGAGTACGTTGAGTTTGGCTGAAACTGATATGACCATATTTTTTAGAAATCTGGCAAAAATACCTAAGGATTTGAAGTTTGATGAAGATGATTTGAGTAGCCTTAATTATGTGATTGATGCGTTCTATAAACCAGAAGAATTAGAAGAAGCGGTTCAAGAAAAATGGAAAAACTGGATGAAATCTTATATAGATAGATTACAATTGGAAGGTTTAAGTGATGAAGAACGTATGGAAGAAATGAATAAGGTAAATCCTAAATATGTATTGAGAAATTACATGGCGCAAATGGCAATTGATAAGGCTGATAACGGAGATTATGCTTTGATAGATGAACTATATCTTCTTCTTCAAAAACCATATGACGAGCAAGGTCAAATGGAAAAATGGTTTACGAAAAGACCGGAGTGGGCGAGAAATAAAGTCGGTTGTTCAAAATTGTCGTGCAGTTCATAGTAATTGTTTAAATTTGAGTAGTAATAGGTTAATAAAGACAAGAGGAATAGATTAAATTTTTAAATGATGCAGCAAAACGCAATTTTTATGGAAGGTAGCACAAGTGCTATTTTTTTGGAGTATAAAGTAAAAAATGATGTAAATGTTATTGGCCTTAAAAAGGCATTACTAAAAGTCTATGAAAAAAACTCGGATCAAATTTTAATACTAATGTCTTTTAGTAAAAAAGGGTTTGCAGTTTTAGGGGCAAATGCTCCAGAAGGACTGCAAGACTTTAAGACCTTGAATGGAATTAATAATTTGTCTATGCCAACTTCACAATCAGATATTTTTATTTGGGCACATAGTTTTTCTAAAAGTGTTATGTTCGATTTTCAAGAAAGCGCTAAAGAAATCTTAAATGAATTTTTAACTCTTGATTTAGAACAGGAAGGTTTTAGATATCATGATTCGCGCGATTTAACCGGATTTGTAGATGGCTCAGCCAATCCAAAAGGAGATAAACGTATGGAAGAAGTTCTCGTTCCTATTGGAGAGAATAATGGAAATGGAAGTTTTGTGATTACTCAAAAATGGGTGCATGATTTGGCTTCATTTCATAGCCATAAGGTTGAAGAACAAGAGAAAATTATAGGGAGAACGAAAGTAGATAGCATTGAATTAGAAGGTGATGCAATGCCTAAAGACTCGCATGTAAGCAGTGTAGATTTAAAAGTAGATGGCGAAGCAATGAAAATTTATAGAAGAAGTTTTCCGTTTGCGAATGCAGAAGAGAAAGGCTTGTTCTTTTTAGGATTTGCCAAAAACTTACAGCGATTTGATGTGCAATTAGAAAGCATGTTGGGCTTATCTGATGATGGTATTTCAGATAGAATAATGGACTTCTCTATTCCAAAAACTGGAGGGTATTATTTTGCACCATCTGTTAAAGAACTGCTTAAACATTTAACCAATTAATTTATTTTAGAATTACAAAACATAAAAAATGGGTAAAGTAGTAACGTTTGGAGAGATCATGTTAAGATTGGCTCCACAAGGATTTTTAAGATTTTCTCAAGCTAATAATTTCGATGCAATATATGGCGGAGGAGAATCTAATGTTGCCGTTTCATTGGCAAATTATGGAGTAGATGTAGATTTTGTAACAAGACTGCCGAAGAATGATATTGGAGCTTGTGCCATGATGGAAATGAGAAAAAGAGGTGTTGGAGTAGATAAAATTGTATATGGTGGAGATCGTTTAGGAATTTACTTTTTAGAAACTGGCGCAGTTTCTCGTGGATCTAAAGTGGTTTACGATAGAGCACATTCTGCCATTGCAGAAATTGAATCAGGGATGATTGATTGGAAAGAAGTTTTTGATGGTGTAGAATGGTTTCATTGGACTGGAATTACACCAGCAATTTCTCAAGGCGCAGCAGATGTTTGTTCAGAGGCTGTTAAGGTTGCGAGCGAAATGGGTGTTATTATTTCTACAGATTTAAATTATAGAGCAAAACTTTGGAAATATTGTGATGCTGCTCATAGAGAAGCCGTGATGACAGAATTAACTTCTTATTGCGATATCGTATTAGGAAATGAAGAAGATGCAGAGATGCATTTCGGTATCAAGCCAAAAGGAATCAGTGTACAAACTGAAGGGCATAACGTAAAAGCAGAAGCCTTTTTATCTGTTTGTGAACAAATGATGAAAAAGTTCCCAAGAGCCAAAAAAGTTATTACAACTTTAAGAGGTTCAATTTCGGCATCTCACAATACTTGGGCCGGAGTATTATATGATGGAACTACTTTGTTCCAAACACGTCAATATCAAATCACAGATATTGTTGATAGAGTAGGAGGAGGAGATTCGTTTATGGGTGGATTGATTTATGGATTGTTAAAATATCCAGAAGATGACCAAAATGCGTTGGATTTTGCAGTAGCGGCTTCATGTTTAAAGCACACAATTAAAGGTGATGCAAACTTAGTTACAGTTCCAGAAGTTGAAAAGTTGATGGGTGGAGATGCTTCAGGAAGAGTAGAACGATAAAAAGAAAATTAATTAAGTAACGTTGTTGGTTGGTGGCTTTATTTTTAAAGCCATTGTCTTTCAACAAATAATTAGATAATGGCACAATTTACAAGAATAGAAGTTGCAAATGCAATGAAGGAAACTGGTATGATTCCTTTGTTTTTTAATAATGATTTAGAGTTAAGTAAAAAAGTATTAAAAGCATGTTACGATGGAGGTGCACGCTTGTTAGAATTCACTGCAAGAGGAGATTTTGCGCACGAGGTTTTTGGTGAACTTACTAAGTATGCAATAGAAAATTTACCAGGTATGATTATGGGGGTTGGATCAGTAACAGATGCAGCAGCGGCTAGTTTATACATGTCTTTAGGTGCTAATTTTATTGTAACACCTGTGTTGAGAGAAGATATTGCAATGGTTTGTAATCGTAGAAAAGTATTATGGTCTCCAGGCTGTGGAACTTTAACGGAAATTACAAGAGCGGAAGAGTTAGGATGCGAAATTGTAAAACTGTTCCCAGGAGATATTTATGGTCCACAGTTTGTAAAAGGTGTTAAAGGACCACAACCATGGACTAGTATTATGCCAACTGGTGGGGTTAAACCAACAGAAGAAAACTTAAAAGGCTGGTTTGATGCAGGAGTTACCTGTGTAGGAATGGGGTCTAAACTTATTAGTAAAGAGATTATTGCCAATCAAGACTATAAGAAATTAGAACAAGATTGTAGAAATGCATTACAAATAATAAAATCAGTTCGCTAGTTCAATCTATATCAAATAACCAACGATAAAAACCTCTTGACGACTTAAGAGGTTTTTTTATTTATTCATAGCCTATTTTATAAATGATTTAAAATCTTCTATGCTTTTTGCGTTTTGAAAAGAGGCTTCTCCAATCGTGTTTTTTTCATTACTATCATAATCCATTAATATTTTCCATTCTTTATGCTCTTTAATAAAGAGCACATGGAATTGCCCATAATAGGCCTTCGAATTTTGATTTTTATCAGTTCTAACTAGTTTATAAATTCCTCTTTCACTGGCTACTGAATCATTTTGGATGCGTTCAAAAAATCGAAGTGCAATTTTATTGGTGACTTGTTCCTCTCTGGCTTTTTTGAACCGTTTTTTATAATTACTGATATAATTTTCATAATCCGTTATTTTTTGCTCGCCTGATATTCGAATTAATTTTTTAGAATGAATTTCTGCCATTTTTGAGTAGTCCAAAGAATCAAATGCCATATAAAATTTTGACCATACAAGATTCAATTCTTTAAGATTTGATTCGGATTGATGCTGTGCTTGCATCGAAAAGATTACAACAGAAAAGAGGAAAACGAAGAGTCTAGTATTCATAATTTAAATTTATACGGCATGATATACTTCTTCAAAAGGGATTCTGAATCTTGAGCCATAAATGCCTTTATCGTCTCTAATACCACAACTGATTACCATGTTAATTTCAGCACTAGAAGGTATATTCAGAATCTTCTTAACTCTAACGGTATCACTTCCTTCCATAGGGCAGGTATCATATCCAATTGCAGCCATGCTTATCATAAAATTTTGCGCAGCTAATCCAGCGCTTTTATGTGCCACAATTCGCATATCACTTTGTCTAACTTGCCTATATACGGGTTTGAATAAACCGATAATTTGAAATAGAAGATATTTTATATATCCAAGAATTCCCAAAACATCAGCATAAACAGTCGGGATTAGCTTTTTGTAATAATTTGTAGCAATTGCTTTTCTCTTTAAAAGATGCGCTTCCAAATCTGGTTTACTAAAAGCCTCATTTATATACTTAATATTTGCTGATGCTCGTTGCTTCCATAAATCCTTTCTTGCAACAACGACTACTAATTGTTTTGCCGTTTTAGCCGTATTTTGGTTGAAACAAGCGGAACTCATTTCTTGGATTTTCTTCGAATCTGTTACATGATAAAACTCCCACAATTGCAGATTAGAACTTGTAGGAGCCAAGACCGCCTGCTCAATACATTGCTTTACTTTTTCAGTTTCAATGGGTGTGTTTTTATATACTCTACAAGAACGTCTATAGGCTATAGCTTCACTAACGGTTTTTTCCATGAATTGATTTTTTATAAATATAGAAAATCTAAATGGAGAATGAAGTTCTGATTAGTTAAAAGGATTAATTATGTAACCTGTAGGAATTTCACCTGTTAAGGAATTTAGAAATTGAATAATTTTAGAAATGTCCGCTTCGCTAATTTCCATTCCGCGTTCATGACGCCCCATAAGTTTTATTGCGCTACCTAAATCATCTGATGAGCCATCATGAAAATAAGGCGCAGTTTTTTCCACGTTTCTTAGGGGTGCTACTCTAAAAAACATCTTATACGCTGATAATTTTTTTACGTGATAATAACCTAAGTCTTTTTGATTTGGCCATTTTTCAGCAATACCTAATTTCTGAATCATTTGTCCACCAAAGTTTGATCCGGTATGACAAGAATAACAACTTTTGGAATTAAATACATGTCCGCCTTCTACTTGTTCACTAGTTAAAGCAGTATCATCACCTTTTAAAAAGGAATCAATTGGTGCAGGTGTTTTGAGTCCTATGATGAACGCTTCGAGTGCTTCAATAACCTGTTCAAAAGAAATGGATTTTGAATGATTTGGATATGCAGCCTTGAATAGTGATTGATACTTTGCATCATTTTCTAATTGCTTCAGAATTTGATTTATATTCTGAACATTCATTTCATTAGAGTCTGTAAATGCTTGTTTTAATTTGTCATTTAATGAAGTAAGTGCGCCATCAGCGTTGAACATATCTAATGAACCTAAATTGTACAAGGAAGGAACATCTCTAGATGAATTCCCTTTTCCTTTCGACCCAATAAAATATGAGCCGTTGGTTCCGTATTTTTTTAAGTCGTGGCAACTATTGCATGAAACTGATTTTTTGTTTGATAGGCGTTCGTCATAAAATAAACGCCTCCCTAAGTCAATCTTACTTTTATTAGTGTTTAGTTCTTCATAGTCGTGAGAAACAGGAACAAAATAAGGTTGTAATACTTTTCTTAAACTCTCTGCTTTAGAAGTTGATTGACCGTTAACTAAAAAAGGTAAAAACCAAAAGAGACTTAAAAGAACCTTATGTTGAAGATTCATATTATTCAGATTTCAATCGTTGAATGGTTTTATATCCGTAGAAGCCAACAACAGAAAGGCAAAGCATTGGAAGTATAAATGAAAAGTTCACTTCAGGAATATAGCCTAAAAACGTGATGTCGTTAAAACCGTCCCCTCCCATGTCTAAAATCGCTGCTTGAATTGGAGGCATAAACGCACCACCAACAATGGCCATCACCAAACCAGCAGATCCTATTTTTGCTTCATCTCCCATATCCTTTAAAGCGATTCCATAAATAGTCGGAAACATAATAGACATAAATATAGAAATTGCAACTAGTGAAATTAAGCCTGGAATTCCGGGTAATAACACTGCTCCCAATGCGCATATTGCTCCAGAAAAACCAAATACAGCAAGTACTTTTGATGGATTTACGCGACGCATAATTCCTGTTCCAATCCATCTTCCGGAAAGGAATAATATCATGGCAGCTATATTAAAATTAGTGGCGGTTATATTCAAATCATGTGTCTCATTTAGATTGTCTACATATTGAAAAATAAAAGTCCAACACATAATCTGTGAACCAACGCATGCTGCTTGAGCAACAACTCCGCCTAAATAATTTTTGTTCTTAAATAGTTTAGAAAACGATGCTGACAGGCTTATTTTATCGTCGTGTATCGTCTTCGGAATTTTAGTAAAAATGATGATTGCCATAATTGCTAAAACCAGCACTCCTAAACTGATGTATGGTACGCTGATGACACCTAAGTCATTTTCTCGAATTACCGCTAGTTCATCTGATGATAATGCAGCATATGCTTCAGTTGTATAATTATCAGATTGAATCGCTCCGATAACAAAAACTTGTGCAATGATCATTCCTGTTAAAGAACCAACTGGGTTAAAGGCTTGTGCAAGATTTAAACGTTGGGTTGCTGTTCTTTTATCTCCTAAAGAAAGTATTAAAGGATTTGCCGTAGTTTCTAAAAATGAAAGTCCACAAGTTATAACCCATAGTGAGATTAGAAAGAAATTAAAATTTTCAAAGGCAGCTGCAGGATAAAACATAAACGCACCTATAGCATACAGAGTTAATCCTAGAATAATTCCCGATTTATAGCTGAATTTTCTTATAAATAATGCGGCAGGTAAAGCCATGAAAAAATAGCCAAAATAGAAAGCCGATTGCACCAAAGAGGCTTGTAAATTTGACAATTCTGGCATCACTTTTTTAAATGCCGAAACCATCGGATTGGTTAAGTCATTTGCAATGCCCCATAAAGCAAATAAGGAAGTTATTATAATAAATGGGAATAACAATTTCTTGCTTACTATGGGGGTGCTTTTGAGGTTGGTCATAAAATTTGGTTCGCTGGGTTTTGGATTGTTTTATAAAGTTGGTAGGTTACCTGTACTATCGGCAAAAACCTCAGTTTCTACTCCAATTTTGTGTAACATGCTTACAAATAAATCGGCCATATGCACCTTTTTAGGATCGTAGATTTCATAAGAACCATGATTCATTCCTAGTTTAGACCCACCTGCCAAGATTGTTGGGTAATTATTAGCATTATGGGTAGAACAGCACGCACTTCCGTACATAACCAACGTATTGTCTAATAATGACCCATGTTCATCGTGAGTATTCTCCATTCGATCTAAGAAATAGGCAAATTGTTTAGACAGCCATGCGTCATATTTACCTAATCGCTCTTGATAACCAGTAGCTCTATCATGTGTCATTCCATGATGACTTGTAAAATCTAATGTTAGTTTAGGAAAGGCATCAAACAATCCCATACCGTCTTCTCTACCCATCATAAAAGTCATAACGCGCGTTATGTCAGTTTGTAAGCCAAGAATCATTAAATCCATAGTAGAACGTAAATAAGCTTCTGGATTTACTTTGGCATCAACATTTAAATTGATGTAAGATGCATCAAATTCTTTCATCGGAACATCTAGCCACTTTTCATTTCTTTTAACCTGCTCTTCAATAGAATTTAAAGACGACATGTATTCGTCCAATTTTATATTATCATTATATCCTAAATTACGTTTCAAGCGCTTGCTATCTTCTAAAACTAAATCTACAATCTTTTGGTCCTGTTGTAAACTCTTGCGTCTTTCAGAAGAAGTTCCTCCTCCATTTGGAGAAAAATAACGTTCAAAAATTTCTCTTTGTCTATGCTCCGAAGGGATTGCTTTTCCTGTAGAATCAAAAGATAATGTTGACGCTCTTGATTTATAACCCACCCCACCATCAGTAGATAATGTTAAAGATGGAATTCTTGTATGTCTAGATAGTTTTTGCGCTGCAACTTGATCTACAGAAATGGTGTTTAAATATTTATCACCTCTTAAATCACCACCAGTAAGCCACGTATCACCAGCCATATGGCCAAGTACATTTCTACTATTAGGGTGACTTAAACCACCAAGTATGGACATGTTATTTCTATGCCTTTCTAGGGGTGCTAAAGAATTTGTTAACTCATAATCTGTTCCAGTTTCATGAGGAAACCAATTCCATTGTCGATGTTTAGAATCTGCTCCAGGAGACATTGCTACGCCATTAGGAAAATACAAGAAACAGAGTCTTTTTGGTGTGTTTGATTCTGCAAAACTAGTCAGCGTGCTCATTCCCATACTTTCCATATACGGAAGCATGACAGCAGCTCCAACTCCTTTAATAAACGTTCTGCGATCTAAGTGCCATGATTTTCTAGCCATAACTAATCTATTTTGCTTATGGTTTTTGCATTGTTAAAATGATTCAAAAAAGAATCACTTTTTATAATTTCTTCTAAAACCGATTTAAATTTATAATCACTTTGTTTTACCTTTTCTACAATATCATTTAACTCCTTTTCATCAGAGAAACTTACATCTCTACCCAATGCATATGCGAATAAATGTTCAACAACAGACTTGGTAAACTCATCTTTTTTCTGTGTTAGTAGATATTCTTTTATGCCTTTTATCCCCTCAACTTCAGTACCGTCAGGTAATACAGACTTAGAATCTATAGGTGTTTCTTTAAACATTTCTCTAAATCTACCAACGGCATCATAGTTCTCAAATGCCACTCCATAAGGATCAATTTTTAAATGACAATCGATACAAGATACTTTATTTCTGTGTAATTCCAATTGTTCTTTTAATGTTAAGTTCTCAAAGCCAGGAGTTTCCGGGTCTAATTCTGGCACATTTGGCGGAGGTGGAGGCGGTGGATCACCAAGTATTTTTTCTTTTAACCAAACCGCTCTTTTAATTGGGTGGGCTTGTTTTCCATTAGAATGCCCCGTTAAAAATGCACCTTGTGATAATAAACCTCCTCTGTTTTCTTCTCTAGGAATTGCAACAGGTCTAAATTCATTTCCAAAAACACCGTCAACTCCATAAAATTCCGCTAAATTTTGATTTAGCATTGCAAAATCAGAATCGATAAAGTTTAGAATACTTTTATTTTCTTTAAGAATGTAATGGATAAAATTATAGGTTTCGTCGGCCATATCTTCTTTTACAAAACGTGTAAAGTCTGGATACATATTAACATCTATATTTATGCTACTTAGACGATCTACTCTTAACCATTCGTAAGCGAATGACTCGATCATTTTCATCGTTTTAGGACTCTCAATCATTCGGTCTATTTGATTCGATAAGTCCTTTTCTAACATTCCAACTGAAGCCAATTCATTTAATGTTTCATCCGGTGGTGAATTCCATAAGAAATAAGCCATTTTAGAAGCCAAATAATAATCATCATTGAATATTTTTGGTGTAGATTTTTCTGACTCTAACAAGTATAAAAAGTTTGGAGAACACAGTATTGCTACCAATACTTCTTTTACACCATCTTCATAAACTGGGAAATCATCTTTAATATCCATCCAAAAATTAAAGTAGCGATCTAATTCGCCAGTAATTAACGGTCGTCTAAAAGCGCGCTCCATAAATTCTTTAATTACTTCGGCTGTATAGACTTCTCGATTGTTTTTATTTGGGGAATCTACAAAAATTGTACTATGACTTTTTGGTGGCCAAATTGGGTGATACGGTGTTTCTAACTCCATAGATTCTACCAATAAGGCTGGTCCGTTCTCGCCTTTATTTTTTACCAAATGATTGTTCCATAGGCCAACAATCATCGTGTTTGAAAAAGGCTCTGTTTCTATAGGATCAAAAATTGGTACCGGTAAATTTTCTAACTGTCCTGTAAATTCATAGGTATTAAAGTCTCCAACTTCAGAAGTCACTTCTTTACTTACATCAAATGTATTGTAATCCATTCCATCATCAGTTCTTGTTGCTATAAAGGCTTTTAAAGATGGAACTAAATCTTTGTATTGTTCTTGATTTTTCTGGACTTCCTTCTTTAAAGCAATCGGAATCTCGCTGGTTTCAGGTAAAGGTGTAAATCGTACTTCTTTGTAACCTACGAAAAACGCGCCACCTGTTTCAATTTTATATTTACCTTTTCTTAAATAGGCTAAGGTAACTGGAGTTACGATTTCAGATTGTTTTTCAAGTTCTGTTGGTAGTTGTAGTCTTTCTTCAATTTTATTAAACTTCCCAATTTTTAACATGTACGAAGGCATATTGTCTTGAGAAACATAAGGATGGACTAAATCTATTTGATAAAAACTATCAGATGGAATTTTAATTTCTAAAATTGATGAAGCCGCAGAGTCGATACGTTCCGGAACTAACATGCTTTCTTTTAGTTCAAGGTTTTTAGTGTTTTTACTGTCGGTTGCCAAAAGGTGAACTGTATTTGGAGTAATTTCAGCCGCTTTATGTTCTCTTAAATCAATGAGTCCTTCACGCATCGAAATTCCATATCCTTTAGATGCATTTACTCTAAGAACAAAGTTTCCATCTCTTGGGTAATTGTTTTTAATTAGCATCTTAGCGTTTGGAGATGGACCTTGCCAAGAACGTGGCGGTACATCTTTATGTGGCAATGCAGAATATAAAATTAATCCATCATTTTCAACTGCATATCTATCGCTGGCAGAACCTCTCATGTCAATTCCTATACGTTCTTTTATAGTATCAGTTACATCAAAATTAGTTCCGTTACCATCAAATAGGTCTACTTTAAAATCTTCATGTTTTAATGCAGCGGATTGATATCCTCCGTATTCAGCAGCGACCTTTCCTTCACCAATTCCTTTTCCGAATGTAATTTTATATTTTTTAGAAACTGGTTTTGGACCAAGTACTATTGCTTTATCTAAGGCTACTCTTGCTATTTTTTGATAATAATCTATGTGTAAAGATGAAATTTGAAGTACTTCTCCGTTATTAGAAAAACCCATTTTTGATTTTCCATCATCGGGCAACACATATCCAAAGTTAATAGGTAGTTCTAAAAGTTGATTTAAACTGTTGGTGTATTGCGATTTTGTTAAACGCCTTGTAACACTTTTGTTGGTCGTGCTTTTGGCATCCGCTGCTTTGTCTAAATTGTTAGTAATCCAATCTACAACCAGCTTTCTTTCTTCCTCTGTTAATTGTTCTTTTTTCTTTGGAGGCATGTTTCCTGCGTTAATTTCATCAAGTGCGGAATGCCATTTTTCTGCATCGCCTCCATGAATCATGTCGGCATTTAAAACGTCTAAACGAATATCTCCTTTTTGTTTTTTAGATCCATGACATTGGTAACAATATTTGTTCAGAATAGGTTGAATCTCATTTGCGTATTTTAAAGAAGTTTCTGAATTGTTTTTAGTGGCCATTTTTTCTTTTGTCAAAACAGCGAGTCTTTCCATTTCTTTTTCAACAGCCGCTTCTTCTTTTTCTATAATGGCTACTTGCTCAATAACTTCGGGTTTAACACTGTCTAAAGAACTTGAAATCCAATTTAAAATACTTTCTTTGGCATGGTTTGATAATGGTTCTTCCTCTTCTGGAGGCATATTTCCTTCATTAATTTCAGTATAGACAGATTTCCACTTTTTAACTGTTGCAGCATTTGCCATTTTCCAATTGATATTGTCCAATCGTAAATCACCTTTTTGCTTATTGGCGTTATGGCACTCAAAACAATTATTGTCCATTATAGGATGAATACTATCGGCAAACATTATTGCTCTATTCATAATTACAGCATCCGTACTTTCACTAGATTCTTTCAGTTCTTCAATGTCTGAAAGCATTGTTTCAGATTCCGACTTTTCTACACCTAAAAGGTTTTTTAAACTGTCAGGCATTTCTTTTGTCAAGTAATTAGAACCATGTGTTAATGATCCACCATAATGACCTGCTACGGATAACAATAATACATTCACAAATAAAACCAATTGATAGAGTTTAACTTGTTTTTTAGTCTGAGAATACGCCCATAATCTTAAGGTAAGCAACCAAATTGAAATGAATGCTGTGGCCCAACCAAGCCATTTATGATAGGAGAGGACTTCATCATTATATCCGCCACTCGATGCAAGAAAAAAACCAAATATTACTGCAGGTAGTATACTTAGAGCACTAAACCAAAGTAAAAGTTTATTTGCATTTTCTAACTTTAATTCTGGCTTAAAAAAGTTGATTAATTCCAAACAAAATAACCCAATTAAAGATCCAATGGGTAAATGAAGAATCAATGGATGGAAGTTTCCAAAAAATAAGACAACACTATTTTTTTCTCCAATATTTATAGGGAAAATTAATAGTCCGAATAGAACTATTGAGGCTGAAATAGTAAAAATTAGTGTTTTCTTCATTCAAAAATTGTTGGATTTCACAAAGTTAACTTCTTATGCTATTAAGTACTACTACAAAATTTGCGGTGACCTGTATTATTAATGCAATGCAAAATTGTACTTCATTTAAATTAAGGATGATTTAAAAGTAGAAATTTATTGTAACCTTCATAAGTTTTATGGATAAATGACAAATATTTATCGATATAGGTATAAAAATTCATAAAAACTTAGGGTTTTAATCAATAATTGACCCACCTATTATTCTTTTGTGAATAAGATATATCACGCTTTTTTAAACTTTTCAATAGCCTTATTTTTGCAGAACAAAATGGAATAAGATGAAATCGAATAAAAATTTAGATCTTTCTAAGGAGGAAATGAAAAAATATGGGTACAGCGTTGTTGATACCATAGTTGAGCATTTCGATACCATGAATGAGAAACCACCTTTTTCTACCGCCAGTAGAAAAGAGATGGATGCCTTGTTTTTAGAAGAAGCCCCAGAAAAAGGGATGGATGTACATGAAGTTTTAGATTTTGTAAAAGAAAATGTGCTGTCTGAAATTAATATAGCATCGCACCCGAAGTTTTATTCATTTGTACCTGGACCTAGTAATTATATAAGTGCCATGGCCGATAGTTTGGCTACTGGATATAATGTTTTTTCTGGTGGTTGGATTGCCTCTGCGGCTGCAGCCGAATTGGAAATTGTTACTGTAAATTGGTTGTTAAAACTGTTTAAGTTTCCTGTGAAAAAAGGTGGGGGAATATTTACAAGTGGTGGTTCCATGGCCAACCTTACCGCATTGGTAACGGCACGGAGGCAAAAATGTGGTGATGATTTTTCTAAGGCAGTTATTTATATGTCTGATCAAACACATTCTTCTAATATCAAAGCCATACGAACAATTGGTTTTAAAAAGAATCAAGTAAGAATTATACCGACCGATTTAGAGTTTAAAATGTCTTTCAATAAGTTGAAAAATGCAATTGCGAAAGATAAGTTGGCAGGATTACAACCTTTGTGTATGATTGCCAATGCTGGAACTACGAACACCGGAACTGTTGATGATCTAAGAGAGATATCAAAAATATGTAAAGCCGAAAAAATGTGGATGCATGTGGATGCAGCTTATGGAGGTGGAGCAATCTTGTCTGAAAAAGGAAGAAAAGAATTACGTGGAATAGAAAAAGCAGATTCAGTTACCATAGACCCTCATAAATGGTTTTTTCAACCTTATGAAATGGGATGTTTATTGGTAAGAAATCATAAGTGGTTAAGTAATACGTTTAGCGAAAAACCAGAATATCTAAGAGATATTGAAGGAAATGAATCTGAGATTAACTTCTATGATCATGGAGTGCAGTTAACGAGAAGGTTTAGAGCGTTGAAATTTTATATGTCAATAAAAACGTTTGGACTGGAGTCATTTAGAGAAGCGGTCTCTTATAGTATCGATTTGGCAGATAGAACGGAAGACTTGATTAGAAAAAGTAAAAATTGGGAAATTGTTTCTCCGGCAACGCTTGCAGTAATCAATTTTAGATACAATCCAATTGATCAAAATTTCACAGAACAACAATTAGATGAAATCAACCAAAAGGTTTCGCAAGAAATTACTGGAAGTGGTGAAGCAGTTTTGGTAACTACTATTTTGCAAAAACAAGTGGTATTAAGAATGTGTTTGATAAACCCTAGAACAACGATAGATGACGTGAAAGGAACTTTATTAAAATGCTCTTCTTTGGCAAAAGAATTCCGAAAAGAACTATTAACGTAACATTCATCTAAATTATCGATAGGTATAATTGTTATTGAACTATTTTTACAATAAAATATTACCTAAATGTCCGGAGTTTATAAATTAAAAGGAGTTATTCAAAATTACGCTTGGGGTGGAACCGAGTTTATTCCAAAGTTATTAGGTGCAAAACCAAATGTGATTAAATGCGCCGAGTATTGGTTGGGAGCTCATAATAATGCAACATCTACGGTTTTTAAGGGAGGAAATGAAATAAAATTAAACGCACTTATTTCTAAAGATATTAAGGCCAATTTAGGATTAAATATTTCTGAGAAATTCGGCTGTTTGCCTTTTCTATTCAAGGTGCTAGATGTACATGATATGCTATCTATACAAGTACATCCTTCAAAAAAAGAAGCGGAAAAAGGATTTAAAAAAGAAAATAAACTAGGAATACCATTAAGAGCTTCGAATAGGAATTATAAAGATGACAATCATAAGCCAGAAATAATGGTAGCCTTAAGTGAATTTTGGTTGTTGCATGGATTTTTAACCGAAAAGAAACTAATTATTTGCCTGAATTCAACTCCAGAATTATCTCATTTGATTGCTGATTTTAAAAATGAAGGTTATCGAGGTTTATATAAAAAACTGATGGAGGAGTCGCAAGAAGTTACGGATGCAGTTTTGCAGCCTTTGATCAAACGAGTTTTACCTCTTTATAAACAAGGCGAATTAGACAAAAATTCCCCAGATTATTGGGCAGCAAAAGCTTATGAGACTTTTTGTGATGAGGGAATTATAGATAAGGGAATTTATTCAATCTACTTATTCAATATTGTGCAAGCAAATATAGGAGAAGCTGTTTTTCAGGATGCCGGAATTCCACATGCCTATTTAGAAGGGCAAAACATGGAATTGATGGCAAATTCTGATAACGTATTGCGAGGTGGTTTAACTCCTAAGCATGTTGATGTTCCAGAACTTTTAAAACATGTTGAGTTTCAAGAAACAATTCCTAACATAATGCAAGGCGAATTGCAGGCTGACGGTATTGAATGCATTTATAAAAGTCCAGCACCTGATTTTGAGTTAAGTCAACTAGTCTTTTCAAAAAAGAAAAGCAAGTACACTAATAAATCAAAAACAGCAATAATTTACATTGTTGTTAATGGTAAGGCTAAGGTTCAGGATTCGGATAAAAGCATAGAAATTAAAAAAGGAGAAGCAATTGTTGTATTAGCCGAATCTAACTATAGTATTGAAGCCGAAGGTGACGCTATTTTGTACAAAGCAACGGCACCAATATAAACTATCAGGTACCCCTTGTAATATTTATTTCGAAATTAAATGTTTCGGAAAATCTTCAACACGTTCACAACATATTTGTTCCATTACTTGTTGTAATTCTGTTTTAAGTAATGAAATGGTGTGATCTCCTCCTTGTTTTCCTAGTGCTGAAACTCCATACATAAAAGAGCGCCCCATAAAGGTGAATTTTGCACCACTGGCCAAAGTTCTTGCTACATCGGGTCCGGATCTTATTCCACTATCCATCATTACGGTAATTTGATCTCCGTATTTTTCCGAAATTCGGGCCAATGGTTTAATAGTAGATTCTCCAGCATCTAATTGTCTACCACCATGATTAGAAACAATAATTCCGTCCAAACCGAGTCTAATAGCGCTTTCGGCATCGGCCTCATTCGCGACACCTTTTAAAACCAATTTTCCTGGCCACACATCTCTAATAGGCTTGATTTTTTCTTCATTTAATCGACCAGAAAATGTCTCGTCCATAAATTTACCTAATTGTTTTATATCTAGATTTTTAGGCATGTATGGTTTTAATACTTCAAAATTCGGTTGTCCGTGTTTAAGCGTGTTTAATGCCCAGTTAGGTTTGCCTAATACTTGTAATATATTCTTAACGGACATGCTCGGTGGCATGGCTAAACCGTTTCTAATATCTCTAGGTCTAAACCCAAACGTTGGGACATCGCATAGAATAACCAATACAGGACATTCGGCTTCTTTAGCTCTATTTATAATGTCATCTCTAAGTCTGTTTTCTGCAGGATGATACAATTGGAACCAAGCCTTACCTTCTGTAATTTCACTAATACGTTCAATACTACTTGTACTTACCGTACTTAATACAAACGGAATATTGTGTTCAAAGGCCGCTTTGGCAAGGATCTCGGGGGAATTTGGCCACATTAATCCTTGTAATCCAACTGGGGCAATCCCGAATGGTGCATCATATGTATGTCCAAATAATTCCGTTTTCATGGAAGAACCTGTATGTTTGCTTAAGTAATACGGAAGTAATTCTACATCTCTAATTTCAGAGGTGTTTTTAATTAGATTCACATCTTCATTACAACCGCCATCAAGATATTCGAAAGCAAATTTTGGAATGCTTTTTTTTGCTTTTTTACGTAAATCTTCAACCGATGGATATTTTTTATTAAAATAGAGTGCCATTAAAATGGATGTTTAATTAATTTTTTGAGTTTACATTCAATTCGTAAATTTTTTCCATGAGCAACCACTTTTCTCCGGGATTGGCAGTTGGTAATGCTTTTTGATACTTCCACATTAATTTTTCCCATTCTTGAACTTTGGAATTTGAGGCATCCATTTCGTCTTTTTCTTCAAATGAAAAATCCTCACCGGCCTCTAAAATCATAAAAAGTCTGTTTTCAATCAAATAAATCTCCAACCTTTTTATGCCAGCATCAATAATGCTCAATTCAATTTCAGGCCAAACATTTTGGTGGTATTTCTTGTAGGAATTGATAAGTTCCTTGTCGTTTAATAAATCCAATGCCAAACAATGTCTCTCCATAGTATTAGGAATTTTCATAATTCTTAAAAACGTTCATTCCATACCAGGCTATGTATACAAAACAAAGTAGCGGTAAAATAAATGAGAAATTCACTTCGGACACACCCATTATCGTCGTGTCAGCAACACCACTTCCCCCAGCATCTATTATCATTCCTTGTAGTTTAGGCATTAAAGCGCCACCTACAATAGCCATAATTAATCCTGCAGACCCTACTTTTGATTGTTCTTCAGTTAAATCATTTAATGCAATTCCATAAATTGTTGGGAACATTAGAGACATAAAGAATGAAATTGCAACCAAGCAATACAAGCCAACCATTCCTTCAATCCAGATAGTTCCAGCAACGCAAATCATTGCTAATATTGCAAAGTTTGCAAGTAATTTTCCAGGGCTTAAAAAACGAAGCATATAAGTTCCAACAGCACGTCCAACTGTAAATAATATAAATGCTGCCATTTGATAATAACCAGCTGTAACACTATCCATACCAATTCCCTCAGCATACTGATAAATATAAGTCCAACACATAATTTGTGCGCCTACATAAAGGATTTGTGATAAAACCCCTAAAACATACTTTTTGTTTTTCGCTAAAACAGAAAAAGTAAGCCCAATACTTGGCATGCCTCCTTCATCTTTAGATTGCGGCATTTTACTTACTACAAATAGAATAAAAATACCTATTAAAACCAATCCAAGAATAACATATGGGTTTCTGATTACCAATAAGTCAGAAGTTCTGATTAAAACTTTAGACGCTTCATCCAATGCACTGAAATCGGTAATATCATCTGATTGTAAATTTTTAAGTACAAATTGCTGGGCTACAAATAGTCCGGCAATTAATCCTACGGGATTAAATGCTTGGGCTAAATTTAAACGCTGAGTTGCGGTTTCTTTTGCACCCATTGCCAAAGCATATGGATTTGCTGCTGTTTCTAGAAAAGCCAAGCCAAAAGTTAAGATATAAAGCCCTAAACAAAAGAACCAAAACTGTTCCGTAACTGCGGCTGGATAAAATAACAGTGCACCAACTGCATATAAACCTAGACCGATTAAAATTCCAACTTTATATGAATATTTACGCATAAACATGGCTGCAGGCAAAGCCATACAAAAGTAACCGCCGTAAAAAGCCATTTGAACCCATGCGGCTTCAGAATTTGATAATTCTAATACTTTCTTAAATGCCTGAACCATCGGGTCAGTTACTGCGTTGGCAAAGCCCCAAAGTGCAAAAAGAGAGGTTACTAAAATAAAAGGGACTAAAACCTCTTTAGAAACTATGGGTGTTTTTTTATTGTTTTCCATTCTTATGTTCTTAATTTGTTAGTAATAGTTTGGTTTTTCAAGTTAGTTTTCGAATGAAGGATTTACGTATTTTTTCGACGAATGTTATAATGAACGGTCTAGATGTGTATAGCCTCCATCAACATATATCAATTGCCCGGTAGTGTGACTGGACTTATCTGACAGCAGTATCAATACCATATTTGCAATTTCATTGGCGGTAGTCATCCTGTTTTCTAAAGGAATATTTTTAGTTATACTGTTTAGTTTCTCTTTAGGATTATCGAATGTTTTAATCCATTTGTCATATAATGGGGTATAGCATTCGGCAACTATTACGGCATTAACTCGGATACTAAACGGTAATAATTCTACAGCCCATTCTCTTGTTAAGGCATTTCGGCCACCATTAGATGCGGCGTATCCAGATGTGCCACCTTGGCCTGTATCTGCTGTTTTAGATCCTATATTTACAACGGCACCTTTGCTTGCTTTTAAAGCGGGTAAGGCATGATGAACGATTAAATAATAATGGACTAAATTTTTGTGTAAAGAAGCGATTAAATCTTCATAATTACCATCGGTTAAACTAACCCCATCGTTTACACCTGCATTGTTAACCACTCCATCTATTCGACCAAATTCACTAAGAACGGATGCTACCGCATTTTTACATTGTTCCGGGTCAGTTAATTCGGCAATGGCTGAAAATATTTTACCACCATTTTCTTCTACTTTTTGAATTAGAGAAGTTACACTTTCTTTATTTCTGCTTATAACTGCGGGAATTGCACCTTCTTTTAGTAATGCCTCTGTAATTCCAAGGCCAATACCTTTTGAACCGCCAGTAACAATAATCACTTTATTTTTTAAATTTAAATCCATATTTTTTTATTTAGTGATGATGCCTATTTCTGCAACAAGGGCTTTATGGTCTTTGTTTTTGACCTTATTTGCTCTTAGTTTTACAAATTTCACTCTTGATTTTTTATCAAATGTAATTTTTTGCTCAATCGGATTGGCAATGATATTAGAGAATTCTCCTTTCTTAAGCAAATTCCAATTTTTACCATTACGACTACCATAAAAACTATAATGAGTTATTTCGTTTTTAGACCATTTACTTTGTGAAGGAAGATACGTAAAGCCCTTTATTCGATGTGTCTCTCCTAAGTCAATAATCAATTCGTTGTTTATTTGAGCATTAGAATTTGGATTGTCGTCTATGCTTGCGTCGAGTTTTTTATCTCCACTAACAATTGACCATTTGCTTTTACTAATGTCAAATGATTTTGAATTAATTTCACTTTTTCTATTGGTTTTACTATCCAATGCAAAAGTTTTTATAGTTGTAGGTTTATGCACTTCAAAGGGCATCGAATATTTTGATGATTCCGTTGTTGGTGTTTCACCATTTATGGTATAATAAATGTCAACCCCTTCTTCAGGAATATTTAAACTAACGATTCCATTTTTATCTCTCATTATTTTAGGAGCATCAACAACCAATGGCGCATTATATACTTCTATATTAGAAATAGTAGGACTTGCTTTTGCGTCTTCAATAGTCAATTTTAATTTAGTTGCCGTTACATCATCAAAGCGTAAGATTCGCTTATATCCAATAGTCGTTTGGTTGTCAATTGTTTCCCATTTTCCATTAACTTCAGCTTCTAATTTGAATTTTTTTACACGTTGTCCTAAAGCAATGTATTCTTGTACTACAAAGCGATTAAATGTAGTTGGTTGTTCAAATTCTATAGTCAATGAACTTTCAATAACTCCCTCTTCAGTTGCCCAATAGGTATGTTCTTCTCCGTCAACAGCAGCTCCAGAAGAAAATGCTGCATCGCTTCTAGTATTAGAAGTTTCTATTTTAGCATTTAAAGCCAAATTGTTGGCAAAATCTAAGTTCAGTTGATTTGTTAGTTTTTGTAATTGAGCTACATCATTTTCATGAATTAATCCACGTGTGTCAACTGGGAAATTCAATAGAAAAGTACTATTTCTTCCAATGGAATAATAATAGATATCCAACAGTTTTTTAAGAGAATGTACTTTATCATCTTCATAAGGATGATAATACCATCCTGGTCTAATCGATACATCAGCTTCGGCCGGCACCCAATGGGTTCCATTTTCTTGCCCCATCGAATATTTTTTAGAATACTCTGGCATACCCCCGTAAACTGAATCTTTAAGTAGAGGAGACCAAGTGGTTTCATATGCATGACCATGCTCATTTCCTACCCATCTAGTTCCAGGCCCAGCATCACTAAAGATTATAGCGTTTGGTTGTAATTCTTTCACTAATTTATAGGTTTCTTCCCAACCATAATAGGATAGTTTGTCTACTTTTCTAGATTCGTTGGCACCTCCATAATAACCGTCACCACCATTAGCGCCATCAAACCAAACTTCAAAAATGTCGCCGTAATCAGTCAGTAACTCTGTAAGTTGATTCCTAAAATAGGTGATGTATTCAGGCTTTCCATAATCTGCGTGATTACGATCCCAAGGAGAAAGGTATACACCAAGTTTTAACCCATATTCTTTACATGCATCTGCCAATTCTCGAATAACATCACCTTTTCCATCTCGCCAAGGTGAATTTTTTACAGAATGTTCTGTGTATTCAGATGGCCATAAACAAAATCCATCATGATGTTTGGCAGTGATGATTAATCCTGTCATTCCTGCTTCTTTTGCAACTCTTGCCCATTGACGCGCATCTAGTTCAGTAGGATTAAATATCTCAGGTTTTTTATCTCCATAGCCCCATTCAATATTTGTGAAAGTATTCATATTAAAATGCAAGAATCCGTAGAATTCCATTTCTTGCCACCTAAGTTGATCTTCAGTAGGAATTGGGTGAACTGGACTTGGAGGTCCCGGTGTACACGCCATCAATAATGCAAGCGCGATAAATAAAATTGAGTTAGAAGTAGTTTTCATTTTTAATAATAGTTATTTAATTGTAATCCAAGTATAAGACTTGGCAGGAATGCTAATATTCAAGTTAATACTGTAATCTCGGTTTAGTTTATATGTATTTGTAGACTGTTCTATAATGCTTATCGTTGCTTCAGTTTCCAATCCTGTGTAGTATAGCGGAAGTTTTATTTCTCGAATCATATCTGTATCTGTTGGATTGTAAAACATGGCCAATCCTTTTGTGTCGAGATTTGGGTTTGCGTGTAAAATCCCATCCCAATCTTTACCCGAAGGTCTTCTTAAATGAATAATGTCACTGTTTAAGATATCGCGGTATTTTTTATACCAATCTATAACTTTTATAACCGTTTGTTTGGTTTCTTCACTATCGTATAAGCGCGGACCTCTATAGCAGGCCTGAACCCCAGAACCGTAATTCTGCATCATATGGTTTTCATAATCTCTTAAATGATCTTTTAAAGGTTCCATAGTTGCTGCTGCACCTCCTCCGTGGTATTGTGTAAGCGGTACAAAGGTCCAGTTCATACTAGGAATCCTGTCCCAAAGGCCATCGTAAATATTCTGACGACCCAACACTAATTGGCGCTCTCTTGGTAAAGACCAATTTACTTCTCTATAGCCAATTCCTGTTTTGTTAGTTCCTGAATTAATATAAAAATCAGGTACATTCATATAGATACCCTCGGAGCGCATCCACATATATAAATCTTGAATTTGAGCATATTGTTTCCATTGCGAATCCCCTAATCCGTTATGATGTGCGTGCGTTATAGATGCGCATACATTTCCTGGGTACGATCCATCATTTTCAAAAACTTGCATACCGGTTTTATCAAAAAAGGTTTTAATTTTTCTAAAATAATCATAGCCCCATTCACTGCTTAAACAGGGTGATGAACCGAAAATCATTCCACCTCGTTTTCCTGTTTCAGGGTTAATAACATCAACTTCGTCACTAATCCAACGACTTGATAATAGCGAGTAACCTCCTAATTCAATTCCTTTTGAGTTCGCATATTCGCGTAATTCTTTATACTTGTTATAATAACTTTCTTTTTCCTTTTCCATATTTAAGCCACTACCAAAACTTAGAATAATCATTTCATATCCAGTTACAGCACATTGATCCACCGCATTTTTAATTACTTTTTCATCAGTAGAGGTAAGGTGTAAGAAAATTGGGTTTTCTGTAGTCCAAGGTGATATAGTTCTGTACAATTTACGCTTAAAAAGACCTACACGTTCTTCATCTCTGCTATCCATTGGAGTTTCCCAAACTCTAAATGTGGTTAGAGAACCTCCTACGGGTATACCAGTATCTGGACCTAATGGCGGACGAACTTCTAATACACACGGTAATGCTAACGGGTAATTAGTTTGTGAGGTGTATCTCGGGTCTTTTTCCCAAAACGTTGTTTTATTAGATGTTTTTGGTTGCATGGCTCCAAAAGCATAATCGGTTTCAACATGTATATTCGGTTTTACCCAATGGTCTGGAATGTCAACCAAACTTTCACCTTCAACCATGGCCAATTGTTCCAATTTAAAATTATTCAATTGCACCAATAAGTTTGAATTGTTGATTACTTCAATCCACTTACTTAAAGTTGGGATTCCATTGTACAGAGCAAAATGAACCTTTACAATTATATCTTGGTGAGCTAAAGTGAAAATGAGTTCTTTTCCCTTTGGCATTTCTTTATTTAAAGCCCAACGTACTCTTTTCCATTCTAACCGATCTTCAATTTCTTTTATTTCAAAATCTTGTAATAAAAATGAATTTGGAGTAGCACTTAAACCATCAATCCACTTCATAAGTGTATAACCATATTCAGGTTGATTGCTTAAGCCGCCAATAGTATAAACTTTACCATCAATTGTTAAAAGGCCTTCATTAGAAGCAGCTCTCAATAAACTCTGACCCGTCATTAAATTAGTGTAATCTATAGTAGCCAAATTTGGAGCAACTCTAAATGTTCTAGAAATAAGCCCGTTGCTAAGGATAATATCTTTTCCAGATTTGGTTTTTAAAACTTGAGCAATGGCTTTGCTATTATCTATTAACCAGTCATAATTGGGTAGGGCAATTGGCAAATTAATCTGGGATAATCGATCTACTTTTGAAAGTAAGTTGTTTTTTACGATTTCAGGTTGTTCAGGAGCCTCCCCTAAAAATTCTTGAGGTAGTGCAGTTGGAGCTACTTCAAAATATTCTAATTGAGCATGTGCCCATAAAGCATTATCACCACTTGAACCATCATTTGCGTTTTCTGTGATCAATTCTAAAACACCTCCTTTTACTTTAAGGTTTATTTCTTTGGGTGTATCTTTAGTCCGCATTATTCCACTATTGAAAACCTCTTTTCCTTTATGTAGAACTTTAAAAATGACACTGCCTTGGTCAATTTTTCCGTCTGCACCTTCTAATCCTAGAAATTGTTTTTGAGTTTTTGTTACATGATAAAACAATCGTTTACCATCAGTCAAAGGGATTGTTTTTGTGTTTTCAGATGCGTAGTCTATTTTGGTTTTACCAACTCCAACTAATGCACTAAAAGTGTGAGCACCATGAAGTTTAATTTTGAGATGCGCATTTCCATACATGGCAACACCTTCTTTAAATACTTTTCCACTGAGTATTATAGGCTCTCCTGTAACCGATTTATTAATGGAAGGAGCACTATACGCTTGTTGAGTTTGAGAAACATCTAACCTACCTAATTCAATAAAAGATTGTGCATTTAATTGCCCCAGATTGGCTAGGTAGAAAAAAGTTAAACAACAAATACTATTAATTAGGAATCGTGGTGTCATAATTATTTATTTAATGCATCTAAAACTGGTACTCCTCTCCAAAAATTAGGTTGTTCTAAACCTAAAATATAGGCTATGGTCGAAGCAGTGTCATAGGTAACAATACTTGTAGTTAATTTGCCTTGGGCAGGAATGTTTTTTCCATAAATTATCCATGGAATTTCTACTTCTAATAAAGTTTTTCCTCCATGACCTTTATCAATTCCACCATGATCTGAAGAGAATATTATGATGGTGTCATCTAATATACCTTCCTTTTTTAGAGCTTTTACAATGGTACCAACCAAATCATCAATTTTTTCAACTTCTTTGTAATATTCAGGTGTATCATGTCCAATATTATGACCAGCACCATCTGGTTGGTCAAAATGAATAAATGTAAAAACTGGTTTTTCTTTAGTAATGAATTCTAAGGCCTTGTTCATGGTTTCTTCGTCTGATTTACCGTTGAAATCTAAATCAACCATATCACGTTCAAACAAATATTGAATACCACCCCAAGAATACGCAACACCTTTTTTTGCATTTGGCATTTGCGCATCTATCAAACTAATAATTGAAGGATAAATACCACCTTTTCCAATAACTCTAGATGGAACTTCAGGTGTTTTGCTTCCCCATTCAGTATAACCGTGCAACTCAGGTCCAGAACCCATAATCATAGATGCCCAGTTAACAGCACTTGATGAAGGTAAAACAGATCTTGCTTCTAAAGAATAAGCACCATTTTTCATCAATTTTCTAAGGTTTGGAACCTTCGCTTTATCAAAAGCATATCCCCCAAAACCGTCTGAACCGATTAAGATTACATGTTTTGTCAATGACTTATTTCTTTGTGCATTCGAATCCTTAATTGAAACAATGAATAAACTTAATATTATAAGTACGTTAGAAATTTTCATTTTATTCTGTTTTAAAATTTATGGGCCAAATATCTGTTCTAAATCCTGAGGCTGGTAAACCTTCTTTGTTAAATAAATTCGGTAGGGCAATGGCGGAATATGCAAATCTGACTGCGACAGGTTTTTTTACTTTTTTGGAAAAAACTTCAATTTTATTTCCTTTTATCGTTGCTGTTGCCTTGTGAAATTTTTGATCTGCTCCGGCAATTAAAAATTCAGTCAATTCAGCACCTTTTTGAATCAATCCGTTTTCAGCAAAATCAAATGAGAGTCTAATTTTGTTTTTCTCGATTTGCATCGATTTATAAACAGGCCCGCTAACCGTTACATCTTTAACCCCATATGTTTTTGCCAATGCCCATAAAGCCAAGCGTTGTCCAACCTCTTGTTTTTTTAACGGGTGAATGTTTTTAAGATTTCCAATATCATTAGTAACCACCATACCTGTTTTAGGAACCGTTTGCATGGTGAATAGTTGTGCTTCTTGTACAACTGCTGTTGCTAAGTTGTTATGAGAATTGTAATTAAAGGGTGCAATTTGAACGAAATAAAATGGAAAGTCTTTATTCCATTTCGCTCTCCATGTTTCAATCATTAATGGAAAGGTTTCGAAATAAGAAAAGGCATTGTCTCGGTTAGATTCTCCTTGATACCAGATGGCGCCTGCAATATCATAGTTAGTAATTGGATGAATCATACTATTATAAGTTAACCCTGGGTTTCTCGGCCACCACGCAAATTCTCCGATGTTATTGTAGGCTTCAGAAATTTCTTTTTTCTGTGTTTTAAGAATTTCTTTTGGAATCCAGGTTTCTACATTCGTACCTCCCCAGCTTGAATTAATTAATCCAACAGGAACGTTTAATTCGGTTTTTAGTTCTCTTCCGAAAAAATAGGCTACTGAACTAAAATTCTGCATGGTTTCGGGTGTACAAGTGTCCCAATTTCCATAAGAGTTGTCTTGCGCACTTTCAGCTTTAACAGTTGGAATTGTAAAGAATCTAATTTGTTCGTGATTGGCATTTTTTATTTCTTCTTCTGCATTTTGTAAACCCATGTTTGGCGTCCATTGCATATTAGATTGCCCAGAACACAACCACACTTCACCTAGAAGAACATTATATATGGTAATTGTTTCGTGTCCTTTAATAGTCAAGGTGTATGGACCGCCAGCAACTTCTGTAGGTAAATTTAAAGACCATTTTCCTTGGTGTGCTTCCACCATTACTTCTTCATTATTCCAAGATCCGATAACTGTAATATTTTCGCTAACAACTGTAGTCCATCCCCAAATTGTAGCCTCAGAATTTTGTTGCAATACCATGTTGTCTGAGATAATAGAGGGTAGATAAATCTCGGCATACGATTTGAAATTAAACGCAAATATGAATAATAGAATACAGGTTTTAAAACCTGCTCTAAATGTTCGATTTACAGGATTTATTTTCATAGGTTTTTTAATTTTTCAATTTCCTCTCTTAAAAATTGTGACCAAACTTCATATCCGGCAGAGTGCAGATGGATTCCGTCTGTTCCATATAATTTCAAATCTAAATCATTATTCTCATCAACAAAAAGAGGAGTTAAATTGTAATAATAAACATTGTTTAGGTTGCCATAAGTCGAAATAATTTCATGAATGCGGTCATATTTTTTTCTTCTCTCAGAGTTGTGATTTATTCCTGTAGGTAAGGGGCCATTTAAAAGAATTTTACTTTGAGGAAACTTTTCTTGAATTGTTTTAATATTCAATAATATACCCTCAGCAATTTCTTCAGCATTGTTAAAGGGAAAGTTGTTCACTCCAATTGCCAAAGAAATAAATTTTGGGTTCAATGTATCTGAAGTGCCATATTTTAATCTATATGCTGTATGTTCAGTTCTATCTCCGGAGATTCCTGCGTTTAACCAATATAAATTTTTGAAATATTTATCTGTAGCTTTTTTACCAGGTGCATACGTCGTTTTTGTTCTAGAACCTCCAAAACCTTGGGTAATTGAATTTCCGAGAAGTAATAAATCGCAGGTTTTTAATTCATGACTTAAGGAATCAATATCATTGTTTTGTCCCCACCAACCATAACCTTTTTTCCAACCTGCGGCGGACCTATATTCCGAGCCCGGAATAGCCATATTTGCAAAGTTGATTTTGGTTTCGGTGTTTCTTAAAATAAAATCTACAATTGGTTTTGGGTTTTCTAAACTATGAGGGTGATGCCCAATTCCCTTTTTATAAATCACTTCAATATTGGCATTTAATTTTTTTAATTCAGTTTCAAAAAGTTGGGTGTTTTCTTCCACGGGAACAACTTTGTCACTGTCTCCACATACATGAAGCATAGGAATATTAGTGGCCGAAATTTCTTTTATTTGATTAATAGGATCAGCAATAAAATTCTCAACTTCTAAATCAGATTTAATTCCATAAACCTGTTTAAATTTTTCCCATCCTTGCGGATAACCTTCACTTTTTCCAAAACCTCCTGGCCAACTTTTTCCACTTAAAACAGGAGCGTCTGCATAAATACAAGCCACTTTTTCAGGATTGGCAACTGCCCATTTATATACGATGAGACCACCTCTGCTCATACCTTCTAAAACGACTTTTTTTGAAAGACCTGCATTTGTCAGTTTATCATATAAAAAATTCCATCTTTCAATGGCTTTGGGTCCTCCATATAAATTGGAAACATCATAATAAACAATATGAAAACCTCTTTCTAATAAGGCAATATCGGTTTGAGGTTCGTGGCCCCAAAAACGAGCACGAATAACCCAATTATGATTTTTATTGACTCTTTTAGGTGCAACAATTTTACATTCGATTCTATTTAGTTTAAAATCGGTTTGTTCAAAACCATGAAAATTAAAATTGGTTGTTTTTTTAGTTGGTAAATTATTGAATAGATTAAAGTTCGTATCCGAATTCAATACCACATCTTCGTAAACGCGCCTTGCAATTGTTGAAGCACCTAAGGAAGATGGATGAATCTTGTCTGGAACCAATTCTGGATGATTTATAAATAATTGATATAAATCAATTAACTCAGTATTCGTTTCAAAAGCAACCTCTTTTGTTAACGGAATGATTTTATTTGTAATTGTTTTATTCCAAATATCGTTGGGTGTATCAGTAAAAGCGGGGATAGGAAGTAATAGGATAATTCGTGCTTTGGAGTTAACATCCTTAAAAGATTGAATTAGTTCCTTATAATCAGATTTGAACTCGTTATAAAAAAGACTGTTCACTTTTTTGCTATCGTTCGTGCCAAGTTTTATGTACACGATATCTGGTTTAAATTTGAGCGCGTCTTTATAAGCTTGTGTCTCCCAATAGGGTTGCCCACCATTTTTAAGTAACGTAACTCCACTTACTCCAAAGTTTTGTACTTTATAGTCAGAACCAAGCATATTTTGTAATTGCTTAGGATAGGCATTTTGTTCTCTGTTAAAAACGCCCATTCCATAGGTAATACTATTTCCAACGCAAGCTATTTTTATTGTTGGATTTATAAGAATTTCAGTTTTATTTGAGGCAATGAGAGTGGTAGAATAAAAAATTAAAATAGAAAGGCCTATCAATAACTTGTTGGTTATTGATTTGATTAATTCATTTACAAATTTTTGTATTGATAGACCTATCATTGTAATTATCCTTTATAAGCTAATGCTGTTTGCTTAGAAGTTCCCAAACCTTCAATTCCCAACTCAACAACGTCTCCAGGCTTTAAGTATTTAGGAGGGTTGAACCCTAATCCAACCCCAAATGGCGTCCCAGTAGAAATGATATCACCTGGTAATAAGGTCATATATTGAGAAATATAACTCACCACTTCTTGGATGTTGAAAACGAAATCTGAAGTATTACTGTTCTGAATTTTTTCGCCGTTTAAACTTAACCACAAGTCTAAGTTATTCGGGTTTTTAATTTCATCAGTAGTCACAATAAAAGGGCCTATAGGAGCAAAGGTGTCACAACTTTTGCCCTTTACCCATTGACCTTCTTTTTCTAACTGAAATTCGCGCTCGCTATAATCATTGTGCAAAACATATCCTGCAACGTGATCTAGTGCGTTTTCTTCTGAAACATAACTTGCTTTTTTACCAATTACTACCGCTAATTCCACTTCCCAATCTGTTTTTGTGCTGTTTTTTGGAATTATTACATCGTCATTTGGGCCTACAATTGCGCTTGTGGCTTTAAAGAATAATACAGGTTCTGTTGGAATTGCCATGCCGCTTTCTTCTGCATGCTTGGCATAGTTTAATCCTACACAAACAATCTTAGAAGGCCTACATAAAGGAGCGCCTAATCTAATCGTATCACTTACAGTTGGACAACTTGCTTGGTTTTCTTTTAACCAGTTTGAAAGCCTTTCAACACCATCACCTCCAAAAAATGCCTCCGTATAATCTTGCCCAAATGCGCTTACGTCAATTCTCGTTCCATCATTTAATTGTACTCCAGGTTTTTCTTGTCCTTCGGCACCAAATCGTATTAATTTCATCTTTTATTAATTTAAAGTTTTTTCTTTCCACCAAAGTTCTTTCCAATGGTTTCCAGTATCATTTAATTGTTTTGTTCCTTTTGTTGATCTTCCGTTCTCTATAATCTCATTTAAATCAGCGGTTAAATCTGAGACCATTTTCTCATTATCATTTGCAATGTTATATTGTTCTCCTGGATCATTTTTTAAATTATAAAGTTGCACTTTTGGAAGCCCCTCTAAAGCCTTTTTGTTATTAGGTCTAGGAAAACTCCAGCCACCAGAATCCGGGCAGAGAATTAATTTATAATCTCCTTTTCTTATGGCAAAACTACCGTTGATAGAATGATGTATTGTACTAGTTCTTTCTTCGGTATTATTTGAAGGTATACTCATAGATTTGAGCATAGAATAACTGTCTTCTCCTTCTGAATCTTCTAAGTTTATGTTCGCAATATCAGCAACTGTTGCAAAGAAATCTGTAGTGCAAATTGTGTTTTCTGAAACGGTATTGGGCTTTACTTTTAAAGGCCATTTTACAATAAATGGAACACGATGTCCTCCTTCGTAAATATCCGCTTTGTGACCTCTATAAATAGCACTTGGATTGTGTCCTTTTTCTTTTAATATCATAAAATCAGCTTGTGGTGAACAACCGTTATCACTTGTAAAAACGATTAGCGTATTCTCTTGAATACCTAATTCCTCTAATGTGCTTGTTAATTGCCCAATATAGTGATCTATCATCACCACAAAATCTGCATAAGGATTTAAGTTGCTTTTTCCTTGCCATTTTACGGTTGGAAGAATTGGCGTATGTGGCGAGGGTAATGGTAAATACAAGAAAAAAGGGTTATCATCTTTCGCTTTGTCTTTGATATATGAAATCGATTTTCTGAAAAAATTAGGAGTTACATCATCATGAATAAAATCATCACCAGTAGGGCCTTCTCTCCACCAAGTATATTTCCCTTTGTCAACTGTAATTTTAGTAGGAACAGAAGTTGGTAAGCCGTTTTCTACATAGACATAAGGCGCCATATCTAGAGATCCGCTATGCCCAAATGAATAATCAAATCCTAGATCTTTTGGGCCGTTAGTTATAGGTTTGCTAAAATCAATGTTTTTATAATCAGTAGCGTTCCAACCTGTTCCTAAGGTAGAATCTTGATCCTTTTTAGCCCAATCCCAACCTAAATGCCATTTGCCAATATAAGCCGTATTGTAGTTTTTATTTTTTAATAAACTAGCAATAGTTGTTCTGCTATTTGGAATTAAGGCTTTTGAAGTTCCTGTTAATACGCCATTTTTTAATTGGGATCTCCAATTATATCTTCCAGTTAAAATTCCATAGCGTGTTGGCGTGCAGACGGCTGATGAGGTGTGAGCATCGGTAAATTTCATCCCAGCTTTCGCTAAGTTGTCAATATGTGGTGTTTCAATTTTACCATTCGGATTAAATGCCGAAATATCTCCATAACCTAAATCATCTGTAAGAATATAAATGATGTTTGGAAGTTTTTCCGATGTACTTTCTTTTTTACATGAAAGAACTAAAAGCGAAATAAAACCAAAAACAAATATTTTTTTTATGCTCATCTTGTCTTTAATATTAATGTTTTCTCTTGTTGATTTCTGAAAATAACAAGATTGATTTTTCCTTTCCAATTATGACCTTCATATACATTCATTAAATCTGGAATTGAATTTATTTCTTGTCCTTCACCCGATATAATAGCGTCTCCAATTAGTATTGGAGAATTCGAAAGAACACTATTCTCTTCAATTGGAATTGCAGGATTTTCTTTTCTGAGTACTTGAACTTGATCTAGGGCACGATGAATATTGTTTATAGGTTCATTTTTAGTTTCTGAATAATCCAAGTTTCCTTTTGAGCTTGCATAAATTTTATGCGACTGGCTATGTACTTCAGAAACGAAGATATACATCAAAATAAAGATATAACACAGTTTTTTCATTCAGTTATTCCTTTGTTATTTTAAAAGCATAGGCATATGCGTCCGTAGATTTCATATTGTTAGGGTTGTAAACAGGCATAGAAATATGTACGTTTTTACCCATTTGTTTTGACTTTAAAACTTCTCCGGTCGCCAATAAAGTAACAGTGGCATTATCTGCTAATTCAAAATCGTTGATAACCATTTCCTCTTCTGGCCATTTCGGAGCAATAGCAAAATAGGCATCTTCATTTTGTGTAAAAAACAATTCCTTTACAGCATATCCTGGCTCTGGATCGACGGTCTGTTTAAGAATAAAATCTCCACCTAAATAATGTTGTTTTGGTTTGTAGTTTTGTTCACCTTTAGACCATTGAAATGACGATTTCCAAGACTTTGTACCATAAATTGCTTCACCATTTGTTTCTAGCCATTCTCCAATTTGAAGTAGTCTTTCTTGCATAATTGGAGGGATATTTCCTCTACTATCTGGGCCAATATCTAACAATAAATTTCCACCTGCACTTACTACATTTGTTAACATTAATACCAATGCTTTTGGCGAATTGTAATCTTGGGCGTCTTCATTTTGGTTGTACCCAAAAGAAAAGCCCATTCCTCTACATTCCTCCCATGGACGTGTAAATTCTGGAGCCTCAGCCTCATATTCGGTAGTAAAATATCCACCATGTTTTTTTCGAATGCCTTTACCCCAACGATCGTTTATAACAATCGAATTTTTTACTTGAGATTCGTTGAACAACCATGCTAAAAAATCTTTCGATTTCCACTTACTATCTTCCATGTCCCATTCTCCATCAGCCCATAAAACATCAGGATTGTATTTTGTAACCAAATCTTTTATTTGAGGTAAAAAATGCTCATCAACAAAACGTTCTCTATCATTTTTCCACCATGGGTGATACCATTCATACAATGAATAATACAAGCCCATTTTTACATTTGTGTTTTTAACTGCTGTTGATAGTTCACCGACCAAATCTCGTTTGGAACCAACTTCCATACTGTTCCAAGCAAAACCTCTATCATTTGCTTGTTTATTAGGCCAAAGGGTATATCCGTCATGATGTTTAGATGTTAAAACAATATATTTTGCTCCTGCTTTTTCGAATAAAGTAGCCCACTCTACAGGGTCGAATAAATCCGCTTTGAAATTTTCTCCGAAATCGTAATAAGAGAAGTCTTCGCCGTATGTCGCTTCATGATAATTTACAACTTCATCACCCTTAAATTTTCCATTTCCAAAAAGAGATTTGCTCTGTAACCAATATTGATACCATTCAGAATACGTTCCTTTTGGTGTATATGCAGGTACGGAATAAGGTCCCCAATGAATGAAGATTCCGAATTTTGCACCTTCAAACCAATTTGGAATTGGGCGGGAGTCTAATGATTCCCATGTCGCCTCGTATTTTTTTTGAGCAAAATTGTTTAACCCTATAAATAGGAGTATAGTAATTGTTATGAATTGATATTTTTTAATCATGAATTTATTTTTTTGATATTTCAAAAGCCCATGCATCATGAGATGGTATTTCATTATATTTTATATTGGCAGTATTTACAACCACTTTTCCATCTTTGAACTCCCAATCTAACTTTCGATCTAGACCAACCATTTTAATGGTAGCATTTGCACCCAGGTCTTCAATAGAAAGAACAAGTTCATCTTCGGGCCATTCAAAACTTATGGCATAAATATTTCCATTGTTTTGCGTATAACACAAATAGGTTTGAAGGGAAGAATAATCTCCAATTAGACCATTTTTGGTTGTATCCTTATCTTGGAATAAATACGCTCCTGGTACAATTTGTTGTTCTGTTTTCTTAGTTTTCCAAAACAAGGCAACGGAAGCGTTTTGTTTCTTTTCTCTGTATTTAATTGTAATTGGATATACTTTGCCTTTATCTAGTTTTATGGTTCCGTTAGTCGATGCAGTTGTTTTAGCACCCATCACTTCAGATTGCGTTCCTGTTGCTGTATAATTTTGATTAATTATTGTTTTGTTGTCTATAAAAACAACAACTTCATCATCTGCCTTTGTTTCAAAAGTATAGGTATCTGAGTTCGGAACTGTTATATACCCGTTCCATTCTATATCAAAGTTGTCTTCTTTAATCCCTTTCATTGGAGAATTGCGAACCCAATTGAAATTGATTTCGGCATCAACTCTTTGAATAGAAACTATCTTTTCTTCTTCCTTTACTTTATAAGTGGTACTTCCATAAATGGCTTCATCGTTTAATTTCAGCCAATCTCCTAGTTGCACCAAGCGTTCTTGTTGAATAAGGGGAATCTGTCCATCTGCACCAGGTCCAACATTTAAAATCATTCCACCACCATTGGCAACTGTTTGAACAAATCGATGAATTAATTCTTGAGGAGTGCCATAAGCTTCTAAATCTTCATTTCTATTCAGTCCGAAAGATCGCCCAATTCCTCTAACTTCTGCCCAAGGTCTGTCGGTAACTTTAATTCCAGCGCTGTATTCAGGAGTTAAAAATCCAGTGTCAATTCCATGCCCCCATCTGTTGTTTACAAGAGCATCTTCTCCTACTAAATTATAATACCAATCTATTAACTCGGCTGAATGCCATTGCTTGGCAGTATTAAACCATTCACCATCGGCAAAAATAAGCGATGGTCTGTAGGTACTCACCAATTCCTTAAATTGAGGAATCATATATTGCTCTACATAAGGCCCAATTTGATCGTGAGGATCTGTATACCATTTGTGCAAAGGGTGATTCCACTCCGACAACGAATAATACAATCCCATTTTAAGACCTGCGTTTCTAACCGATTCCGTTAATTCACCTACAATATCTCTTTTTGGTCCTGTGTCTACACTATTCCAATTTCTATTGTATTTACTTGGCCATAAGGCATATCCATCGTGGTGTTTTGTTACCAACATTACATATTTTGCTCCTGCCTTTTTGAATAATTCTGACCACTCATCTGGATTGAATAACTCAGCTTTAAATTCGTTGGCAAAATCTTTATAAGTAAAATTTTGACCGTACGTATCTTTCATAAACTTGGTTCGTAAGGTATCGTTGGTTTGAATACCTCGTAAAAACCATTCAGCATAGGACTCTTTAGAACCATAAGAGGGCACTGAGTACAATCCCCAATGAATGAAAATTCCTAGTTTTGCATCCTTAAACCATTGCGGATACGGTCTCTCATTTATTTTTTTAACAAGTTCATCTTCGACATTTGATTGTGCAAAGTTTGCCTGAACTGTTAAGGTGCTTGCAAGTAAAAAAAGTAAAATTTTATTCATAACTATCCATTTAATTTTATAAATCCACCATCAATAGGGTAGTCCGTACCGGTTATAAAGCTTGCTTCATCTGAGCATAAATACAAGGCTAAATTTGCCATTTCTTCTGGCTTACCCATTCTGCCAATTGGCTGTGTTTTCGAAAGTTTCTCGAACATTTCCTCTTCTTTTCCTGGATAGTTTTTAGAAATAAATCCGTCTACAAATGGAGTGTGAACTCTTCCTGGAGAAATGCAATTACAACGAATATTGTCATTTACATAGTCCTTTGCAATTGAATACGTCATGGTTAAAACAGCTCCTTTAGTCATAGAATACGCAAACCTGTCTGAGATACCAACTGAAGAAGCAATAGAGGCTAAGTTTAAAACTACACCGCCACCATTTGATTTAAAATGAGAGATGCAGGCTTTTAAACAATTGTAAACTCCTTTGATATTTACATTGTACAATCGATCTAAATCAGCTTCTTCAACCGCTTCAATGTTTCCTACATGCGCAATTCCTGCGTTGTTGATTAATATTGAAATTGGTTGATTGCTTTGTATTTGGTTTGTAATGTCGTTTACTTCTTTTTGGTTTGCAACATCGCATTTAAATGCATTAGCCTTTCCTCCAGAATTTATAATTTCTGCAACCGTTTCATTGGCCGCTTCAAGATTAAAATCTAAGATGTTTACGTTTGCTCCTTGTTCTGCAAACGTTTTTGAAATTGCTTTTCCAATTCCACTTCCGCCACCAGTAACTATGGCAGATTTACCTTCTAAACTAAATTTCATTTGTTTAAATTTTTAATTTTCATCCTTCCAAATTTTTCCAGTAGGGAATTCATAATCAATCAATGATTGCTCTTTCATCGTAATGCTGTAGCCAGCTATTTTTGGTGGCATATAGGCTCCATTATTAATTACGACAGGATCTAAAAAGTGTTCATGTAAGTGGTCAACAAATTCAATAATTCTATTTTCTTTTGAGCCACTAATTGCAATATAATCAATCATGGATAAATGCTGAACATATTCGCATAATCCTACACCACCTGCATGTGGGCAAACTGGAATTTTAAATTTTGCGGCCATAAGTAAGATTGCTAAAATTTCATTGACACCTCCAACACGACAACTATCTATTTGGCAAATTTCTATAGCTCCTGCTTGCATCAATTGCTTAAACATAACTCTGTTTTGGCAATGTTCTCCTGTTGCGACTTTAATAGGTGCAACTGCCTGTGCAATTTTTGCATGTCCGAGCACATCATCAGGGCTTGTTGGTTCTTCAATCCAATACGGATTAAATTTTGCTAAATGCGCCATGTTTTCAATAGCTTCATCAACATCCCATTTTTGGTTAGCATCCATCATTAATTGTAAATCATCTCCAATTTCTTCTCTAATAATGGCCGCTCTTCTCATATCATCTTTCAAGTCAGAGCCAACTTTAATTTTCATATGTTTAAAACCTTCTTCTTTGGCTTCTCTACATAATCTGCGCATTTTGTCATCAGAATAACCTAGCCAGCCCGCAGAAGTTGTGTAAGCAGGATACCCATTTTGCAATAAATCATCAATACGGTCTTGTTTTGTTCCTTGTTTAGATTTTAGTAATTCTAGAGTCTCAGTAGGTGTAATGGCGTCCGTTATATATGTGAAATCAATACAATTCACCAGTTCTTCAGGAGACAAATCCGCCAACAATTTCCACAGTGGTTTGCCTTCTGCCTTAGCATATAAATCCCAAACGGCATTGACAACGGCTCCTGTAGCTAAATGAATTACGCCTTTTTCTGGTCCAAGCCAACGTAATTGACTATCTCCAGTTATCATTTTCCAAAAATCACCCATATTTTGAGTGAAAGATTCTAACGTTTTTCCAACAACTAAATAAGATAAAGATTCGATCGCGGCCACACACAATTCGTTTCCTCGACCAATTGTAAATGTTAGACCATGTCCTTCTAAATTTTCTTGATCTGTTTTTAAAATAACATAGGCTGCTGAGTAATCAGGATCCGGATTCATGGCGTCAGAGCCATCTAAAGATTTACTTGTAGGAAACCTTACATCTTTAATTTCAACTCCTGTAATTGTAATTGACTGCATTTGTTTTAATTTCGAATTAATGAATGTCAAAGTTATCTCTGATTACAAATAAATACAACCACTGAAATTACGAACACCAATACTTTTTTTGCCTATTTATTTAGTATTTATGATTTTCGGTGATATTTTATGTATTCTGTTGGTGACATTTCTTTAATACTTTTGAATTGTCGATTAAAATTAGAGATGTTATTAAAGCCAGATTCAAAACAAATAGAAGTGATGTCTAATTGGTTTTCAATCATCAGCTTACAGGAGTAGCCTATACGCACTTCATTTAGAAATCTAGAAAAAGTTTTTCTGTTTACACGTTTAAAAAAACGGCTAAAAGAAGCTGGGTTCATATTAATTACGTCCGCCACGTCTTTAAGGTATATAGTTGCTGTGAAGTTCTTATATATGTATGCGTAAGCTTTTGCCATATGTTCATTGTCCAAATGATTAAAGGAATCTATATATCCTTGACTTGACAATAAATCGTAATTTTTATAATTTGAAAGTGAATTAAGAATATTTAAAAAACCCAATGTTTTTTCAAAAGGTGTTTGATTTTCTAATTTTGTAAGTTGGTTTATAATTGAATTGTCTATTTCTCTAAACCGAATACCTAGTTTCGCACGTTCAAAAAGTTTAGAAATATGTTTCATTTCCGGGGTTAGGAAAAAATCATTGCCTAAGAATTCTTTCTTAAAATGGACTACGACGGCTTCTGCCATTAATTTTGAATTTGGCTCAAAATAGCGGTCATCATTCAGCATCATATGTGGCAGGTTTTCACCTATTAAAAAGAGTTCTCCTTTCTGAAACTTTTCAATATTATCCCCAATGAAACGTGTTCCGTTGCTTTTTGCAACATACACCAATTCCAATTCTGGGTGGAAATGCCATAATTTTAGAAAATTAGGGTATTTATTGGTTTTAACCGTAAAGGAAGAGTCATTTAAACTACTTCTATCTACTAAATGAAGTTTCATATTAAATTACATTTTTTTTCTAAATTGGTAAATATAAGCAAAAATAGTATTGATATAAGATGATTATATGTAGGTGTTCGTTAAAACAATGATTAACTTTGAATCAATTAAATTATAAGAATGAGAAATAAATTCGGTTTGTTGATTTATGTTTTGTTAATACTTAACAGTTGTTCTAATAAAAGTCAAGTGTCATTAATTGAATCGTCAAATTTTAATGAAGGTATTCAGAATAAAAAAGTACATTTATTTACATTGAGAAATAGTAACGGGATGATTTCTCAAATTACAAATTTGGGAGGTAAGGTAGTTTCCTTATGGGTAGTTGATGCCAACGGAAATTATGAGGATGTGGTGTTAGGGTTTGATACCGCGGAGAAATATATAGAGGCTAAAGAGAAATATTTTGGAGCATTAATAGGAAGGTATGGTAACAGAATTGCAAATGGAACCTTTAAATTAAATGATAGTATTTATTCAATAACAATTAATAACGGTGTCAATCATTTGCATGGAGGATTAGAGGGTTATAATGCTGTGGTTTGGGATGCTGAGCAAAAGTCAGAATCAAAATTAGAATTGACTTATTTGTCTAAAGATGGTGAAGAAGGGTATCCTGGAAATGTTTTGATTACCACAGTTTATGAATTGAAAGATGATAATTCACTAGCGATAAAATACAGGGCTACGACTGATAAGTCCACACCAATAAATTTAACACATCACTCTTTTTTTAATTTAAAAGGTGCAGGAAAGGGAACTATTAATGATCATTTATTACAAATAAACGCTAATTACTTTACTCCAATAAATAAGGAGATAATTCCGACAGGTGAAATTATTTCAGTGCAAAATACTCCTTTCGATTTTAGAAGGTTAAAGTCAATTTCAAATGGTTTATACAACCAGAATGAGCAACTGGAATTTGGTTCTGGTTATGATCATAATTTTGTGGTTAATGGAGCAGGCGTCAGAACTGTGGCAAAAGTTGTGGAACCAACATCTGGTAGAGTAATGGAGGTGGTTTCGGATGAGCCAGGTATTCAATTTTATGGAGGAAATTTTTTAAGTGGTACTAAAGGAAAAAATGGTAAAACGTATGAATATAGAGGTGCGTTTTGTTTAGAAACTCAACATTTTCCGAACAGTCCAAATCAACCAAATTTTCCTTCAACAATTTTGAATCCAGGAGAAATTTATACTTCAATCTGTATATATAAATTTTCAACACAACCATAATATGAGGCAGATTTTTATTCTAATATTCTTTTCAAGTTTGTTTATCGGTTTCGTAAATCCGGAACCTCCAAAAACCTTTAAAGTGATGGCATGGAATATTTTTCATGGAGGAAACGACATTGAAAATGGTCAAGAAAATGTGATTGAAATAATTAGAGAAATCAACCCGGACATTATTTTAATGGTAGAAACGTATGGTTCTGGGAAGAAAATTGCAGAATCTTTAGGGTATAATTTTCATTTGATTGCTAAAGAAGGAACCGTATTAGATGATAAACGAATTAACTTATCAATCTATTCCAAGTTTCCGTTTGGGGAACGTATTGATACGGAGAACTCATTTTATTTAGGAGGTAGAGAGATTTATGTTCATGGAGCTAAAATGAACTTTTTCTCTAATTGGTTTCATTATGAGCCTTGGAGTGACGCACCGGAGAACCTAGAGAAATCAGTAAATGAATTGTTAGCATGGGAGCAAACGGGTGCTAAATACAGAATGATTAATAAAATGCTACCTGTTATAAAAAAATATGCAGCACAATCAGACTCAATACCGATGGTTTTTGGTGGAGATATGAACACACCTTCGCATTTAGATTGGGGAGAAGAAACAAAAGAACAACACAATGGTTTGGTCGTGCCTTGGTATGGAACAAAAGTGCTCGAAGATATTGGTTTGGTAGATTCTTATAGGGAAATGTATCCAAATCCAATTACACATCCTGGAATTACTTGGGATTGGCCAGAGAAAGTAGATGAGCATCGTATAGATTATATTTTTTATAAAAGCCCTTCAATTACTCCAATTGAATCGACAACCTACAAATCTTTTTTTAATGAACGTTTAACCATAAATAACAAAACAATTATAAATCCATCTGACCATGGAATTGTAGTAACCACTTTTCAACTAAACGACTAATTATTATGAGTAATTTAAAATCGAGTCTGCTGGCACTTTTACTATGTCTAGTTTTAAATAATTATTCACAAAAAAACGACAATTACAAAAAGGCATTTTTAATATTATTAGATGGAATTCCGGCCGATATTATTGAAAGTGTCGAAACACCAAATTTGGACGAAATCAGTGCCAAAGGTGGCTATGCTAGAGCCCATGTTGGCGGAGAAAAAGGTGGCTATTCACAAACACCAACAATATCTGCGCCGGGATACAATTGCTTACTCACAGGTACTTGGTATCATAAACACAACGTAAAAGGGAATTCTATTACCGATCCTAATTACAATTATTGGAGTATTTATAAACAAGCAAAGGAGTCTAAACCGCATTTAAAAACGGCAATTTTTTCTACGTGGTTAGATAATAGAACCAAATTGTTAGAAGGAGCTACGGGCACTACGAACAGTTTTAAATTCGATTATTCATTTGATGGTTTTGAACATGATACGATTCAATTTCCGCATTCAGAAGACCGAAAATTTATTTTTAATATTGATGAACATGTTTCTACACATGCGGCTGATTATGTTCTAGAAAATGGGCCAGATGTATCTTGGATGTATTTAGAATTTACCGATGATATAGGACATAAATTTGGCGACAGCCCTCAAATGTATGAAGCTGTAAAACTAGCTGATAAACAAGTAGGTCGTGTTTGGAATTCGTTGAAGCAAAGAATGAAAAAATACAATGAAGATTGGATGATAGTTATCACTACAGATCATGGAAGAAATAAAAAAGACGGTACTGGACATGGAGGGCAAAGCGAGCGTGAGCGTTTAACTTGGATTGTAACCAATAAAGAAACTAATGAACACTTTAAAAATCAACCTGGTATTGTAAGCATTGCGCCATCAGTATTAAATCATTTAGATATTGATATTCCAGAAGAAAGGGCATTTGAATTAGATGGGACATCGTTTATAAATGATATAGTAATTAGTGATTTATCTGTGATTAAAAAAGATGATGAGTTACATTTAAATTGGAAATCTCATGGAGAAAGCGAAAAAATAAAAATTTTATTATGTACAACAAACAACTTTAAAGAAGGAATAGAAGATGTGTATAAGAAAGTTAAGAAAAAAAATTCAATGGATGAGTCTGCAATAATTTCATTAGAAAACAACACATCTATATTCTATAAAGTAGTGTTGAAATCGTCTAAAAACTCAGTGAACTATTGGGTAAAATAATAACTGATTAGTTGGATTAAGAAAACTAATAATAGCAAAAAAGCAGCGATTTTAATTGCTGCTTTTTTATGAGTTCTTCAATGATTTATTATTTTTTAGATCCTGAAATATCCAGTGTTCCTTCTATATAAGAAACAGTTCCTTCGAAGGATTTTTTATCAAATTCCAAATCAAATTCTACTTCAGTGTCTTCAACATACATCGAAAAAGTAACGTTTTTTCCATCTACCACTAAATTGTCTACTTCGGTTTTGTATCCTCCAATTTTGGCATAACCATTTAATTCTCCATCTGCCTTTTCAAAAATTAAATCGCCTTCCTGGTAATCGTAAGGTGCATCAGGAACTTCATAAGACCAAGTGCCTAATATTTTTTTAACATTTGAATTGCTGGTTATTGTAAAACTGGCCAAAACGAACATACAGATTAAAAGCCCAGTGGATTGCATGATTTTTTTCATAATTGATTATTAAATTTTATAGTTTTAGATGGTCCAAGATATTAATTTTTTCTGCAATGTTTGGTTTATCAAAGAATGCATCATAAAATCAGATGATTTTTATGTAAAACTTTCAATTCATTTAGTATTTTGACCAACTCAAATTCTAAGTTACTGCTATGATCAAACGTGTAAAAGAAATTTATAGTAAAATATTTAACTCCTATGGACATGGTTCGTTAGAAAATCACATTGGAAAAATTATTGAGTTAGATACGTTTTTACCTTACAGTTCCACTTTTTTTTGCATTACAAATACACAGAATTTATCATTTGAGTATATAAGTAAAAATATGTTTGCATGCTTGGGCTATACTCCCGAAGAGTTTAAAGAAAAAGGCATGCGTTATTTATGGAGTAAAATTCACCCAGACGATATTGATCTTTGGTTAAAGGCTTTAAATGAATTAATGACTTATACACTTGATTCCATTTCCATAGAATCGCGGACTAAAATGAGTTATACCTGGAATTATCGCGTTAAGAATAATAAAGGCACCTATGTAAATGTTGTCCAAAACACAACTCCTTTAGAGTTCGATACTGAAGGAAAACCAATAATTGGATTGGCACATTATACGGTGTTAAATGCTCAAATAAAAATGGATGTTTGCGCTTCGGCAAATTTGCTAAACGAACAAAACGAGTATGAAACTATGTATTTTAATAACTTCTCTCAAAAACTATTAACTGACGGTATTTCAAATCGAGAAAGAGACATTATTAGATTGTTAGTGTTAGATAATACAAGTAAAGAAATAGCCCTTAAACTTAGTATTTCTCCAAACACGGTTGATACACATAGAAGAAATATTCTAAAGAAAATGAATGTTTCATCTACAGGGGAATTGATTGGAATTTTCAAAAGCAAAACCTTTTCTATCTAAAAAATACTCAAATTGAGTATTGTGCGGTATTTTATTTGGTAGTTACTTTACACTATCTAAAAGATACTTCTAAGCGTTTCTACAAATCAGTAGAATTGTTGGGTTTAGTTAAGATGTGTAAGGTTTATGAAAAAGAGAAAGCTTCAAATGTTCCCATAAGCATTTGGAGCTTTAATTTTTTAGGAGTTGAGATAATCTCAATTTTCTAGTATTATTTTTATCAATTTTAATATATTTTCATTCCCTTTTTATTCCTAAATTTAGGACATAAGATTATAACTTTATTCATGTATTATATCGGTTACGATTTAGGGAGTTCCTCTATTAAATTTGCACTTGTAAACGTTAGTACTGGCAAAAACAGTCTAACTTTAAATGAACCGCAGTCAGAAATGGAGATTAGCGCTCCAATGAAAAATTGGGCAGAACAAGATCCAGATTTATGGTGGCAATTTATTTGTAAAGGCACCAAAAGAATTATTGAAGAATCAGGGATAAATCCAACTGAAATTTTAGGTATTGGTATAGCCTATCAAATGCATGGTTTGGTTGTGGTAGATGAGAAAGGTGAATCACTCAGAAATGCAATTATTTGGTGTGATAGTAGAGCGGTAGAAATCGGAAATAAAGCGTTTTTAGATTTAGGTGAAGAGAAGTGTAAAGCTCATATTTTGAGTTCTCCTGGTAATTTTACAGCGTCTAAATTAAAATGGGTTAAAGATCATGAGCCTGATATTTATAGCAAAATTCATAAGTTTATGTTACCAGGTGATTTTATTGCACATAAACTTACAAGTGATTTTACAACTACCAAAAATGGACTTTCCGAAGGGATATTATGGGATTTTAAAAATGACAAAATTGCCGATTGGTTGTTAGATTATTACGGAATAGAAGAATCACTTGTTCCAACTGTTGTAGATAATTTTTCCAATCAAGGAACTGTGTCGGAAAAGGCTTCTAGATTAACAGGGTTACCGGTTGGAATTCCGATTAACTATAGGGCAGGAGATCAACCAAATAATGCATTGTCTTTAAACGTATTTAATAATGGTGAAATTGCGGCTACGGGAGGAACTTCAGGAGTGCTTTATGCCGTTACAAAAAATTTGAATTCAAATGAATCGGTACGTATTAATAATTTTGCTCATGCCAATTATTCGACTGATAATAAGACGGTTGGAAAACTTCTAAATATTAATGGTGCTGGAATTCAATACCGTTGGATAAAAAATATTTGCGGAGATTTATCGTATGAAAAAATGAATGTAAAAGCATCAGAAATTTCAGTTGGATCTGGAGGAGTTGTAGTTATTCCATTTGGTAATGGGGCAGAGAGGATGTTCGAAAATAAGGTGGTTGGAAATCATATTTTAAATTTAAATTTTAACCAACATCATCAAGGGCATTTATTTAGAGCAGCGCTTGAAGGCATTGCCTTTGCCTTTGTGTATGGCATGGAGATATTAAAAAATGACAATGCTAAAATAAAAGTAATTCGGGCAGGGAATGACAACCTATTTCGTTCTGAAATATTCTCGAATAGTGTAGCGACATTAATTGGTCATGAAATTGAAATTTATGACACTACAGGAGCTGTTGGCGCTGCAAGAGCTGCAGGATTAACAGATGGAGATTTTGAAAATTTCGGGAATCAAATTATGCGCAATGATTATCTTAAAACATATAAACCCATTGCTGACGCAGCGGAATATGAAAAAGCATATCAATTATGGAAAAAATCACTAGTATCAATTATAAAAAATAATTAAAATGGTAACAATAGGAGATAAAGAATTCTATAAAGGAATTGGAAAAATTGAATTTGAAGGAAAGGAATCGGACAACCCCTTAGCCTTTAAATATTACAATCCAGATCAGGTGGTTGCTGGTAAGACCATGAAGGATCATTTTAGGTTTGCCATTGCATATTGGCACACATTCTGCGGACAAGGTGACGATCCTTTTGGTCCCGGAACTCAAAATTTTGGGTGGGACAATTCTACTGATGTTTTGCAAAGAGCAAAAGACAAGGCAGACGCAGCATTTGAATTTGTTACCAAAATGGGATTCGATTATTTCTGTTTTCACGACTTTGATTTAATAGATGAAGGAGCAACATTAGCAGAATCGGAACAAAGGCTTCAATTTATAACGGAGTACCTTAAAAACAAACAACAAGACTCTGGAGTAAAGTTGTTGTGGGGAACGGCAAATTGTTTTTCCAATCCACGTTATATGAACGGTGCTGCAACAAACCCTGAATTTAATGTTGTGGCAAGAGCGGGCGCTCAAATAAAAATGGCCTTAGACGCAACCATTGCCTTGAATGGAGAAAACTATGTTTTTTGGGGAGGTAGAGAAGGGTATATGTCTTTATTGAATACTGATATGGGTCGTGAACTAGATCATATGGGACAGTTTTTGACCTTGGCAAGAGACTATGCAAGATCGCAAGGATTTAAAGGAAATTTCTTTATTGAGCCTAAGCCGATGGAGCCAATGAAACATCAATATGATTTTGATACGGCAACAGCGATTGGATTTTTAAAAGAATATGGATTAGAAAATGATTTTAAAATCAACATAGAAGTAAACCATGCAACACTGGCACAACATACTTTTCAGCATGAAATGGAGGTTGCTGCAAAATCTGGGATGCTCGGAAGTTTAGATGCCAACAGAGGAGACTACCAGAATGGTTGGGATACAGATCAATTTCCAAACAATATTCAAGAAACAACAGAAGCCATGCTCGTATTTCTAAAAGCAGGAGGTTTGCAAGGTGGAGGAATTAATTTTGATGCTAAAATCAGGCGTAATTCAACCGATTTGGAAGATGTGTTTCATGCACATATTGGTGGTGCCGATACTTTTTCCAGAGCATTATTAACCGCTGATAAAATAATTCAATCTTCCTCGTATCAAAAATTGAGAGAAGAACGCTACAGTTCGTTTAACAATGGCAATGGAAGAGCCTTTGAAAATGGAGAGTTGAAATTGGATGATTTGTACAAAATAGCAGTTGACAATGGAGAGCTGTCATTAAAAAGTGGCAAGCAAGAATTGTTTGAGAATATCATCAATCAGTATATCTAAGCGTATTTAGGAGGGATTATTGCAGTAGTTCCTAATGAGTTTACTAGATTTGTTTTCAATTATTTTAACATTTTGTTAATGCAGAAATTTAATAGTTTGTTAGATTTTTGCGATTATAATTGACTAAACATGAAAAAACTATTACTCAGTTTCATTTTAATTGTGAGCGTTGCTGCGCAAGCTCAGATATTAGAGCCAGTAAAATGGAGTACAAGCTTTGAGAAAATTTCAGAGAACGAATTTGATTTAATCGCAACTGCTACTATAGATGCAGGATGGCATGTGTACTCTCAAAGTGTTCCAGAATATGGTCCCATTCCAACTACTTTCGTGTTTGAAGGTTCAACTAACTTTCTAAAAAAAGGAAATACCAAAGAAGGTAAAGGACATGAAGTGTACGATAAAGTTTTTGAATTAGATATTAAGTATTTTGAAGACGAGGCTGTATTTAAACAACGAATTCGATTGAAGACAACCGATGCATTTGTTGTAAATGGTGTGGTAGAATTTATGGTTTGTAATGATACACAATGTTTACCGCCTAATGAAGTGGATTTATCATTTGATATTCCAAAATCATAACTAAAATTTAGAATGAAAAAACTAATTATAGCACTTTTATTGTTGGTAAGTGCCACTGTAAACGCTCAGATTTACGACCCTGTAAAATGGAGTACAAGCGTTGAGAAAATTTCAGAAACGGAATATAATTTAATCTCAATTGCAACCATTGAAGAGGGCTCGCACTTATATTCTCAAGATGTACCTGATGATGGACCAATTCCGACATCTTTTATTTATGATGATGAAGGAGGGAAAATTAAAATCATAGGAAACACATTAGAAGAAAAAGGTATTACTGTTCAAGATGCAGTTTTTGAAATGGAGATCAAATATTTTGAACACCAAGCAAGGTTTGTTCAGAAAGTAAAGATCTCTGAAGATGTAAATAAAATCATTGGTTTTGTAGAGTTTATGGCTTGTGATGACAAACAATGTTCACCGCCAACCGAAATAGATTTAGAATTTAATCTCGATACTGCAGTTCCTGCAACGACATCTGCTAATAGCGAAGAGAATACATCTAATGTAACATCAGATATTGGGTCAAAAGTAAATGATTCAGATGCAAAAAAGAAAAAGAAAAAAGGACTTTGGGCTATCTTTTTTATAGCCTTTTTATCAGGGTTTGCAGCATTGCTAACACCATGTGTATTCCCAATGATTCCGATGACGGTAAGTTTCTTTACCAAGCAAAGTAAATCGAAAGCAGCAGGAATTAGAAATGCGGTAATTTATGGTTTATCCATCATCGCCATTTATGTTGCTTTAGGTTCTGGAGTTACGGCAATTTTTGGTGCAGATGCTCTAAATGCACTGTCTACCAATGTTTGGTTTAATCTTATTTTCTTTGTTTTATTAATTGTTTTTGCGGTTTCCTTTTTAGGTGCATTCGAAATTGTTTTACCGAGTTCTTGGGGAACAAAAGTTGATAAGCAAGCCGATAGAGGTGGCTTGGTTGGTATCTTTTTTATGGCTTTAGCACTGGCTATTGTGTCATTTTCGTGCACTGGGCCCATTGTTGGGACTTTGCTTGTAGAAGCCGCTTCTAAAGGTGGTACAGCCCCAATAGTAGGGATGTTAGGGTTCTCATTGGCAATCGCGTTACCCTTTGCATTTTTTGCCGCTTTTCCAGGTTGGTTAAATTCATTACCAAAGTCAGGAGGATGGTTGAATACGGTTAAAGTTGTATTAGGGTTTTTAGAATTAGCCTTGGCATTTAAATTCTTATCAAATGCCGATTTGGTCTTGCAATTACATTGGTTAGAACGCGAAGTTTTCTTAGCAATTTGGATTGCTATATTTGGTACACTTACATTGTATTTATTTGGTAAAATTAAGTTGCCTCACGATAGTCCTTTAACTCATATTTCTGTTGGTAGATTAAGTTTAGGATTGGTATCCTTATCATTTACATTGTATATGTTACCAGGTCTTTGGGGAGCACCGTTAGATTTAATCAGTGCATTTCCGCCAGCACAACATTATAGTGAATCTCCATACGGAGTTGGCTTTGAAAAATTAGGCTCAGGAGGCGGAAGTAGTCATGTTGGTGAGATTCCGGAAGGGGCTCATCTAATGGCACCACACGATATTTTAGCCTTTAACGATTATGATTTAGGGTTGGCTTATGCCAGAAAAATAGGAAAACCTGTTATGTTAGATTTTACTGGACACGCTTGTGTGAATTGTAGAAAAATGGAACAAAATGTTTGGGTAGAACCAGAAGTGTTAAGTATTCTAAAGAATGACGTCGTTTTAATTTCTTTGTATGTAGATGACAAAAGACCATTGCCGGAAGGAATGGAAATAGATTCGAAATTGCGTCCTGGTAAGAAATTAAAATACATTGGACAGAAATGGAGTGAATTACAAGCCTTGAAATACGAGACCAATTCGCAGCCGTATTATGTTTTAATGGGGCATGATGAAAAATCATTAAACGAACCAGTAGCTTATACACCTGATGTAGAAGAATACTTCGCTTGGTTAAAAGACGGAGTGTCTAAGTTTAAGTAATAAAACATAAAGTATTGACATATAGAAGTCGCTCTAATAGAAATTAAGAGCGGCTTTTTTTTGTATATTTATCTTAAAAATTTAAGAATATGAAAAGTTCTCTGCTAACCTTAGTATGCGTTTTTTGCACTTTTTTAACTGTTTTTGCACAAGAAGAATCTTCTGAAGAAAAAAAGTCTATGGATGAAATAGCAAAGGAAATGTCAAATCCAACATTACCTATGTTTAACCTGTCTATGTTTTATGATTATCAGAAAATGACAGGAGACTTGCCGGGAGCTAGTGATCAAAGTATAAATTTATTAGGGGTGCAGCCTCCTTTATCTTTTCCGTTAAAGAATGGCAAGAATTTAATTATTCGACCATTATTCACGTTCAACTTTGCAGCGCCAGTTTATAAATCTAATGGTTTTGAATCGGCAGGAGGATTGCATTTTGGAGATATACCGATTGATATTTTATATGCCGGTACAAATACAGAAACTGGGGTTATGTTTGGTTACGGTGCCGTAGCAAATATACCAACCAATAGCAGTAAAGATTTAAGAGGCGAATGGCGTTTAGGCCCTTCTTTATTAATTGGAAAATTAGGAGCAAAATCTGGAGGTATTTTGATAATTAACAATTCATTTCAATTATCGGGCAGTGGAGATAAACACCATGTATTGGGTGGTCAATATGTGTTTTTTGTTGGCCTAGGCAATGGGTGGCAGTTTGTAGCCTCACCACCGTTTTCATACAACTGGAAAACTGAAGGTTTAACTTTACCTATTGGAGGAGGTCCATTTAGAACTATTATGATGGGGAAAACTCCAGTAAAGGTAGGCGTACAATTCAATTACTACATATCACAACCAGATCCTTTTGGGCCTAAATGGGGACTTAGATTCAATATTACACCAAGATTAACAAGACCTTGGTAATTATAATTTTGAAATAACTTATAAATTAAAGAAAAACTAATGAAAAAAATTATTACACTGCTTGGCTTAGTACTAATTTTTAGCGCATGTCAGAATAAAAAAGATTTCGTTGCAAGTGATGGCTATGATGTGGTCATTATAAACGGTAGAGTCATGGATCCTGAAACTAATTTTGATGCTGTAAGAAATGTAGGGATAAAAGATGGACGTATTGTGGCCATTACAGAGAGTGACATAAGTGGAAGTCAAACTATTGATGCTACTGGACTGGTAGTGGGGCCAGGTTTTATTGATTATGAACAACACGGACTAGATCCTTGGGGTATAAAGGTAAATTTAAGAGATGGTGTTACAACTCAAATGGATTTTGAAGTAGGAGCTCTTAATATTCCAGAGTGGTACGAGAAACGAACAGGTACAACTCAAGCTAATTTTGGAACAGTTGCTGGGCAAGAATATGCACGCATGAGAATCCATGATCCTGAATTAGATTTGTCGGGTCCAGATGTATCTATGCCATATGCATTGAGTGTACATCGAGCAGGGTCTGCTGCAGATGGTCATGAAGGATGGGCAAATGATACTTCTAGTTATGCTCAAATGAACGAAGTACATGAAATTTTAGATGAAGAATTAAGACAAGGCGCGCTAGGTATAGGTTCTCTCATCGGTTATGCGGGTAAAGCAATTGTTAGTTATGAAATGTATACAACTCAGAAATTGGCAGGCCAATATGGAAGGGTAACGTCTGTACATCATCGTTTTCATCCAAGCGCAACACCTCCAACTGAAGGTCCAATTGGGTCTAAAGAATTAATAGCCAACGCAATGGCGTTGAATGCTCCTTTACAGATACATCATGATAATGATTTTGGATGGTGGGAAACTCAAGAGTTACTTGCGAGTGCTAGGAAGCAAGGATATAATGTATGGGCAACTTATTATCCTTGGATTGCAGGTGCTGGGAATTATGCTGCTGCTATTGTGAATCCACCAATTTGGGAAGATCTAATGGGTTATAAATATGAAGAGACTATTTACGATCCTCAGTTAGACAAATTCGTAACCAAAGAAGAGTTTCTAAAATTTGCCAAAGAAGAACCAGGTAGAACGCTTATTGCTTATTCACCGCCTAGAAAAAAATGGTTGCCAGAATGGACAAAAGTTGAAGGTTTTATTGTTGCAGGAGACGGAATGCCAGGTCTAAACAGTGAGGGAGAATTTTTGTCTTGGGATGATGATTTTTCAAAATATGCAGGGCATCCAAGAGTGGCAGGAACCCATGCTGCAGTTCTAAAAATTGCAAGAGAACAAAAAGTACCGTTAATGCATTCCTTATCTCAATTGAGTTATTGGCCAGCAAAATTTATGGGAGATACAGGGCTAAAAGTGATGCAGGAAAGAGGAAGAATACAGGAAGGAATGATAGCGGATATCACAATTTTTGACGCGGAAAATGTAACTGAAAATGCAAACTTTAAATCGGGTAGTCAGGGATTGGCAACTACCGGAATTCCATATGTTTTGGTGAATGGAACGATTATAGTGAAAGATTCTAAGGTTCTTAAAGACGTATTTCCTGGGCAACCAATTCGTTTTCCAGTTGAAGAAAACGGACGCTATGAAAAAATTTCAGAAGATGCATGGAAAAGACAAAATCTAATTAGAACCTTACCATTGAGAAAGGAAACACTTGACTCTAAATAAAATCACAGATTTAACGAATAATAAAAAACCTCCTGAAATTTCAGGAGGTTTTTTATTTTAGAATAAATTGAAATTATTTATTAAAATCTGCTACAATTTTTTCTACGTATTTGCTCGCAATCTTATCAATGTTTTTTGGATCCTTAACCTTTGTGGTTACAATTCCAATAATTTGTTCATCTGCCGGTAAATCCATATTGTAAATAACCGTTTCTAAAACATAAGTAGTAGATTTTGTTACAGAATAACCTGGCGAAGAGACAATTCCGTAGGTAGAATAGGACATAGGGTGTGCATAGTAGCCGTAAAACCCGCCATAATAACTTGGGTACATGGCACTATAAGGCATTCCGGTATAATAACCGCCACCATATTCAGAAACCGTTGTAGAAGTTTGCTTGTCTTTTAAAACAGTTAGAATAATTCCGTTAAATTTTTGCTCTTCTAAAATCAATTTTACATTATTCATTCGCTCTTCGGTCATCTCAGCATTTGGGTTCATTGTAGGAAATTTCTTATAACTCTCCGTTGCTTTAATGCCTTTAGAACGCACTTGTTTCGCAATTTCTTGCTCAAATGGAACACGCGCCGTTAGGTTGGCCGTTCTAGCAATTACTAAAATATTTTTATCGTTTATAGTACTTGCCTTTTCAGATTTCCATGAACCTAAAACTTTAACGCTGTTACAGCTGCTAAATATTAGTAGTGTAGTTAACACAAGTAGGCTAGTTGTTAATTTTTTCATTTTTGATTTTTAGAATTACGAAAAGCAAAAATACACTAATTTTTATTTACGGAATTGATAAAAATGACATGCTTTTGTCAGTATTTAAAAGCATCTCGTGCGTAGCCCATTTTATTTTTTTAGTTTTAGCAAAATTCAATCATCAATTTTACATTACATGGATAGAAGAAACGTACTTAAAAATATTTCATTAGGAGCAGGCGCATTGGCAGTCGGCGGATTAACAACATCATTAACAACCCCAAACACCGATTTAAAAATGAGTCCATTAAAATTAAAAGGAAATATCAATCATTCGGCATGTCGTTGGTGTTATAGTGGAATTGAATTGGAAGAATTGGCTGAAAAATCAGCGGATATAGGATTGAAAGGGTTGGATTTGTTAACTCCAAATGAATGGGCTATTGCAATTAAATATGGTTTAGAATGTTCTCTAGGAACAGATAAGTTTGCCAATATTATTCATGGATTTAACGAGCCAAAAAATCATAAAGAATTACAAGAAAAGTACACTGGATTAATTGATAAAGCTGCGGATGCAGGGGTAAAACAAGTTATTGTATTTTCAGGGAATAGACATGGAATGGATGACGCAGTTGGTTTAGAAAACTGTGCAGTTGGTTTAGAAGCTTTGGTTAAGCAAGGTGAAAAGCGCGGTGTTACTTTGGTAATGGAGTTGTTGAATAGTAAAGTAAACCATAAGGACTATATGTGTGATACCTCTCCTTGGGGAGTGCAATTAGTAGAGAAAATTGGTTCGGAGAATTTTGGACTACTTTATGATATCTACCATATGCAAATAATGGAAGGCGATGTAATTTCAACGATTAGAAAATACAATAAGTATTATTCGCATTATCATACTGGAGGTGTTCCTGGGCGTAATGAAATTAATGATTCTCAAGAGTTAAATTATCCGGCTATTATGAAAGCTATTGTTGCAACCGGATTTAAAGGCTATGTAGCTCAAGAATTTATTCCGACTTATGATGATAAGATTGCTGCTTTAAGAGAAGGGATTACTATCTGTGATGTGTAAAGTCTTTTCAAGAATAATAACTGATTTGCATTAAAATCATTTTAGTAAATTTACAATACCAAATTGTAAACATTGCTATTATGAAAAAAGCACTACTATTTATTGGCGCGATATTAATCGGGTTTACCTCATATGCTCAAGAACGTTATTTAACTGTGAGATCAAACGACTCTCTTCATGGACAACCTAAGTTCAAAGCAAGTTTAGGAGCGAATATTAAATTGAACGGTTACTATGATGTTTTTGGCGGATTACAGGGCAATGATACTTTTAATGTAGGTCAAATTGATGTATTTGGTGACGATGATTCTGGTAGTTTTGGTATGGATATGTATCAATCTCAATTGAAGTTTGAAACAACTTTAATGGAGAAAAATGGAAAAGAAATTTATGCGATTGTCGAGTTTGATTTTTGGGGAGGAAATGGGCAAATGCGCTTGCGAAAAGCTTATGTAGAATTTGCGAATTGGCAAATAGGACAGGGCTGGGCCTCATTTGGAGATGAAGCTTTATGGCCAAACATTATGGAATGGGAAGGTCCTCCATCTGGAGTTTGGGTACGGTCACCTCATATTAAGTATTTTAATACTATTGGAGGAAACCCAGATTGGCGATTTATTTTAGCCTTAGACGCTCCGCAATCTGATTATAATAAGTACGGAGAAATAGAGCCATTAGTAGATGATGCCCATCAAACTACGCCAGATTTTATTGCTGGTGTTAAGCATGAGAAAGAATGGGGGCATATTCGTTTTGCATCTATGATTCGAAGTATCAATTATAAATTTAATGATGTAAAAGACAACTTTATTGGGTATGGGTTTTCTTTCTCGGGAATGCTAAAAAAAGATAGAAATAACTTCCAATATCAATTTACAGGAGGTAAAGGAATTACTGCATACATTACCAGTGTAGCAGGATTTGGATATGATGGGTTTCCAACTTCTGATGGGAATTTTGAGGCAACGCCATCTTATGGTGGTTGGGCATCATATGAACATTTTTGGACTCCAAAGATTCATACAAATTTTGTGTTAGGTTATACTCGTTATTATACGAATGATATTGCTAGATTAATTTACGACGGAGATACTGATGATATCGCTCTTATAAACGGTGATATTGATAATAAACACGGCTATGGTATTGTAAACATAATGTACGACCCTTTTGAAAGAATGACCTTTGGTTTGGAATTAGATTATGGATCTAAAACACTTGATGTTAATGGTACTTTAAACGGAAATGAAATAATAGATGACAAAACTAGAGACGCCATGCGTATAAGTTTTGGGTTGATGTTCTATTTCTAACGTTGTTTCCTAAGCTTGCATTTTTAGATCGTAATCCAGAGAGTGTTTTCCTGAACCATAAAGGATAAAGAAAATAGAAACTAGGAATACTAAAGACGATTCTAATAAATTTTGAGGATGAATCGTTCCGAAAAAATTTAAAGTTACAGCTCCTATAAAAATAGGAAGTTGAACAATTAGAGATAGTCTGGTTAATAGGCCAAACACTAACATTAGACCTCCTACAAAATGGAACATGCCAACATAATGTACAGACCACATTAGGGCAGAGAAACTATCAAATTGCATTTCATTTAATAATTCCACAAGAAAACTCGGGTTCCTAAAAAAGAAGATTCCTTTGTAAATTAAAAAAACACCAAGCGAAATTCTTAAAATGTCAATAGGGTAATAGGCATGCGAATTAGCCCATTTGTTTAATTTTTTTATCAGTCTCATAACAAAAGAGTTTAATTAAACTTATAGAGGTGCTCATAATGTAAGAAAAAAAACACTGATATACAAGTGTTTATGTTAAGAGGGTGTCCCTCTTAAATTAAAAATATTCTATTGATAGAATAGAAGCTATTGTTTAGGTGCTCTGTTGTTTTTGTAATTTTTGAAAATAAAAAAAGGGAGATCATTTGACCTCCCTTTTTTTCGATTACTATTTCTTATTTTATACTGTATCCTTTAGACTCTACACATAAAGTATATGCTTTTTTGTAATCATCTAAAAGTGCTGTTTTTTTGCTTTCAACAGCTTGCTGATTTGCGGCTTCTTGCTGTGCTGCTTGTTGTTTAGAAGCACGTCTTCCTCTTAAACCTCCTACAATTGCTCCATATGCTGCTCCATCACCAGCATCTCCAGAGATAGAGCCAATTGCTGCGCCTGCAGCGGCACCTCTTGCAGCACCACGTACAGCACTACCATCTGGTCCTTTTTCAACTGGGGCTGCAGTAACCGTTGGAGGATTCAATGGATCGTATCCCGATTGCTCCTTTGCCCATAAAAAACAGTCAGACTCGTCTTTTTGAGTTTGTGTTACGTCTTGTCCGTTGTTTGGTATAATATAAAAACCTAAACTTTTAGAAATCCCTTGAGAAGGCGGAGGAGTAGTGGTTGTAGTTGATTGTGCATTACTATTACCAAATGCAAATAATCCTAAGGCTAAGATTGATAATTTTAAATATTTCATAATTTCTTTAATTTTTAAGTTATTGATAGTTCAAATATATTGCAGAACTTTTAGTGGTAAAACGACATAGAATGTCAGTTTGTCTATTCTAGAAATTTGGAATTGATATAAACGTAATCTAATTGTCGTAAAACATCTGCTTCGTTGTAGAACGTATAACTTTTTACAATTTGATTGTTTTCAATTTTATAAATGGTATTGGCCCAAATATCAACTTCGTAGTTGTCCTTTTTATATTTAATATGTAATTCTGCCCAATTAGAAACCCAATTACCTTTGTTTTCTCCGGAAACTACTTCTACAAGTGCATTTCTAGATTTTTTATATTCTATACTTTCGTAAATATCACCCATGCTTGCTTCCCAATTTTTTAAGGCTAATGGCTTTGTAATGGAATCTCCAAATGAAGGCCCATAACCAATATACTTATCTGCAAGCAATGTTTCCATAGTTTTGGCATCGTTATTTTCTACAGAATGAATATATTTTTCTACAATTTCAAGTCCATTGTCGCTGTTTGAGCAAGACATAAGAAATAAGGTGAATGTAAATATGATTAGGTACTTTTTCATGGTTGTATTTTTTAAATTAGACTTCAATTTTTTAGCTAAGTAAATTTACTAAAAAATTACCAAGCTGAACCTACCGTAAAATAGTAAGCCCACTCCTCAGGGCCCTTTGCAATATCAACGCCTAATTTTACACCCATACTTCGAGAGGCTAAGAATCGGATACCCGATCCGGCGTTCCAAACGACTTCATTGTCGTTTTGGTCTACCGATTTAATTGCGGTGCCTATTCCAGTAAATCCAACAACACCCCATCTTGGTGCAAAATTTATGAGTTGCTCTGTTTCTACAACTAAAGAAGTCTTACCCTGATATCTAAGTGCCGGAATTCCTCGTAAACTTACATAGGGATATGCATAAAAGGGAGGTGAGCCTGTAGCGACATGCGATTCAATTCTAAGTGCCGGAACCCACCATTCATTCACCGGCCAATACATATTTATATTTAAGTTAAGTGTCCCCCAGTCTCTTCTGCTGCCCAGGACTTCTAAATTTTGGTCATAACTTAGTTCAATTTTATACCCTTCAGTTGGAGAAAGAAAATGATTTAAATTATCAAATTCGGTAACTATTGATACTCCACTATTTACAGTTTTAAATAGTTCATCTAAGTCAATACTTCGTTCTGGGAAAAAAGTTGGATTTATATAAATAGTAGATAGTTGGTATTTTCCACCAATAAAAAAGTTACTTTCTCCTAATCTAAATAATAATTCTTGTGAAAGGAAAAAAGCTTCTTGATCAAATTGGATAGGGTTTTCACTTCCTAATCCATAATAATCCATGATGATATTTCCGTAGCCTGTAAATCCAGTAAATCGTAAATTATCTTGCTTCCAATAACCTAAATAACCACCTCCTACTAACCAGGTTCCATTGGTAGTAATTCCTGCAATACCAGCAACCATATCTGGTTTTTCTAAAGAATCTTTTTTAGTGATATTGTGCATAACTCCAACTATAATTCCAAAACCTACGGCTGGTTCAGTAATAGGAATTGCGAGAGGGAGTAACTTACTTTTTCTTTTAACAGTATCCTTTTTTGAAAATTTTTTGATGAGGTCGTTCGTTTTTTCAACCTCATTTTGACTTGAAAGAGATAATGTAAATAAAACACTTAATAGAAAAGAGATTGTTTTAAAATACTTGAGTGTCATTTATAAAGTGTTTATGTAGGGATTGAATAGTGTAAAAGTATCATTTTTTCTTAAACGTTCTATTACCAAGCTGATCCAATTGAAATATAAAAAGCAAAGTCTTCTGGTCCTTTGGCAAAATCGGCACCTAAACGGACGGGCATACTTTCAATAGGCCTGTATCGAGCTCCAAATCCTAAATTCCAAATTACTTCTTCATTATGAAATTCTTCAAACGATTTAAACGCGGCACCAATTCCTGTGAATCCTACCACACCCCATTTTTTTGTAAGATTTATTAAATGTTCAGTTTCAGCAACCATGGTTATTCTACCTTGATATCTTAATGCGGGAACTCCTCTTAGTTCTACATACGGAAATGCATAAAATGGCGGGTTGCCTGTTGCAAATTTTGAATCTAATCGTAGTGATGGCACCCAAAGATCACTTGCTCGATGATATAAATGCGAGTAGAATGTTACCATTCCCCAGTCTCTTTGACTTCCTAAAAACTCTAAATTCTGATCATAACTAAAATAAACCTTTGCACCGTTGGTAGGAGTTAAAAAATCATTTAGATTGTCATACTCAGCGATGAAGGAAACACCACTGTTGGTTATTTTATAATCTTTTAAATCAAAAAAAAGATTAGTTTGAACATTGTGAGGAACACTTACTCTTGATAACTGATATTTTCCTCCTAAGAAAAAGTTGCTTTCTCCAAGTCTAAATTCTAATTGTTGCGTTATTAAAAATATACGTTGATCAAAATAGAATGGATTTCCGTACCCTAAATCAGAAAGGCCATAAAATTTCATAGTTACTTTTCCGCCTCCTGCATAACCGACATATCGAACAGTATCATCTTTCCAAAACCCGAAATAGCCACCACCTGTAAACCAAGTGCTGTTAGTAGTAGCGCCACCAGCCAATACAATCATGTCCGACTGAATCTCAGGATCATCTTTTGGAACAAAAAGTAATCCGCCAATAATGGCTCCATATCCAATAGCTGGTTCAGTAATTGGAATTAAAAAAGGAAGCATTTTACTTTTCTTTTCAATAGTATCATTTATGGCAAGATCAGTTATGATTTCATTTTTTTCGGTAAAATCTTCTTGACTGAAAAGATGAACCGAACATAAGATTGAAAAACCAAAAAGAAGTAGTTTTTTATTCATAAAATTACTTTAGCCAAGATGAGCCGACTGTTACATAGAACCCAAATTCCTCTGGCCCTCTTGCCACATCTACTCCCATTTTTAGACCCATTTGTCGTGCAATTAAATATCGGAAACCTGATCCAACATTCCAAACAGTTTCGTCTGTATTTAAATCGTCTATCGCTTTAAACGCAGCCCCGACCCCGCCAAAACCAACAATACTCCATCTTCTGGAGATAGAGAATTCATGTTCTGTCTCAACCAATGCAGTAAAATTTCCTTGATAGCGAACCGCTGGAACTCCTCTAAGTTTTACATATGGTTTTGCGTAAAATGGAGTATTGTCACTAGAATACAACATTTCTATTCGTAAAGCAGGAGTCCAAGTTTCGGTGCCTCCAAAATAAAATAATGAGAAGAAATTGGCTTTTGAAAAATCAATATCACTTCCTAAAAACTCAAGATTTTGATCATAACTAAAGTGAATTCTAGTTCCTTGAGTTGGAGAAAAAATATTGTCATAGTTTTCAAATTCTGAAATAAAGGAAAGACCACTATTTATCAATTCTAAATTTCCAAAATCAATATTTTCAAAAAAACGAGTGCTCGTTTTTGTTAATTGGTATTTACCACCTAAAAAGAAGTTACTATTTTTAATTCTCCAAACGGCTTGTTGTAAAAAGAACCAACTTTGAATATTATATTCTTTCGGGTTTCGCGCAAAATTTCGATCTGATAAACCGTAATAGGTTAGGTTAATATTTCCATAACCTAAAATTCCTCGGTATCGTAAATTATCATTATTCCAAAAGCCTATATAACCGCCTCCTGCAAACCAAGTGTCATTTCCAGTGTAGCCTCCACCAGCAGCAATAACATCTGGTTTTTTCTTATCTCCTTCTTTGTTTTCTTTTCCTAAAAAATATAGGCCAATTGCTGCCGCTCCATAATCTACCGCAGGCTCAGTAATTGGCATTACAACAGGTAAAACGCCATGTAGATTTAATAAAAAATTACTTAAATCTATAGCACCATCTAGACTGTCTTTAAATTTAGAAATAGGCTTGGTGTCTTGTGCATTTATTTGCACTGAAAGAAAAAAAGTAAAAAATAATAATATAGTTTTTCTTAATAAGATCATGGCAATTTTATATATGTGCTATAAATTTAAAACCTCTCTAAAAGTTTTCCAACTTTTAGAGAGGTTTATTTATTTGGGGTTAAATCTTTTGATTCGCTTATTTCATTCCGTTCAAGTCTTTAGCCACTATGTATTTAACTCCTTGCAATGTTGCTTGTAAAGCCAATCCTTTATCTGCAATTTGGTACAATGTTACGCCTCTTGAAACATTCATTCCTACAGCAGCGGATCCTCCTTCACCTTCTTTTCCAGTATCAGCAGTTGCATCAGCTTGCCCATCTGCAGACCATCCAACTTCTAGAAAATAATCATATGCTTCTTTATCTTCAAAAATAAATACAGCATGGTACTTTTTTAATCCAATTCCTACACCAGCGCCCATAGATATCATTTTGACGTATAATTCTTCTCCTGTTGCATTATTATGAGCAACACCGCCTCCGTTACCTGAAGACAATACAAATAAATTCACACCTGTATTACCGAATGCAGCGTAGCCATATGCATTTGCCATTTTTGCTTTAGATTCAGGGTATGCATTATACATTTCATTTAAGGCTGTTGATTTATTTTTTTGAAATGATTTACGCTTTTTAGCCATTTTCTTTTCTTTTTTATCATCATTTGTATTTGATGCATAAGAAGTGGATAATCCTATTGTTAAGAATAAAGTTAAGATTGAAGCGGCGATTACGTTGATTTTACTTTTCATGATTTGTTAATTTAATGTGTTTTATAATTTGTTTGTTTATCAATTTTGATACTACAAATGTATACGCACCAATTAGAAAAGTTTACGACTTCTCGTGTCGTGTAATCAAATTTATATTTAAGCAAAAAAAATCCTCTTTAGAAGTCTAAAGAGGATAAATTATATTAAAAGCGTTTTTTTTATTTCCCGTTCAATTCTTCGGATACAATGTATTTGGTTCCTTGCATTGTTGCTTGTAAAGCCAAACCTTTATCAGCAATTTGATATAAAGTTACACCTCGCGAAACATTCATTCCAACAGCAGCAGACCCTCCTTCACCTTCTTTTCCTGTATCAGCAGTTGCATCAGCTTGTCCATCTGCAGACCATCCAACTTCTAAGAAGTTGTCAAAGGCCGCCTTGTCTTCAAATAGAAAAACTGCGAAGTACTTTTTTAAACCAATTCCTACTCCAGCTCCATAAGAAATCATTTTTACATATAACTCTTGTCCTGTTGCATTGTTATGAGACATTCCTCCACCATTACCAGAAGCCAATACAAATAAATTTACACCTGTATTTGCGAATGCAGCATATCCGTATGAACTTCCCATTTTAGCCTTAGATTCAGGATAAGTTTTATACATTTCACTTAGGGCATTGCTTTTATTTTTTTGAAATTGTTTTCTTTGTTTGGCAATTTTCTTTTGTTTTTTAGCATCTTTTTCTGCATCCTGCGCAAAAGTCGATGTCGTTCCTAAGGCGAAACAAAATAAAAGTAACATCGATAAGAGCGAGAGTGTTTTAGTGGTATTTTTCATAATTTTAATTTTAATAGTTGTTCAGCTAAGTTAATTAATATTTTTAAATAATTAGTGGATTACTTTTTTAACCCTACTAGTTGCGTCGTGTTTTGAAAGCGAAAGTCTAACAATACTTTCTTTAATAGCCTTCAAGTCATGAACAATATGAGGGTCCAAAGAAATTAAGTCTCCTCTCTTTAATGAAAAAACTTCATTTTCAACTCCAAAATCGATAGCACCTTCAAAGATTTCAACAACTATAGGGAAACCTGTTTTATGTGCTTTCATTAGTTGGCCTTCTTTAAAACAGATTCTAATTTCTTTATGAAAGTCATTGTCTAGTAAAACAGAAATTGCAGGTTTGTCCGTTTTAGACTCTATTTGATTTGTTAATGATGCTAATTTCATGAGAATTGATTTAAACTGCTGTTATTGTGATTTTTTATCCATGTAAATTTAAGAATTAAAAGGAAGTTGCTAATCATTTAATAGTTAAGTTGTTAAAATAATCTATTGCAAAATGGGAGAATTCATAATAAAAACTTATGTTTGAGAGTTGTAAAGGTATAATTGCTACTTTTGCAATTAGTTGTTAACCCCTAAATTAAATGTATGAAAAAGTACTATCTATTCATAGTGTGCTTATTCGTTTATGTAATTCAAAGTTATAGTCAATCTGACTGTTCTACATCTTTACCCCTTTGTACAGATGCAAATTCGGGGGGCGTTGTTAATGGTTTTGGTATTGATGATTTTAATGGTAGAAATCAGTCTGGATGTTTACGATTGGGATTAGGAGCAACAACTATAGAAACAAATTCTTTTTGGTTTAAGGTGAAATTGGCAGAGAGTGGTGAGTTTGGATTTAATATTATTCCAAATTCTCTAGGAGAGGATTGGGATTTTGCAGTTTATGGACCAAATCCAACCTGTGGTGCACTAGGAACTCCTATTGCCTGTAATTACAGTTCCGATCCAGGTTATACTGGTGTTGGTCTAGATCCAAATTCGGGAACACAAACGGCTTCTTATGATGATTGGATGAATGCTAATGCTGGAGATGAATATGTTGTTTTTATCAATCAATATGATGGTAATAATGCAGGATTCTCTATTACTTGGGAAGGAGCAGTTATTGATAATAATACAGATCCTTTAGATTGCTCTATTTTGGTAGATTTAGGTCCAGATCGAGATTTGTGTACTGGACAATCGACTGTTTTAAATGCAACGACTTTTGGGGCAGCAGTTAGTTATGAATGGTTTGAGTATAATAATACAACTAACGCATTTGAATCGATGGTCCCTGTTCAAAATACGGCTACATTGTTGGTGAATACAACTGGAAATTATAAAGTAGAAGTTACGGATAGTACTACAGGCGTGGTATTAGAAGATGATATAGTAGTAACCATTCATGATACACCTGTGGCAAATGCCGTGAATAATATGGTTTTTTGTGATATTGATGGTGATGGTGTTGAAAGTTTTAATCTAGAATCTCAAACGGTTGGCATTGTTAATGGCCAAGCGAATATGAATGTTACTTATCATGAATCTGAAGTTTTTGCAAGAGCAGCAGCGGCACCTCAAACGAGTCCTTATATCACTAGTGGTCAGACCATTTGGGTAAGAATTGAAAATACAGGAAATACAAATTGTTACGATGTTGTATCATTTGATTTAGGAGTGGCTCAACCAGTTACAATTTTTCAGCCACCTAATTTACAGCAATGCGATGATGATGGTGATGGTTTTATGATTTTTGATTTAGATGCACAATTAGCTTTTATAGATCCAACCAATTCAGGATTGGATATTACATTCTATGAAGACGAGGTGAACGCAAATGATAGAAAAGGATGGATTATAAACCCAGCAACCTATTCATCACAAACTCGAACGGTATGGGTGAGAGCAGAATTAACACCTGGCTCTAGTTGTTACGCAATCACATCGTTTCAACTAGAAGTATTGGCTTCTGTAATTGCAAATACACCTACAAATATTCAGCAGTGCGATGATAATAATGATGGTTTTTATTCCTTCGATTTTCATGCGTTGATGGATGCGGATATTTTAGGACCTCAAAATCCTGCCTTATTTGCAATTGATTATTTTGCAACTCAAGCCGAAGCTGATAGTGGATTGAATCCATTACCAACACCTTATACCAATGTAACTCCATATGCCTTTGAAACAGTATATGCTAGGATTTACAACAATGGATTTGCAAATTGTTATGACACAACTAGTTTTACTGTACAAGTATTTGATTCTGCATTACCACCTGCGCCTTCAGAAATTCCTGTAATGTCATATTGTGATGATATTTCTGATGGGGATGATACGAATGGATTTTACACATTTAATCTAACGGATTATGAAACACTAATTTTAAATGGACAATCACCTTTTGTATTTGATATAAGCTATTTTGAAGATGCTGCTTATTTGAATCAAATTTCGAATCCAAGTGCATTTACCAATACTCTTATAAATGGACAAACAATTTATGTTCGAGTAATGAATAGCAACCCAAACAATACTTCTTGCTATTCGGATACATCATTTGATATTGAGGTAAGACCTTTACCAAATGCAATGTTAACAACATTTACCTATCAACAGTGTGATGAAGATGGCGTAGCAGATGGAGTGATTGATTTTAATTTGAATGAGGCAGACACCTATTTATCATTAGGAAATGGTTCTTTGCAAGTAAGCTATCACCTTTCGCCAATTGATGCTGCAGCAGGAATTAATCCTCAAAATAAAAGTGCTTTTTCAAATGCGATCTCACCTACTTTATTTGGCAGAGTAGAGTCTGTTAATGGCTGTTATAGAATTGTTCAAGTAGATTTAGTCGTAAGCATTACTGGGTTTCCACCTGGATATAGTAGAAACTTAATTTCATGTGATGACGATGCAGTTATTGATGGATTACATGTATTTGACCTTGATCAAACCACTTCCGAAATTTTAGCATTATTCAATGCTCAGAATTTAAGAGTATCTTATTATAGAAATGAATCTGACGCCTTGCTAGAGAGTAATGTAATTGATCCAGCATCGGCATATGTAAATGAAACACCGTTTAATCAGTTTATTTGGGTGCGTGTAGAGAGTTCAGTCGATGGAGGTTGTTATGGTGTAAGTCCTGTTATAGAACTGACAGTAAATGCAAGGCCAGAATTTGATTTGGATGAAACTGGAATTGTTTGTATGAATGATATTCCGCTAACAGTTTCTACCTATAATGGCAATGTAACGTATACTTATGAATGGACAGATGAATCTGGTAATGTGATAAGTAATCAGCCATTTGCGGAAATATTACAGGGTGGCATTTACACGGTTATTGCGACTTCAAGTTTAGGTTGTCAATCTTTTCCACAATCAATAACAATTTCAGAATCTGAAATTGCAGTTATAACTCAGGATGATGTCCAAATAAATGATAATTCATCTAATAATTCGATCAGATTAATAACCGATAATCAGAATTTGGGAATTGGAGATTATGAATTTTCATTAAACGACAGTTTTGGGCCATATCAAGATGACCCACTATTTACGCAGGTTATACCTGGAGAGCACATTATTTATGTTAGAGATAAAAACGGCTGTGGTTTGTCTCAGATTACGGTTCATGTATTAGGTTTTCCAAACTTTTTTACTCCAAATAATGACAATGAAAATGACACTTGGCAAGTAAGAGGATTAGATCAAACAGTTTTTCCTGAGTCTTATATCTCTATTTATGATAGATATGGAAAATTACTAACTACTTTTACAGGAGCTCATCAAGGATGGGATGGAACCTATCAAAATGTGGAAGCATTATCTTCAGATTATTGGTACATTGTGCAATTGGTAGATGTAGCTGGAGCTTCAAGGCAGTACCGAGGTCACTTCAGTTTACTTCGAAAGTAAATCGCAATAAATTTATAATTTAACAGTTTTATAGTAGTCAAATGTTTTATATTTGGATTCTATATAAAAAATTACGCTAATTATTTATGTTTAAAGTGGGTAGATTTACATATCTCTTTTTAATATTTCTTTTTTTTGTTTTAAACCCTAGCCCCGTTTCAGCACAAGAGACCCTTCCTATTTACACGGATTATTTATCTGATAATGTTTATTTAGTGCACCCATCAGCAGCTGGTATTGGGAATTGTGGTAAAATAAGATTTACAGGTAGAAATCAATGGAGTGGTGTAGACAATGCACCAGAGTTACAAACTTTAAGTTTTCATACTAGACTGGGGTATAAAAATGGTATTGGAGCCATTTTGTTTAATGATAAAAACGGATATCATTCTCAACAAGGTTTACAATTAACATATGCATATCATATTGAATTAGGTAGGATAGATGATGTGAATCAATTATCATTTGGACTTTCGTTTATGATGATTCAAAACAGTGTTGATGAATCTTCTTTTGTAATTCCTGATCCGGTTATTTCTCAAATTGTTCAGAGTAGAAATTACTTCAATACAGACTTTGGAATGGCGTATCACAATCAGGGGTTTTCTTCATATTTTACTGTAAAAAATTTATTGTTAACTGCTAGAGATCTATATGATGATACATATGAACCTCTGAATCTAAGGAGATATTTATTAACTTTAGGTTATTATTTTGGACAAGATAATGCTGTTCAGTTTGAGCCTTCAATTATGGGCCAGTTGATTGAGAGAACTGGTGAGAAATTTGTCGATTTTAATGTTAAGGCTTATAAAACTTTAGATAATGCTCAAATTTGGGCTGGTCTTTCTTACCGTCAAGGATTTGATGGGAATACGATTGAAGAATTACGTTATTTGTCACCAATTGTTGGCGTAAACTTCAAAAAATTTATGGTGTCTTATACTTATACTAAACAGACTGGAGACCTGTTATTTGATGATGCTGGTTATCATCAAATTTCACTTGGATTTAATCTTTTGTGTAAGCCTCAAAGAGCTGCAGGATGTCCAAATATCAACGCTTCTTTCTAAATAAAACTCACTTCTGGTATTTTATTGGAATAAATTTTAAATCTTAATAAGTGTTTTGATTTATTCATTTAGATACTGTATTTTGGTGTCAGAAAAAAAATTATTTCCATGTCAATAAAACGCCTTTTACTTTTTTTACTTGTCTCTGTAGTTTCAGTAAGTTATTCTCAGAATAAACTTGAAAATTCAAAAATTATATTAATTACATTAGATGGTTTCAGGTGGCAGGAATTGTTTGCGGGAGCCGATGAAAAATTAATTGTTAATGAAGAATATGTGAGTAATCCGGATTGGTTAAAAAACAAATATTGGTTAGAAACCGCTAAAGAAAGAAGAGAAGCGTTGCTTCCATTTATTTGGAATGAAGTTGTCAAAATGGGGCAAATTCATGGAAACATTGAATTAGGAAGTAAAGTTACCCTAACAAATAAGATGTGGTTTTCATATCCAGGTTATAATGAAATTTTATCGGGTAAGGCTGATGATGAAAGAATAACAAGTAACGATAAATTTAACAACCCAAATAAGACAGTGCTAGAATTGGTCAATTCTAGAAAAGAATATAACGGTAATGTTGCGGCTTTCGGAAGTTGGGATGTGTTTCCTTATATCATAAATGAAACGCGATCTGGAGTGCCGGTTAATGCGGGGTATGAAAATGCTATTGGAGATGATTTAACAGATAGAGAAGAACTTTTAAATGAAATGCAAGACCAGACTCCAGTATTGTGGGGTACGGTTCGTTTAGATGCGTTTACCCATAATTTTGCGAAAGAGTATATGAAGAAGAAGCATCCTGAGTTGTTATATATTTCTTATGGTGAAACCGATGATTTTGCACATCAAGGAAAATATAAGTCTTATATAACATCGGCAAACAGAACAGATGCCATGATAAAGGATTTGTGGGAGTTTACGCAACAAGATCCTTTTTATAAAGGGAATACCGTTTTTATAATAACTTCTGATCACGGTCGAGGAACACAACCAATTGATAATTGGAGACATCATGGTAGCAATATAAAAGGAGCCGATCAAGTCTGGATAATTGCTTTTGGAAATAACGTCGAGGCTTTAGGTGAAATTGATAAAAATGAACAGTTGTACAGTACGCAGGTCGCACCTACAATATTGAAATTGCTTGGCATACCCTATGATAATACTGAACTTACAGGGGCTCCGTTAAATTTATTAATGGACTAAAAGTTTAAGTGAGAAATTTGAATGAATTCTTTAAGGTCTTTTAGGATATGCTCAATTATGGAAACATCTGAATTTGTATAAAACTGATTGTTCTGGATGGATTTAGATTTATTAAGAAGGTTATATTTTTCTGCAATAGTTTTAGTTTGTTTTGCAACAGCCAATCCTGAATCTATTATAGTTACTTCTGGGCCTAGAATCTCTTTAATTTGTGGAATTAAATAAGGGTAATGAGAACAGCCTAAGACCAAGTAGTCTATGTTTTTATCTAGCATTGGATTTAGATAGTTGTGGAGTAGATTTGTCATTTCATCAGAATATAATTTTCCAGTTTCTATAAGTGTCACTAACCCTGTTCCCACCTGTTCCGTAATTTGTACATTCCAGGCAAATTCTTCAGATGTTTTAGCAAAAAGTGAACTGCTCAATGTTCCTTTTGTTGCTAATATGCCAACGCTGTTTGTTTTTGAATTAATCGCCGCAGGTTTTATGGCTGGCTCTATTCCGATAAAAGGAATGTCGTATTTCTCTCGTAGAATGTCAATTGCATTCGTTGTTGCGGTATTACACGCGACAACTATCAGTTTACAGCCTTTTTGAATAAGCAATTCAGTATTCTTTATGCAGAATTCAATTATTTTTTCTGGAGCTTGCTCTCCGTAAGGAGCATTGATACTATCGGCTAAATAAATAGTGTTCTCATTTGGAAGTAAAGTGTTAATTTCTCTCCAAATTGAAGTACCTCCGATACCTGAATCGAAAATTCCGATGGGTTTTTGCATATTGCTAAAATAAAAAATCTCGCTAAGAATAAATTCCAAGCGAGATTTATATTTATAAAGAAATATTACTTACTCAGTAATATTCAATTTAGTCAATACTAAAGGTTTCAAATCAGTACCTTTTGCTACAATAAGAGATGTTCTGTCCATAACATACTCAATGTTTTGTTCAGCGGCAACATCTTCAATAGTTTTTGTTAACTTTTCTACGATAGGCTTTAACAATTCATTTCTTCTGTTCTGTAATGCTTGTTGTGCTTGTTGTTGTGCAGCATATAGCGCTTGCTCTTCTTTAACAACTTCGTCTTGTCTTTTAGCATTAGTTTCAGGTGTTTGAGTAGCACCTTCGCTGTTGTATTTTGTCATTTTTGCTTGTAAATCCTCTGCAGCTTTCTTTATATCATCTTCAAAGGTTTTTCCCATCTTTTCTACGTCAGCAACCATTGCCTTGAATTCTGGCATTAATTCCACTATTTCTTGAAAATTAACGTGTGCAACATTATCTTGTGCTTGCAAGCTGTTAAATCCTAAGGTCATTACTGCAATTAATACGAATGTTTTGAAATTTCTCATTTTTACTTTTGTTTGTGAATTTTAATTAATTGTTGTTTTCTTTCTGTTCGTCTTCTTTTTCGTTATTCGAATCTTCTTTTTTCTCTACGGGTTTACTCTTATTATCTTTAAGTTGATTTCTTACTGAATCTCTTTTTCTTAAACGTTCTAATCTTTTCTTTTCAATAGCCAATCTCTGCTCTTCACGTTTCTTTGCTCGATCTATCTTTTGCTGTTCAATTCTGTCTAAAGCCGCTTGGTGCTTAGCCTCTCTTTCGTTTATTGCTTTTTGTTTTGGATCTTCTACAACAGTAGTTTCTTGTGTCTCAGTTTTAACGCTTGCATCGATGCTGTTCTTATCTGAACTAACTTCAGACGGATCTGATGTGTTAGTGGAACTTTCAGTTTCTACAGGTAATTTAGTCGTGTTTTCAGATGCGTCTATTTCAGTATTCTCTGTTTCGGTATTCTTTGTGGCATTTGGATTTACTACCGGCTGTGAAGCAACGGTACTTCTTCGATTTGTTGGAGCAGTATTGTTTGTGTTTGTTGGAGTAGCACGAGTAGGTGTTGCTCTTGTAGCTCGTTTTTCATTCGCTTTAGAAACTTTTTCTCCTCTAACAATAGACCTTAAAACTAACTCACTAATGTCATTAGCTTTGTTAGAATATAACATTATAAGATCAGAAGATTTGTCAAATACAAAGTCGTAACGACGTGTTTTGGCAATTTCTTGAGCTGCGTTATATACTTGATCTTGAATAGGAGTTACTAATTGTTTGCGCAATAAAAATAGATTTCCTTCAGAAGAAAAATATTGCGCCTCCATTTTCTTAAATTCTGCTTCTTTAATAGCGATATCTTCTTCTTTTTCTAAAATTAAATCCTCTGTAAGTAATGCTTTTTCGTTACTTAAGTCGGTTTTCATCGTCTCAATTTCAGTAGTAATTCTATCTAAGTTTTGCTGCCAAGATTGTACTTTTTTATTAAGTTGTTCTTGCGCTTGGCTATATGCAGGGATGTTTTCTAAAATATAATTCATGTCAACAAATGCAATTCTCTGTCCTTTTTGAGAAAAGGAAGTCAACCCAATTAAGGATAGAACTATCGAGAAAAGAATTTTTTTTGTCATAACTATTAGTAATTAGAAAATATCATGCCAATTTACACAAATGTAATAAATTAAAATTGTTGTCCAATTATAAAATGTGTCTGCCATCCAGACTTTTCAATTCTACCAGGTAATGGGTCAAACCCATGTGCAAAATCAATTCCTAGTAATCCAAATGCAGGCATAAATATACGAACACCTAATCCGGCTGATCTTTTTAATTCAAAGGCTTTGAATTCATCAAATCCATCATAAGAATTACCAGCCTCTAAGAAACCTAGTGCATAAATTGATGCAGATGGTTTTAAAGTAATTGGGTATCTTACTTCTAATTGAAATTTGTTATAAATAGTACCCCCTTGTATAGATGAAACTTGAGAGTTTTCATAACCTCTTAAACCAATCGTTTCTCTACCATCTAATTGGAATTGAGCAAGTCCATCACCACCAACATAATATCTTTCAAAAGGAGAATAACCTAGTTCATCGTTATAATAACCTAAGAAACCGAACTCAGCATTAGACATTAATACAATTTTACTAAATAATTGTGTATACCATTTACCTTTAAAATTTAGTTTGTAGTATTCTAGCCATTCGTATTTTTCTTCATCAGGAAGCGTCGAATAATCTTTATCGTTAACCAAAGAATAAGGGAACGTTAATTTTGCGCCTACAGCGAAATCCGATCCAGAAGTTGGAAATATAGGATTTGGACCGGCAGAGTTTCTACCTAATACAATTTGGTAAGATAAATTGTTAGAAATACCTGTATCGAATGTAAAAGAGCCAATAGGATAGTCTTTTAAATCATATCTCTGTAAACTTACAGTTTGAGATAAGGTAAAGTAATCATCTGGCCAAGAAAGTCTTTTCCCTAAACCAACAGAAGCACCTATAATATCTAATCGTTGATCTTTATCAACGTCTCGAGTTACATAATTATATCTGTATTGTTTAGAATTGTAAATAGAGAATGATAATGACTGTGGTTTTTTACCTCCTAACCAAGGTTCAGTAAATGAAAAACTTGATGTTGTATAATATCTACTCTTTTGAAGTCTTAACGATAAACTTTGGCCATCACCCATTGGTAATGGTTTGTATGCTTTTTTGTTAAATATATTTCTAATAGAGAAATTGTTAAACGACAGTCCAAGAGTACCAATAAATGAACCTCCACCGTAACCACCTTGTAGTTCTATTTGGCTCGCTCCTTTTTCAGCAACTGTGTAGTCTATGTCAACCGTTTTATCGATGTAATTCGGCTTTAAATCTGGCGTGATTGTTTCTGGGTCAAAGAATCCTAATTGCCCTAATTCTCGTATTGTTCTTATAATGTCATCTTTTCTGTATAAGTAACCCGGACGTGTTCTAATTTGTCTGTAAGCTACATGGTCATTCGTCTTGTCATTTCCGTTAACTGTAACTCTTTTTAAAGTTGCAGGCTCATCTTCAGAAATACGAACTTGTACATAAATAGAATCATTTTCTACTCTAGTCTCAACCGGAGTTACCTGAGAAAAAATGTATCCACTGTTTTGGTATAAAGATGCAATGTCTTCTGAGTCTGGACTACCATCGCCAACAACACGCTCTTTTAGAACTTTAGAGTTGTAAACCTCTCCTTTATTAATACGTAAAAGATTGTTTAGTTGCTCGTCTGTATAAACTTTATTTCCTAAGTATGTAATGCCTCCAAAGTAGTATTTTTGACCTTCCTCTAAAGCAATATGAAGATTCACTGTGTTATCATCATTCCAAGAAATAGAATCGCCTAATACTCTTGCATCTCTATGTCCCTTTTCACTAAACTTAGCTAAAATAGATTCCAAGTCTTCATCAAATTTATCTTGAATAAACTTTGAGCCTTTCCAAAAACGACCAAAAAATTTGGTTTTCGTATTCTTCATTGCCGCAGCCAACGTCTGATCACTTACCTGATCATTTCCGTCAAAAATAATTTCTTTTATTTTTATCTTACTCCCTTTGTCTATATGAACAAGCATTTCTTTAGAGTTGGTATCTGTAGAATCTACTCTTGAGTTTAAGGTTACTTTAGCATTTAAAAACCCTTTTTCTTTGAAAGAATTTTCAATATAATTCTGAGATGTAACCAACAAGTTGTCGGTCATCATTGCTCCTGTAGTAAGTTGTGTTTCCTTTTGTAACTCTTTTGACTTACTCTTTTTGATTCCAGAAAAAGTAACATTACTAAGTTGAGGTAGTTCTTGAACATCAAATTCAAGATACATAGTGTTACCATCTACTTGCGTAATATATGCGTCTACGGAACTAAACTGTTTCTGCTCATATAACTTCTTAATTGCACTGGAAAGTTTGTCGCCAGGTATTCTAATTTCTTGACCAACTTTTAAACCAGTAAATACTTTTACCGCTTGTTCGCTAAATTTTTGAAGTCCAGTTACGGTAATACCACCTAGTTCATATGCCTTCCCTTTTTCATAAACGATAGGGCCACTTTGTTTAGTGGCTTTGGGAGGTGTTTCTTTAGTTTTAATAGTATCTTGAGTAACATTCTCTTGAGCGAGAATAGTTGTAGAGATGAATAAAAATGTAAAAAGTATAAAGGATAATTTATATCTCATTTGATGTCTTAATTTGCGCACTTGTTTTACCAAACCGTCTTTCTTTGGATTGATAATCTAATATTGCGTTGTAAAAATCATTTTTCGTAAAATCAGGCCAAAGCACATCTGTAAAGTGTAATTCAGCATATGCAATTTGCCATAAAAGGAAGTTGCTAATTCGTTTTTCTCCGCTTGTTCTGATCATTAAATCAACGTCGGGCAAAGTAAACGTATATAAATGATTATTAATAATATTTTCGTCAATTTCTTCTAGTGAAAGTTGTTTATTAACAACTTTTTTAGAAATATTTTTAAATGCATTAACAATTTCTTCTCTAGACCCATAACTTAAGGCAATTGTAAGTGTTAATGCTGTGTTATTTTTGGTTTGTTCAATTACTTTGTTAAGACCAGATAACACTTGTTTCGGAAGCGTCTCTTGAGATCCGATTACTTGTAATTTAATGTTGTTTTTTATAAGCTCTTTGGTTTCATTTTTTAATGAACTAACAAGTAATGTCATTAAGGTTTTAACCTCTGCCTTTGGTCTATTCCAGTTTTCAGTTGAAAAAGCATATAAGGTCAATGCTTTTACTCCAGCATTTCCGGCAGCTTCAATGGTTTCACGCACTGCTTTCACTCCATTTTTATGACCAAATACTCTTGGTTTACCTTTTTGTTTAGCCCAACGACCATTTCCATCCATAATCACGGCCACATGACTGGGTACTTTAGTATTGTCTATTTGATCGAGTAAACTCATGAATTATTTAGGTGTTGCGTAACAAGCCGGTCGGCCAAAAGTGTAAACTAAATTAATGCCTGAAAAGGCATACCAATCGTTGTTGTTTGGGTTTCCGAAATCCAATGCAGGAATAGAAGCGTTATTATAATCGAGATCATCCGTAAACGTATAGCGCATGCCAATTTCTATAGCGGCAGCCAAATGACCTGCAATTTTAAATTTATAACCCAATCCAAATGGAATAGAAAAAGACGTTTTCCCTTCATAATTATAAACCCCTGGAGATGATTCTGAAGCGGCAACATTGTAATTAATACCCGCAAATTCTAATAAAATGTAAGGTGTATGTGTTTTTACGCGTGTAGATAAATCATATTCAATAAAATTAAATTCAACACCAGCTGCAAATTCGTGCAAGGTGTTTGTGAATTTATAATTTCTCATTTGACGTGCAAGATTTTCGGAATCAGCATCGTCTGCAGAAATTTTTGAATATGTATAGGTACCTCTCAAGGCAATTCTTGGGTTTAAATTGTATTTATATATAAGGCCAATTGCATAATTATTTGGGTAAATGAAATTTTCTCTTCCAATGTCACCTACATAGTTGCTACCACTAGCCGTAATCCCTATTTCATTGATTTGAGCATTGGTATAAACCGAAGCAAAAAGTATCGTAATAAATAAAAACTTTTTTATCATAATAAAATAGCGTGCAAATATAGGTATTTCAATTCGTAATGAAATAGGTTAAAAGCACTTTTTTGATAACTGCTTTTAAGGTAAAATATTGTAAAAAAAGTGGTTAGAAGAATTATTTGTTACGCGTGTCTTCTCCCCAAAGTAATTTCTTACGGATTGTTTGAATGAATGAGTTGCCTGTTAATTCGATCATTTTTAAATTAAAAGGCGCTTTTTCTACAAAAATTTCAGTTCCTTTTTCAATGGTCTCAATCCTAGAGTCAAGTGAGAGTGAACAATCCTTTTCTCTCCCTACGATGCGCATTCTTATATGCGTGTCATCGGGAATAATCAAAGGTCTTGCGTTTAAATTATGGGGTGCCACGGGAGTAATAGCAAAACTCTTTGCTTGTGGTGTTATGACTGGTCCTCCGCAACTTAATGAATAGCCTGTAGAGCCAGTAGGTGTGGCAATAATTAAGCCGTCTGCCCAATAAGATGTTAGGTATTCGCCATTTAAATAAGTTTCAACGGTAATCATTGCAGCAGTATCCTTTCTGCTTAAGGTTATTTCGTTTAAAGCAAAAGGCAAATAACCGATTTTTGTATTTTCTGGTTTTGTATTCACGGTAAGCAATGAACGCTGTTTAATCTCAAATTCATTGTTGTGAAGTGCAGAGACCGCTTCCTTAATTTTCTCTTTTTGAACGGTGGCTAAAAATCCAAGCCGCCCAATATTTACACCTATAACGGGTATATTAGAGTCTCGGATATAAGTGATTGATCTCAAAATGGTTCCGTCTCCTCCTAAGGTAAAAAAGATGTTGAAAGAAGTGTCTAAATCAGTATGGTTGTTGAATGTTGGATAATCTTCTTTGATTGAGGTATGTAATTGAATGAGTTTTAAAAAGTCAGACTCAATATAAATCTCTGCATTTTTTTCGTGTAACGCTTCTAATAAATCTTCAACATATTGTATGGCATCCTCATTGAAATAATGACCGTAGATTGCAATTTTCATAATTATATGTTTAGGTATTTTTGAAGGTAGTCAGATCTGTTTTTTAATTCTTCTAACAACAAATCTTCCTTATGTTTGGTAAGGAGTTTGTATCCGTACCTTCTAAATGACTGAATAATATCGTTAATTTCTATCGATGCAATTTTTAGGGTAATACGAACCAAATCATTTTTGTAGCCAGAGATAAAAATTCCTATAAGTTTTGCGTCATTAGATTCAACTATTTGAGCAACTTCGCTAAATGAATAATCTTTAATTCCTTTTTCGATCACTAAGAAAAATCCGTCGTCACTTAATAAAGGTGTGTCGTTAAAAAAATGCAAAATATCCGTTAACTCATAAAAGCCTAAGTATTTATTTTTCTCAGAAAGTACAGGTAATATATTTGTTTCGCTAGCTGCAAACATTTTTAAAATGTCAATCCAATTATCTGTTACTTGAATGTGAAAATGATCAAATAAGTGCCGATAATTACCAATCTCGGTTAATTCATTTTCCGTAGTATACACATCACTTTCAGATATTGAACCTACCAATTGGTCGTTTTCGACTATTGGTAAATGTGAATAAGGCATTTCATTAAACACTGTTTTGGCTTCTAAAAAAGAAGTTTCTAACGTCAATGCACTTACATCCTTAGATATGTATTCAGATATTTTCATTTCGTACGAATATACTTCAATTTCTTCAAAAATACGACCAAATCATTTCGACTTAAAAAAAATAACAATTCTTTAAGAATCTCTAATTTTAGGGTATTTTTGTAAAAATTTTCAGATGACAAAGTTAAGCGTAAATATTAATAAAATAGCAACATTGCGTAATTCTCGAGGTGGAGATTCGCCCAATGTTGAGCAAGCCGCCATTGATATTCAAAATTTCGGAGCAGAAGGGATTACGATTCATCCTAGACCAGATGAGCGTCATATTCGTTATCAAGATGCTTATGACTTGGTGCCTACTATCAAAACAGAATACAATATTGAAGGAAATCCGATTCAGAAGTTTATAGATTTAGTTTTGGACGTGAAACCAACTCAAGTAACTTTAGTGCCAGATGCTGTTGACGCAATCACTTCTAATGCTGGTTGGGACACCGTTACACATCAATCTTTTTTACAAGAGGTAATTTCTGAATTTAAAAGTAATGACATTAGAACATCGATATTTATTGATACCGATGCAAAGATGATTGAGAACGCAGCAAAAACCGGGGCAGATAGAATCGAATTGTATACGGAAAATTATGCTGTTGAATTTGCAAAAGGAAATAAAGAGGCTGTTTTACCGTATGTAGAATCTTCACAATTAGCGCATGATTTAGGAATGGATGTGAATGCAGGGCACGACTTAAGTTTGGATAACATTCAGTTTTTTGCGCAAAGTTTACCTTTTTTAGATGAGGTTTCGATTGGACACGCTTTAATTTCGGAATCACTGTATTTAGGGTTGCAGAACGTAATTAATATGTATTTGCATAAATTATCTTAGTAAATGAGTAGTCAATTATTGCATTCTAGGATATTAGGTGAGGGGGAGCCCTTATTAATTTTACATGGGTTTTTAGGTATGGGCGATAATTGGAAAACCCTAGCAAATAAATTTTCCGAGCACTATGAGGTGCATTTAATAGATCAGCGAAATCACGGTCGTAGTTTTCATTCGGATGATTTTGATTATGAACTATTGGTAGATGATTTACTCGACTACGTAAAACATTTTGGTTTTGATAAAGTGAATCTATTAGGTCATTCAATGGGCGGAAAAACAGTTATGTTATTTGCGGTGGAATATCCTGATTTGGTAGACAAATTATTGGTTGCAGATATTTCACCAAGATATTACCCACCACATCATCAAGATATTTTAACCGCATTAAATGAGGTTGATTTTTCAGAGCAAAAATCTAGAAACGACATTGAAGAAGTGCTAAAGAATTATATTTCAGAATTTGGCGTGCGTCAATTTTTGATGAAGAATGTAATGCGAATTGACAAAGAGAATTTCGGATTTCGTTTTAATTTGGAGAGTTTAACCGAACATTACGAAGAAATAACTGTTGCCTTACCTTCGTTCACACAATTTGATGGAGAGGTATTGTTTTTAAGTGGTGAAAAATCTGGTTATATTGGTTCTGATGATGTTGGATTGATCAATGCTCATTTCCCTAATGCAAAAATTGTAACGATTAAGGATGGAGGTCATTGGTTACATGCTGATAATCCAACAGACTTTTATAAGGAGTCCTTTCAATTTTTAAACAGATAGAATTTAATTTTCGTAATTTAGAAGTCTAACTAAAAATCTGAACAAATTATGAAAACATTATTGAGAATTCTTCTTACCGCATTGGCGGTTGTAGTATTGGCTAAAGTTTTGCCTTGGGTACATGTAGAAGGTTATACTTCTGCCATATGGGTGGCAATTGCTTTGGGGTTATTGAGAATAACGGTAAAACCATTACTCATATTTTTTACGTTGCCCGCAACGATTGTAACATTAGGGTTGTTCTTGTTCGTTATCAATGCAGTCATAATTTTATTAGCAGACTATTTTGTAAGTGGTTTTCAAGTAGATGGATTTTGGGTAGCGCTGTTATTTAGTATCCTTTTGTCCTTTTTACAATCTGTCTTGTTTTCGTTTTTAGAAAAAGATAAATAAAGTTGAATTTGAAGTAGTTAATGCTTTGCGACCTCATAAAAAAACACTAATTTTGCACCCGCAATTATCGAACGATAATCGCGGGTTTTTAGTAAGAATAATAAATTAGTATCATAATGAATATTACAAAGGAAAGCATTGATGCATTAAATGCAGTTGTGAAAATCGAGATTTCTGAAGTTGATTACAAAGAAAAAGTTGCTAAAGTTTTAAAAGACTACAGTAAAAATGCAACAATTCCAGGATTTAGAAAAGGACACGTTCCAATGGGAATGGTGAAAAAGCAATACGGAAAATCAGTAATGATTGATGAAGTAAATAAATTGATTCAAGATTCATTAAACAAATTCTTAGTAGAAGAGAAATTAGATATTTTAGGAAATCCAATTCCTAAAGTTCAAGAAGATTTTTCTTGGGATGAGCAAGAATTTTCTTTCGAATTTGAATTAGGATTAGCACCAGTTATTGATGTTAAATTAGACGCTAGGAAGAAAATTACACAATATAACATCGTTGCTGACGAAGAGTTAATTGATAAAGAAGTTGAGAATTTACAAAAACGTTTCGGAAAAATGTCTGCCAAAGATGTTGTAGAAACAGGAGTAAATGTTACTGGAACTTTTGTAAATGAAGAGAAAGAAATTGAAAAGAAATTCAATTTTGTATTAGAAGATATCAAAGGAAAAGTAAACCAAAAGAAATTTATTGGTCAAAATGTTGGTGCTGTAGTTGAGTTAAAATCAAAAGGTTTATTTGCAGACGAGCATAAGTTAATGGGAGCAACTGGTTTAGATCATGATGCTGTTCACGGATTAGAAATTCCTTTAGCGTTTACTATTGAAGATATTACATTTACTGAGTTAGCAGATTTAGATCAAGAATTATTTGATAAGATTTTTGGTGAAGGTGTTGTAACGTCTGCAACTGAGTTAAGAGAAAAAATTAAAGAAGATGCTGAAAAGCAATTCTTAGGGCAAGCAGATCAACAATTATTAAATGCAATTACTGAGTATTTAATTGAAAATACAAAGTTTGATTTACCAGCAAATTTCTTAAAGAAATGGTTGGCAGTTGCAGGAGAGAATCCTTTAACTGAAGAGCAGGCCGCAGAGGAGTTTGAAAAATCTGAAAAAGGATTACGTTACCAGTTAATCGAAGGACAAGTTATTAAAGACAACAACTTACAGGTAACTATGGACGAGTTAAAAGACTATGCTAAGGACTTTATTAAAGCGCAAATGGCACAGTACGGAAATTTAAATCCAGAAGAGAAAGAATTGGAAGATATTGCTAATAGAGTTTTAGGTAATCAAGAAGAGGCAAAACGTTTGCAAGATCAATTGATTAGCAATAAATTATTAGGATTCTACAAAGAGAACATGACATTTAAGACAAAAGAAATCACTTATGAAAACTTTGTAAAAGAAGTTTATAAGTAAAAAGTGTCATTCTGAGCGAAAGCGAAGAATCTATAAAAAATAAAAACCGCTTCTAATTAAAGGCGGTTTTTTTATGCTTTAATGTGATTGCTACATAATATTTTCAACTCCTTGTGGAGTTACATAAAATCCATTTCCTTCTTTTTGACAAAACCCTTGGCTAATATTTTGGTTTAATTGATGGCTAGGGTTTGTAATTTTCACTTGTCGGGCGGCACGTAATGCATCTGTTACTTCCTTAGTTTTAATGCGTTGTTTTCCATTTAATTGTAGCCAAACGGCAGTACCTAAAAACTTTCTGCGTTGTTTGTCAATGCAGTCTTTGCTACGTAAAAAAGTAGATAAATTCTCTGGAATGGCTCTTTTTGTGGTAGGCTTTGGAGTTGAAAATAAATCCGTAGGATGACTTTGCTCCACTGGTTCAGCCGTTGTCTTTATCACATCTGTCTTTTGAACGGTTTTTTTACTTTGATTTACCAAATCAGGTAAACGCTCTAACATTTTATCTAATTGATCTGTAACCCAATCTTGTTCGCCCTCACCAACAAATTCAAGGTTTCCAATTTTAAATTCTAATCTTCCGTTAGCCATAAGTTATTTTAAAGGTTATACGTTAGACCAAAAATAATAAAAAAAAGAGCAATTTTTCTAGATTGTTTACGACAACTACAATTCGTTTAAAATTTGTATTTTTACCCCCTTATTATTTAAAACACCAATTCATATGAATTACGGAAAAGAATTTGAAAAATTCGCTACAAAACATCACGGAATTAATAGCATGTATTACGATAAAATTGTAAGTAATGTGACTCCTTATATTATGGAAGAGCGCCAGATGAATATTACTCAGATGGATGTGTTTTCTCGTTTAATGATGGATAGAATTATCTTTTTGGGAACAGGAATAAATGATTCTGTTGCAAATATTATCCAAGCACAATTATTATTTCTAGAAAGTGTAGACAATTCAAAGGATATTTCAATTTATATCAATTCACCAGGAGGTGGCGTTTATGCTGGATTGGGAATTTATGATACAATGCAATTTATAAAGCCAGATGTTGCGACAATTTGTACAGGAATGGCCGCTTCTATGGGGGCTGTTTTAATGTGTGCAGGTCAAAAAGGAAAACGTTCTGCCTTACCGCATTCAAGAGTGATGATTCACCAGCCATTAGGTGGTGCGCAAGGACAGGCTAGTGATATTGAAATTACGGCACGTGAGATATTAAAGTTGAAAGATGAATTGTATGCAATTATTTCGAAGCATTCTGGTCAAACAGTAAAGAAAGTTCATGCAGATTCTGATAGAGATTATTGGATGAAAGCAGCAGAAGCGAAAGCATACGGGATGATTGATGAAATTTTAGAAAGGAAATAGTGTCATTTTGAACGTATCAACTTGAAGTTGATGGAGTGAAGAATCTAAAAGATATTTCGCTACATTCAGAATGATATAAAAGAAGAAAGATTATGGCAAAAGATGAAACTTTAGAGTGTTCATTTTGTGGACGAAAAAAAGCAGAAACCGATTTATTAATTGCTGGGCTTGACGCGCATATTTGCGACAAGTGTATTGAACAAGCACATGGTATTGTGATTGAAGAAGTAGCGGATGGAAAATCAGATGCTTTGTCTTCTGAAATTGTTCTTAAAAAACCAGTTGAAATCAAGAAATTTTTAGATCAGTACATGATTGGGCAAACCGATGCAAAACGTGTTATGGCGGTTGCGGTTTACAATCATTATAAAAGATTGCTTCAGAAAAATACAAAAGAGGAGGAAGAAGAGATTGAGATTGAAAAAAGTAATATTGTTATTGTAGGTGAAACAGGGACAGGTAAAACCTTAATTGCTCGTACAATTGCAAAAATGTTGAATGTTCCTTTTTGTATTGTCGATGCTACTGTTTTAACAGAGGCCGGTTATGTTGGTGAAGATGTTGAGACTATTTTAACGCGTTTATTACAAGCGGCAGATTATAATGTAGATAAAGCTGAAAGAGGAATTGTTTTTATTGACGAAATAGATAAAATTGCTCGTAAAGGAGATAACCCTTCAATAACACGTGATGTGTCCGGTGAAGGTGTGCAGCAGGCTTTGTTAAAATTATTAGAAGGAACTGTTGTAAACGTACCACCTAAGGGAGGAAGAAAACATCCAGACCAAAAGTTTATTGAGGTAAATACTAAGAATATTTTGTTTGTTGCAGGTGGTGCCTTTTCAGGCATTGATAGAGTTATCAGTAAACGATTAAATAGACAAGCAGTTGGTTATAGCGCTTCAATATCGGAAGATAAGGTAGACGAAGAAAATCTATTGCAATATGTATTGCCAACTGATTTAAAGTCTTTTGGATTGATTCCAGAAATTATTGGTCGATTACCAGTATTAACGCACATGAATCCGTTGGATGAAAAAACGCTAAGAGCTATTTTAACGGAACCAAAGAATTCTATAACAAAACAATATCAAAAGTTGTTTTCTATGGATGGTATAGATTTTACGATCGATGAGAAAGCATTGATGTACATTGTAGAGAAAGCCGTTGAATATAAATTAGGAGCAAGAGGATTACGCTCTTTATGCGAGGCTATTTTAACTGATGCTATGTTTGAGTTACCCGGTTCTGAAACAAAGGAATTACATGTTACTAAGAAGTATGCAGAGCAGAAAATTTCAAAAGCGAAACTCAAGAAGTTAAAAGCGGTATCCTAATTTATGATTTCAAGAAGTACTATCGATCGTGTTTTTGAAACTGCTCGTGTAGAGGAGGTCATTGGCGAATTTGTACAACTGAAAAAAGCCGGGAGTAACTTTAAGGGGTTAAGCCCATTCTCAGACGAGAAATCACCTTCATTTATGGTTTCTCCTGTCAAACAAATTTGGAAAGATTTTTCAACAGGTAAAGGGGGAAATGCCATTTCATTTATAATGGAGCACGAAAAGTATTCGTATCCAGAGGCTATTCGATATTTGGCTAAAAAGTACAATATTGAAATAGATGAAACCGAACAAACCGATGAGCAAAAGGCGCAAGCTAGTGAGAGAGAAAGTATGCTTTTGGTTTCTGAATTTGCACGTGATTATTTCAATGAAACTTTACTAAATCATCCGAAAGGGAAAGCAATAGGCTTATCCTATTTTAAAGAACGTGGCTTTACAGATGAAACTATAAAAAAGTTTGAACTAGGATATAGTTTAGATGAATGGACTGCCTTTACAGATGCTGCTTTAAAAAAAGGGTATGACATAAAATACCTTTCACAAACGGGACTTACTATAGTTAAGGAAACCAAACAATTCGACCGATTTAAAGGTCGTGTAGTTTTTCCGATTCATAATATGAGTGGGCGCGTGCTTGGTTTTGGTGGTCGTATTTTAATAAACGATAAAAAGGCAGCGAAGTATTTAAATTCACCGGAAAGTGAAATTTATCATAAGAGCCATATTTTGTATGGTATTTATCATGCAAAACAAGCCATAGCAAAAGAAGATAATTGTTTTTTAGTTGAAGGGTATACGGATGTAATTTCATTCAATCAAAATGGAGTAGAGAACGTTGTTGCTTCTTCTGGAACAGCATTGACATCAGACCAAATTAGATTGGTTCGCAGATTAACGCCTAATATTACAATTCTTTTTGATGGTGATGCGGCAGGAATAAGAGCATCCTTAAGAGGAATTGATTTGATTCTAGAGCAAGGTATGAATGTTAAAGTATTGACATTTCCTGAAGGTGAAGATCCGGATAGTTTTGCCCGCAGCGTTTCTACTGGTGAATTAAAAGAATACTTAAGTACCAGTTCACAAGATTTTATCAATTTCAAAGTTTCTCTTTTAATGGAAGAGGCTAAAGACGATCCTGTTAAAAAGGCAGGGTTGATTCGAGATATTGTGGTGAGTATTTCAAAAATTCCGGATAGAATACAACGCGAGGTTTATATTCAAGAATGTGCTCGTATTATGAGTATTTCTGAAAATGTTTTGTTTAGTGAATTGGCGCAAATGTTTAAAAAAGAACAAAGAGACGCCTCTAAGAAACCGGTGCAAATGAGACCTCCTGAACCCGTTTTGCAAAAAACGGATGCTCCAGAAAAGGTGAATGAGAAATTAAAATACGAAAAGGAGATCATAAAGATATTGTTGTTGCACGGAAATAAGACAGCAGATTTTGAGCAGGTCCCAGATGATAATGAGAATGATTTAAGTAGAAAAAAAGAATATTACGAATCTAAAGTGGCACAAGAAATATACTTGAGTTTACAAGAAGATGAGGTAGAATTTACCGATAATTTGTTTCAGCAGATTTATTACGATATGATTCATCAATTAAATCAGGAAGAAGCAGTAAATACAGATAAATTAATCAATCATCATAACAACGATATTGCGCAGATGGTGACTAATATTCTTATGGATGATGAAAAGCATACCTTAAGTGATTGGAAGCGTAAGGAGGTAATTGTAAAAGAGGTTGAATCAGAATTGCCTAAAATGGTTTCTGATACCATTTATAATTTAAGAAGAGTATTGATTGAAGAGAAAATCGCAACACTGAAGACTGAATTATCAAAAGAAAGTTCCAACGAAAATATTCTTGTCGAAGTTGTAGATTATTCGGAACTCAAACGAAAAATTGCCAAACAACTAAATAGGGTAATTTAAATAAATTGTGTTTAGTCATTGTCCTAAAGACAACCCCTTGTTTTTCAAGGGTTATTTTTGTATATTTGAAATGAATTAGAAACACACCTCTTTAAAAATTGCTATAAGAGTATTTAAGTTTCATTTTTTAACTAGTACATATTTGCCCCGTATTTCATTTTATAAGAATGTAAATGTGGGCCTTTACCTTTTCTAGTGCTATTAAAATATAGATTCTTAAATTTCTGTAAGTAGGGATTTTAAAGGTTCAATTGTTTTAATTGTATAATACAACCAAATTGCTATGAAAACAATAACTACTTACTACCGCGTATTTTTATTGAAAACAGGAATTCCATTTGCATTTACAAATGGCGCCAAACAACGTATTCAAAAAAAGATACGTATGTTATTAAAGGATTTAGATATTATAACAACTCCTTAGGTATTTCACAAACTGGTATCGGACTCATCTTATGCTTGTTAGCGTTGTTCAATCTTTTATAGATTGTGAAAACTTCTAGTGACCTTCCTTCAAAGTCGGTATGCTGTTTTTGCAAAGCATCCATTTCCATTGCCCATTCTAATTCCGGATATGATGCTCCAATCTGATCTTCATCTGTTCTGTCATCACCCCAAAGCCCATCGGTCGGTGCTGCATTCAAAATTTCTTCAATCACACCTAAATGACCTGCTAATTCATAAACTTGTGTTTTAACTAAGTCTGCAATCGGACTTAAATCTACACCCCCATCACCGTATTTTGTATAGAATCCAACACCAAAGTCCTCTACTTTATTACCAGTACCTGCAACCAAATAGCCATGAAGAGCAGCAAAATAATATAAAGAAGTCATTCGCAATCGAGCTCGTGTATTGGCCAATGACATAAAACGGTCTTCTTCGTTGTCTACCGATGGTAACTCACTTACTAAACTGTCAAAAACCGGTGTTAGGTTTACCTTAGTTAAAGAAACATTTTTAAAATTATCTTGTAACCAACTTATATGATTCAATGCTCTACTTACTTGACTTTCGGCTTGATGTATAGGCATTTCTAAACAAAGCAATGGAAGACCTGTTTTTGCGCATAAGGTTGATGTTAGTGCGGAATCAATCCCGCCTGAGACACCAATTACAAATCCTTTTACGCCTGCATTTTCGGCATAGGTTTTTAACCAATCTACAATATGATTCACTATTTTTTCAGAGTCCATCCTAAACTATTTAGTATTTTTGTGCGTTGTAAAAAAATGAGTGTAAATATAGCAAAATATATGGCAAGAATTCTTAGTGTTTTTTTAGTGTTTTTAGTGTTTTTGTCCTGTAAAACCGAACAAAAAATAAATCCTGAAATAGCAAAGATCGATGTGGATATCCAAGTTGAAAGATTTGATCAAGAATTTTATACAGCCTCAGAGAACGACTTACTAAGTTTAAAACAAAAGTTCGATTTCATGTTTCCAAAGGAGGTGAACGATAGTGTTTGGATTCAAAAAATGAAAAATGAAGAAGACCTGTTATTGTATAAGAAAGCAGATAGTGTTTTTGGAGATTTTGAATCGCTAATACCTGAGTTTGAGTCATTGTTTCAGCACATTACATACAATTACCCTAAGTTTAAAGTACCAAGAATAATTACGCATATTTCGGGGTTAGATTATGAATACCCGGTGATTTATGCAGATAGTTTACTGTTTGTTTCTTTAGATATGTTTCTTGGTTCTGAAAATGAAGTTTATGTAAGTTTCCCAAAGTACATATCTCAGAATTACAACAAGGAAAACATGATGGTTTCGGTTGCTTCAACTATTTTTCAATCGTTCTATCAGAAGCATCATTCAAGAATATTTTTAGATAAAATAATTAACGAAGGTAAACTTTATTATGCTTTGGATGTTTTGATTCCATTGGCTGATGACTATTTAAAAATTGGATACACTCAAGAAAAATTCAATTGGGCAGTATCTAACGAAACGGACGTTTGGAAATACTTTATGGAACATGAATTGTTGTATAGTTCTGATGCATCTTTAAATACCAGGTTTATAGATTTAGCACCATTTTCAAAATTTTACCAGGCATCAGATAATGATTCACCCGGGGGAATTGGAAAATGGATAGGTTGGCAAATTGTTCGCTCGTATATGAAAAATAATGATGTAACTTTGCAGCAATTAATGAATACGGCGTCAGATGATATATTTAGGCAGTCGAAATACAAACCAAGAAAATAAAAAGCGATGGCGGTACAAAGCACCTCTAAAATAGAATTTAAAGTTGGGTTAGACGAAAACAAAATTCCGGAGGAATTGAGTTGGAGTGCAGAAGATGGAGCGATTAAGAATGCTGAAGCAAAAGCCTTGTTAATTTCAGTTTGGGATCCTAATAAAAAAGATACACTAAAAGTAGATTTGTGGACTAAAGATATGCCTGTAGACGAAATGAAACAATTCTTTCATCAAACCTTAGTTTCTATGGCAAATACTTTTGAAACAGCAACTCAAGATGAAAAAATGAGCGCTACTATGCGCGATTTTTGCGATTATTTTGCCGAAAAATTGGAGTTGAAAAATTAATAAATTGGATTAGTCAGGAGTTTAATACTCCGAAATCTTGTTAATTACATACCTGTAATCTTCAGGGTTGTTTACAAAATCTAATTCTGAAACGTCAATAACCAACGTATTAAGTTCTTTTTCCGACTTTATAAATGTTGAATAACCAGCATGAATTTTATCTAAGTATTCAGGAGCAATTTCTTGCTCGTAATCTCTACCACGTTTTTTTATGTTTGCTAATAAGCGTTCTGTGTTTTGATATAAATAAACGTAAATGTCTGGTTTAGAAATCTCCTTATACATTACATCAAATATTTTTCTGTAAAGGGCATATTCATCTTTATGCAAAGAAACTTGTGCAAAAATGAGCGACTTAAAAATATAGTAGTCCGATACGATAAAGTTTTTAAACAAATCGAATTGTGCTAAATCTTCAGATAATTGATTGTAGCGATCGGCTAAAAAACTCATTTCTAAAGGAAAAGCATAACGGTCCATATCCTTATAGTATTTTGGTAAAAAAGGGTTGTCAGCAAAGCGTTCTAAAACCAATTTAGCATTAAAATCGTCTCCTATCATTTTAGAGAGCGTGGTTTTACCCGCACCAATATTTCCTTCAATGGCAATATAATTGTACTTTTCAAATAGAGCTATTGGTCTTGTCAAGGCTGTATCAATTTTTTCAATATCGCCTTTATCACTGCATCCTTGTAAACTCATTAATATGGTTTTTTTTTCTATTGGATGTCTAAAATTCGGAGCAATTTCCGTTAAAGGAACCATTACAAATTTTCGTTGTAACATTTTAGGATGAGGAACAACTAAATTTGGGGAAAATATAATTTCATCTTCAAACAGAAGTATATCAATATCAATTTTTCTTGACGTGTATGCTTCTGAATTTGTTCTAATCCTTCCTAAACTTTTTTCAATACCTAAAAGTTTTGATATTAAGGCTTCCGGATTAAGATTGGTAGAAACTTCAATACAGATATTGTAAAAATCGTCTCCATCAAATCCCCAAGATGCAGTTTTATAGATGGAAGAAATTTTGAGCACTGCTCCAACCGATTCTGCAATAGCATTTACCGCTAATTGAAGGTTTTCTTCTTTGTCTCCTTTGTTGGTTCCAATTGATAAATATGTGGTTCTTACAATTTTCATGCGTTGCTACAAAGAAAAGAAACCTCTAGAAGAAAAGTGTATATTTGTCTTTCAAATTATGAACATTTTTAGGGATGTTCAAAACTTAATATAACAGCATATTTCATGAAATTTTTTAGAAGTCTACTTACCAGTTGTTTGGGTTCATTCATTGCCTTATTCGTAATTTTTGGACTTGGTTTTTTAATGTTAATTTGGATGATTTCCACTACTAGTGAATCTGAGAAAGTAGTGGTTAAAACCAATTCTGTTTTGGTATTGAATTTAGAAGATGGTGTTGCGGATTATGTACCGAGTACAAACAATCCTTTTGAGACATTGTTTCCAGTTAAAACTTTGCAGTTGAGTAAAATTATTAATGCTATAGAAAGCGCAAAGCAAGATGATAATATTAAAGGGATTAGCATTTCTAACGGATTGGTAAATGCTGGAATTTCTCAGACGCAATCCATCAGAAACAAAATTGAAGAGTTTAAACAAGCCGGTAAATTTGTTACTTCTTATGCCAATATTTATACACAAAAGAATTACTATTTAAGTTCGGTTGCAGATTCTTTATATGTAACACCAACTGGTATCGTTGATTTTAGAGGTTTGTCTACTGAGCGCCTATTTTATAAGGATTTTCAGGAAAAATATGGCGTTAAGATGGAAGTGATTAGGCATGGAAAATATAAGAGTGCTGTTGAAGGCTATTTAGACAATAAAATGAGTGCTGCTAATAGAGAACAAATCAGCTCTTTCCTACATTCAATTTGGGGAGAATTTTTAGAAGATATTGGAGCAAGTAGAGGGTTAACTATTGAAGATTTAAATAATATTGCTGATGAATTATTAACTAGAACTACAGAATTGGCTGTGGAGTTCGATATGATAAACGCTGCCATTTATAAAGATAAATACGAAGAGATTGTAGATGAATTGGTTGGTGCCAAGACCAATTATGTAAGTATATCGGATTATATTTCTTCAGGAAAAGGAAGAATTAGATCTACAGCATCTAATCGAATTGCTGTGTTGTATGCTCAAGGAACCATGTTGTATGGGAAAGGAGATGAAACCGTTATTGGTCAAGAGAGCATGATAAAAGCCATAAGAAAGATTAAAAAGGATAAAAAAATAAAAGCGGTTGTATTAAGGGTGAATTCGCCAGGAGGTGTAGCTTTGACGGGTGATTTAATTTGGCGCGAATTGGAATTGCTAAAGCAAGAAAAACCATTTGTAGTTTCAATGGGAGATATGGCTGCCTCCGGCGGTTATTATATTGCTGCTGGGGCGCAAATGATTTATGCAGAGCCAACCACAATAACTGGATCAATAGGTGTATTTGGAACCATTCCTAATTTAAGTGGTTTGGTAGATAATATTGGAATTAATGCCGAGCAAGTAGCTACAAATAAACAAGCCATGGGGTACAGTTTTTACGAACCTATGACCAATGATTTTTATAATGAACGTAAGGAAGGGGTAGAGTTGATTTACAAAACATTTGTGAATAGAGTTGCAGATGGTAGAAACATGACTTTTAAAGAAGTAGATGCTGTTGCACAAGGAAGAGTTTGGACTGGAAAGGAAGCCATAGAGAATGGTCTAGTAGATGAACTTGGTAGTTTGAATGATGCAATAGATAAAGCTTCAGAGTTGGCTAATATTTCCGAATATAGAATAACGGAATATCCAAAGTTTCAAAAGGATTTTGAAGATTCCTTTAATCTGATCCCTTTTGCCAAACTAAAAGAGAATTATATAAAAAATGAATTGGGAGAGACCAATTTTAAAATATATAAAGAAATGAAGAATTTTTCTCAATACGATGGAATTCAGGCATTGGTTCCATATTCAATTGATATTAAATAGGATACTTTTATTTAGTTTAATTTCACTATTTAAATTTACATATTTTACTATTATAGAAGTTAAAATAGTTTAGAAATAGGTTTAAATTAAGCTGTTAATTTTCGAATATTGAATGTAATTTTGAAATGTAGTTTTAAATACTATTTATCGAATATTTCACATTCTTAAGTAGTCAGTTAATTAGTTAAAATGAAAAAGAGATACAATTTGTATCTCTTTTTTAGTATAGAATTATTTGAATTAATTATTGAATAACTAGCTGCTTCATTTCATTTCTATATTTTAAAGGACTTTTTCCTGTAAATTTTTTAAATAATTTATTGAAATGTGAAAAGTTATTGAACCCGCACTCAAAACATATTTCGGTAATACTAGAGTGACTTTCGGTCAATAATTTAGTAGCGTGTACAATTCTGAATTCGTTTACAAATTGGGTAAATGTTTTACCAGTTACTTTTTTATAATATCTACAAAATGCAGGAACTGTCATACTGACTTTACTTGCAATTTCTTCTAAAGGAATAGTTCGTGTAAAATGATTTCTTACATGATCAAAAATGATGTCGATTTTTAAATTGTCTTGAGGTTTAACTTCAAAACTATAGCCGTCAGCATTTAATATTGTATAATCTTCTGTTAATGAAAGTTCGTTTAAGATTTCTATGAATAATAGTATTCGTTTTAAACCAGTTGTTGAATTCAACTGAAGTAATTGATCATTTAATTTTTTCTTTGTTTCAATACCAAAAACGATTCCCTTCTTAGCGCGTTCAAATAATTTTTTAATCATGTGCAATTCTGGGATTTCAAAAAAATCTTTACCTAAAAAGGATTCTTGAAATTGAACAATGGTTTCAGTTCCAGTTGAAGTAAATCTATCCGTGAAGCCACTATGAGGTAAATTGGCTCCTATAAGAATGAGTTGACTATTATTAAAGTAGGACAAATGACTACCAATATGTCTTTTCCCTTTTGCTTTGTTAATGTATACTAATTCTAACTCTGGATGAAAATGCCAAAAAGGTAGGTTGTTTTCTACTTGTTCATTGTGTTGCTTAACACGAAGTGAACTTCCAAATTCTGGGCTAATCTTTTCAAATGTTGGTTTTGGTGTTTTCATTTGAATGTATTTTATGCAAAGTTAATTCATTATAGAAGTTTGAATATATACATTTTTACCAAAAAAATACTCTAAATTAACCTAAAAGCATTAATTAGTAATTATACAGGGTAAAATAAGATACAAAAGTACCAATATAGCTGTTTTGTAACTTGGATGTTGCATATACATTTGCAGTATAAAATTTAAATAGTAGTATCATGAAAAATTTAATGAAAAGAAGTATTGTTTTAGTAGCGCTAATGGTTGGTTTCTTATCAAATGCAGAAAATTTAAATTCGGCTATAAAATTATCGAAGATCGAAAGTAAACTTGTGAATTTAACTTTATCTCAACTATCAGATAATGTAAATTTTGAAATAACAGATGAAGAGGGCGTAAGTTTATATACAGAACTTGTAAATGCAACAAGGTTTTCTAAGAATTATAACTTTGAGTTTTTATCAAACGGAAATTATTTTTTAGAGTTTCATGGAGAAACAAAAATTAGAAAAATACCATTTAAAATTGTTAATGAAGAATTAGTGATTTTAGAGGAAGAGGAAAAAGTAATTTATAAACCAAGTGTAACTGTTGATCAAGATATGGTGAATATTACCCTATTATCCTTAAACAAGGAGGATTCCTTAGATATTAAGTTTTACGATAGTTACGACAGACTTTTGTATAGTGAATTAGTGACAGGAGAGAATATTATTGGAAAAAGAATAAATACTGGAGAATTGCTAAAAGGAGAGTATTCAGTTATTCTGAAATATAAAGGAGAAACTTTTATAGAAGAAATTAAAAAGTAATTTTATTTAGAATAACAAGGAAAAATAGGTGAGTGTTTAACTCACCTATTTTTTTATGTATGAAATAAAACTATAATCAAAATCGTTTTTTTCATCTTTTTTGAAGTGTTCTCTTTTTACTTCCTCCCAAATACTCATGTCTATTTCTGGAAAGAATACATCTGCTTCAAACTGATGATGTACTTCAGTAATATCTAATTGATCGACTAAATTAATGGCTTGTTCATATATTTGAGCACCACCAATTATAAAAGGAGATTCATCCTCTTTTGCAACTTCTAAAGCTTTATCTAAACTGTCTACTACTATACAACCAGTTGCATTATAATCTTTATTTCTTGTAATTATAACCGTTGTCCTATTTGGTAAAGGTTTACCAATAGATTCAAAAGTGTTTCGACCCATAATGATATGGTGGCCAGAAGTTGTTTTTTTAAAGCGTTTCAAGTCGGCTGGTAAATGCCAAATTAAATCGTTATTCTTGCCTAATGCATTGTTTTCTGCTATGGCTGCAATTATTGTAACCACTTGATTTGAATTGTTCATTTGAATATTTTAAACAGAAACTTTACCTCTAATAGTTGGGTGTGGATTGTAATCTACCAATTCAAAATCTTCAAATGTAAAATCGAAGATATCTGTAATCTCAGGGTTCAATTTCATTGTAGGTAGTGGTTTTGGGTCTCTAGATAACTGTAAATCTATTTGTTCTTGATGATTGTTGTAAATGTGTGCATCGCCAAAGGTGTGTACAAAATCGCCATAGCCTAAACCACAAACCTGCGCCATCATCATTACCAATAATGCGTATGAAGCAATGTTAAAAGGAACGCCTAAAAATATATCTGCACTACGCTGGTATAATTGACAAGACAATTTGCCATCGGCAACATAAAATTGAAAAAATGCATGACAAGGAGGTAACGCAGCTTTGTTATTTGCAACGTTTTCAGAAAATGAAACAGAAGTATCTGGTAGAACACTAGGGTTCCAAGCAGAGACAATCATTCTTCTACTATCCGGATTATTTTTGATTTGATTGATGACTTGGGTAATTTGATCGATACCATCGCTATTCCAATTTCTCCACTGATGACCATATACTGGACCTAAATCTCCATTTTCATCTGCCCAAGCATCCCAAATTTTTACATTATGTTCTTTAAGATAATCAATGTTTGTATCCCCTTTTAAAAACCACAATAATTCATGAATAATTGACTTTAAATGCAATTTTTTAGTCGTAACCATTGGAAACCCTTGTTCCAAATTAAAACGCATTTGATAACCAAAAACACTTTTGGTTCCTGTTCCTGTTCTGTCAGTTTTTTCAAAACCGTTTTCTTGAACGTGCTTTATTAAGTCTAAGTATTGTTTCATGATTGAGTCTTAATCTATTAAAATAAGAGATTTTTTTCGCGTAAAATTCGTTGCTAAAAATAATTAAAAACCAATGAGTTGATTCCTTAAAGTCTTTGATTTCATTAAAAGTTATTAACGAAAATTTAGTGTGTTGGAATTGATGATAAAACAGGAAATGTCTATAATTATTATCCGATAATCATTCCTGCAATTGTAGCAGACATTAATGAGGCAATGGTACCACCAATTAGTGCTTTCATTCCGAATTCTGACAATACTTTACGCTGACCTGGAGCTAAAGAACCAATTCCACCTATCTGAATCCCTATGGATGCAAAATTTGCAAATCCACAAAGCATATAAGTAGCCATAATAATTGACTTATTATAAGTTAAATGTGTTGCACTAGCCACATCTTTTAATTCTGCTAATTGTATATATCCTACAAATTCACTTGCTGCAAGTTTAATTCCTAATAACTGCCCCATCATCATCATATCTTCACTGGCAATACCAATTAACCACATTAAAGGCGCAAAAACGGTACCTAAAATTAATTCTAAAGACAAGCCATCATAACTTGTATTTGCAATTACCCATTCATTAATTCCTGTATAATGACCTATTTTGTCAAATCCAAAATTTATCATTGCAATAAAAGCAACAAATACTAATAACATGGCACCTACATTTACCGCCAATTTTAATCCTTCGGTGGTCCCGTTTGCAATCGCATCTAATATATTAGAACCAATCTTATCTGAAGATACTTTTACATCTGTATCAATTGATTCTGTTTGAGGGTATAAAATTTTTGATATAACAATTGCGCCAGGTGCAGCCATAACTGAGGCCGCTAGCAAATGCTTTGCATATTGTAATCTTAATACGGGGTCGTCGCCTCCTAAAAATCCAATATAAGCGGCTAACACCGCTCCAGCGACTGTTGCCATACCTCCAATCATTACCAATAGCATTTCAGACTTATTCATTTTTTCTAAATAAGCCTTAATTAATAATGGAGCCTCGGTTTGACCAAGGAATATATTTCCTGCAACACTTAAACTCTCAGCACCAGAAATTTTTAATAGTTTAGATAATAACCAGCCAAATGCCTTTACCACCCATTGAATCACGCCCAAATAAAATAATACAGAAGTTAGTGCGGAAAAGAATAAAATTGTTGGTAAGACTTGAAATGCAAAAATGAATCCAAACGTATCCATATCTACAACTAACCCTTCGAATAAAAATTTACTACCAGCTCTAGTAAAATCAAGAACCTTAACAAATATTTTACCGATAGATTCGAAAATAACCTGAATAAATGGAACTTTTAGAACACCTATAGCAATAAAAAGCTGAATTCCAAGACCAATTCCAACTGTTTTCCAATTAATGGCTCTTTTGTTAGAACTAAAAAGAAAGGCTAAAACTATAAGAGAAACCATTCCTAATACACCTCTTAAAACTGAGGAAAGCGAAATGCCTTGACTTGGAATGATACCTGCTTGGGCTGCATCTTGAGCATTTGTTACGATAAAACTAAAGAGCATACCAATAGTTAAAAGCAGTTTTTTATTCATATAAGTTAGATATTTCTTTTGTTTATTTCGTCTCTAATTTTAGCCGCTAATTCGTAGTCTTCGTTAGCAACAGCTTCCGACAATTTTTGATTCAACGACTCTAAACTTTCAGAAGAATATGAAGTTTCTTCAATGGTTTCAGGAATTAAATCTTCTAAAATCAACTCTTCTTCTTCAACCTCTTCCTCGTCTTTTAATTTTAGATATACACCCGCTTTGTCTAATATATTTTCATAGGTGAATATTGGTGCATCAAAACGAGTTGCCAAAGCAATAGCATCTGATGTTCGAGTATCTATAATTTCCTTTATCCCATCCCTTTCACAAATTAGACTAGAGTAGAAAACACCATCTACCAATTTATGTATGATAACTTGTTTAATAATAATATGAAACCTGTCAGCAAAACTTTTAAAAAGATCATGTGTTAAGGGTCTGGGCGGTTTTATTTCTTTTTCAAGTGAAATTGCAATAGATTGTGCTTCAAAAGCGCCAATTACAATTGGAAGTGTTCGCGATCCATCAACCTCACTCAATACTAAGGCATATGCACCACTTTGTGTTTGGCTATATGAAATTCCTTTTATATCTAATCTAACTAAACTCAATTTGGAACGTTTTTTCGTTAATCATAATGCAAAAAAAAACTGTCTAATTCAAGACCTTTAGAAAATCTAAAATTAGACAGCCTTCGCGGCACAATTTACAAAAATTATGCGTTTTGGGCTTTAAAAGCCTTTAACTTTTCAATTAAGCTAGGAACCACCTCAAATGCATCTCCTACGATGCCATAATCTGCAGCTTTAAAGAATGGAGCTTCAGGGTCCGTATTGATTACAACTTTAACTTTTGATGCATTTATTCCGGCAAGATGTTGAATCGCTCCTGAAATACCAATGGCAATATAAAGATTAGATGATACAGGTTTTCCTGTTTGTCCAACGTGTTCATTATGTGGTCTCCATCCCAAATCTGAAACTGGTTTAGAACAAGCAGTTGCTGCTCCTAAAACCGTGGCGAGTTCTTCAATCATACCCCAGTTTTCCGGACCTTTCAATCCACGCCCACCTGAAACTACGGTATCTGCATCAGCAATTGTTACTGTACCAGTTGATTTATCTAATGAAGTTGAACTTATTCCACTCGAAATTATTGGTGCATCAAATGATTCAACAGATGCCTTTACGTTGTTTTCAAGTATTCCGAATGAGTTTTTAGCGAGACCAATTACTTTCACATCAGATGAAATTTCGGTACTGTTAAATGCTTTGTTAGAAAATGCCTTCCTTTTAACTACAAAAGGAGTTGTACTAGAGGGAACAGCAACTACATTTGTAGCCAATCCTGCATTTAAATTAACAGCAACTAACGGAGCAATAGACAATCCATTAGCACTTGAATCGATTATGATAAGAGTTGCGCCTTTATTGTTTGCAGTTTCCTTAATTACATTCGCAACTACTTTAGCGTCCGAATTATTTGTCACATTATTAACTGATATAATGTTCGATGCTCCATAAGCACCAAGTTCAGATGGGTTCTCACCACCTATGGTTAAAACATGTAAATCAACTCCGAGTTGATCTGCAACTTGTTTACCGTATGATGTAGCTTCAAAAGCTACTTTTTTATATTTTCCTTCCGATGACTCGGCATATACTAAAACTGACATATTTCTGATTTTTTAATCCTAAACTTTTGAATCATTCATCTAATTTTAAATGATTAAAGTCTTTTCGATTGGATATTGATTAAATTACTTTAGCTTCGTTGTGCAATAATGAAATAAGTTCATCTAAATTCCCTGCATCTATCATTGTACAAGCACCCTTGGCTTCCGGTTTTTCAAAACTAACAGTAGTTGTTGTTGCTTCAAAAGCAACCGGTTCAACAATGTTTAGAGGCTTTTTGCGAGCCATCATAATTCCTCTCATATTCGGTATCCTAAGGTCTTTTTCTTCAACCAATCCTTTTTGTCCACCAATTACTAAAGGTAAATCTGCAGAAAGTGTTTCTTTACCTCCATCTATTTCTCTTCTAATTGTAGCACTAGATCCTTCAACTTCTAATCCAACGCAAGCCGTTACAAAATTACAGTCTAGTATTGCGGCCATCATACCTGGGACCATACCGCCATTATAATCGATAGATTCTTTACCTGCTAGTACTAAGTCATAACCGCCATTTTTGGCAACTTCAGCTAATTGTTTGGCTACAAAAAACCCATCCAAAGGTTCAGCATTTACCCTTATTGCGTCATCTGCGCCAATAGCTAAGGCTTTTCTTAAAGTAGGCTCTGTTACTGAACTCCCTACGTTAACAACGGTAACACTAGCGCCTTGTTTTTCTTTAAACCACATGGCACGTGTAAGTGCAAATTCATCATATGGATTAATCACAAATTGAACTCCATTCGAGTCGAATTTCGAGTCATTTTCTGTAAAGTTTATTTTTGAAGTCGTGTCAGGAACGTGACTTATACAAACTAATATTTTCATTTAAACAGTTTTTAAAATTGATATAATGGATTTATAACGGTACGAAGTTATGACTTTTTTTCGTAAAATACTATGCATGCATAGTAAAATTATTATAAAATTATGGAGTATGAACTATCTTATTATATGATATCAGTTAACTTGAATTAAATTGGATATGAATTGATAATGTTGGACTAAATAGCCTAAATTATTGTCATATTTTAAAATGAAAAAGACTTCAAAATTGTCTGAAATGTTTTATTTTTGCGTTCTTAAATTAATAGTAAATGAAGACAATACAATTCAGAGAGGCAGTTTGCGAAGCAATGAGCGAAGAAATGCGCAGAGATGAGTCTATTTTTTTAATAGGTGAAGAGGTTGCAGAATACAATGGAGCCTACAAAGCTTCTAAGGGAATGTTAGATGAGTTTGGGGCAAAAAGAGTGATAGATGCTCCAATTGCTGAACTTGGTTTTGCAGGTATTTCAGTTGGGTCAACAATGGGAGGTAATAGACCAATTGTAGAGTTTATGACCTTTAACTTTGCCTTAGTAGGTATTGATCAAATTATAAATAATGCAGCAAAGATTCGTCAAATGAGTGGCGGTCAGTTTCCATGTCCAATTGTATTTAGAGGACCAACGGCATCTGCAGGTCAGTTAGGAGCAACGCACTCACAAGCGTTTGAAAACTGGTTTGCGAATACACCTGGATTAAAAGTTGTTGTGCCTTCTAATCCATATGATGCAAAAGGGTTGTTAAAAGCCGCAATTCGTGATGACGATCCAGTAATTTTTATGGAGTCTGAGCAAATGTATGGAGATAAGGGAGAAGTGCCAGAAGGAGAATACATATTACCTTTAGGCGTTGCGGATATTAAAAGAAAAGGAACGGATGTAACTATTGTTTCTTTTGGTAAAATTATTAAAGAGGCTTACAAAGCGGCAGATGAATTAGAAAAGGATGGAATTTCTTGTGAAATCATTGATTTAAGAACGGTTCGCCCAATGGATCATGCTACTATTTTCGAGTCTGTTAAAAAAACAAATAGATTGGTAGTATTGGAAGAAGCTTGGCCTTTTGCAAGTGTAGCTTCTGAAATTACATATCAAGTTCAAGAGAATGCATTTGATTATTTAGATGCACCAATAAAAAGAATAACGACTGCCGATACTCCAGCACCATTTTCACCAGTTCTTTTAGAAGAGTGGTTGCCAAATGCAGGAGATGTTGTAAAGGCGGTTAAAGAAGTGATGTACGTAAAATAATAACGTATAAAATTCGTTTAAAACCTTTCAAACTATAGTCTTTGAAAGGTTTTTTTATTTATGAAGAAGAAACTGTTTTCCATATTATTTCTAGTATTCGCTACTACTATTTTTGCTCAAGTAAAAATAGGGGGAGTGGTTGTTGATGAAAATAGGGAAAGCATTCCATTTGCCAATGTTGTTTTTGTTGGTTCTACTGTAGGTACAGTTTCAGACGAAGACGGAAAATTTTATTTAGAATCGGATAAGACTTACACGCAGATAGAAGTATCATTCCTTGGTTATAAAACAAAACAATTAACTGTTAAAAATAGAGATCTTAATTTGGCTATAGTTCTAGAAGAAGATAGTGATGAACTAGATGAGGTGGTCATTTATTCTGGCAGAATTAAAAACAAAGGAAATCCAGCGGTTGCAATTCTCAGAAAAATATGGGAAAAAAAGAGGCAAAACGGAACCAATCTTTTTGATCAATATGAATATGAGAAGTATGAAAAATTAGAATTCGACCTCAATAATATAGATAGCGTTATGATGCAACGTAAGATTTATAAGGGGATGGAATTTATTTTTGATAATGTAGATACTTCAAGAGTTACGGGTAAATCGTATTTGCCAATATTTATTAATGAAGCTGTATATAAGACCTATGGAAATAACAAGTCTAAAAGAAAAAGAGAAGATTTAGTAGGTAATAAAAATTCTGGATTTGAATCGAATCAACATGTTATAGCCTATATAAAAGACTTGTATTTAGAGTATAATATCTATGATAATTATATTAAAATTTTTGACAAGAGTTTTGTAAGTCCACTTTCTAAAACAGGTTTACTAACCTACAATTATGCATTAACCGATAGTGCGTATATAGATAATAAATGGTGTTATAATATTGTGTATTACCCACGTAGAAAGGGCGAACTTACTTTTAAAGGTGACTTTTGGGTAAATGATTCGACTTTCGCGGTTAAAGAAATTAATATGTACGCTAATAAAAGTGCAAATATTAATTGGATTAAAGATATTTATATAGAGCAAGAATATGACGTATTAAATGATTCAGTTTTTCTTTTGAAGAAAGATTTTATGCTTTCTGATTTTAGTATAGGTAAGAAAGAAAAATCTAAAGGTATGTACGGGAAGCGTACAACTATGTACCGGAATTATAAATTCAATGAAGACAAAGGAGAAGATTTCTATAAGGCTGAAGCGGATATAAATGATGAAAGTATTTATGTACGTGATGAAACATATTGGGATGAAAACAGACAAGAGAAACTGAGTAAAGATGAATTAGGGGTGTACAAAATGTTAGACACTTTAAGTACCGTTCCTAAATTTAAACGAATTACTAGTCTAGTTACCATTTTGGGGTCTGGTTATGTAGAATTCAATAACTTCGATTTTGGACCGATATTCTCAACTTTTGGAATGAATGATGTCGAAGGGCTTCGAATTCGGGCAGGTGGAAGAACCTATTTTGGAGGGAATGAACCTTGGCGTTTGCAAGGTTATATGGCTTATGGTTTTAAGGACGATCAGGTTAAATACGGACTGTCTGGTAAGTGGATGGTTGATAAAAAGAACCGTATTATTTTAAGTGGTGGTAACCGTAGAGATGTGGAGCAAATTGGAGTGAGTTTAACCACGACAAATGATATTTTGGGGCGTAGTTTTGCTTCATCCGCATTTTTTACCACAGGTGATTCTAATAAGTTAACCTCGATAAATTTATCTAACTTTTTAGTTACGGCTGAACCCAAGAAAAATGTAACCTTTAGAACGGGTATTTCATATAGGACTTTAAAGTCCGCATCTCCAGAATTTAATCTTGATTATTTTGATGAAAACGGAGATACTCAATCTCAGGTGAAACAAGCAGAATTTGATTTTACCTTGCAATTGACGCCGAAAAGAGAAACCATCGGTTACGGTGTTGAGCGAAATGACGTAAATCAGGATTACGCAAGGATTTTGGTTAATTACACACGTGGACTTCCAAATCTTTTCGATTCGGATTTCGATTATCATAAGTTGCAATTTTATTACCATCAGCGTTTTTTAGTCGGAGGTTTTGGTAGGCTATATACCACTTTTGAGACTGGGAAAATATTTGGCGAAGTACCGCTCGGTTTATTGAGTGTTGTTCCTGGTAACCAATCCTATTTTGTAATTCCGAACACATACGCATTATTAGATTATTATGATTTTGTTACCGATACTCATGCATCAGTGCACTTAGAGCATCATTTTAACGGACGCTTTTTCTCTAAAATTCCTTTTCTAAAAAAGTTAAACTTTAGGGAGGTTGTAGGATTCAAATCGGTTTGGGGAAGTATATCGGATGAGAACATTGCTATCAATGCTTCCGATGTTATTTATCAGGCTCCAGAAGACGTTTATTTTGAGTACAGTGCAGGGATTGAAAATATATTTAAAGTGTTTCGTTTAGACTTTATTTGGCGGGGAAGTTATAGAGATATGCCTAACGCTAACAATTTTGGAATCAAGGGCTCCTTTGGATTCCGTTTTTAAAAACATAATTTTAGTAGATTTTACTTTGGCTAACTGTTGATATTCACTACTTTTGCACTCCAAAATTTAGAAGATGACAATTAGCAAAACCAAGACTTTTGATGTCTTAATAGAAATTCCAAAAGGAAGTAGAAATAAGTATGAGTATGATTTTGAATTGAATAAAATTCGTTTTGACCGAATGTTATTTTCTTCAATGATGTATCCGGGAGATTACGGATTCATTCCAGAAACTTTAGCCTTAGATGGAGATCCATTAGATGTATTGGTTTTAATGCATGAGCCAACATTTCCGATGTGCGTTATGGAAGTAAAAGCCGTTGGTGTTTTCCATATGGCCGATGAGAAAGGACCAGACGAAAAAATAGTTTGTGTTCCTGTATCGGATCCAATTTGGAGTAAGAAGGGAGATATTTCTGAATTGAATCCACATAGGCTTCAAGAAATTGAGCATTTCTTTCAAGTATATAAAGATTTAGAGAAGAAAAAAGTTGATGTTGGAGATTGGGGTAATGCTGAAGAAGCTTATGAAATCCTTGAAAAATGCATCGAAAGATATGAAAATAGTGAGCACAAAACGAATGGAAATTTTACCATTTAATTAATGTGAATTAAGCATATTAAAACCTCCTAAAAGTTTGACTTTTAGGAGGTTTTTTATTCTCCCTTATTTTACTACATTTGCTCCACTTAATTAATTAAAACTATAATATGGAATCTAATATTATATACGTGCCAGTTGCTTTGGCAGTATTAGGACTGGTATTTATGCTAGTTAAAATGGCTTGGGTTAAAAAACAACCAAGCGGTAATGAAAGAATGCAAAGTATTTCTAAAAGTATTAAAGAAGGGGCCTTGGCCTTTTTAAGTGCTGAATACCGATTGTTGGCAATTTTTGTTGTCATCGCATCAATCGCATTATTCTTCATTACTACTGTAGAAGGAGTTCATACACATTGGATGATCGTTCCAGCGTTTATTATAGGAGCTGTATTTTCGGCATTTGCAGGAAATATTGGGATGCGTATTGCAACAGATGCAAACGCACGTACAGCGGAAGCAGCAAAAACTAGTTTGCCTCAAGCATTAAAAGTTTCATTTGGCGGAGGTACTGTTATGGGGCTTGGTGTTGCAGGATTGGCAGTACTAGGTTTAACTTTAATATTTATGTTTTTCGTTGGGCAATTCATGGGGAATGATGGTTCTTTTTATGAAAATATGACCATCGTGTTAGAAACACTTGCAGGTTTTTCTTTAGGTGCTGAATCTATTGCATTATTTGCACGTGTAGGTGGAGGTATTTATACAAAAGCAGCAGATGTTGGTGCAGATTTAGTAGGAAAAGTTGAAGCGGGAATTCCAGAAGATGATCCTCGTAACCCGGCAACAATTGCAGATAACGTTGGAGATAATGTTGGAGATGTTGCAGGAATGGGAGCAGATTTATTTGGTTCGTATGTTGCTACAGTATTGGCTGCAATGGTTTTAGGTAACTACGTGATTCAAGATATTAGTTTAGCTAGCGGTTCTCAATTTACAGACAACTTCAATAACATGGGGCCAATTCTTTTGCCTGTTGTAATTGCAGGTGTTGGAATTTTAGCGTCTATTATTGGAACATTTTTAGTTGGAATTAAGAACAACGATGCAAAAGAGGCACAGGTTCAAAAAGCGTTAGATTTAGGTAACTGGGTGGCAATTATTTTGACATTGGCAGCGAGTTATTTTTTAATTACTTGGATGTTGCCAGAAACAATGGAAATGAAATTCTTTGGTGAAGGCTATGTAACTGTACCAGCAATGAACGTATTCTATGCGGCATGCATTGGACTAGCGGTAGGCGCATTAATTTCTGTGGTTACAGCATACTATACTTCTTTAGGTAAGAAGCCAGTTATGGACATTGTTCAAAATTCTGGAACTGGAGCAGCAACGAACATAATCGCAGGATTGGCGGTAGGAATGAAATCTACTTTCTTGTCGGTTATTTTATTTGCAGCAGCTATTTATGGTTCTTATGAATTAGCAGGATTTTATGGTGTTGCATTAGCAGCATCGGCAATGATGGCTACAACAGCGATGCAATTAGCAATTGATGCATTTGGACCTATTGCAGATAATGCAGGAGGTGTTGCAGAAATGAGTGAGTTAGAGAGTCACGTTAGAGAACGTACAGATATATTAGATTCAGTTGGTAATACAACTGCAGCAGTTGGTAAAGGATTTGCAATTGCATCAGCGGCATTAACTGCCTTGGCTTTATTTGCAGCGTATGTTACATTTACGGGTATTGATGGAATTAACATCTTTAAGGCAGATGTATTAGCAATGTTATTTGTAGGAGGAATGATTCCTGTAATCTTCTCTGCACTAGCAATGGAGTCTGTGGGTAAAGCGGCCATGGAAATGGTACATGAGGTACGTCGTCAGTTCAAAGAAATTCCTGGAATTATGGAAGGGACTGGTACACCTGAGTATGCTAAGTGTGTAGATATTTCTACAAAAGCAGCATTAAGAGAAATGATTATTCCTGGATTGATTACGATTATTACACCGATTATAATCGGATTGGCATTTGGTGCTGAGCCGTTAGGAGGTTATATGGCAGGTGTATGTGTTAGTGGTGTTATGTGGGCTATCTTCCAAAACAATGCTGGAGGTGCCTGGGATAATGCTAAGAAATCTTTTGAAGCAGGTGTAGAAATTGATGGTGAGATGACATTTAAAGGTTCTGAGGCTCATAAAGCGGCAGTAACTGGAGATACGGTTGGAGATCCATTTAAAGATACTTCTGGACCATCTATGAATATCTTAATTAAATTGACATGTTTAGTTGGATTGGTACTTGCTCCAATTTTAGGAAGTACTTCTTCTAACGAACATACAGGTTCAAAAGAGATGCATAAAGAAATTAAAGTTGAGGTATATGCTGAACATTCTGATGTTGCAACGGGGACTATAACAATTATCTCTGAAGTTGACGGCGAGAAAGTTGAAGTTTCTACAAAGGTTGAAGGAACTGAAGAAGAGATTGAAGCACAAATCGAAAAACTACAGTCTGAAGTAAAAGATGGCGATAAGATTGAAGTGAAAATAGAAAAGAAAAAAGTGGTTAAGAAAAGCTAATCACGATTCTGAATAAATAAAAAAAAAGCCAGCAATTTGCTGGCTTTTTTTATTGGGGAATGTTTTTTAATTCAATTAATGTTTGTCGAACGGCATCATTGTAAGTGTATTTTTTAACAAGTCGATAGTATTTTAGTTTTTCCACGATAAAGGGTAAATAATTAAATTGTCGGTTCTTCACATATTCATCCATCAATGAGTTGCTACTTTCTGCATCGTTAAGCAATTCTGGAATAATGACTTCTCCTGCTCGAACAAAATGTTCAATTAAACAAGTTTCCCAATTGTGATAACCTTGCGGGTACATGGTCTCTTTCATAGGGCTAAACAGGTGGTTTGTTTCTTTAATAATATCAGAGTTTTTCAGTACATGGTCGTTTACAAATGAATGCCCAAATTCGTGTATTGCTAATTCCTTAAATGATTTACTGTTAGAGAAATTAAAATTAATTTCCAATGGTCCTAAAGTGAATACCGCCGTTTTCATATTGTTTTCAAAACCTCCAAATGCGGCTGAAGGCCAAATAGTAATACTTGGCACTATTATATAATTTTCAAATTTTCGATTATAGAATGTTTCTAATTCTTGCAATAATTCAAATGAAGGTTTATTTTCTTCTAATAGTAACTGAATCTTATCACGGTATGGTTCTAAATTATCGAAAACAGTTTGGAAGTTAGATGTTAATGCGAATTGATTAAGAGCATTAGCCAGTTTAATTAGTTGAATTGATTTCTCATTGGACAAATGTTCGTAAATATTTCTAATATGATTTTCAATATCAAAAGTGTTGTCAAATGGTAATTCTGGCAATATATAGCAGAAGTTTTCAAGAAATCCATACCCCATACTTCCTCCAATTTCAAAAATTTTGGTCATGGAGTCATTATTTAGATCTTCTTCGTAGGAATGAATTATTTTATAAATGGGGTTGTTTTTATCATTTTCAGAGGGGTCGGCTAGTTCAATAATGTAGCCAAATAATTCAGTGTTTTTTTTAAATGTTATAGCTACTTCTTTGTGTTGGCTAAAAATTGAAATCGAAAGGAATAGAAATAAAAGGATTTTTAATGTTTTCATATGATTAAATTTTAGAGCAAATAAAATCATAATCTTAATTACTATCGACCGGAAACACGTTTCAGGACGTTTTATTTCACGTTATGGCACTTATTTTAAGTATTCGGATGGGGTTTTACCCGTTTGCGATTTGAAGACAGTATTGAACGTAGATTTTGAGTTAAATCCAGATTCTAGTGCTAGTGCTAATATGGTTTTAGTACTTATTTCTTTCGATTGAGCTTTCGTTAGAAAATATTCAACACGGTAGGAATTGATGTACTCCTTATAGTTTTTGTTCAGTTTGTGATTGATGAGAAAAGAAATATATCTTGATGGTATTTGTATTTCTTGCGCTAATTCTTTTATTGGAAAATGAGGCTTCAGAAATGGCTTTTTGTTCTCCATTAATGATTCGATTATTTGTAAAGTTTGTTCATCGTTGAAATGTGTATAGTCAGAGTTTGATTTTGAAAACATTTGAAAAGACTGTTGCTCTAAAAATATAAGGAATGCAATAGTGAAGAAAAGAAAAATGAGCGTATATTCTATAACTTCAAAATATTGCCAGCCAATGAATGAAAAAACAATCCAAAAAAGGTTTAAAAGCGAAAGACTACACATTAAAGAGAAAAATCTAAAATTCGAAATAACTCCTTTACCCTTAAATTTAAACAACTGATTAGATTGAGAAGTTTTAATCCAAAAACTAATCATAACTCCTGTCATCCAAACTAATGGAATATACTCCGACAAAATTATCCATAAAAGGTTTTCTCTTAAAATGAGTATTCCATGATAGGAAAGAGTTTGTAATGAAACTTCAATCAGAAAAGGAAGAAATAAAGCAAGTTGCCATTTATTAATCTTGAAATTATCATTTGTATTCAATTGTACAAATATCCACAGCGAAGGAGGAATTATCGTATAATACAATAAAAGTGAGATAGGAAAATTATCAGCATTTGCGTTATAACCAGAAAATGTTCCCCAAGAAAATAACAGTTCAAATGAGAAAATTAAGGTCACGATTCCTAAAAAAAAATGCGATTTATGACCTCTAAAAATTTGGGCTAGTAGTGATAGGCTAATCATACTAGCAAGTACAAATGAAATAAGAAATATACTTTCGTTCATTATCCAATTATTAGTAGTGCAATGAAACTAATATATTTTCTTAAAACAACCCATGTATCTGGGCATCTATACGTTCTATTATAGAAGAAAGATCTTCTGGATTGTCTACAAAGTTTAAATTGTCGATGTCAATAACTAATAATTTTCCTTTGCTATATTGGCTAACCCATGCCTCGTACCTTTCATTTAATCTACTTAAATAATCGATAGAAATGGTGTTTTCATAGTCGCGTCCACGCTTGTGAATTTGTCCCACTAACTTCTCTATACTTCCTCTTAAATAAATTAATAAATCAGGAGGAGTTACTAGGTTTTCCATCAATTCAAACAAAGATGCATAGTTGTTAAAATCTCTGTTGGTCATTAAACCCATTGCATGTAGGTTGGGAGCAAAAATACTGGCGTCTTCATAAATGGTTCTATCCTGAATGATATTTTTACCACTTTGTCTTAATTCTAAAACTTGTCTAAATCTGCTATTCAAAAAGAATACTTGAAGATTAAAACTCCAACGTTCCATTTCACCATAAAAATCATCTAAATATGGGTTTTCATCAACCGATTCATAATGCGGTGTCCATTTATAATGTTTGGCTAAAAGTTTTGTGAGGGTTGTTTTTCCGGCTCCAATATTACCTGCAATGGCTACGTGCATAATTTATTTTTTATAAACTTTAAAATTTGATTTACCTTATAAAGGTTTGTTTGTTAGTCTGTTTGCTTCGATTAAAGTATAGGAAGTTTTAAGAAAAACAGAATGCTAATTTAATTATTTTTTAGTGAATCAAAGTGTTCTCTAAATACAAATATCGATTAAAAACAAGGGTTTTATCAACACTGATGAATTGCACTGTATTAAAATCTGTGTTTTAGTGTATGATTTGAAGTTTATCATTTCACCCGAAAAAATGCTAACGGTTTTCGATTTGTAATCTTATAAAAGAGGTAAACAAGTAAATGTCGAAAGTACCTGGAATAAAATAATGTGACCATAATTATTAAAAACTTTAGCAAATCATTTTATAGCCAAAACCTCTAATATTAATGATTTGAATGTTTGCGTCTTGTTTTAGTTTTTTTCTGAGTTTTGAAATGAAAACATCCATGCTTCGGGCATTGAAAAAGTCATCATCACCCCATAATTTTTTTAAAATTATTGAGCGTTCTAATACCTTATTTCTCTGAATATGTAAATGCCATAATAATTGTGCTTCTCTATGTGTTAAATTTTCTTTAGAAGTGCCAAATAACAATTCTTGTTTTAACAAGTCAAAGGTATATTTTCCAATATTAATCGGTTCATTTTTAGATTTTTGCCGTTTTAATAAAGCATTAATTCGCACGATTAATTCTTCCATGCTAAAAGGTTTCTTTAAATAATCGTTACCACCAATTTCAAACCCTTCAACAACATCTTTAACCTGTGATTTTGCTGTTAGAAAAAGAATTGGAATATGCTCGTTTTCAAAACGAATTTCTTTTGCCAATGTAAAACCATCTTTAATTGGCATCATAACATCTAATACTAATATGTCCGGAGCATCGGTTTTATATTGTTGAAATGCTTCTTCACCATTAGTACAAAGTGTAACATCAAAATTGCGTGTAGTCAAACTTTCTTTAATAATTTGACCTAAGGCGGGTTCGTCTTCCGCCAATAATATTTTTATTTTATGATCCATGGGCGAGAGAAATTTTAAAAATTGTTTTTCCTTTTTTACTAAGAACACTGATATGGCCTTCGTGCTTTTCGATAATTTTTTTAGTGTAATGCAAGCCAATACCGAAGCCTTTTACGTCATGGACATTGCCAGTTGGAATTCGATAAAACTGCTCAAAAATCTTCTTTTGTTGGTTTTGTGGAATCCCTGGGCCGTTATCCATAATTAATACGGAGGAATCATCTTGTATTAATATTTCTACCAATCCATTTCCATATTTAATGGCATTATCTATCAGGTTTAATATGGCATTTTCAAAATGTAATATGTCTAAATTAAATTCTTTGCTTTTTAAAGCTGAAGAAAACTGTATGGTTGCAGATGGGTTTGCAATACGCTGTTTTTCTGCAATACTTTTTATTAATGAAACCACATCCGTTCGCTCTTTTTCTAAAGTAAACTGGCCATTTTTTAAGGTTGCCGTTTCTAAAAGTTTTTCAACCATCAAGTTTAGTTTAGTTAACTGCTCTTGAGACATGCTAACATAACTTTGTGCTCTTTCAGGACTTTTAATGGCGTCAAAATTTTGCAATCCTTCTAGTGCTATACCTATAGTTGTAATAGGTGTTTTGAACTCATGAGTAATATTACTGATCAGGTCATTCTTAATCTCTGAAAGTTTCTTTTGTTGATTGATTATCTTTAATAAATAAAATAAGCATAGTATTACTGCAGAGGATAAAATAAAAGATAAAAGAATGCCGAATGAACTTTTCCTTAGTGCAGCTGAAGTTGGATCTTTATAAAACGTAGTAAAAGTTTGATGATCTCTTAAATAAGTCGATTTTGAACCTACTTTGTAATCAAATATTAACCTTTCTATATTGTTGGTTTGTAAAATTGAGTCACGATCTTTAAATTCAAAATAATAAGGAGTAGAAATACTGTTTTTAGCCAATTGATTTAAAAATAGTGAATCTAATTGCTTTATGTTTATCGTATCCGTCGAAAAAGCAATCATCACGGACTGAATTCCCTTTATAACGCGTAAACTATCCGTATTTTTTTTATCATGATAAATGCGTAATGGTCTTTTTTCTATAAGAGTGTCTTTTTCATTTAAGTCTTCAAATTCCATACTGTCTCCATCAAACAATAATTGATTGATGAGGTCTGGCATTTTTTCAAATTCTTCAGGATCATCAGTTTTTATTTCTAATGAATTTATTTTAAATTTTCTTTTACTATTTGAACTTGTGTCCGATATGTCTGATTGGAAATTTGCAAATAAGTTATGATTGTTATTAATACTGTCGTAACTAACTATCGTTAAGAATTTGTCCTTAGAAATGGTACTATAATATTCATCAATTGCGTTGTCTAAACTATTCTGAATTTCATTGTTTACACGTGTTTTATTTTCAATATAATTTTTGAAATTCCAGTAGAACTGCACGGCAATTGTAGTTACAATTGTAACCGCAATTAATATGATAATCCATTGATATTTTTTAGTATTCATTCCAGTTCTATTTCAAATAATATTATTTTGCTTTAAAATCTATTTTTGCAATTTTAGACAATGTCTTTTGCATTTGTTTTGTCAGTTTATCAATTTCTGAAGATTTACCTGTTATTTTAAATGTTAAATCATCTATGTAAATAGCCTCATTTAAATCTGTTGGTTTTTTGATGTAAACAAATGCTAAAGTAATATTTTCTTCAGGATCGTTGTTTTCAAACATTTCTTTAATCATATTCCAATCAAAATCTGATAACTCTTCAAAATTATCGGTTTCAATTTTAAAATCTGAAACTGTTGATACCTTAATTTCTGGTCTTGTTTTGGATTGACAAAACCCAAAAAAAGTAATATTTAGAAAAACAATTGTAAGGATTATATTTTTGTTCATGACTAGTGATTGTTTAGTATTAGTTGGTTCAAAAGTAAGTAGTTAAATTAGAAGGAAAAAGGCGGTTAACACTCATTAACACTCATTAACGCTGTGTTGTACTAATGCCAGTTACTTTTGTAGATATAATTTAAACTTTTAAAAAAATGAAAACACTTATTTTAAACTTAGTTACTATTTGTGCATTCTTGATTAGTTATTTGGTAAATGCACAAGATTTTCAGGGAAAAGCATATTATCAAACTCAACGTAAAATGGAAATGAGTCTTGAAGATTCTGAAATGTCCGATGCTCAAAAAGAAAAAATGGAAGCCATGTTAAAGAAGCAATTTGAGCGTACTTATATATTAACTTTTAATAAAGAGGCTTCAATTTATAAAGAAGAGGAGAAACTAGATGCTCCGTCTGGTAATGTCCAATCAGGAGGGATGCGTGTAATGGTAATGGGTGGAAATGCTGGTTTAGAACAGTACAAGAATACAAAGACTAAAAAGTTTGCAAATGAACAAGATTTATTTGGAAAGAGTTTTTTAGTAAAAGATGAATTAGAAACTTATAACTGGGAATTTACAGATGAATCAAAAATTATCGGTAAATACTTATGTTTTAAAGCGGTGGCTAAAAGAGAAGTAGAAAGTATGTCTTTTAGAGTAGATAGTGATGATGAAGAAAAATCTAAAGATGTTGAAAGAGAGAAGAATGAACGCTTAGTTACGGCTTGGTATACTGCAGATATTCCTGTAAGTAATGGGCCAGACGATTATTGGGGCTTGCCAGGTCTTATTTTAGAATTGCATGATGGAGATAGTATGTCTTATTTATGCACTAAAATTGTAATGAATACTAAGGATAAGATTGAAGAGCCAACAAGTGGAAAAGTGGTGAATCAAACTGAGTATCGAAAGTTAATGGAAAAGAAAATGAAGGAGATGCAGCAACAATATGGAGGAAGAGAACGAAAAGGCGGAGGCGGTGAGTCCATTAGTATTAGAATAGGGGGTTAATAGTTGATTAAACTTTTTGTAATTTTTGAAGTCTTAGGTTTAAATGAATTATAAATAGTTTAGTTATGAAAAATACAATGACCCTTTTTGTTTTCTTAGTTCTATGTTCAAGCATTTTATCGTTTGGGCAAGGTTTTCAAGGAAAAGCCACGTACCAAACCAAAACCACTATAGATTTAAATTTGGAAGGGAGCAATATTCCATTAGATCAGCAAGAGAGAATTAAGGAGAGAATGAAAAGCCGTCTTGAGAAAGTATTTGAATTAAGTTTCAATTCAACGGAGTCTATATACAAAGAAGAAGAACAATTAGACAGGCCAGGACAAGGAGGTAGAGGTATGCGATTTGGTGGATTTGGAGCAGGGAAAAACTATAAAAACATTAAAGACCAACAATATACTCAGGAACAAAATTTAATGGGAAAAGAGTTTTTGGTAAAGGATGAATTGGAAAAATTGGAATGGGAATTTTTAGATGAGTCTAAAGTAGTTGGGAAACATTTGTGTTTCAAGGCAGTTGCTAAGAAGATGGCACCAAATGTAGAGGCTTTTAGATTTGGAAGAGGAAGAGGAGGAAATAATAATGATACTACCGATAAACCAAAGGATTCTTTAAAAGAAATAGAAGTGGTTGCTTGGTATACACCAGATATTCCGGTTAGTCATGGACCGGATTCGTATTGGGGTTTGCCAGGGTTAATTCTAGAAATTAATGCTGATAATACGCAAATCGTTTGCACGAAAATAGTGCTAAACCCAAAGGAGAAAGCTGAAATTAAAATGCCAAAAAAAGGAGAGGTAGTTACAGCAGAAGAGTATAGGGAAATAACTATTAAAAAAATGAAAGAAATGCGCGAGATGTATGGAAATGAAAGAAGAGGTGGCGGTGGTAGACCTTCTCGAAACTAAAGAATACTTAAGCGTTTTTTAAATTCAACTAACTAAATGAAAAATATATTTTTTGTCCTATTTTTAATAGGATTCACGTCTTATTCTCAAACGGCTAGAGTAGAAGGAACAATTAAAGACAGTATAGGAAACCCATTAGAACTAGCAAATGTTATTGCGTTTGTAAAAGGATCTAACAAAGTTGAATCGTACTCTATTACCAACGATAAGGGTGAATATAAATTAGTGCTTCCTACTAATAATACCTATAGTTTTAGAATCAGTTATATTGGTTTTGAAACGCAAAATTCAGAAGTAAATTTGCCTGATGGCTCTGCTGATATTGCGCAAAACTTCACTTTGAAAGAGGAGGATAATACCTTAAATGAGGTTGAACTTACCTTTGATATGCCTGTTACTATAAAAGGTGATACCATTGTTTATAATTCTGATTCTTTTACCAACGGCGCGGAGAAAAAATTAGAAGATGTTTTAAAGAAACTTCCTGGGGTAGAAATTACTGAGGATGGGCAGATTGAAGTCGAAGGAAAAACGGTTCAGAAGGTTATGGTAGAAGGGAAAGATTTTTTTGATGGAGATTCTAAAATAGCCTCTAAAAATATACCAGCCAACGCAGTTGATAAAATAGAAGTATTAAGAAATTACAACGAAGTCTCACCAATGAGAGGAATGGGAGATGATTCTGATAATGTTGCCATCAATATTAAATTAAAAGAAGGGAAAAAGAACTTTTGGTTTGGAGATATTGCAGCAGGGGTCGGAACGGAAGAAGGCTACTTAGTGCATCCTAAACTTTTCTATTACAGCCCAAAAACAAGTATAAATATCATTGCAGATTTAAATAATATTGGGGAAGTGCCTTTTACACGACAAGATTTTTATCGGTTTTCAGGAGGTTTTCAAAACATGATGAGAAGAGGAGGTACAAGTTTCAATGTTTCTGACGGAGGATTGGGTTTTTCTGCGATGCAAAATAATATGGCACAAGAAGTGATTTCACGATTTGGTGCAGCCAATTTTACGTATTCGCCTAAAAAAGAATTAACCATTAGTGGTTTCTCCATATTTAATGATTCTGAAGTAGATATGTTTACCGAGACTGTTACCAGAAATATAGTAACAGATAATTTAGAAATTAGAGAAAGTGTAAATAGTCAGCGTTCTAAATTAGGAATGTTAAAGCTAAGTGCTAATTATGTACCTGATGCGGAAACGCATTTTGATTATGATGTCTTAATGAAAACATCGAAACAAGAAGAAATAGGAGGTATCGAATCTTTTGTAAATGGAAACACGGAGAATATTGTAGACAATCAAGAGCAATCTCCTTCTTCAATTAATCAAAATTTGAGTTACTATAAGGTGCTAAATGATAACAATGTAGTTTCTGTAGAAATGCAACATTTGTATACAGAAGAAAACCCATTATTGAATTATTTAAGAAGTAGCCAACCATTCGATAATATTATTCCAACCGTTCCACAAACGGTGTATGATATGTCTCAACAAAAAGACGTGCGCACTACTAAATTTGATGGTAAAGTAGATTATTACTATGTATTAAATAATAAAAGCAATATAAATTTTACGTTGGGAAGTACGATTAGTCATCAAAATTTTGATTCTAATATTTTTCAAATTTTAAATAATGGAGATCGCCTTGACTTCGGAGATGAAGAGTTAACTAACGATGTAAAATTCCAATTTAATGATGTGTTCTTAGGTGCGCATTATAAAGCGGTAACTGGAAAGTTTACGTTTACCCCAGGATTTACTGTTCATAATTATTTTACAGAAGATACTCAGTTAGGAACAGAAAACTCAAATACGGATGTTGAGGTTTTACCGGACCTACTAGTTCAATGGAAAATAAAACAATCTCAAAATTTGAGATTCAATTATTCCATGACACGTGAGTATACCGATATTAACAGGTTGTCTGAAGGATATATTCTAAACAACTTCAACTCTATGTTTGAAGGGAATAGAAACCTAGAAAGTGCGGTTTATAATAGGTTTAATTTGAACTTTTTCAGTTTTAGTATGTTCAATTTTACAAATATGAACGCTTCAATCACCTATTCTAAGAAGGCAAATGATATAAAAAATATTTCAGAATTTACAGGATTTAACCAAACGATTAATACACCATTTAATTCGAATTTAGCAGACGAAGTTGTTAGTGGTAATGCGCGTTATGGTCGTAGATTTGGAAAGTTTAAAGTAAATGCAAGCGCCCGTTTAAATTATTCAAAATTAAATGGTATTGTAAATAACAGACCAAATGTTTCAGAATCATTTACTCAAAATTATACAGCAAGCTTTGCTACCAATTTTAAAACTGCACCAAATTTGGAAATTGGGTATGCCAAAACATTTAATCAGTACGATTCATCTACAAGAAGTAGTGATTTTACAACCGACAGACCTTTTGCGAAATTAGATGTAGTATTTCTACGAGATTTTAGTTTTATAGCAGATTATAGTTATTATAATTATAGAGATGGAACCAATACTATAGAAAACACCTATTCTTTTTTAAACGCTAGTTTGTTTTATCAAAAGAAAGATAGCCATTGGGAATTTATCTTTTCAGGTAAGAACTTAACCGATAACGAATCTATAAACCGAGACAGTTTTAACGAAACATTTACAACGGCTACAAGTTATTACGTAATGCCGTTGCGTTTAATGTTTACAGTTAAATATAATTTGTAATTATTAGATAATTTATACGACTAAATGATTGTGTCAATCGAACTGTTTTTAGAGGTTTGATTTCTATATATAAAAAAGCAGCAGAAGAATTATATTCTCCTGCTGCTTTTCACTTTATATGTGCTCTATTAGATATTAAAAGCGCTTTTTACCTTTTCTACATAGTCTAGTTTTTCCCAAGTAAAAGTCTCTACTTCAAACGCAACGGTTCTTCCTTCAGTAGATGTAAATTCTAAGGTTTTTACCTCTGGAGTTCTACCCATATGGCCGTAAGCTGCAGTTTCTAAATAAATTGGGTTACGTAATTTCAAACGTTTTTCAATAGCTGCTGGTCGCATGTCAAATAATTGCTCTACCACTTTAGAAATTTCACCATCTGTTAAATCAACCTTAGTAGTTCCATAAGATTCAACATTTATAGATGTTGGTTGAGCTACACCAATAGCATATGAAACTTGAACTAAAATTTCATCAGCAACTCCTGCCGCTACCAAATTTTTTGCAATATGTCTAGAGGCATACGCCGCTGATCTATCTACTTTACTTGGATCTTTTCCAGAAAAAGCACCTCCACCATGCGCTCCTTTTCCGCCGTATGTATCCACAATAATTTTTCTTCCTGTCAATCCTGTATCTCCATGCGGTCCGCCAATTACAAATTTCCCTGTTGGGTTAATATGGTAGGTGATTTCGTCATTAAACAATGCCTGAATTTTAGCAGGTAATTTTGCAATTACTCTTGGAATTAAAATACCAACTAAATCTTCTTTGATTTTTGCCAACATTGGTTCATCGGCATCAAATTCATCATGTTGTGTAGAAATAACAATCGTGTCAATTCGTTGTGGTACATTATCATCAGAATACTCTATCGTAACCTGACTCTTTGCATCTGGACGTAAATAAGGAATGTCGGTACACTCTCTTCTTAATTCAGCCAATTCAATCAATAATCGGTGGCTTAAATCCAACGCCAATGGCATAAAGTTCTCCGTTTCCTTCGTAGCATAACCAAACATCATTCCTTGGTCTCCAGCTCCTTGCTCGTCGTAAGAGGCTCTATCTACACCTTGGTTAATATCTCGCGATTGCTCGTGAATTGCGTTTAATACCCCACAAGAATTACCATCGAACATATATTCTCCTTTGGTGTATCCAATTTTATTAATAACATCTCTAGCTATTTTTTGAACATCTAAATAAGCCGTAGATTTTACCTCTCCAGCAAGTATTACTTGACCGGTTGTTACTAAGGTTTCACAAGCTACTTTTGAGCTTTTATCAAACGCTAAAAAACGATCGATTAATGCATCTGAAATTTGATCTGCAATTTTATCAGGGTGTCCTTCCGACACAGATTCTGATGTAAATAAATATGACATAGTCTTAACTTTTAATGTTTTAGAGAATCCAGAAAAAAAGTAAAAGCCAAAGGGAAGTATACACTTACTGCTTTAGCATTTTTTTTGAAGAGGTTGCAATCAGTTCAAATTTTTCCTCTGTGATTCGGGTGCAAATTTATAACAATTAAAATCAATACCTAAAAAAATAATCGAATTATTTTATTTGTAAGTTGAATTGATTTTAAGGACTAAAAGCATTAAACCATTTAAAATGAAAAAACTAAACTTTTTACTTGTTCTTCTTTTAGTAGTCAATATTTCTTGCAGTTCTTCTGATGATATGGAAATTCCAGAAGACCCTGTTGTAGATGTAAATTCTCCTATGATTGCCCCAAACGCGTTTATCAGTGGTTCATTTGTTTCTGATGCACACCCAACTTCGGGTACAGCTGAAGTGAATAAAGAAATGACGAAATTAATTTTCAGAAACTTTAAATCAGATGATGGACCAAAACTATTGGTATATCTTTCTACGGATAAAAATTCTACCGATTTTGTAGATCTAGGCGATCTAAAAGGTCTTTCAGGCAATTACGAATACGCCATTCCTAATGGCACCGATTTGAATAAATACAACGTGGTAAGTATTTGGTGCGTCGATTTCTTAGTCAGCTTTGGACATGCCGAATTAAAATAAAATTTTCTTCATAATTTATTTGGTCATGTAATTTATATTCTTTTATATTTGCCTACCAATTAACTAGGGTAATGAATAAAATATCTAACAAAATGGGCTTTATGATGTGTAGTTTATACGCAGAGGGTTGTTTTGTTTGAATATTTCACAATAAAATTGAAAGCCTCTGAATTGTTCAGAGGCTTTTTTTTGATCAAAAATTAAAATGAAGAAATCATGAAAATAATGATAATGCTTGGGTATTGCCACAACTAAAAAAGAGCCCAGTGGTAATACCGAAATGAAGGCTAAATAAAAAAAAGTCAAAAAAATATAAAAAGATATAAAATGAGTACTCAAAAAATTTCAACGCAAGCATTACACGCGGGACACGATACAGCAACTACAGCAGGAACACGTGCTGTGCCAATTTATCAATCAACTTCATATGTTTTTAATGATACAGATCATGCTGCAAATTTATTTTCCCTTGCAGAGCCTGGATTTATTTATACAAGATTAAATAATCCTACAAATGATATTTTAGAACAACGTTTGGCAGCGATTGAGGGTGGAGTTGCCGCGGCAGTTTTTGCTTCTGGAACTGCTGCGATTTCAACCGGATTATTAACCTTGTTGAAAAGTGGAGATCATGTTGTGGCTTCAAGTTCGCTATATGGAGGAACCTACAACCTTTTAAATAACACCTTGCCAAGATTGGGAATTACAACAACTTTTGTAGATGCTTCTGATCCAAGTAATTTTGGAAAAGCGGTTCAGGAAAACACCAAGGTCATTTTTGTAGAGAGTTTAGGAAATCCAAAATTAGATGTGTTGGATTTAGCAGCAATATCTAAAGAAGCCAAAGCGGCTAAAATTCCATTTATAGTAGATAATACAGTTGCAACTCCATATTTATTGAACCCAATTGAACATGGTGCAAATATTGTAATTCATTCTTTAACTAAATATATTGGAGGTCAAGGGAATTCACTAGGCGGGGTTATTATTGATGCTGGAACCTTTGATTGGGCCAATGGTAATTTCCCCGAATTTACAGAGCCGAACCCAAGTTATCATGGATTAAATTATGCCGAAGCCTTGGGTGCTATTGCATATATAGCCAAAGTTAGAATTGAAGGTTTGCGTGATTATGGCGGAGCCTTAAGTCCATATAACGCATTTCAAATTATTCAAGGATTAGAAACCTTACCAATTAGAGTTGCAAAACATAGCGAAAATGCATTAGCATTGGCAAAATGGTTAGAGACAAATGACAATGTTGCTTGGGTAAATTACCCTGGTTTAGAAAGTAGTAAATACAGCAATTTAGCAAAACAATATTTACCTAAAGGACAAAGTGGAATTGTAACTTTTGGTCTTAAAGGTGGTTTTGATGCGGCCAAAACGTTTACTGATAAAACAAAAATATTCTCTTTATTAGCCAATATTGGTGATACTAAATCATTGATTATTCATCCAGCGAGCACTACACATCAACAATTAAATGATGATCAGCAAGAAGCAAGTGGTGTCACCAAAGACTTGATTCGTTTGTCAGTGGGGTTAGAAGCTATTTCTGATCTTATTGCAGATATTGAACAAGCATTGGCTTAAAACTAAGAATTGTTAAATTTTCAGATTGAGAATAGGTGGCCAATGTTGCTTATTCTCAATTCTTATTTGAAATTTAAAGAAAAATTTCAAATTCATTGCGTGCTATTTTTTTTATGCATTACTTTGCGGTCAAGTTCAGATACTTATTGATTGTGTTATAAAGAAAGGCAGAGGGATTAGACCCGATGAAGCCTTAGCAACCCTTTACTTTTAAAGAAGGTGCTAAATTCTACCAAATTGGATAGATAACAGATGAATTTCAAAACAATTCACTTTCCTTATTTCATTTTCAATCGTATTAAATTAAAAGTTAAGTACGTTGACACAACAATTACAACATATTACAATTTCAGATTTTACAACTGAAACAGGTTATACATCAAATTTTGATTTGACGTTTCAAATTTTTGGAAAGCCATTACATACAGCTCCAATTGTGCAGGTAAGTCATGCTTTAACCGGAAACTCAGAAGTTGCTGGAGAAAATGGTTGGTGGAGTGGAATTATTGGAAAAGGGAAATTAATAGATACTGATAAATTCACTATTATTTCTTTTGATATTCCTGGAAATGGATATGACGAGAATTCTGATAAACTCATCAAAAACTATAAAGATTTTAAACCTAGAGATATTGCAAAAATATTTGGTTTGGGATTACAAAAATTAGAGATTTCTAAACTTTACGCGGTAATTGGACCGTCTTTAGGAGGAGGAATTGCATGGGAAATGGCGGTGTTGTTTCCAGACTTAATGGAGCACTTGGTTGCCTTAGGATCTGATTGGAAAACTTCAGATTGGATTATTGCACACAATCTTACACAAGAGCAAATATTGAATAATTCAAAAAGACCAATGCACGATGCACGTTTAATGGCGATGCTTTTTTATAGAACAGCCGTTTCATTTAAACATAGATTTAACAGATCGACCAATGAAGAGTTAGGGATATTTAATTCAGAAAGTTGGTTGTTGCATCATGGAAAAAGAATTGAAGAACGATTTAATCTAGAATCTTATCAGTTAATGAATCATTTATTAACGCATATAGATATTACTAGAGGAAGAGGAGAGTTCGTCGAAGTTGCGAAATTGATTAAGGCAAAAGTGACTCAGGTTACGATTGATACAGACATATTCTTCGTTCCAGAAGAGAATGTTGAAACAGAAGCGTTACTTAATGAAGCAGGTGTAAGAAATGAATTAAAGGAGATAAAATCTATTTATGGTCATGATGGATTTTTAATAGAATTTGACCAATTAAATATTTTGTTGAAAGATATTTTTTAAAATAAAATAAGTCACATCGAGCGGAGTCGAGATGTATAAATATAGAAATTATGAGTGATTACAATTTTGAAACAGAAGCGATAAGAACGCAAAATGAGCGTTCTCAATTTTCAGAACATTCTACTCCAATGTATGTTACATCCAGTTTTGTATTTGATGATGCCGAAGATATGCGAGCTTCTTTTGCAGAAGAGAAAGAGAAAAATCTATACAGTAGATTTTCGAATCCAAATACAAGCGAATTTGTTTCAAAAGTTGTAAAAATGGAAGGTGCTGAAGACGGTTACGCCTTTGCAACTGGTATGGCTGCTATCTTTTCGACCTTTGCGGCTTTGTTAAAAAGTGGAGATCATATAGTGTCTGCGAGATCTGTTTTTGGTTCAACACATTCTTTATTTACAAAGTACTTGCCAAAATGGAACATAGAAACTTCGTATTTCGATATTAACAAACCTGAAGATATTGAAGGTTTAATTCAGCCAAATACCAAAATATTATATGCTGAATCTCCAACAAATCCTGGAATTGATATCATTGATTTAGAGTTATTAGGAGCCTTGGCAAAAAAGCATAATCTACTATTGGTAATAGATAATTGTTTTGCTACACCATATATCCAGCAACCGATTAAATTTGGTGCAGATATCGTTGTTCATTCTGCAACCAAATTAATGGATGGTCAAGGACGTGTTCTTGGAGGAGTAGCGGTTGGTAGAAAGGACTTAATTCGAGAAATTTATTTGTTCTCAAGGAATACTGGGCCAGCGATGTCTCCATTTAATGCTTGGGTGTTATCTAAAAGTTTAGAAACACTAGCAATAAGAGTTGAAAAACATTGTGAAAATGCATTTAAAATTGCAGAGTTTTTAGAAGAACATCCGAAAGTAAATTGGGTTAAATACCCATTTTTAAAATCGCACCCACAATACGAAGTTGCAAAAAAGCAAATGAAATTAGGAGGTAATATCATTGCCTTTGAAGTAAAAGGAGGTATAGAAGCAGGTAGAAATTTCTTAAATAAAATTAAAATGTGTTCACTTTCTGCCAATCTAGGTGATACTAGAACTATTGTAACACATCCAGCTTCGACAACTCATAGTAAATTAGCCTTAGAAGATAGATTGGAAGTTGGGATTACAGATGGTTCTGTGCGAATATCTATTGGATTAGAAAATGCCGATGATATTATTTCGGATCTTAGTCAAGGATTGTAAAAATTGATAATATAGAAAGTTATTTATGAAAAACGTTTTTGCCTTATTTGTTACTCTTTTATTATGCATTAATTGTTCTACAGTTACCAAAAAAAAGCAGTTAATGGCTGGTGCATCTTCATCGAATATTAATCCGAATGTTGGAATGTTTATAGCTGGAGATAAAAAGAATCGGAAATTTACGGGAGTACATGATTCCATTTACGCTAAAGCAGTCGTAATTAATAATGGTGAATCTTCCTTGGCAATTGTTACATTAGATTGTATTGGACTTTTGTACCCAGATGTTCAAAAAATAAGGAAAAGAGCAGCTAGTTTAATTTCAACTATTAATTTACCGGCAGAACGTATTATTATTAGTTCTAACCACGTGCATACAGGGCCCGATGTTGTGGGAATTTGGGGGGCAAGTCAAATAGAAAGTGGTGTGGATGATGAGTATATGGAGAAGATGATAGAAACTACGGCGCAAGTAATTGCTAAGGCAAGTAAGAATCTAGATCCTGTTTCAACGAGATATTCAGCAGGTACGTTTGGAGAAAAGTGGGTACATAATATTTCTGAACCTGAAATAGATAGATCATTAACAGTACTACAATTTTTAAATGATTCAGGAAAGAATGTTGCTTCGTTAACTAATTTTGCATGTCATCCTACAATTTACGATGCAGTTCATAATGAAGTTTCAGCAGATTTCGTAGGAGTTTTTTACAATGAAATGGCTAAAGAAGTTAAAGGAGAACATCTTTTTTTGCAGGGAGCAATTGGTGGTTGGGTTCAACCTGATAAAGAAAATCAATCTTTCGAAATTGGAGTTAAAAGAGGAACAGAATTAGCAAATGCAGTTAAAGAACAGTTGAAACAAATGAAGCCAATGGAATCATCTAAGATTCAATTTGCTAATAGCGTGTTTGAATTACCAGTTTCAAATCCTGGTTGGAGTCAGTTATCTAAATTAGGAGTTATAAAAAGAGAAATTGGAGAAACGACAACAACAGAAGTTGCATGGTTTTCAATTGGTTCCGCACAATTTATAACTCATCCTGGAGAGACACCTCCTGCCTATTCATTTTACTCAAAAGAATTAATGAATTCTGAACCAAAGTTTGTTATGGGACTTACCTTAGATGCAATGGGCTATATTTTAAAACCTTCATATTTTGAAGAAGGAACAACTATACCACATGCTGAATATTTAACAAGAATGTCTGCAGGTGCTGAAGCGGGTCCTACTGTTTTAGAACAAATAGATAAAGTAATTCCAAAGTAAAAGTTTTCTTGTAAACCCATACTAAATGGGCTTGTTAGGTTATGTAAAAGATTTTTCGCATTTTTACTTCCTATTCAAACTATCAATTTAATAGGTTTATGCTTTCGAAAAAAACAAAATACGGATTAAAAGCACTTACATTTTTAGCACGCCGAGATGTAAAAGGTCCGGTACAAATTGCTGAAATTTCTAGGAGTGAAAACATATCTCAAAAGTTTTTGGAGAGTATTTTATTGACATTGCGTAAAGCCGGAATTCTTGGTTCTAAAAAAGGAAAAGGTGGAGGCTACTATTTAATTAAAGATGCGGCTGACGTGCCTATGACTGATGTTATTCGCGTGTTAGAAGGACCAATTGCTATGCTACCATGTGTTAGTTTAAATTTCTATGAAAAATGTGACGATTGCCCAGACGAAAATGCGTGTAGCGTTAATAAGTTGATGATTCAGGTTAGAGATAGTACACTTCAAATTTTTCGCCATACTTCTTTGGCTGATTTAATTTCAGAATAATTTTTTAAATTTAACGTTATTTTTATCCTATCAAACTTGTAGGGTAATAGAAATAGTGTACATTTGCTGCTTTAAGTCTAGTAAGTCGATAGGAAATTACTTTTATATCGACAAAGGATGAAGAAAAGAACCTAAATGTAGTACAAATGAGCATACAATTAAATAGAGCAGAAGTTGAGAGATTGAATAAATCGTTGAGAGGTAAAAGGCCAGAAGAAATTATTTCATGGGCATTAGAGGTGGCTCAAAACCCAGTGGTAACGACAAATTTTAGACCCTATGAAGTGGCAATTTTAAATGCGGTAACATCGGTGAATTCAGATGTAAAAGTAATTTGGTGCGATACCGGTTATAATACTCCAAATACTTATAACCACGCTAACGAGTTAATTGAAAAATTAGAGTTGAATGTACATTTATACGTTCCGAAACAAACGACAAGTCATAGAGATGCAACACTTGGAATTCCTCAAATAGAGGATCCAAACCATAAATTATTTACAGAGCAAGTTAAACTAGAGCCGTTTAGACGTGCTATGACCGAGCATCAACCTGATGTATGGTTTACGAATCTAAGAAAAGGACAAACTGCATTTAGAGATAGTATCGATATTTTATCATTAAGTGCGGATGGTGTGTTAAAAGTAAGCCCGTTTTATAATTGGTCAGATACAGAACTAGATCTGTATTTAGAAGAGAGAAAATTGCCGAACGAATTTAAATACTTTGATCCAACAAAAGTTTTAGAGAATAGAGAGTGTGGTTTGCACGCTTAAAAGAATTAGAATAAACTAACAAAGAACACTAATTATGCAAAGTTTTAGAACAGAATTCGAAAATCCAATTGTAGAGAGAGATATCATTGAATTGGAACGTAAGATTCGAGAATTTAAAGAGGGCAAGGTAGATGAAGAGAAGTTCCGAAGTTTACGTTTGGCTCGAGGAGTTTATGGGCAGCGTCAATTAGGTGTTCAAATGATTCGAATTAAATTGCCTTTTGGTAGAGTTACAAGCGATCAATTGCACCGTATTTGTGATGTGTCAGATGAATATTCTCGAGGACGTTTGCATATAACAACTAGACAAGATATTCAAATTCACCATGTGAGTTTAGATAGGACTCCAGAGTTGTGGGCAGAACTTGAAAAGAGTGATGTCACACTTCGTGAAGCTTGTGGTAATACAGTTAGAAATGTAACAGCTTCTGAAACGGCTGGGATAGATAAAGACGAGCCATTTGATGTATCTCCGTATGCAGATGCCTTATTTCGTTTCTTTTTAAGAAACCCAATTTGTCAAGAAATGGGACGTAAATTCAAAATTTCTTTTTCTGGGACGGAGGCAGATACAGGTTTGAGCTATATGCACGATTTAGGTTTTATCGCCAAAATTAAAGATGGGAAGAAAGGGTTTAAAGTCCTTGCAGGTGGTGGCTTAGGGTCGCAGCCTAGACATGGTGATGTGTTGTATGATTTTATAGAGTCGGATAAGATTATTCCACTAATGGAAGGTGTTTTACGTGTATTTGATCGTTATGGAGAACGATCTAGACGAGCTAAAGCTCGAATGAAATTTTTGATAAAAGATATTGGATTTGATGCTTTTGTTGAATTGGTAAATGAAGAAAGATTGGCTTTGTCTAATCATACCGTTGCTATTGATACTAATGAGTTTGAACAGCCTATCGATTTGTCACATATTGCAAATCCAGTCGTTAAAAGCTACGAAGTTGAAGCCTTTGAATTATGGAAAGAATCTAATGTGATTCAACAAAAACAAGAGGGATTATTTGCTATTGGAATAAAAGTGTTATTAGGTGATTTTTATACTGATAAAGCACGATTACTTGCCGATTTAATTAAGAATTATGCAGGTGATGAATTGCGTTTGTCCTTACGTCAGAATATTTTAGTAAAGCATGTAAAAGAGGAGTTATTACCATTTTTCTTTGTGGAATTGGGTAAACTTGGCTTTGCTGAATTAGGTTATAACGCAACTCAAGATATTACGGCTTGCCCTGGAACTGATACATGTAATCTAGGAATTTCTAGTAGTACTGGAATTGCGGATAGATTAGAGGAGGTTTTAAAAACGGAATATCCGCAGTATACGAATAACAAAGATATTACCATTAAAATTAGTGGATGTATGAATGCTTGTGGACAACACAACATGTCTGAAATTGGGTTCCAAGGGATGACAATTAGAACAAAGGACAAACAAGTTGCTCCGGCATTGCAGGTGCTGTTAGGTGGAGGAAATTTGGGCAATGGAAACGGACGGTTTTCTGATAAGGTGATTAAAATTCCGAGTAAAAGAGGTGATGAAGCCTTGAGATATTTGCTAAATGATTATGGAAAAAATGCTGAAAAAGAAGAAAGATTTTTAAATTACTACGACCGACAAGGGGAGAAGTATTTTTATGAATTATTAAAACCATTGGCCAATATTGAAAATCTAATTCCAAGCGATTTTATAGATTGGGGTAATGATAAAAAATATGTCAAGGCAATAGGAGTAGGAGAGTGTGCAGGAGTTGTTATTGATCTTATTCAAACGTTGATTTATGAAAGTGAGGAAAAGATTGCCAATGCTGAAGAAACAATAGTAATTGAGAAATGGTCAGATAGCATTTATCATTCCTATGCAGCCATTGTGAATGCGGCAAAGGCCTTATTGCTTTCAGAAAGTAAAAAGACAAATACACATGCTGGAATTGTAAGAGATTTTGATTCGCATTTTGTAGAAACAGGAATCATTAATTTACCAACCAATTTTAGTACATTTGTATATCAAATTAACCAAAACAAACCTTCAAAAGACTTCGCTTTGAAATATTTAGAAGATGCTAAATTATTTGTAAAGTCGATTGAAGAATTTAGAGAAGTTGAACTTAAATCCGTAGTATGATGAAGAACGATTTATATCCAGTATTTTTAAAAGTATCCAAGCTCAATGTAATGATCATTGGTGGGGGTACCGTTGGTTTTGAGAAATTATCTTTTTTATTAAAATCGAGCCCAAATGCAAATGTGGTAGTTGCTGCAAAAGAATTCTCTAAAGATATAATAGCCTTGGCTAAAGTACATAAGATCCCATTAATGTGGAGGCCATATACGAGCAATCTGCTACATAAACAACATATGGTTATTGCTGCTACTAATGATTTAAATGTGAATAAGGAGATTCATTATGATGCAAAACAAAAGCAGCTGTTAGTTAATGTTGCTGATACTCCTGATTTATGCGATTTTTATTTAGGAGGTATTGTTACAAAGGGCAACGTAAAAGTTGCAATTTCTACCAATGGTAAATCACCTACAATGGCGAAGAGGTTACGTCAATTTTTTGAGGAAGTAATTCCAGAGAATGTTGATGACCTTGTAGAAAATTTAAATATTTATAGAAGAACAATTAAAGGGAACTTTTCAGAAAAGGTTTCAAGATTAAATAAATTAACACAAAGTTTTATACTTAGAACGAATGATTAAAACAGATATATTAATAATCGGGGCAGGGCCAGTAGGGATGTTTGCCGTATTTGAAGCAGGATTATTAAAATTAAAATGTCATTTAATAGACGCATTGCCGCAACCTGGAGGACAATGTTCAGAGATTTACCCTAAAAAACCTATTTACGATATACCTGGATTTCCAGAAGTAATGGCGGGTGAATTAATAGATAATTTAGCAGAACAAATTAAACCATTTGAACCGGGATATACCTTAGGTGAACGTGCTGAAACTATTGAGAAATTAGAGGATGGAACTTTTAAAGTTGTAACAAATAAAGGAACAGAACATTATGCTCCAGCGGTATTTATTGCAGGAGGATTAGGTTCTTTTGAGCCGCGTAAACCACCAATTCCAAGTATAGCAGATTTTGAAGATAAAGGAGTAGAATATATTATTCGAGATCCGGAAATTTACAGAGATAAAAGAGTGGTTATAGCAGGTGGAGGTGATTCTGCATTAGATTGGTCTATTTATTTGGCCGATATTGCTAGTGAAGTTTCACTGGTACATAGACGAAAAGAATTTAGAGGAGCTTTAGATTCGGTTGAGAAAGTTGAAGAGTTATACAACGCTGGTAAAATAAACCTAATTACTGATGCTGAAGTAAAAGAAATTTACGGAACAAATCACGTAGATTCTGTCAAGATAAAGCACAAAGAGAAAGGTGAATTTTTAAAAGAAACAGATCACTTTATTCCGTTATTTGGATTGTCACCGAAACTTGGCCCAATAGGTAACTGGGGATTAGAAATTGTAAAGAACGCTATCGTAGTGAACAATGCCTTGGATTATCAAACCAACATACCGGGCGTATTTGCGATCGGTGATGTAAACACCTACCCTGGTAAATTGAAATTGATTTTATGTGGTTTCCATGAAGCAACTATTGCTGTGCAATATGCTTATAATATCATCAATCCAGGCAAGCGTTATGTTATGAAATACACAACGGTAAATGGTGTAACTGGTTTCGATGGAGAAACTAAGAAAGCCGAAGCAGCAGTTGTAAAAAGTATAGGGTAATCCTATCAATAAGAAATACGAAAATGAGTATTTTTGTGGTTCCCGAATTTTCGGGAACCTTTTTTAAATAAAAAGTAATGTCAGACGTAAATATTAAAATTAAGGATAGAGATGGTGTAACACATGATATTCAAGCCCCAACAGATATGGCAATGAATGTTATGGAAGTGGTTAGAGCTTATGAGTTGGCTCCAGAAGGTACAGTAGGTATTTGTGGCGGAATGGCCATGTGTGCGTCTTGCCAGTGCTACGTACATTCTAATCATGAATTACCAGAAATGAGCGTAGATGAAGATTTAATGTTAGCGGAGGCATTTTATGTAGAGGACAATAGCAGGTTGGGCTGTCAAATAGCCATAACCCCCGAGTTAGAGGGACTCGAAATTGAACTCGCACCAGAATCGGAAGTATAAAAGACAAGCCCTCAATTTATTGAGGGTTTTTTTAGGGAATCTATATAGTAATTGGCAAGTAGATTAAATATCTTTGCCATCGTTTCCTCTACCGAGGAAATGCATAAGTGAAGTCATAAAGAATGTCAGAATTAAAAAAAATATTAAAAGAACGTATTCTCGTGTTAGATGGAGCAATGGGGACCATGATTCAGCAGTACAATTTTACGGAGGAAGATTATCGCGGGGAACAATTTAAAGATTTCCATACTTCGGTTAAAGGAAACAATGATATGTTGTCTATTACACAGCCAAAAGCCATTAAAGAAATTCATGCAAAGTATTTTGAAGCCGGAGCGGATATTGTAGAAACGAATACGTTTTCTGGGACTACAATTGCCATGGCAGATTATGATATGGAGGAATGGGTATATGAGTTGAATTTTCAATCAGCAAAAATAGCCAAGGAGGTTGCAAATGAGTTTTCAGCAAAAGAGCCCAACAAACCAAGGTTTGTTGCAGGTTCTATTGGGCCAACGAACAGAACTGCGAGCATGTCTCCAGATGTAAATGATCCTGGATATAGAGCTGTAACTTTTGATGAATTGCGTATTGCATACAAACAACAAACGGAAGCCTTAGTCGATGGAGGGGTCGATATATTATTAGTAGAAACTATTTTTGATACTTTAAACGCAAAGGCAGCACTATTCGCCATCGAAGAAGTGAATGAAGAGAGAGGAATTAATATTCCAATTATGGTAAGCGGTACTATTACAGATGCATCTGGAAGAACTTTATCTGGTCAAACAGCGGAAGCATTTTTAATTTCAGTATCGCATTTAGATTTGTTAACGGTTGGATTTAATTGTGCGTTGGGTGCTGATCAATTAACACCATATTTACAAGTCGTTTCAGATAGAACAGATTTTGGAGTTTCTGCACACCCAAATGCTGGTTTACCTAATGCTTTTGGAGAATATGATGAAACGCCTGAAGTAATGGCCGGGAAAATAAAGGAATATTTAGATAAGAGTTTGATCAATATTATTGGTGGTTGTTGTGGAACAACTCCTGAGCATATCAATGCAATTGCTGAAGTTGCATCTAATTATGCTCCAAGAGAGGTATGATTTTAGAAGTAGCCATTTTAAATATCAAAAAAGGATTGTCGGATGAATTTGAAAAAGCTTTTTCGAAAGCACAAATAATTATTTGTTCAATGGAGGGCTATATTTCTCACGAATTGAAAAAGTGTATCGAAGAAGATGATAAATTTATTCTATTAGTGAATTGGGAAACCATAGAGGATCACGAAATAGGATTTAGAGAATCACAGGAATATCAAGATTGGAAAAAACTATTACATCATTTTTATGAGCCATTTCCAACGGTTCAGCATTATAAATAGATGTAATTTTTAATTAATAAAGTTACTTCGAGCCTAGTCGAGAAGTCTCAAAAAATTAAGTGAAGTTGAGTAATCAAAATAGAAATACAATCCAGAGAAAACCGATGAGATTATCCGGTTTAGAACCTCTTATTATTGACGAGCACAGCAATTTCATTAATGTTGGTGAACGTACTAATGTAGCAGGTTCTCGTAAGTTTTTACGTTTGGTAAAAGAGGAGAAGTTCGATGAAGCGTTGGCTATTGCACGTCATCAGGTAGAAGGAGGAGCGCAGATTGTTGATGTGAATATGGATGACGGTTTGATCGACGGAAAGGCAGCAATGGTTCGCTTTTTAAATTTAATTGCTTCTGAACCAGATATTGCACGAGTTCCGTTAATGATAGATTCCTCTAAATGGGATATCATTGAAGCGGGATTGCAAGTTGTTCAGGGTAAATGTGTGGTGAATTCTATTAGTTTAAAAGAAGGAGAGGCTGAGTTTATAGAACATGCTAAGAAAATAAAACGTTATGGTGCTGCGGTAATTGTGATGGCTTTTGATGAAGTTGGACAAGCCGATACATATGAGCGAAGAATTGAAATTGCGAAACGTTCTTATGACGTTTTAGTCGAAAAAGTAAATTTTGCACCTGAAGACATTATCTTCGATTTAAATATTTTTCCGGTTGCTACAGGAATGGATGAGCATAGAAAAAATGCAATCGACTTCATTGAAGCAACGCGATGGGTTCGTCAAAATCTACCACATGTTAGTGTAAGTGGTGGTGTGAGTAACGTGTCTTTTTCTTTTAGAGGAAATAATACAGTAAGAGAAGCCATGCACTCCGTGTTTTTATACTATGCCATTGAGGCAGGTATGAATATGGGAATTGTGAACCCTGCAATGTTAGAGGTTTACGATGATATACCGAAGGACTTATTAGAGCATATTGAGGATGTTATCCTTGATAAAAGAGATGATGCAACAGAACGTTTATTAGATTTTGCTGAAACGGTAAAAGGAACGAAAAAAGAGGTTGTTGTTGATTTGTCTTGGAGAGAAGAGCCTTTACAAGATAGAATTACAAGGGCCCTGGTAAAAGGAATTGATGAGTATATAGTTGAAGATGTTGAAGAAGCGCGTTCCAAGGCAGAAAGACCAATTCACGTAATTGAAGGAAACTTAATGACTGGAATGAATGTAGTTGGTGATTTGTTCGGTGCAGGGAAGATGTTCTTGCCGCAGGTTGTTAAATCTGCCCGTGTAATGAAAAAAGCGGTTGCTCATTTGCTACCATTTATTGAGGAAGAGAAGAAATCCTTAGGGACGGAAGGTTCGTCTGATTCTAACGGAAAAATTTTATTGGCAACGGTAAAAGGCGATGTTCACGATATTGGAAAAAATATTGTTGGAGTTGTATTAGCATGTAACAATTATGAAATTGTTGACATGGGTGTTATGGTGCCACCTGAAAAGATCATTGAAAAAGCCAAAGAAGAAAATGTAGATATTATTGGGTTGAGCGGATTGATTACACCATCATTAGATGAAATGGTGTATTTGGCCAAAGAAATGGAAAGACTTAATTTTAAGTTGCCATTAATGATTGGTGGTGCAACAACGTCTAAGGCGCATACTTCAGTGAAAATTGACCCACAATATAAAAATGCAGTTGTCCATGTAAATGATGCGTCTAGAGCGGTTACTGTTGCAGGAGATTTGTTAAAAGAAGATTCAGATTCTTATATAACCGAATTGAAATCGGATTATGAAGAGTTTAGAGATAATTTCTTGAAGAGAACTAAGAAAAAGAAAATGATTTCTTTAGATGTGGCTCGTGAAAGAAAATTCAAAATAGATTGGAATACTACAGAAATTACTAAACCAAATAAGTTAGGAACCTACGTTTTAGAGCATATTACTTTAGAGCAATTATTGCCATTTATAGATTGGAGCCCGTTTTTTAGATCTTGGGATTTACATGGTAAATTTCCGGCGATATTAACAGATGAGGTTGTAGGAGATCAAGCAACGGAGTTATACAAAGACGCTCAAAAATTGTTAAAAGAAATCGTTTCTAAGAAGTTGCTTAAAACCAAAGCAATATTTGGATTGTTTCCTGCGAACGCAATTAATGACGATGATATTGAGGTGGATGTCATTCTGAGTGAAACGAAGAATCTCAAAAAAGAACAACACATTTTCAGAACTCTTCGTCAGCAGTTAGATAAAAGAGAAGGCAAACCAAATTTTGCATTGGCGGATTTTATTGCTCCCAAAAATTCCGAAATTCAGGATTATATGGGTTGTTTCTGTGTGTCAACTGGATTTGGAACTAAAGAATTGGCCGAGGCCTATGAGGCTAAGAACGATGATTACAATGCTATTATGGTAAAAGCCTTAGCAGATCGCTTTGCAGAAGCATATGCAGAATTTTTACATAAAGAAGTCCGTACTAATTATTGGGGTTACGCTGCTAATGAAGAACTATCTAATGAAGAATTAATCAAAGAAGGATATAAAGGTATTCGTCCTGCGCCGGGGTATCCTGCTTGTCCAGATCACACAGAAAAATTAACGATTTGGGAAGTTTTAAAGGTGAAAGAAAGAATTGGAGTTGAATTAACAGAGAGTTTGGCCATGTGGCCGGCAGCCTCTGTTTCTGGATACTATTTTGGAAATAAGGAAGCGAAATATTTTGGACTTGGAAAAATCACTCAAGATCAAGTAGCAGATTATTCAGCAAGAAAGGGAGTAGATTTAAAAGAAGCCGAGAAATGGTTAAACCCAAATATTGTAGATAGTTAATGTCACACTGAGCCTGTCGAAGTGTCTCATCATATAAAATAAAACGATACTGAACTAAATTCAGCATAAATGAAAGTAACAGATCACATAAAAAATGCCAACGGAAAAACCTTATTTTCTTTTGAAGTGGTTCCGCCAGTAAAGGGGCAAAACATCAAGGATTTATATGATAATATTGAGCCTTTGATGGAATTTAAGCCTCCTTTTATTGATGTGACTACATCAAGAGAAGAATGTATTTATGTAAAACGAGAGAATGGGTTGTTAGAGCGTAAAGTTACGAGGATGCGCCCAGGTACAGTTGGTATTTGTGCATCAATAAAGCATAAGTTCGATGTTGATACAGTGCCACATGTATTATGTGGTGGTTTTACAAAAGAAGAAACAGAGTATGTGTTAGTTGATTGTCAATATTTAGGCATTGATAATATCATGGCATTGAGAGGTGATGCTGCCAAACACGAACAATATTTTAAACCTACAGATGGAGGTAATGCATATGCGTCTGATTTGGTTAAACAAATTTCAGAATTGAATAAGGGTAATTATTTACACGATGAAATTGAAACGAAACACACGTCTAGTTTTTGTGTGGGAGTTGCAGGATATCCAGAGAAGCATATGGAGGCTCCAAGCATGCAAACCGATTTAATGAGATTAAAAGAAAAGGTAGATGCAGGTGCTGATTATGTGGTTACGCAAATGTTTTTTGACAATCAAAAATTCTTTGAGTTTTGTGATGCTGCAAAAGCAATGGGAATAAATGTTCCAATTTTACCAGGAATAAAACCTGTAGCGGTAAAACGACACATGCAAATTTTGCCTCAAGTGTTTAGCTTAGATGTGCCAGAAGCCTTAATAAAAGAAGTTCAAAAATGCTCAAATAATAAAGAAGTGCGCCAAGTCGGAATTGAATGGGCCATTCAACAAAGTAAAGAATTAATAGCGGCAGGCGTTCCAGGCGTGCATTATTATTCTATGGGTAAGTCGAGCAACATCCAGGCTATTGCAAAAGCAATATTTTAGTTGATTTAAAATTAGTTTCCTAAATACTGTTATAAATAAAACTGATAAAATTCATAAAATTCAGGGGATAATTTTTCTATTTTTGCAATGTAAAAACGAATTAATAACGGATTAAAAATAAAATTATGGCATTAGAAATAACAGATGCAACTTTTGATGAAGTAGTATTAAAGTCAGACAAACCAGTATTAGTAGATTTTTGGGCAGCATGGTGTGGACCTTGTAGAATGGTTGGGCCAATCATCGAAGAAATTGCTACTGATTACGAAGGAAAGGCAGTTGTTGGTAAAGTTGATGTTGATGCAAATCAGGAATTTGCTGCTAAATATGGTGTACGTAACATTCCAACAGTATTGTTGTTCAAAAACGGAGAAGTTGTTGATAAGCAAGTTGGTGTTGCTCCCAAAACAACATACACTGGAAAAATTGATGCCGCTTTATAAGAAGCAGGCTCCAAAGATAAATGAAGGCTCAACGAAAGTTGAGCCTTTTTTTATGTCATTCTGAACGTAGTCAAGAATCTAAAACCTATTGAGAATTTCATTTGAAAATTTGATTCTCTTTTTTATGGGAATGACAATTGACTATATTTGTTATATATATGAGTAAAATTGCGGTAAAACATATTTCTGAATTGAAAAACCTTGAATTGCTTGCAAGACAAGTGGTAGAAGGTTTTATAACAGGAATGCATAAAAGTCCTTTTCATGGGTTTTCGGTGGAGTTTGCAGAACATAGATTATATAATAAGGGTGAAAGTACGCGTCATATAGATTGGAAATTATTTGCAAAGACGGACAAGTTATATGTAAAACGATACGAAGAAGAAACCAATTTGCGCTGTCATATAATTATAGATAATTCGGCTTCTATGCACTTTCCGGTTATAGAGGAGCCAACAATTTCTAATTTAAATAAAATAGGGTTTTCTGCAATTGCGACGGCAGCCTTGTTAGAAATTTTGAAAAGACAGCGAGATGCTGTTGGTTTAAGTGTGTATTCTGATCAAATTGATTATTACGCTCCAGAAAAAGGAAGTGATGCACACAGAAGAATGTTGTTAAAGCAATTGGAAGACTTGCTGTCTTCTAATTCAAAAAAGACGACGGAAACATATAAAGTGTTGCATCAAATCGCGGAAAAAATACATAGAAGGTCTTTAATTTTTTTATTTACCGATATGTTTCAGTCCGATAAGAAAGAAGAGGAGTTGTTTGAGGCCTTAAGACATTTAAAATACAATAAACATGAGGTGGTTTTATTCCATACTTATGATGGTAAGTTTGAAAAAGACTTTGATTTTGACAATAGACCTAAAAAATTTGTAGATGTAGAGACCGGTGAGGAAATTAATTTATATGCAGATTCCATTCAAAAGCAATACAAAGAAAGTATTGATGCGTACTTTAATGAATTGAAATTGAAGTGTATGCAGTATAAGATAGATTATGTGCCGGTTGACATTCAAAAGGGATTTGAAACAGTCTTGATTTCGTATTTAATTAGTCGCCAAAAATTTTTATAAATTTTCTCATTTTTCCTTTGCAGAATTAAAAAACACGAGTATATTTGCATCCGCTAACAGCAACGGTTTGGTAGTTCAGCTGGTTAGAATGCCTGCCTGTCACGCAGGAGGTCGCGGGTTCGAGTCCCGTCCAGACCGCAAAAAGCATCTCAATTGAGATGCTTTTTTTGTTTAGCAACTTTTTTAGTTACTAAAGATATTTGACTACCTTTAATTCGTTACTAATTCTCATTTTTTTATCGGCATGAAAGTACTTAAATCATTTTTATTGTTATTCTTTTTTCTTGTAAATTCTGCTATTACTTCAGCGCAAATGGTAATAGATTCTACAAAAATTGTACGTGTATTATCTTACAATATTTATCATGGAGAAACCGTAGGAGCAGATGAGAAATTCGATTTAGATTTATTGGCTAAAGTAATTAATGATGTACAACCAGATTTAGTTGCTTTACAAGAAGTAGACAATAAAACCAAGAGAGCAAGGAATTATGATTTGGTTACTGAATTAGGTTTAAGAACTAAAATGGCTCCACTTTTTGGAAAAGCTATGGATTTTGATGGTGGAGGTTACGGCGAAGGTGTTTTGTCTCGTTATTCATTTTTATCAACTCAGAACCATGCTTTACCGGCTAGAGAAAACAAAGAGCCTAGAGCCGCACTAGAAGTTCAAGTCCAACTTAAAAGTGGAGATACAATTTGGTTTGTAGGAACACACTTAGATCATACCAAAGATGCCACAGATAGAATTAATCAAGCTGTAGCATTAAACGAATTATTTTCAGATTCAGATTTGCCAACCATTCTTACGGGAGATTTAAATGCGGAACCAACAAGTGAAGCAATGCAGGTTTTATTTAAAGATTGGGAACCTTCATTTAAGTTCTCTGATTATACATATCCTGCAGATAACCCAACAAAAAAAATTGATTATATATTATTTAGGCCGGCACATAGATGGCGTATAATTGAGTCGCGTGTCATCGATGAAAAGATTGCTTCTGATCACAGACCAATTTTAACCGTACTCGAATTGCAATAAAACCCTATACACCCCTCAAAAGAACGCATAATACCTTATTAGAATTAGGGCTCCTACTTATTTTCGCACCGAAATTATAATCAATCAATTCACTTTTCGTATCGCGAGATTAATATAGGATTAAAAATGAAAAATATTTTATTGTTGCTCGGTTCCGTTTTGTTATTCGGAACACTAAATGCTCAAAAAACAGGCAGTATATCAGGTACTATTTCGGATAAGGATACTTCTGAAATAATTCCTTTTGCTACAATTTCTTTACAACAAAACGGAGTGGCATTGTCAATAGGAACGACTTCCAATTTTAACGGGAATTTTAATATTGAAAATCTAAAAGTTGGGGCTTACAATGTTGTCATTTCTTTTTTAGGCTATGAATCCATCACAATTAAAGACGTTTCTATTTCTACTCAAAATTTAAATGTTGATTTAGGAGCGGTAAAATTAACTCATGCTAGTGAAGCGCTTGAAGAAGTAGAGGTAAAAGCAACAACAAGAACAGTAACCAATAAAATTGATAGGAAAACCTACAAAGTATCGGATTTTGAAACCGCTAGGGGTGGAACTGCTACTGATGTTTTAAACAAGTTGCCATCGGTTTCGGTTAATCCTGATGGGCAAATTTCAGTTCGTGGTACTCAAGATTTTGTGGTGTATTTAAACGGAAAGCCGACTGCAATGGATGCTACCATGTTATTAGGGCAAATATCTAGTGATGCAATGGTAAGTGTTGATGTTATTACTGTTCCCACTTCTAAGTTTGATGCTCAGGGTAAAGGAGGAATCATAAATATTACGACTAAATCAGTTGGGGTTGAAGGGTTTTCTATGAGTGTGAATGGTACTATTGGTGGTGCACCTTGGGGGCATACAACCGATAAGTATAGCGGCTATGAAATGACGGATAATCGCTATAATTCTGGTGTAAATTTAATGTATGGAACCGGTAAGGTTTTATTGTATGGTGGATTTAATATAAGTGATAAAAACGTAAACGGGGAACGTACAGGAGACGCGAGAATCTTAGATGAATCTACCGGTGCATATAAGCATATGGTTGCAAGTGGAGAAAGACCTGAGTGGTACGAATCTCAATCAGTAAACGTAGGATTAGACTACAAAATATCGGAAGCTAGTTTGTTGTCTACCTCTTATATGTATGGTAATAGAACGGAAGGGAGATCAGCATTCTATATTTACAATAATTTCTTCGGCGATGCAGATAAAAATCCTATACCTGGAGTGCCTGTAAATGAGGAGTGGATTTACAATCCGAATACGGATAATCGTTATGGTAAATTTCATAATTTTAATATAGATTTTTCTCATCAAATAGATGAATTGACTAAGATTTCAACTTCTTTTTCATACGAAAATTCGAATTTAAGTAGAGAGTTAGACAATTTAAATTATGAGTATGACCCATTAACGGATGAAATAGGTGAAGTAACATTGCACTACAATCAAACGGATGAAACTCCTTTAGACGGGTATAGATTTTCATTTAATTATGAAAAAGAATACGAAAATGGGAATAGTTTTGCAGTAGGGTTACAACCTCAATATTTTAGTATAGATGGAAAATTTAATTATGAACAGTTAGATGGTCCTGTACTTGATTTAGAAAACGGAATTGATTTAACAAGAGGTATATATGCCGGGTATTTGGATTATTCAGGTTCCGCTGGAAGATTTAATTATATAGCCGGATTAAGGTTGGAATATACAGATCAAGTAATGGAAGTTGAAAATCCTGATTATTTTACCATTTTTAATAGACCTAGTGATGATACTTTTAAAATACAACAATTAGATTGGTTTCCTACATTCCATGCAGATTATGAATTAAATGAAACGAGTAAATTAAATTTTGCTGGAAGTAGAAGAATTAGCCGTCCTCCAATTAAAAATATGGCACCATTTTTATACAGACGTCATTTAGAAGTATTTGTTGTTGGAGACCCAAATCTAGAGCCAGAATATGTGAATAATATTGAGTTGGGTTACGACAAAAAATTAGGGAAGCAAAAAATAAATTTAACAGGATTTTACAGAGGAGTTGACAATGCCATTTTTAGGGTGAATACAATTTACCAGCAAGAATTGGTGTTGATTAGAAGTTATACCAATGCAGGGAATTCTACATCTTTAGGGGTTGAATTAAATGCAAACTTTGTAGCAGGCGATTGGGCAACATTTTTCTTAGGTGGTTCGGTATATCATTATAATGTTAGAGGAGAAATCTTTGGGTATAATGAAGATAATAGGAGCACCAATTGGAGTTTAAAAGGGAATGCTAATTTTGATTTATCGGAGCAATTTAAATTTACTACAGATTTTGATGTTAAATCTGCTACAGTAACTGCACAAGGACAAAACGATTTGTTTTATATGGCTAATGTGGCGATAAACTATGCGCCTAAAAATGTTCAGAATTTAACATTTAATCTAAAAGGGTTAGATATCTTAGGCTCTAATGATTCGGGACTAGATACACAGGCATTTAATAGCGCTGGTCAAGAAATATTTTATCAAGAGACTCAATACTTAAGAGTAGGACCGATTGTTGAATTTGGTGTTTCTTACGCATTTAACAAAAAGAAGAAAGAAATTAAAAAGAATGAAAATATTTTTGGAACAGATGAGTTCTAAAAAATTCATAATTTGATAGTTAGTTTTTAAAACCCTTGAGAAATCAAGGGTTTTTTGTGGACATGAAATGTCGTGTTCTATTCCATTGATCAGGAGTACATTTGAACTATAATAATCTTAAAAACTTATAGTTATGTTTCCTTATCAAAGAAAAAGAAAGAATAAAGAAGTTGAAAAATCAACAAGTTCTAAAGAAGTAAAAGTTTCAAAAGTAAAAAGCACTGTTTCTAGAGTGAAACGATTTTATTTTGACGTATATGATAGCATCCAGCAGTTAATTCAATCTCAAAATTATTCAACTCCAGTTGGGTATACAAAGAGCCAGTGGAAAGAAGTAATGGAGAATTTGCAATGTTCTGCTTATTTAAATTTAAGACGATTAATGAATAACGGAGTACTTCTAACAGCAAATCTAACACAAAGTCAATTGAGTTCTTTACAAGGGTATAGTTCTCAAAACACGATGCACGATTGGCATCAGATATATTTACAACAAGCAGATTAACAAGTACAAGACCATTTAAACAAAAAAGCAACCTAAATAGGTTGCTTTTTTTTTGTTAATTTATTTTTACATCATGCCATTAAAGAAAATAGCATTCATAAGTAGTTTATTGGTTCCGTACCAAAACGCTCTAAAGTTGGTATTGTCTGTAAAAGACAATATTTTTCCTTTTTTTAATCTTGAAACTTTAAAAGGTACCGTACTTTTTAGACTGTCTAATTTTGGTTTAGAAATATAACCACTTAAAAGAGGATTTTCAGTATATCTAATTGGATTGTTGTAACTGTTTTTATCAGCTTCCATAAATATAGAAGTATTTCTAAACATTGCTAATTGATCGTTCTTGTAACCGAAGTTAATAGGATGTGAGCGATCTAAATCGACTTGAAAAATAGCACCTCCAATATTCTGTGCACCACTATAATCTCTTCTTTCTTCAAAAGAAACATTTGTTGCGGTTCTGCTAAATTTCTTAAATTCTAGTTTGGCAAGTTCTTGAGAGTTTAACCAGCTAAGTGTGTTTCTGTAACCAATAAACGTTCCGCCTTTTTGTATCCATTCTTTTAGGTTTGAAGTTGCTGATTTCGTTAAATAACGCAAATTGGTTCCAATTATAGTTGTGTATGAACTTAAATCTGCACCTGATAAATGTTGCGTGTCTAATTTTGTTATTGAAATATCATAACGTTGGTCTAATAAATGCCAAATTTCACCCGCATCATAACTGGAGACCCCTTCTCCAACAATTAGGGCTATTTTTTGCTTTTGAACAGTTCTAAATCCATTACTTCCTAAATCTATACCAATAGTCAATCCGGTATCCAAACCATCTATTTGAACATGGTTCTCATCTGCAAGTTTCGATACTAACGCATAAATTTGTTCCGAATTTAGTATTTGATTTTCAACAGGAATAAGAATAGTTCCATAATCGTACAATTTATTATTAGAGGTGAATTGTTTCGTAGACGCCTTGGCTCTTATTCCATTTTCTAATAATTGATTTAACAATCGAGGTGTGTAGTACTCATGCCATTCCATTACGTAAGCATAATCACTTTTTTGAGAGACATTACCTTGTTTAAATTGTAAATCATTTACTAATGCGCCCGCATTGTTTAAAGATGCATTTTCTATATAATCTAAATTAAAGGCTAGTGGAAAGGTCCATGCAGAAATGTCGTAAAATAAGCTGTCTTGAAAAGTCGTTCTTTTTTCAAACATTGCTTGAATTAAGCGGTTGTTTTTCTGATTTTTAGGAACAACATAACTATATCCTTTTTTATAGTTTTTTCCATTTAATGTTACATCGTTCTTTAGTTCGTGAAATTTTATTTTATGACGATTTAAAATTTCTGCAAGGTGATATGTTTTTGCAGCATCTTTTTCATCACCAAAAATAATGGCTTTGTTTTCTTGTTCTCCTCCTGCGTTCTTATAAAAATTACGTTGGTACGCAAGAATTTCTTCACGCATATTTTGCGCAGCTTCTAAGGTAGACATTGCCGCAGTATATTGATTTCTAATGGTGAATGGAAAGGTTAAGATTCCATTGCTAGATTCTTGCAAATGACCTCTAGAACTTCCTTGTTCAAATAAAATTCCGATACTTCCATTTACATCTGGAAATGTTGATCCTTTTCCATAATAAAAGTCATCATAGTTTTCTTCCGTAAAATATAGTGAACCTATTTTATCCAATGCCTTGGCGTGGTAATTCCCAATTTTCCCCGTTAATTCTTGATTTAATTTTGGTGTTAAAGGATGGGTTCTACTAGGAATTCCAGGTTGAAAAAAGAATGTTGAATTTGTTCCCATTTCATGATGATCTGTTAAGATGTTTGGCATCCATTTATGAAATGATTTAATTCTAGCTCTAGATTCTGGCAGTTGAACAGGTAGCCAGTCACGATTCATATCAAACCAGTAATGATTGGTTCTTCCACCCGGCCAAACTTCGTCGTATTCACGGTCATTTCCGTCAGCCGTTAAGTTTTTGTTTTTATTGGTATTTGCCCAATATGCAAAACGCTGTAATCCGTCTGGATTAAACGCTGGGTCAAATAAGATGACCACATCATTTAGTAGTTGCTTAGTTGCTTCACTTTGTGACGCGGCTAAATAATAAGCGGCAACCAATGCTGCGTTAGAACCGCTAGGCTCGTTACCATGAATAGAGAACCCTTGGTAAACAACAATTGGCATTTCTGCAACATCTAAGTTTTCCGATCCATTTTCAGTTAAAGCAACATGTGCCGTTCTAATATTTTCTAGATTAGAATGGTTGTCTGGCGCAGTGATTGTAAGAAGTAATAATGGTCTGTCTTCAAATGTTTTGCCTCTATTTTCTATGGTGATTCTATCAGACGCATCAGCCAAAACGTACATGTATTGCGCTAGTTTGTCGTGGGTAATATGCCATTTTCCAACTGGATGCCCTATTATGCTTTCAGGTGTTGGAATATCAGGATTTAAATTTGTTTCAGAAATGTAATAAGACAAATCTAAATTGTCTTGAGAATAGCCAATTGTAAGCGTAAGAATACTTAAGAGTAGGATGAATTTTTTCATTTGAAAACACTTTAATTTTAATGTGGTTTCCAAATGTACATAATTAGTGGAATTATTTTACAAGCTCGTTTACTTTTTCATAAACTAATTGAGATTCCCAACCGCGATACAATAAAAAATCTGACAACTTCTTCATTTTTTTGTAGTGATTCGTTTCGTTAATTGCGTTAAATTTTTTCTCAGCCAATTCATTAAATGAAAGAAGGTAATCCTCATCTGAAATTTCTTTTAATGCAGATATGATGTTGTAAGCAGAAATTTCTCTAAACTTTAATTCACGCGTAATCCTTTGTTTTCCCCATTTTTTAATATTGAATTTTCCACGAGCAAAACTTTTTGCAAAACGTTCTTCGTTCAAGAAATTGTGTTCTATTAGGTGCACAATAATATGATCTCTAACCTCAGGAATCATTTTATAAGCAATAAGTTTCTTTTCAACTTCCTTATGACACCTTTCTTGATATACGCAATAGCGTTCTATAGCTCTTTTGGCTTCATCTACTGTATATATTTTTTGAGAAATCATTGTTCGAAAATAACTAAAAGCAATGAAAAAGGATTCATTTATAAATAAAAAAAACCGAAGCAAATTGCTTCGGTTTTTAAATTGAATTAAGAGGTGATTGCCATCCCTTTTTTATTTAACCAAACTTTAAATTTGTTAATTAAATAAAACAGAATTGGTACCACAATTAAAGTTAAGAAGGTAGCAATAAACAGTCCGTAAATTACAGTCCATGCCAATGGACCCCAAAATATAACGTTGTCACCTCCAAAGTAAATATTTGGGTTAAATTCACTAAACAATGTGTAAAAATTAATGTTGAAACCAATGGCTAACGGAATCAATCCTAAAATGGTTGTAATTGCTGTTAATAATACCGGTCTTAAACGAGCTTTACCGGCAATTACAATACTTTCATAAATTCCATTGATTGATAATCTTTCATTTTCGCCAATATTTTCTTCTACTTTTTTACGGTCAATAAGTAACTGCGTATAATCTAGTAATACAACTCCATTATTTACTACAATACCGGCAAGTGAAATAATTCCCATCATTGTCATCATAATAACAAAGGATGAACCAGTAATCACAATTCCACCAAACACACCTATTAAACTTAAGAAGATAGCCACCATAATGATTGCTGGTTTTGAAACGGAGTTAAATTGGAAAATCAAGATGAAGAAAATTAATGCCAATCCTTTAAAAAAGGCTCCCATTAAAAAGGCCATTTGTTCATTTTGCTCTTCAATTTGACCTGTATAATCTACTTTTACACCATCTGGAAGGTTTGTAAAAGTTTTCATCTCTTCTTGAATTTGAGCAACAATTACAGTAGCATCTGTATAGCCAGGTGCAAGTGCAGAATATACGGTAACTACTCTGTTTAGATCGCGATGCTTAATAGCACTAAAACCTGAGGTGTTCTTTTGTTTTGCAACAGCCGATACAGGAATCTCTTTGATTTTACCCGAGGCCATGTCTCTAAAAGTGATTTTCTGATTGAAAATGGCAGAAGTATTGTATCTATTTTCTTCATTAAAACGAACGTAAATATCGTAATCTTCTCCACTTTCTTTATAGATTCCTGCCTTGGCTCCAAAAATAGAGTTTCTTAGTTGTTGTCCTACTTGACCAGCATTAACACCGAGTTCTCCGGATTTTTTACGGTCAATTTCTACCAACATTGCAGGTTTAGATTTGTTTACATCAATCTTGATTTCATCTATTCCTTCAATGTTTTTTGAATTGATAAATTCACGCATTCGTTCTGCAGTTACGATCAATTCGTCGTAATTTTCACCTTCCAATTCAACATTAATAGGATGCCCAATAGGAGGTCCGTTCACATCTTTTTCTACCGAGATAAGAACACCAGGGTAAATACCTGTTAAAGCTTCCTGCACCGTTTTACGCAAAGTTTCACTATCTCGCCCTTTTCTATATTTATATTCTCTCATGGAAGCTGTAATCTTCGCTTTATGAGGCATTTCTGCAGTAGATCCACCATCAGTTTGAGGGTTACCTGCACCTTCTCCAACTTGTGAAACAACACTCTCTACCAAATAGTTAAAATCGCCGTCCATATTGTCTTCAGCATTCATAATGGAGTAAACCTGCTTCTCAATTTCTTTGGTAATTACATTTGTTTTATCAATATCAGTTCCCTGCGGATATTCGATATAAACTATAATTTGATTCGGTTTGTTATCTGGAAAAAATTCAATCTTAGTCCTTTGAGAAGCAACAGATGCTCCAAACCCTCCAAAGGCAACAAAAAGTAATATGAATGTTCCTATTGTTATAACATAAGGTCTCCATCCTTTTAATGCTGCACGCAGCGTTTTTTCATACACACGTTCTAATCTTGTTAAGATTTTGTTCTGGAAAAAATTCGCTGCTTTTCTTAATATGAATCGATAAACCCACAACATAAATGCTGTAAAGATCATTACAGTTCCTAACAGTTTGGCACTTCCTCCAACAAAGAAAATGAATAGACCCAGAAATATTAAGATTCCAGATATAGCAATAATGTTTTTTAAAGGCATTTCTTTATCTTCAATTTTCATAAACTGAGATACCAATACCGAGTTAAAGAAAATTGCTACGAACAATGAAGAACCAAGAACCACAGAAAGTGTTATTGGGAAATAGATCATAAATTGCCCCATTAATCCTGGCCAAAGGCCAAGAGGCACAAAGGCTGCAACCGTAGTAGCAGTTGAAATGATAATTGGAAACGCGATTTCACTTATTCCTTTTTTAGCCGCTTCAATACGAGACATGCCTTCTTCGTCCATTAAACGATAGACGTTTTCTACAACTACAATTCCGTTATCTACCAACATTCCAAGCCCCATAATTAATCCAAATAGGATCATTGTGTTCATGGTATAGCCAAAAGCAGATAAAATCATTAAGGACATGAACATAGACATTGGAATTGCAAATCCAACAAAAAGTGCATTTCTAAACCCTAAGAAGAACATTAATACCGTAACCACTAAAATAATTCCGAAAATGATATTATTTACCAAGTCATCGACTTGACCAATTGTTTTTGTTGATTGATCATTTGCAACCGTAATTTTTAAATTCGATGGAAATTGATTGGTTTTAGCCTCTTCAATTATTTCATAAACTTTTTCTGCGGCAGCAACCATGTTTTTTCCAGCTCTCTTTTTTACGTCGAGCATTACAACGCTATTCCCTGTCTCACGAGCAAACGTAGTGCGTTCTTTCTCTTTAAATTGTATATCGGCAATATCTCTTAAGTAAATAGGATTGTTAAATTCAGATTTCACAACAAAATCTTCCAATTCTGACGGATTTTGAATTTCACCAATAATTCGAATAGTTCTACGCTGTCCGCTTGCAATTAAATTTCCGGCAGACATGGTTGTGTTACCATTTTGAATGGCAGTCATAACATCGTTGAAACTCACTTTTGCAGCCATCATTTTATAAATGTCTACCGCTACTTCAACTTCTTTTTCTTGTGCTCCACGAATATCAACTTGTTTAATTTCGTCAAGTCCTTCTATTTCATCTTCTAGATATTCACCAAACTCTTTTAATTTTTTTACCGGATAATCTCCAGAAATATTAATATTTAGAATTGGCATTTCTTCAGACATACTTAAGTCAAACACATTTGGCTCAACTTTAGCTCCATTAAATGTAGGCCAATCTTCTCCGGATGTTTCTGTATCTATTTCATCTTTTACTTTTTGTTTCGCGGCCTCAACGGAAATGTTTTCGTCGAATTCTACAATTACCATAGAAACATCTTCTTGAGATGTAGAAGTAATTTCTACAACATTACTAACCGTTTTTAATTTATCTTCAATCGGGTCGGTAATTAATTTTTCAATGTCTTCAGCTGTATTTCCAGGGAATATAGAGTTGATATAAATTTTTGTTTCTTTAATTTCTGGGAAACTTTCTCTTGGCATACTTTGGTATGCTGAGAATCCTAAAAACAGAATCAAGGCAATTACAACATATATAGTTGTTTTATTATTTATGGCCCATGAAGACAGACCAAATTCCTTATCTAACTTTTTTTGTTTGTCAGTCATAGCAGTTTTTATTTAGTCAGCACCTTTACAATTTGCCCCTCGTTCACATTTCTCGCTCCTTCTTCAATTATTTCATCACCAACCTTAATTCCGCTTAGTACTTCAATAAAATCTCCTTGTGTTTTACCAGTTTCGATAATCTCTCTTTTAGCAGTACCTTTATCTCCGTTTTTATCTGTAATTGTATATACATATTGTTCGCCATTAGCATTTTCAGTTATAATGCTTTGAGGAATTAAAATGGCATTTTCATTTGTGTAATCGTTAATTTTTAAACGACTTGTAAGATTAGGCTTAATTTCACCATTTTTATTCGGGATACCAATTTCGATTTTAAAAGACCTATTACTTGGATTGATATAGTTACCAACCTGTCTCACTTTTGTGTGAACTGTTTTTCCTAAAACAGGGAAGAAAACTTCAACCGATTTCCCTTTTTTAATATTTCGTAAGTTGTTTTCTGGAACTTCTGCTTCAATATACATGTTGTCTAAATTTACAATACGCATTAATTGAGATTGACCAGGAGCAACGACAGTTCCTTGTTCCGTTAATACATCATCAATTACTCCAGAGAATGGAGCTCTTACGATGGTTTTAGAAAGCATAACTTTCATTTGTTCGGTAGCATTCTTTTGGGCTGTATAGGAAGTTTCAGCCTGTAGGTATTGGATTTCAGAACCTATTTTTTGTTCCCAAAGTCTTTTTTGACGTTCGTAGGTAGTTTTTGCTAAAGCTGTTTGCGCTTCTAATTGAAGTAATTGTTGACTAAGACCTCCATCATCTATTTTTGCCAATTCTTGACCTCGTACAACTTTCTGTCCTTCTTTAACATATACATTTGTCAATAGCCCGGCATGTTCTGGAAAAATTAGAATATTTTGTTTGGTTACGACATTCCCTTGAATTTCTAAATGATGCTTAAACTCAACAGTTGCTGTAGTAAAAGAAGTCACTAATGGATTTTTAGCATCAGCACTATGTTTAGCTAATTCATCTTCTATTTTTTTAAGATCCGTTGCATTTTGTTGTTGAATTTTTTTCAATTCATTTCGCTTCGTTTTAAGTGCCTCAGGATTACTTTCTGCAACGATATCATCAATAGACTTTGATGCGTTTTGGCCACATGAAATTATCAAAAGTGATAAGATTGCGATAGTTAGTATATTTTTCATTTTCAAGTTATTTATTAGTTCTATTTTATGTTTAATGCGTTTTCTAAGGTTACTCTAGAATTTATTAAATAGAGTATAGATTCTAAGTATTCTCTTTGTCTAGAATACAATTGGTTTTGAGCGTTACTTAAGTCGAAACTTGTTGAGACACCCTCAAAAAATTTGGTATTTTCCTTACCTTCAATACTCTCGGCCAATGCCATATTATCTTTAGAGATATTATAACTTTCAACAGCAAATTGATAATCATTTCGTGCATCTTGTAGCTCTACCGTTAAGCGTTGTTCTGTTTCCGTTAATTGCGTTTCTGCTTTTAATAAATCTATCTTAGCTTGTTGCGTTTTTGCATCTCTACTAAAACTGCTAAAAATAGGGACAGATAAATTTACCCCTAGTACAGAAGAAGCAAACCATTTTTGGTCGTTATTAAAAAACTGGAACTGATCGTTGTTAGCGGCGGTTCCTACATTTACAAATCCGTTCAAAGAGGGTAGGTACTTGCTTTTTTCAAATCGCATAAGTAATTCTGATGATTCTTTGTTCGTATTCGCAATTTGGTAATCAATATGGTTGGTAATATCAAAATCTTGAGAAGTTAAACCTAAATTTAGATTTGAGACTAACAAAGATTCCAACGTTTCAGTCAAAGTAATTGGTGTATTTATATCCAGTCCTAAACCAAGATTTAAAAGTTTATATGCTGAAGCTTTTACTCTGTTTGTACTATTTATTTCATTAATAATTGCAGATAGAGTTAACTGAAGTTGTTGTGCATCTTGCTCTTCACTAAAACCGTTTTCTACCAGTTTTAAGGTTTGATTTAAGTTGCTTTCTAAAACAGTTTTGTTTTTTTCTAAAATTGACAAGTTTTCTTCAACAAGCAACACGTAAGTGTAAGCATTCGTTATTGTTTGTTTTACAATAAATTCTGTTTTTGACTTGGCATTTTCTCCTTGTTTTAGATATACTTTTACACCCTTTAAGCCAATTAAATAGGAGCCATCAAATATTAGTTGATTTAGTATTACGGAAGCTGAAATATTTTGTTTTGTTCCAAAATTAATCGGAATAAATCCTTCAGGCGCTCCTGGAACAGGGTTGCCAGGAACGGGTGTTACTTGGTAATAATCATCTAAGTCTCTAATTTGATTGTATGGGTCAAAGGCAGCTGCTGGCAATAAGGATACTGGTTGTTTTAAATAATTTTGATAATCTACTGCTCCGTTAACTTGTGGTAGTCCTATTGCTGTAGTTTCACGTACTCTTTGTTCCGCGATTTCAACATCCTTATTTGCATAGTCAATTTCATAAGCATTTTCCATTCCATAGGCAACGGCTTCATTTAGACTAAACGTTGTTTTTTCAACGTCTTGGCCATAAAGGGTAACGGATAATAAGGTGATTAGAAGTAATAGTTTAGTTTTCATTTTTCAATAATAGTTTTTCTAGTTTTAGTTTTCCTTTTTCTGTAGCAATTGCACGGATATGATAGTTTAAATAGGTGCTTGATAAATATTGATAATTAAATTCTTCTGGAGAAAATGTTTCTTCGTCTTTAATTCCGACAACTCCAGTGAAGTAAATTCGTGCAATAAAATCGATATCTAAATCATCTCTAAATAGTCCTAATGCTATTCCTCTTTCTAAATTATCTTTCACACAACTTTTCATCAATTCTAATTGTCTTGTTTTTAGTGTTTGAAAAATTGCGGGGTAATATTTTTGTAATTGGTAATGAGATGAACAGGATTCATCTTTTAAATTTTCATGGGTATAATTTTTAATTGCAAACAACTCTTCGATAGGGTCTTTTTGAGTTTCGCAAATACAATCAATACCGTGTGCAATCATATCAAAAAAAGACATCACTGTTTCCTTAACAAGTAATGTTTTGTTTTTAAAATGCGTGTAAATGGTTTTTTTAGAGATTCCCATTTGATCGGCAATCTCATCCATAGTAACACTTTTAAAGCCATATTTTATAAATAACTCACCGGCTTTTTCTAAAATTTTTTGTTTCATGTGTTGTTCAATAACGAGGCAAATGTAACTTGGAAACTTTTAACACACAAAAAGTTTCCAAAGTTTTTACAATTTTTTAACCTTAATATTATGTCAAGAAGTATTTTTACAAAAAAAATAATATTGTGATAGCCGAATTAAAGTTAGATTTCTTACAGTTTTTAGAGACAAAAATTAAAAGTAAAGAGCCTAAGAATTTGTACGACCCTATTACCTATATATTGGGATTGGGAGGAAAAAAGATTAGACCTTTATTAACCCTAATGATTGCAGATGCTTTTGGTGAAGATTATATAAAGGCAATGGATGCTGCATTAGCGGTTGAGGTTTTTCATAATTTCACCTTGATTCATGATGATATTATGGATGATGCTCCGTTGCGTAGAGGAAATGTAACGGTGCATGAAAAATGGGATGTAAACACTGGTATTCTTTCTGGTGATGCCGTGATGATTATGGCGTATCAATGCTTTGATAAATATGAGTCTAAGACATTTAAGAAATTAATACAGTTGTTCAGTAAAACAGCTCTTGAGGTTTGTGAAGGTCAGCAATTAGATGTTGATTTTGAAACACGAAATGATGTAACTATTGAGGAGTATATTAAAATGATTTCTTTAAAGACATCTGTTTTAATAGCCTGTGCTATGGAGTTTGGTGCTATTATAGCAAATGCAGATGGCGAAAATGCCCGAAAAGTGTATGAGTTTGGACTTAATTTAGGTATCGCTTTTCAATTACAAGATGATTACCTTGATACTTTCGGAAACCCAGAAACTTTTGGAAAACAAGTAGGAGGCGATATCATTGAGAATAAAAAAACATTTTTGTATTTAACCGCTTTAATAAATGCTAAAAATTCAGATAAAGTAATTTTGAAAGAATTATACTGTACGAAGTTGGAAGAGAACTTTAATAAAATTAAACAGGTTAAACATATTTTTGAATCATCAGGTGCTTCCGAAGCGACTTTAGAAGAAATTAAAAAATACACTAATTTGGCGTTTGAGAATTTGAAAGCAATCGATATTGCATCCGAAAAGAAAGAGTTTTTGAAACAGTTTGGTCAAAATTTGATGCAAAGAAATGCCTAGAGAAGAAAAATCACTTCAATTTTTAGATAAAATTAAAACGGATAATTTGTATCCTAAATTATTAGAACAATTGAATAAGGATTTCCGATTTTCGGGTATTCCCGATGAGATCGAATCAACCGTTAAAGCAAATGAATTACAAAATAGGTTGATCACTATTATCTATAATTTGATAAACAGAAATTTTGCCGATTATCTCAATCTATTATATCGTATAGATATTTCAGAATCGGAAATAAAAAAATTAGATGGTTCAGATATTGAAAAATTATCTGTCCAAGTTTCTAAACAAATTTTAAAGAGAGAATGTCAAAAAGTGTGGCTTAGAAATAGGCTCTAAGAACAGGAGATATAGCTGACCCAAAAATACTACCTTGTGGTCCATCATCATATAAAACATCATATCTTATTCCCAAAGAAACATTCCCCGTGAAATATGCAATTCCTAAATAAAGTCCAGAAACCCAATAAGGATCTATATCAATAATTCCTTCAGTTCTGTTAACATTTAATTGCTCAAATTCTGCGGACAATTGCATGTAAGGTAATGGACTGTACATAGTTATTAAACTACCTCCAATCACATTTGATTTATAATCAAAAAAAGTATCTTTTCTTTCGGTATAATAGTAACTAATACTAGCACCCGCACTAAAGCCATTATAAAAATCATAAATGGCACTTGGTGCAACTCCAATAGTTGTAAAATTATTACTAAATCCAAGGTTAACACTACCACCATAACGCATATGATCTCCAAATTTATCACCTCTATTTTGGCTAAAAGAGGATAAACTAAAACTAGCAAACATTAAAAGTACGAAGTATAGGTTTCTATTCATAATAGGTCTTTTTAGCTAATGTAGTGATTATTTACTATTTGCCTAAAAGTTGGAATTATTAATGGATAAAATATTGTGCAGATTGTAAAAATATAGTAATATTGCACCCAGTTTCAGGACCCATAGCTCAGCTGGTTAGAGCACCTGACTCATAATCAGGGGGTCCAAGGTTCGAGCCCTTGTGGGTCCACAATTGAAACAAAAGACTTGTAAGAAATTACAAGTCTTTTTTGTTTCAATTGATTTCTATTTAATAATTAGATATTAACACAAAGAAATCACTATTCACTGAAGATTTTTTAGTAATTGAATCGAATTAAATGCGAATTGATGTGTGTATAATTGGTTGAATTTCATAAAAATATAAAAAACAACCTCAAATTTAATTTAAAATATTATTTTTGCCACCGAAAGTAATGTTGTTAGCATGTTTTCATTGGTTGGTTTAGAACAAGAAGATGTTCTTTTGCCGATGCTTAATAATTGTGGGGATTATTTTATAATATGTATATTTGTGAAATTAGTGACTACAATTAACCCCAATTAGTAGAAATGAAAAAGATGTTTGCATACCGTAAACTTGCGGTGGTTGCTTTGTTTTTGGTTTGGAGTGCGGAAATGTTCGCTCAAGGCCCACCACCCCCACCACCCCCACCAGTTGGACTTCCTATTGATGGAGGATTGATCTTTTTATTAGTGTCAGGATTATTATTCGGAGTGTCTAAAATTCGTAAAAGGGAAGAATAATTTTATTGTTGCATTAAACGGGCAACATATTTTCCAATTACATCAAATTCTAAATTTACAATTGTTCCAATTTTAAAATTCTTGAAATTTGTATGTTCAATGGTGTAAGGAATTATAGCAACACTAAACGAATTGTTTTTAGAATTTACAACGGTCAGGCTAACTCCATTTATAGTTATAGACCCCTTTTCAATTGTTACGTTTCCTTTAGATTTATCGTATTCGAAAGTAAATAGATGACTACCATCCATTGGCTCTATTCCAATACAAGTCGCAGTTTGATCTACATGACCTTGAACAATATGACCATCTAGTCTATTTCCTAATTGCATGCCACGCTCCAAATTAATTAAATCTCCAACTTTCCAAGTATTCAAATTGGTTTTATCTAATGTTTCTTGGATTGCGGTTACAACATACTCGTCATCCTTTAAAGAAACAACAGTAAGGCATACGCCATTATGAGCAACACTTTGGTCAATTTTTAATTCCGAAGTAAATTCGGTTTTTACCGTAATATGAGCGTTCGTGTTTTCATGCTTAATAGATTTAATTGTTCCAAAGGTTTCGATGATTCCGGTAAACATAATTCTCGATTTTATTGATTACTTTTGAGGTCTCAAATTTAAGCATAAACGAGTGAATGGAAGCGACAGATAAAATAAAAGTTGGTATTTCTTTGGGTGATATAAATGGAATTGGAATCGAAGTGATTTTAAAAGCATTTAATGACAAGCGAATGTTAGATTTTTGTACGCCGATTTTGTTTGGTTCGTCAAAAGTAGTAGCGTTTTATAAGAAAGAAGTTGCACCTAATATTCAGATTCAGGTAATTTCTGATATAAAACAAGTTGTCGATGGAAAGATTAACGTTTTAAATGTTTGGAAAGAAGATGTCGAGGTTTCACCTGGTCATAGTAATGAAATTGGTGGAAAATATTCTTTTCTTTCATTAAAATCGGCAGTGAAGAGTTTGAAAGAAGGTTTTGTTGATACATTGGTGACCGCTCCTATTAATAAAGAGAATATTCAATCGGACGATTTTCATTTTGCAGGTCATACAGAATACTTGGAAAGTGAGTTAAAAGGAAGCAGTCTAATGATTTTAATGACGGATGAGTTAAAAGTAGGTTTAGTAACTGGGCATATTCCAGTTTCAGAAATCTCATCTGCTATAACAGAAGATTTGATTACTCAGAAAGTGAAGGTACTATACAATTCATTAATACAAGATTTTGGTATAGAAAGACCAAAAATAGCCTTGTTAGGTTTAAATCCACATTGTGGTGATAATGGGGTAATAGGGAAAGAAGATGAAGAAGTGATAAAGCCTACGGTTCAAAAAATTCAAGATGGAGGAAAATTAGTCTATGGACCTTATGCTGCTGATGGTTTTTTTGGATCGAAAGCGTATAAAAATTTCGATGCAGTGTTAGCAATGTATCATGATCAAGGTTTGGCGCCGTTTAAATCATTATCTTTTGGTAATGGAGTTAATTATACAGCGGGATTGGATAAGGTAAGAACATCACCCGACCACGGGACAGGATTTGATATTTCTGGTAAGGGAATGGCAGATGAAAGTTCTTTTAAAGAAGCTTTATTTAGTGCTATCGAAATACATAGAAATAGAGTCAATTTTAAGGAGTTAACTCAAAATGTGTTAAAAGTTTCAAAGAGAAAATAAAAAATAAACTTTGAGGTAGTTTTTACAGTTATTTTTTTATCTTTGCACGCTCAAATTGATGTTCGAAATGAAAGACTTAAAAGAATTTGAAATATCTTTTATAGGAATAAAGTTAGGAAAACATCAATTCAGTTATCAAATTGATAACACGTTCTTTGAGTTTTTTCAATATGATGAGTTTGATACTGCTGAATTGAAAGTTGATTTATTGTTCGAGAAAAAAAACAACATGTTTAATCTCGAATTTAATTCTAAGGGTAAGGTAATTGTTGCTTGCGACGTTACAGGAGAACCTTTTGAATTGAAAGTTAACGGACAACTTTCATTAATTGTAAAGTTTGGCGATGAATATGATGACGATAATGATGAGATTTTAATTATTCCTCATAATAGTTATCAACTAAATGTTGCTCAGTTTATGTATGAAATGGTAGTATTGTCTTTGCCAATTAAAAAGGTACATCCAGGAATTGAGGATGGGACATTAGAATCAGAAGTATTAGAAAAGTTGAAGGAATTTGAAAAGAAAAAAGAAGAAGTAAAAGAAACTATAGACCCTAGATGGGCAAAGTTAAAAGAATTAAAAACGAATAAAAACGAATAAAAATGGCACATCCTAAAAGAAAAATCTCGAAAACAAGAAGAGACAAAAGAAGAACTCATTACAAGGCTTCAGTTCCTCAAGTTGCTGTAGATCCAACAACAGGAGAAGCGCATTTATATCATAGAGCACATTGGCACGAAGGAAAATTATACTATCGTGGGCAAATTGTTATAGATGCAACAGCTGCTGAAGCATAAATAGCAAAAACATAAAAAATGTAAAAAACTCTCATATTTGAGGGTTTTTTTATGCTTTTTAATCAAAAATGAATGAAAATTGATTGCTTTTGGCTTTTTTTAAAAATAATTTTCATTACTTTGACACACTTTTATAAGTAAAATTTTTTTCAAGTATGACTAAATTAACTGCAGCCATTACAGCCGTAGGAAAATATCTTCCAGAATACGTGTTAACGAATAAGATTTTGGAAACGATGGTAGAGACGAATGATGAATGGATTGTCACTCGTACGGGAATTAAAGAAAGAAGAATTTTAAAAGAGGGTGGTAAAGGAACAGGATTCCTAGCCATAAAGGCAGCACAAGACTTGTTGTCGAAATCTCAATTAGATCCCAAAGAAATTGATTTAGTAATTGTGGCAACGGCCACACCAGATATGCAAGCTGCTAGTACAGGTGCATATGTTGCACATGAAATTGGAGCTTCAAATGCTTTTGCATTTGATATGGATTCGGCTTGTTCGAGTTTTCTATTCGGAATGTCTGTTGTTTCTGGTTTTATTGAATCGGGAAAGTATAAGAAAGTGCTTTTAATAGGTGCAGATAAGAACTCTTCAATGATTGATTATTCGGATAGAGCAACATGTATCATTTTTGGAGATGGAGCTGGAGCCGTATTGTTTGAGCCAAATGAAGAAGGGTTGGGATTGCAAGATGAATATTTAAGAACAGATGGTTCTGGTAGAGAATTCTTAAGAGTGCTTAAAGGAGGATCTGTTAATCCACTTAAAAAAGGAGAGGTTTTTGGAGCACATGAATGCTTTGCGCATCAAGATGGAAAAACTGTATTTAAGAACGCAGTATTTAATATGGCTGATGTAAGTGAGAAAATACTTGACAGAAATAATCTAACAAAAGAAGATGTAAATTGGTTGGCTGCACATCAAGCCAACAAAAGGATTATAGACGCGACAGCAAACAGAATTGGTTTAGCGGAAGAGCAAGTTATGATAAATATTGAAAAATATGGAAATACAACTTCAGCAACATTACCATTACTTTTGGCTGATTACGAATCTCAATTAAAAAAAGGAGATACTATTGTATTTGCCGCTTTTGGTGGTGGATTCTCTTGGGGGTCTATTTATTTTAAATGGGCATACAATTCATAATAATAGATAAAAAAATCAACGTAAAAATTATATTTTATGGAATTAAAGGATATTCAAAACCTAATTAAGTTTGTTTCTAAATCTGGAGTTAACGAAGTTAAATTAGAAAGAGAAGATTTTAAAATCACGATTAAGGCAGGATCGAGTACTCCTGAAACAACAATTGTGCATCAAGCACCAATGATGGCTCAAGCAGCGCCTATGGCAGTTGCACCAGCAGCGGCTCCGGCAGCAGTACCTGCAGTGGCACCAACAGATGCAGCTCCTGCAGCAGGTAGTGATGATTCTAAATACATAGAAATTAAATCACCAATTATTGGAACGTTCTATAGAAGACCTTCTCCAGATAAACCGAATTTTGTAGAGGTTGGAGATACGGTACAAGCAGATACAGTAGTTTGTATTGTTGAGGCAATGAAATTATTTAATGAAATTGAATCAGAAGTATCTGGTAAAATTGTAAAGGTGTTGGTAGATGAATCTTCACCAGTTGAGTTTGGGCAACCCTTATTCTTGGTAGATCCATCATAGTTAGTTTGCTATTAATTCTGAAGTTTTAATTTATAAACTTCTAATTCAATTGAGTTATGTTTAAAAAAATATTAATTGCAAATAGAGGTGAAATAGCTCTAAGAGTTATTAGAACCTGTAAAGAGATGGGGATAAAATCTGTAGCTGTTTATTCAACTGCAGATGCTGATAGTTTACACGTCAAATTTGCCGATGAGGCAGTGTGTATTGGTCCTGCACCGAGTTCAGAATCTTATTTAAAGATTTCAAATATTATTTCAGCAGCTGAGATCACAAATGCAGATGCTATACATCCAGGGTATGGATTCTTGTCTGAAAATGCTAAATTTTCTAAGATATGTGAAGAGCACAATATTAAATTTATTGGTGCTTCTGCCGAAATGATTAATAGAATGGGAGACAAAGCCTCTGCTAGAGCAACTATGATAGAAGCGGGTGTTCCTGTAGTTCCTGGTTCTGATGGTGTTCTTGATACTTATGAAGATGCTGAAAAATTAGCAGAAGAAATGGGGTATCCTGTTATGCTAAAAGCAACTTCTGGAGGTGGTGGTAAAGGTATGCGTGCTGTTTGGGAACAAGAAAGTCTTAGAAAAGGATGGGATGATGCGCGTCAAGAATCAATGGCTTCGTTCAATGACGATACCATGTATATGGAGAAGTTGATTCAAGAGCCACGCCATATTGAAATTCAGGTTGTTGGAGATTCTTATGGAAAAGCATGTCATTTATCTGAAAGAGATTGTTCTGTTCAAAGACGTCATCAAAAATTAACAGAAGAAGTTCCTTCTCCTTTTATGACTAAAAAGTTAAGAAAGGACATGGGAGAGGCAGCTGTGAAAGCGGCAGAATATATTAAATATGAAGGAGCAGGTACTGTTGAGTTTTTAGTTGACAAGCACCGTAACTTCTATTTTATGGAAATGAATACACGTATACAAGTAGAACATCCAATTACGGAACAAGTAATTGATTTTGATTTGATTCGTGAGCAAATATTAGTGGCTGCTGGTGTTCCAATTTCTGGAAAAAATTATGAGCCAAAATTACATTCAATCGAATGTAGAATTAATGCAGAAGATCCACATAACGGGTTTAGACCTTCACCAGGTAGAATTGAAACTTTACACGCACCAGGAGGTCATGGAGTGAGATTGGATACGCATGTATATGCAGGTTATAGCATTCCTCCAAATTACGATTCTATGATTGCAAAGTTGATTACAACAGCGCAAACAAGAGAAGAGGCGATTAATAAAATGAAGAGGGCTTTAGATGAGTTTGTTATTGAGGGAATTAAAACTACGATTCCTTTCCACAGACAATTGATGGATAATCCTGATTATGTTGCAGGAAATTATACAACGAAGTTTATGGAAGATTTTGAAATGCAAGCTTAGTTTTAGTTTCAAATTAGAATATAGAATAAAGGATATGAGAAATCATATCCTTTATTTTTTTATTTTTGATTTCAAATTGAACTCAAATGAAAGAGAAGTCCTTACATATCGATGGTATAGATAAGATTATTTTAAAAAAGTTAATTGACGACGCACGTACACCAATCTTAAGTATTGCTAGAGAAGTTGGAATTTCAGGCGCTGCTATACATCAACGCTTGAGAAAATTGGAAGCCTCAGGATTAATTGCTGGTTCAAAATTTGTATTGAATCCGAAAGTACTTGGTTATAAAACATTGGCCTTTGTTGGAATCTTTTTGGATGCGGCAAGTAAAAACTCGGCAGCAATAAAAAGATTAAAAGAAATCCCCGAAGTAATTGAAAGTCATTATACCACGGGAAATTATGCTATTTTTATTAAGATTCTTTGTAGAGACAATGAACACTTAATGAATGTGTTAAACGTTGAAATTCAAAATATAAAAGGAGTTGCAAGAACTGAAACTTTTATATCGCTAGATCAACATATTGACAGACAAATTAGTTTATAATTAATCTCGTCCTGCGTATATCATTATATAGTATACTAATGTAGCAAGGGCACCGAGTGCAGCAACTACATATGTCCGCGCAGCCCAATTTAAAGCATCATGTGCACCGGCTTGCTCTTCTTGCGTTAACATGTTTTTATCTCCTAGCCAAGCCAAGGCTCTATTACTTGCATCGTATTCTACTGGTAATGTAACAAAACTGAAGAACACCGTTGCTGCAAATAATACGATTCCAAGTGGTAATAAGATTGGGAATGACTGAAAGAATATACCGGCCATAATTACCCACATAGAAAGTTTGCTGGCAATACCAACCATTGGCACTAAACTAGATCTGAATTGTAACCATGAATAAGCGGTTGCATGTTGAACGGCATGCCCAACTTCGTGAGCCGCAACAGCGGCAGCCGCAGCATTTCTTTGATTATAAACGGCCTCACTTAAATTTACAGTTTTATCTTTTGGGTTGTAGTGATCTGTCAGTCTACCAGGAGTTGAAATTACTTGTACATCATAGATTCCATGGTCATTTAGCATTTGCTCCGCAATTTCTCTACCCGACATCCCATTTTGTAGTGTCATTTTCGAGTATTTTTTGAATTTACTTTTTAATTTGGATTGCACCATCCAACCTGCTAATGCAATTACACCAAAGATTATATATCCTATTGCCATATTTAATATTTTTAGAGTTTCAATTTAATTATTATTAATACGTAATTTTACTGCATAAAGTATTCCAATTCAAAATAAACGACAAAATGGCAAAACAACCCAAGATTCTACTCATTTATACTGGAGGTACGATTGGAATGACTAAGGATTTTGAAACTGGAGCCTTGAAAGCATTTAATTTTGATAAATTACTTACGCATATTCCAGAATTGAAACATTTAAATTGTGAAATCGAAAGTTATACATTTAATGAGCCGATAGATTCTTCAAATATGAATCCTAAGCATTGGATTACAATTACTGAAGTAATTGAAGACAATTATTCCAATTTTGGTGGGTTTGTGGTGTTGCATGGTTCGGATACAATGTCATACTCTGCATCCGCAATAAGTTTTATGTTCGAAAACTTATCCAAGCCCGTAATATTTACCGGATCGCAATTGCCAATCGGAGATTTAAGAACAGATGCAAAAGAAAACCTTATAACTTCTTTGGAAATAGCAGCAGCTCAGAAAAAAGGGAGACCTATAATTTCAGAAGTTTGCTTGTATTTCGAATATAAATTGTACAGGGCAAATAGAACAACAAAAGTTAGTGCGGAAAACTTCGAAGCATACGCTTCTCCAAATTACCCACCGTTAGGAGAAAGTGGTGTTCATCTTAAATTTAGTGAGAATCTATTGTTACAAAATAGAAGGTTTAAAAAAATTAAAATTAGAAAGCGTTTAGAAGAGAATATTGTTTTGTTGAAATTATTTCCTGGGATTACTGAAAAGGTAGTACGCAGCGTGTTAGAAATTGATGGGTTAAAAGGGGTTGTATTAGAAACCTTTGGATCTGGAAATGCACCTACAGATAAATGGTTTGTGAATGCTCTAAGAGATGCCATAAAACGTGGCATTAAAATTGTTAATACTACACAGTGCACAAGTGGAAGTGTTGTACTTGGTTTATATGAAACAAGTGTTCAGTTAAAAAAAATAGGTTTGATAAGCGGTAAGGACTTAACAACCGAAAGTGCTTTGGCTAAATTAATGTATCTATTAGGTGAAAAAATTCCGAATACTCAGTTTAAAGAGGTTTTTGAAACACCATTAAGAGGTGAAATGATGCGTTAAAGAATCGGTTTTTTGAAATTGCTTAGAAGAATAATTGAGATTTAAGAAAAACGTTAAACAATTGACAATAAAAAGATTGATTTTTCTTAAAGTCTTAGTGAAGTTTTAATTATTGCTTATTTAAAAATAAAACTTTCATGAACCAACATTTTTTTGTTACTTGGCAATCGCAAAATTTTGCAATTTAGGAGAGATGGCTGAGTGGTTTAAGGCGCGCGCCTGGAAAGCGTGTTTACGGGAAACTGTATCGGGGGTTCGAATCCCTTTCTCTCCGCGCTAAATTGTTTTTTTGCAAAAATGTTATATCTTTAACCCATAATCTAATTTAATAAAATAACAATTAATTATTACACAATGAAAAAATTATTTACTATCCTAGCAATTACAGGATTATTGTTTTTAGGAACGACGCAAACAACGTATGCACAGGATGACACACAGACAGAACAAGTTGACGGCGAAAAAGGTTTTCATCAAGAACTAAAACAACGATTCATTCAAGGAGGTCCTTTCTTTATGGGGATTGTATTAATTGCTTTGATATTAGGTCTTGCAATTGCAATTGAAAGAATCATATATTTAAATTTAGCAACTACAAACACTAAGAAGTTAATTGGTTCTGTTGAGGAAGCATTAGCATCTGGAGGTGTTGAAGCAGCTAAAGAAGTTTGTAGAAATACAAAAGGACCTGTTGCAGCTATTTTCTATCAAGGTTTAGATCGTTCTGACGACGGAGTTGAAGCGGCAGAAAAAGCTATCGTTGGTTACGGTGGAGTTCAAATGGGATTATTAGAGAAAAACATCTCATGGTTAACATTATTTATTGCATTGGCACCAATGTTAGGGTTCATGGGAACTGTAATTGGTATGATTAAAGCATTTGATAATATTGCTGCGTCTAACGAAATGTCTCCAGCAACGGTTGCAGGTGGTATTCAGGTAGCATTATTAACAACTGTATTTGGTCTTGTAGTAGCAATTATACTTCAAATTTTTTACAACTATATCATCGCAAAAGTTGATAGTATTGTAAATAATATGGAAGATGCTTCTATCTCATTAGTAGACCTTTTGGTTGCTCACAAAAAATAAGACATTATGACAAATAAATTTTATACAATAGCAAAATATGGTGCCGCAGCTTTAGGTATTATCGGTATAATTCTTTTAGTAAGAGTTATTATGGGTGGTGAGGCTGTTGAGACTGATGCTGAATTGCAAACTAGTGTTGTAGATCCATTTGTTTCCTTTACTATAGTAATGCTTATAGTAACGACTGTTTTAGCGGTAGGATTCTCATTATTGGGTCTGTTGAAAAACGGTGCGGCATTAAAAAAGGCACTTTTAAGTGTTGGACTGTTAGCGGTGTTTTTTATCATTGCATATTCTGTATCTAGTGATGGAGAAGTAACTAACAAATTTGGACAAGTAATCGAATTTGGTGAAAAGGGATCAATTTCTAAAAATGCAGGTGCACTTATCATTTTCTCATACTTTTTAGGAGCGATTGGTTTGGCTTCAGTATTATGGGGGTCTGTAAAGGATATGTTTGCTAAAAATTAATTTAGGACATGGCAAGAAGAGACACACCAGAAATTAACGCAGGTTCTATGGCCGACATCGCGTTCTTACTATTGATATTTTTCTTAGTAACGACAACGATGGATGTGGATGCAGGAATTTCGCGTAGGTTGCCGGAGAAGCAACCAATAGATGCGCCACCACCGCCAGTTATTAAAGAAAAGAACGTATTCGAAGTTATTCTTAATAAGAATGATGACCTTTTAATAGAAGGCGATTACAAAGAAGTAAAAGATGTTCGCCAAATGGCAATGGATTTTATTGATAACGGAGGAGGAATAGGAAACGCAATTATTCCTTTTGGAGAAGAAGTTGGAAAGGAATGTGATTGGTGTCAAGGGGCAAAAGACCCAGAATCATCAGATCATCCTAATAAAGCTGTAATTTCTTTAAAAACAGATAGAAGTACGTCGTACGGTATGTTTATTAAAGTTCAGAATGAGTTAGGTGCAGCGTATACAACTTTAAGAAATAGATTATCTCAAGAGGAATATGGAATTTCATATTCAGATTTAGTAATTGCCTTGGAAAAGGACAAAGCTAATGAGTCTATTAAATCGAAGATTAAAAGAATTCGTGCAATGTACCCTGAGATTATTTCTGAATCAGAAAACAATTAATTAAAAAAAGAATACATGTCTAAATTTAGCAAAAAGAAAAAAGGATTGCCGCCAATTAATACGGCGTCGTTACCTGATATTGTATTTATGTTATTGTTCTTTTTTATGGTTGCAACTACAATGCGTGAAACTACTGTTATGGTAGCGCAACAAATTCCTAATGCAACGGAAATTAAAAAATTACAAGACAAACGATTGATTAGTTATATCTATGTAGGTGAAGCTCAAGATAAAGATGCCTACGGAGAAGGAGATAAGATTCAATTGAACGATAAGATATCGGATGTAAAGGAAGTAAGAAGTTTTATTTTTGCTGCTCGTGAAGGAATTAACGAAGACGAGCGTGATTATATGACAACCATGATAAAAGCAGATGAGAACTGTAGTGTTGGTACTATTAATGACATTAAAAAGGAGTTAAGAGAAATCAATGCATTAAAAGTTACGTATTCGGCACGTCCTGGAGAATTGAAATAGTTTTTTATTAAATTATATTTAGAAGCGGCTATCATTTTTTGGTAGCCGCTTTTCTTTATATTTGTATATATGAAAAGAGTTTTTATTCTAATATCTTTCCTGTGTTCATCTCTTTATTGTATGGGGCAAACTGATTCTACTTTTGTTGATAATAAGTATTTTGATGATCAGTTTTATTTTGGATTTAGTTATAATGCTTTGTTAGAGCAGCCAACCGACTTTATTCAGAATGGAATATCAGGCGGAATAGGGATAGGCTATATTCGAGACATCCCTCTAAATAAACAACGTAATGTTGGTTTTGGTGTAGGGTTTGGATATGCGTACAATGTTTATATCCAAAACATGAAAATAGAAGAGATTTCTGGTGAAACTAAATATACAATTGTTTCATCTGACGCTTACCGAAGTAATAGATTTGCAAGCCACTCAATTGAAGTTCCAATTGAGTTCCGTTGGCGAAATTCTACTCCGACAAAGTATAATTTTTGGCGAGTATATGCAGGTTTAAAATTAGGATATGTTTTTATTGCAAATTCAAAGTTTGTGGATGATTCTGAAACAATTATTGTGAAGAGTATAAATGAGTTTGATAAAGTACAATATGGACTAACACTTTCGGTAGGTTATAGCAGTTTAAATTTACATGTATATTATGGTTTAAACGACCTGTTTAAAGATGCGTATATAGATTCGGAAGCCATAAATATGAATCAGTTGAATTTAGGCCTTATCTTCTATATACTATAAAGAATATATTGCAAATTGACAACAGATACCAATTAAGAAGCCAATAAGAATTTCCGTTTTAGAATGAGCATTTAAACTCAATCTAGAGTTTGCAATTATTCCAGACATTACAAATAATATAGACAATAATAACAGTAGGTTTATTTGATAGTAAATACTAAGAGTAATAAAAAAACCAATCATTCCACCTATCCCAATCATATGTAAACTTGCTTTGAAATTTCTATAAAGTAAAAAATAAGTTATGATAAGAGCAATGGTCATTCCGTAAAAAAAAAGGGCTAATTCATAGGTTGAGCTACCTTTTTTAATCAAAGATGCCATAAGTAATGAAATAGAAACAAAAAATAGAACTGGAAATTTTCTTTCTCTAGGACTAACCAAATGAAAACTATTTATTGATTTAGATTTTTTTAAAAGAGAAAGAAAAAGCAAAGGTAGGAGATAAGTGCAGACAAAAACAGCACCGATCACCATCATTTCCCATTGTTTGTTTATATGTCTTGGTATCAATATAAAATAGAGAATAGTACCGATTATAGGCACTACAATTGGATGTAAAATGTAAGAAATTAGTTTTGTAAATTTCATCTACTATAATTTTTTTCTTAACCTAGCAACAGGTATATCTAGTTGTTCTCTGTATTTTGCTATAGTTCTTCTAGCAATTGGATATCCTTTTTCTTTTAAAATTTCTGATAACCTGTCGTCAGTAAAAGGTTTTTTCTTGTTTTCTTCGGCTACTACAGTTTCAAGGATTTTTTTGATTTCTCTTGTGGACACATCTTCCCCTTGGTCGTTTTTCATTGATTCAGAAAAGAATTCTTTAATGAGTTTTGTGCCATATGGAGTGGTAACATATTTGCTATTTGCAACACGTGATACCGTAGAAATATCCATATTAATTTTTTCTGCAATATCTTTTAAAATCATCGGCTTTAACTTACGTTCATCACCGGTTAAAAAGAATTCTTCTTGATAATGCATAATAGCATTCATTGTAACCAATAGTGTTTGTTGTCGTTGCTTAATGGCATCAATAAACCATTTGGCGGCATCTAATTTTTGCTTTATAAATAGCACTGCATCCTTTTGAGATTTTGTTTTTGTTTTTGAATCTTTATAGCCCTTTAACATGTTATTATATTCTGCAGAAACATGTAACTCAGGAGCATTTCTATTATTTAATGTTAACTCTAAGACGCCATCAATAATCTTAATCGTAAAATCTGGTACAATTTGCTCTGCAATTTTATTGTTCCCAACAAACGACCCTCCTGGTTTAGGATTTAGTTTTTCAATTTCGGCTATAACATTTTTCAGAGCATCTTCAGAACAACCGAATTTTTGAAATATTTTGTTGTAATGTTTTTTCGCAAATGCTTCAAAAGATTTATCAATAATGTCAATTGCTAAGGTTCTTACAGGGGTTTCTTGTTTTCGTTTTAACTGAATCAATAAACAATCTTGAAGGTTTTGTGCTCCAACTCCTGCAGGGTCTAATTCTTGAACAATTTTCAGTGTTTTTAGAACGTGTTCCTTAGTTGTGAAAATATTTTGAGTAAAGGCGAGATCATCAATCAAGTCATCTATTTCTCTTCTAATGTATCCACTCTCATCAATACTTCCTATTAAAAATACAGCTATAGATTCTTCTTGTTCAGAAAGGCTATACGTATTTAATTGACTTAGTAGATGTTGATTAAAAGTTGTTCCACTAGCATATGGAACCTGTTTGTCTTCATCATCAGCAGAGTAATTGTTTGTTTGTGTTTTATACGATGGTATTTCATCGTCACTTAAATACTCATCAATATTAATGTCTTCGGTATCTATTGATTCTGAATCTGTATCATTAAAATCATCTTCATTTTGATCGTCGAATGAATCGCTATCCTCCTTGCCTTTTTCAAGGGCAGGGTTCTCCTCAATTTCCTGTTTCATTCGCTGTTCAAACGCTTGTGTAGGTAACTGAATCAATTTCATTAACTGAATCTGCTGAGGCGATAGTTTTTGCGAAAGTTTATATTGTAGAAACTGTTTTAACATAAAGTAAATCTACAAAAAAAGATACACTTTTGGGTGTATCTTTTTACTCTTAAAACTCTGCGTTTTGCGGTGTTCTTGGGAAAGGAATAACATCTCTAATATTACCCATACCGGTAACGAATTGCACAAGTCGTTCAAATCCGAGACCAAAACCACTATGCACGGCAGTTCCGAATTTTCTAGTATCTAAATACCACCATAATTCTTCTTCTTCAATTCCTAATACTTCCATTTTGTTTTTTAAAACATCTAAACGCTCCTCACGTTGTGCTCCTCCAACTATTTCTCCTATACCCGGGAATAACACATCCATTGCACGTACGGTTTTACCATCATCATTTAATCGCATATAAAATGCTTTAATGTTCGCTGGGTAATCAAATAAAATTACCGGGCATTTAAAGTGCTTTTCAACCAAATAGCGTTCGTGCTCACTTTGTAAATCTACACCCCATTCGTTTACTGGAAATTGAAATTTCTTTTTCTTATTTGGTTTCGAATTTCTTAAAATATCAATTGCTTCGGTATAACTAACACGTTTAAAGTTGTTGTCTGAAACAAATTTTAATTTTTCAATTAATGACATTTCGCTTCTCTGATTCGCAGGTTTAGATTTTTCTTCTTGTAATAATCTATTTTCTAAAAAGGCTAAATCATCTTTACAAGTGCTCAAAACATCCTTTATAACGGACTTAATGAAATCTTCTGCCAAATCCATATTCATGTCTAAATCATGAAAAGCCATCTCTGGTTCAATCATCCAAAATTCAGCCAAATGTCTTGTTGTATTAGAGTTTTCTGCTCTAAATGTTGGGCCAAATGTATAAACTTTTCCTAAGGCCATCGCGTAAGTTTCAGCTTCTAACTGACCTGAAACGGTTAAGTTAGTTTCTTTACCGAAGAAATCTTGAGAATAATCTATGTTGCCATTTTCGTCGGTAGGAGCTTTATTTGCTTCAAAGTTTGTTACTTTAAACATTTCTCCTGCCCCTTCAGCATCAGATCCCGTAATAATAGGTGCATGAAAATTGTAAAAACCATTTTCTGTAAAGTATTTATGAACCGCATAAGAAAGTGCAGACCGTAAACGCATTACAGCACTAAACGTATTTGTTCTAATTCTTAAATGTGCATTTTCTCTGAGATATTCTAGCGAATGTCTTTTCGGTTGAATAGGATACTCTTCTGGATTAGAATCACCTAAAACTTCAATATTGGCAACTTGAATCTCTACTTTTTGTCCTTTTCCTTGACTTTCAACCAATGTTCCTGTAACGGCAATTGCTGCTCCAGTATTGATTCTTTTTAATAAAGATTCATCTGTATTTTCAAAATCAAGTACGCACTGAATATTATTAATTGTAGAACCGTCATTCAACGCAATAAATCTATTACTTCTAAAAGTTCTAACCCATCCTTTAATCGTTACATCTTGTAACAACTTATCTGATCTTAATAATTCAGCAATCGTGCTCATAATCGTCTATTAAAAATTAAGGTGCAAAGATACTGAATGTATTGCTTTAGAAAAAGATTGATCTATTAAAAAATAGAGAATCTTATTTGTCATCATCATCAAGATTCTCAATAGGCAACACGGGTAATGTTGGTTCTTTCAACGTTTTTTTATTGGCTATTGTTGATTCTAAAGACAATAACATTGACGGTAATAATAATAGGTTAGAAGACATTGCAAATAACAAGGTTATAGATACTAATCCACCTAAGGCAACGGTTCCTCCAAAGCTAGATACTGTGAAAACCAAAAATCCAAAAAACAATACAATAGAAGTATAGAACATGCTTACACCTGTTTCTCTCAGAGCAGCATAAACTGATTTTTTCACCTTCCAATTATTGGCTTGTAATTCTTGTCGGTATTTGGCTAAAAAGTGAATGGTGTCATCAACAGAAATACCAAAGGCAACACTAAATACTAATATAGTTGAAGGTTTTAAAGGTATGCCAAAATATCCCATTAAACCAGCCGTGATTAGAAGTGGTAAGAAGTTTGGGATAATGGAAATTAAAATCATCTTAAATGAACGAAACATAAAGGCCATAAATAAGGCAATAAGAATAATGGCCAATGACAGCGACAATACTAAATTGTTAATTAAATATTTGGTTCCTTTTAAGAAAACCAGTGACTTTCCAGTTACAGTAACGTCATATCTATCCTCTTCAAATTCTGTATTAATTTTAGATTTTAAGCGGGCCTCAATAGCTTCCATTTCGGTTGTACCTATATCCTTAATGTAGGTGGTTAATCGAGCATATTGACCTGTCGAGTCTACAAAATTGTTTAACAAATCAGTATCGCCTCCGGCATTTTTTGCATATGACAAAATGAAATTTTTATCTTGATTCGTTGGTAACTGATAATACTTTGGAATACCGTTGTAATAGGCTTGTTTGGAGTATTTTACCAAATTGGTAATAGATAATGATTTTGACAATTCAGGAATTTCATCAATAGTCTCATTAAGTCTTTCAATTTTCTTAAGCGTTCGTAATTGCATTACTCCTTTCGGTTCTTTAGTATCAATTAAAATCTCTAAAGGCATAATACCACCAAACTCTTCTTCAAAGAATTTTATATCGCTATAGAATTCTTTGTCCTTTGGCATGTCATCAATCAAACTACCAGCAATTTTCATTTGGTAAATACCAATAATACTGGCAACAATTAGAATGACCGTAGTAACATAAATAGCAAATCTATGTTGTCGTACCATTTTCTCCATCCAATCTACTATATGCCCCATCCATTTTCTATCTAGATGTTTTAGGTGCTTTGTTTTTGGTACAGGCAGAAAACTATACATAATTGGAATAATGAGCAATGCTAATAAAAACACGGCTATAATATTAATAGATGCTAATATTCCAAATTCTACTAATATAGAACTCTTTGTAAAGATAAATGTTGCAAACCCAGACGCCGTGGTAATGTTGGTCATTAAAGTAGCATTTCCAACTTTTGAAATAACACGTTGTAAACTCTTGGCTTGGTTCCCATGATTTTTAATTTCTTGTTGATACTTATTAATTAAGAATATAGCATTGGGTACGCTAATAACAATAATTAATGGAGGGATTAAAGCGGTTAAAACCGATATTTCGAAGCGGAAAAGTCCAATTAGTCCAAATGCCCAAGTACAACCAATACTAACAATTAATAAGGTTATAAATGTTGCTCTAAAGGATCTAAAAAATAAAAAGAAAATCAATGCCGTAACAAACAGTGCCAGACCAACAAACATGGCCATTTCATTTTCTATGTTCTGAGCATTTAGGGTTCTTATATATGGAATCCCAGAAACACGGATGTTTAAATCAGTATCATTCTCAAACTTGTTAACGATATCCGTAAATTTACCTAGAATTAGGTCTTTCCTTTTTGATGTGTTGACAATTTTTTTATCAAGGTAAATTACCGTCTGAATGGTACCGGTTTCTTTATTATATAAGATGTTGTCATAGAACGGTAAGTTGTTAAATAACTCTTTTTTAATTGCTAGAACTTCTTCTTTTGTAGTAGGCGTATCTTCAAGAATAGGTGCAATTCCAAATTTTCTATTGGCATCATCTCGTACTAATTTCTTTATATCTCCAATGGAAATGCAGTAGTCAACTTCTTCAAAAAAATTTATTTCTTTGGCTAAAGTATTCCAGGCATTAAATTTCTCAGGGTTAAAAATGGTAGAATCTTTGATTCCCATTATGATTACATTCCCTTCTTCTCCAAATAAATCTAAAAACTGATCATATTCAACATTTACTTCATGATCGCTTGGTAATAAATTTGCTTCGGTATAAGAAAATCTAAGATGTTCTGTTTGTAATACTAAAAAGTACGTTGCAGCGGCAATTAGCAACAATATAGGAATTCGGCCTTTAATTATCAGCCGAGAAAGTTTCGTCCAAAAATTCATTAGAAAAATTTGGCACAAAGATACCAAAAGAAATAGTTTTTAGGCTTAAAAATAAAAGAGGAAATGGAGGTTTTAAAAAAAGAAAATCCGCCAATTGACGGATTTTAATAATTTTAAAAGGAGAGTAATTAAACTGTCATAATATCTACCTCTTTTTTGGCAAACATTTCGTCTATTTTTTTGATATATGAATCTGTAAGTTCTTGAATTGTACCCTCAGTGTTCTTTTTCATGTCATCAGAAATATCCAATTTCTTAATTTCATTATTAGCATCCTTTCGCGCATTTCTTACACTTACTTTATCATGTTCTGCTTCGGCCTTTGCTTGTTTTGCTAATTGTTTTCTTCGCTCTTCAGTTAACGGAGGAACATTGATAATAATCATTTCACCGTTATTCATAGGATTGAATCCTAGATTTGCAATCATTATTCCTTTTTCAATTTCTTGCAACATAGATTTTTCCCAAGGTTGAACAGAAATTGTTCTACCATCGGGTGTGTTTACATTTGCAACTTGAGAAAGAGGTGTTTGCGAACCATAGTAATCAACACTAACTCCAGATAGCATTGACGGTGTTGCTTTTCCTGCTCGTATATTCCTCAAGGATTTTTCTAGATGAGAAATCGCATTATCCATTTGTTCTTTTGCCGTGTCAATTATAAAATCTATCTCTTCATTCATGGTGCTAAATTTTAATTTGTTTATTAATTCTTAACAATGGTACCAATATTTTCACCTGCAATTACTTTAAATAAATTACCCGGAGTGTTCATGTCGAACACAATTATTGGCAATTCATTTTCTTGACTTAGCGTAAAGGCAGTTGTATCCATAATTTTAAGACCTTTCTTTAATACATCATCAAAAGAAAGTTTGTCAAATTTAATGGCGTTAGTATTTTTCTCAGGATCCGAATCATAAATTCCATCTACACGTGTTCCTTTTAAAATAACATCAGCGTTAATTTCAATAGCTCTTAAAACTGCAGCCGAATCTGTTGTAAAAAAAGGATTTCCTGTGCCAGAACCAAAAATAACAACACGCCCTTTTTCTAAATGACGAACTGCTTTTCTTTTAATAAAAGGTTCTGCAATTGCTTCTATCTTTATAGCAGTCTGTAATCTAGTTGGAATATCAGCATCTTCTAATGCACTCTGCAATGCCAATCCATTAATCACGGTGGCTAACATCCCCATGTAATCAGCTTGAACACGATCCATACCATTACTGGCACCTGCAACTCCTCTAAAAATGTTTCCACCACCAATAACAATGGCAACTTCTACACCTTGATTTGTAATTTCTTTGATATCTTCGGCATATTCCGCCAAACGTTTTGGGTCAATTCCGTAATTGCGTTCGCCCATTAACGCTTCGCCACTTAATTTAAGCAAGATTCTTTTGTATGCCATAGTTTATTTGAAAGTTATGCAAATATATAAAATAGTTTAGAAGAAAAAACAGGAAAATTCAATCAAAAGGAGTAATGCTTTTATACTAAGTTTCATATGATATTTCACCTAATAATTGCAGATTATATAATTGAAAATATGTCCATTTAACAATCTCGAAAAAAGGAAGAATTCTATTTTGATAAGTTGAAGATAATCGATCGTTTTAATTATATTCGTGAAACTAATTTCAAAAACTAACTAAATGCCATTACTCATTGTTCTTATAGGAATTGTGCTGCTTTTTATTTTGATAGCAGGCTTTAAACTGAATTCATTTATTTCATTTATTATCGTATGCCTTTTTGTAGGAATTGTTGGCGGTATGGAATTGCAGAGTGTTATAGATTCGATTCAGACAGGAATAGGCAAAACGCTTGGTTACTTGGTGCTAATATTGGGTTTGGGAGCAATGCTTGGAAAGTTGGTGGCAGATAGTGGTGCAGCACAACGAATCACCTCTAAATTAGTAGATAAATTTGGTGTAAAACACATTCAGTGGGCGTTAGTGCTAACTGGGTTTATAGTAGGGATACCAATGTTTTATACAGTTGGATTTGTAATTTTAGTTCCCTTAGTATTTACCGTAGCAGCCCAAACTAAATTACCTTTAATTTATGTAGGTCTTCCAATGCTAGCCTCACTATCTGTAACGCATGGTTTTTTGCCTCCCCATCCGGCGCCAACTGCAATTGCTGTTATGTTTGGTGCAGATATTGGTAAAACTTTAATTTACGGAATTATAATCGCTATACCCACTATAATAATTGCTGGGCCTTTGTTTACTAGAACAATAAAAAATGTAAATGCAACGCCTTTAATGGAATTTTATAACCCTGTAATATTAAAAGATGATGAAATGCCGAGTATGGCTATAAGTGTTTTTAGCGCTTTACTTCCGGTAATTCTTATCGGTTTTTCTACCATCGCTTTAACGTTTTTACCAAGTGACTTTATTTTAAATGATATTATTGGATTTGTTGGAAACCCAATAATGGCAATGCTCATTTCGGTTTTAGTGGCGATTTATACCTTAGGCTTATCTAGAGGAAAAAAAATGAAGGAACTAATGACATCAGTTTCTACAGCAATTTCAAGTATAACCATGGTATTATTAATTATTGCCGGTGCCGGTGCATTAAAACAAATATTAACCGACAGCGGAGTAAGCGATTATATTGGAAGTTTGTTATCAGAGTCTTCCATCTCGCCATTAATATTAGCCTGGTTAATCGCAACTATTTTACGAATTTGTGTTGGATCGGCAACTGTTGCAGGTTTAACCGCAGCAGGAATAATTTTGCCAATGGTATCGACAACTGGGGTAAGTCCAGAATTAATGGTTATTGCTATTGGAGCTGGGAGTTTAATGTGTTCGCATGTAAATGATGGTGGTTTTTGGATGTTTAAAGAATATTTTAATTTGTCCGTTAAGGATACATTGAAAACTTGGACAGTAATGGAAACCACAGTTGGAGTGCTTGGTCTTGTAGGCGCTCTAATTTTAAATAACTTTGTATAAAAATTAATAATTATGATTATAAAACCTTCAGAAAAGATAAAAGAATTAGGGCTTAAATTCCCTCCTCCACCTCAACCGGCGGGCGTATATAAACCAATTTTAGTAGTAGATAATTTCTTATATATCTCTGGTCATGCTCCCGTTAATTTTGACGGAAGTCTAATGCAAGGAAGGCTTGGAGATAATTTGACTATTGAACAAGGTTATGAAGCAGCGAGACAGGTGGGCCTGACAATGGTGTCTGCAATTTTAACTCATTTTGGTGATATAGACCGCGTTAAAAGAGTTGTTAAGGTGTTAGGAATGGTTAATTGCACACCAGATTTTATCAATCATCCATCTGTAATGAACGGATATTCTGAGTTGTTGGCTGAAATATGGGGGAAAGAAAATGGTATTGGAGTTCGAAGTGCAGTCGGTATGATGTTACCTGATGGAATTCCGGTAGAAGTAGAAGCCGTATTCGAATTGCATAAATAAATTTAGTTTATGGAATGGTTTCGGATTGATAGTACAGATGATTTAGTCTCTCCTTCGTTATTGGTGTATCCAGATCGAATTCGAAAGAATATCGAATTAATGATTGAAATAGCTGGAGGTACTGAAAACCTTAGGCCACATATTAAAACTCATAAGATTGAAGAATTGGTTAGGATACAACAATCTTATGGTATTTATAAATTTAAGTGCGCTACTATTTCCGAAGCGGAATTATTAGGTATTTGTGAAGCAGAAGATGTATTGATAGCGATGCAACCTGTAGGATCTCAATTGAAGAGGTATATCGAATTATTAAAGAAATATCCAAAAACAAAATTTTCAACTTTAGTTGATAATGAAGAAACCTTAAGCCAGTTAGTTTTTCTGATAAATCAAGAAAACAAAAAAGTTAGAATTTGGCTTGATATTAATAATGGAATGAACCGTACAGGAATTATTCCTGGTGAAAAAGCAAAAGAGTTGTTCTTACGGATGCAGGAAAATGATGCTGTTATTTCATCGGGATTTCATGTTTATGATGGTCACATTCATATAGCAAATGAAAAACATAGAAAACAGAAATGTGACCATGACTTTCAATCGGTTATTGATTTAAAGTCAGAACTTAAGAATGAAGGTGTTAATGTTAATACAATCGTTGCCGGAGGTTCTATCACATTTCCAATTCACGCACAAAGGGCAGGGGTGGAGGTGAGTCCTGGGACTCCCGTTCTATGGGATGCTGGCTATGGTAATAGATATGAGGATTTGAATTTTTTACCGGCCGCTACTTTATTTACGCGTGTGGTAAGTAAACCTACTGAAAAAACAGTTTGTCTCGATTTAGGGCATAAGTCTGTGGCTTCTGAAATGGCATTTCCTAGAGTGCAATTCTTAGGAAATATAGATATTTCTCAACTAGATCAGCACGAAGAACATTTGGTGATTGAAGATACAAATGAATTTGAAATTGGTGATGGTTTGTATGCTTTGCCGATTCATATTTGTCCTACTGTTACTAAATATGGTAAAGTTCATGTTGTAGAGAATAATAAAATAAGAGAGAATTGGAAGGTGGTTGCACGAGATCATCAATTAAAAATATAGAAAGATGTTTGTATTTGATGCGCATTTAGATTTGGCAATGAATGCCTTAGAGTGGAATAGAGATTTAACTTGGACCGTAGAAGAAATTCGTAAAAGTGAAATTGGTATGACAGATAAACCCGATAGGGGACTAAATACTGTTTCTCTGGATGCAATGAGAAAAGGTAAGGTTGGTATTTGTGTTGCTACGCAAATTGCGAGATACGTAAAAAAGGACAGTATGTTGCCAGGTTGGAATTCACCACAACAAGCTTGGGCACAAACACAGGGACAATTGGCATGGTATAAAGAAATGGAAGCGATAGGAGAGATGAAAGCCATTACAAATCTGGCTGAATTTGAAGCACAATTAATGGATTGGGAAAATCCAACGGAAAATAGCCCAATTGGCTATATTCTAAGTTTAGAAGGGGCAGACTCTATTGTTACAATGGAGCATCTAGAAAAATCTTTTGAAAGTGGATTACGGGCAATTGGACCTGCACATTATGGGCCTGGGACTTATGCTCATGGAACAGATTCTGTTGGTGGTATTGGCGTAAAAGGAAAAGAATTATTGCATAAAATAATGGAATTGGGGTTAATTCTTGATACTACCCATTTGTGTGATGTTAGTTTTTGGGAGACCATGAAGATATATGATGGGCCTGTTTGGGCGAGTCATAACAATTGTAGAAAATTTGTAAATCACAATCGTCAATATTCTGACGAGCAAATTATTGAATTGATTGGTAGAGATGCAGTAATAGGAATTGCTTTAGATACTTGGATGATGGTGCCTAATTGGGTGCGAGGAGAATCGACACCCAAAGGAATGAATGTTTCTCTTAAACAAATGATAGATAATATTGATCATATCTGTCAACTTTCAGGTGATTCTTTGCATGTTGGAATTGGAACCGACTTAGATGGTGCATTTGGAAAAGAACAAACACCTTATGATTTGGATACAATTGCAGATTTGCAGAAAATAGTTGGTTTGTTAAAAGATAGAGGTTATACTCAAAATGATATTGAAAATATAATGTCTAAGAACTTTATTAGTTTTATAAGAAAGGCTTGGAGTTAAAAAATTCAGTATTAATAACTAGTAATAAAAACAAAAAAGAGTTCATATAGTGAACTCTTTTTTGTTTTTAACTATTAGAATGAATCAAATTATTCTACCCAATCAACTAATTTTGATGGATAATATTTAATATTCATCTGATTTAAATAAGGTGTTTGATTAGCTAATCGTACACGGTAATTATCCCAATCACGATTTTCTTCTATACTCCACCCAACTTCTGCAATTCCGATAACTCTTGGATAAGCTAAATACTCAAGTTCTTCGGTCTTGCTTATTGTTTCAGACCAAAGAGGTGCTTCTACTCCTAAAATATTCTCTTTTGATATCCCTTCAACATATTTTTCTGGAGTCCATTTATAAGACACATCAACTGGTATATAAGCAGCCCAATGTAAACCGAATTTTGATAAGGTATCGTATTTCATATCTAAGTACGCTTTTTTTGCAGGAGACATGATGATTTTCATCCCCTTATCTTTCGCCATTTTAGCATTGTCTTCTTTATCCCAAAATTGAACAACAGAATTTGGGTCTTTGTCTACTCTTGCAACTTCATCCCAACCAATCATTCTTTTGTCATATTTACGAACTATTTCTCCAACGCGTTCAACAAAATAATCATAGTCTTCATCACTTGTTACATGACTTTCATCTCCACCCATATGGAAATATGGTCCAGGAGTTAACTCAGAAATTTCTCTAACAACATCATCAACAAATTCATATGTCGTTTCTTTTCTTGCATCAAATGTGCTGAATCCAACTTCAATTCCGGTATATAATAGAGTTCTTCTATCCGGTGTTGGATTGTCTAATACTTCGATAGATTTTTTTGCACCATTTAAATGAGGGTATGCAACAGAAGCAGCATAAGTATGACCCGGCATATCGATTTCAGGAATTACAGTAATATGATGTTTTGCGGCATAATTTACTATTTCCGTATAATCCTCTTGTGTATAAAAACCACCAGCTTCTCCACCAACTTGCGTATGCCCACCAACTGCTGTTAAATCAGGCCAAGATTTTATTTCAATTCTCCAACCTTGGTCATCCGATAAATGTAAATGCAATACATTCATTTTATAGTAAGCCATTGCATCGATATATTTGAAAACATCTTCTTTTGGAAAGAAATGCCTTGCAACATCTAACATAGAGCCTCTATAGCCATAATTTGGTTCATCTAAAATTTTTCCCGTGGAAACAATTCTTTCTCCATTTGGGTTTGCTTCTATTGGAATTAATTGTCTTAAAGTCTGAATTGCTCTAAATGCACCTTCATCTGAAGACGCTTTAATTGTAATCGCATTTTCGTCAACAATCAATTCATAACTTTCGTTAGATGTCAATCCGTAATTTTCATCTTTAATAATATTGATTACATTCTTTTTTGCACTTTCCTCAATTTTGATATCGAGTGAGTTATGATGGCTTAGTTTCTCTGATAGAAACTCTCCAACCTTTTTAAAATCAATATCTCCTGATGTTGAAATCACTGTATTTGAATTCAGTTTAAATTCTTTTGCAGTCGCTTCAATTTTTAGAGGTATTGGAATTAAATTTGCAGAACTTAAATCTGTCGATTCCGATTCTTTAGTACAAGAAATTCCAATTGCTACAATTGCAATTAATAAAATGTATTTTTTAATCAATGTATTTTTCATTTTTATATGAGGTGTTTAGAAATGGTAACGTTTAAAGGCTTCAAGTGCAGCATAATCTGCCAGTCCTAAAGATTGATATTTTTTGGCTGTATCGCTATTTCTATCTTCTGCTCTCACCCAGAATTCTCGGGTGTCACTTCCTTGGAACATAACGCCATCTTTTTGAGACTGGTGATAGAAAATAGCTTTTCTTTTCTTTAATACTTGATCAGGACTCATAGGGACAGCCATTTCAATCTGGTGAATGTCCCATTCATGCCAAGCTCCTCTATATAACCAGACCCAACAATCATTCATATAATCATTGTGTTTCAAGTTTTCTAAGGCTGCAAAAATAGCATCTAAACAAACTTTATGTGTTCCATGAGGATCTGCTAAATCACCTGCTGCATAAATTTGATGTGGTTTAATCTCATCAATTTTGTTAGCAACAATTTCGATATCAGCTTCTCCAACTGGGTTTTTCTTTACCGTTCCAGTTTCGTAGAATGGAAGATCTAGAAAATGTATATTTTCATCAGGAACACCAACAAAACGAGTGGCAGCCAAAGATTCTCTTCTTCTAATCAAACCTTTTAAATTACGTACATCAATATGGTCTTCATATTTAGTCGTTTTTCTATTGATACTTTCTATAATTGAATCTGATATTCCATTGTTCGGAGAGATATCCTTCATTACTTCAGCAAATTTCAATGCTTCTTCATCGGATACGGCTATGTTTCCTGAAGTTTGATAAACTACATGAACATCGTGACCTTGCTCAACTAATCTGTCAAAAGTCCCTCCCATTGAGATGACGTCATCATCAGGATGTGGACTGAAAATAATCACTCTTTTCTTTTCTGGTTGTGCTCTTTCTGGTCGCGAAGTGTCATCAGCATTTGGTTTTCCACCTGGCCAACCAGTAATAGTATGCTGTAATTGGTTAAACATTTTTATGTTTAGATCATAAGCAGATCCTCCTTCAGCCAATAAGTTCGACATTCCGTTGTCGTTGTAATCTTTGTCCGTTAGTCTTAAAATTGATTTTCCGGTAACTTCACACAGCCAAACAATCGCTTTCCCAATTATTTCGTCATCCCAAATACAAGGACCAACTAGCCAAGGAGTTTTAAAACGCGTTAACTCTTCAGAGGCTTCTTTGTTAATTACAAAAGTGGTATTATGATGTTCTTGTAAATACGTTGCTGGTACTTCAGATGATATTTCTCCTTCTATGGTTTCCTTTAAAATGGAAGCTTTATTAGCACCCCATCCTAATAACACAATTCTCTTTGCTTTTTTTACCGTACCAATACCCATTGTAATGGCTTTTTTAGGAACATTATCTATTCCTAAAAACGACGGCGCAGCATCTACACGTGTAATATGGTCTAATGTAATGCTTCTTGTACCTGAGTTATAATGTGACCCAGGTTCGTTAAATCCAATATGCCCAGTTCTACCAATTCCTAATAATTGGAAATCTAAGCCACCGTAATCGTTTATTTTTAAATCATAGTCTATACAATATTGATGTAATTCTTCTGTAGAAACTGTACCACTTGGAATATTCACATTTTCAGCAGGAATATCTATATGGTTAAATAAATGCTCGTGCATAAAATAGTGGTAACTATGAATGCTGTTTTTTTCCATTGGATAATATTCATCCAAATTAAAAGAAACTACATTAGAAAAACTCAACCCTTCTTCTTTATGCATTCTAACCAATTCTTCATAAACACGAATTGGAGAAGAACCCGTTGCTAATCCTAGCACGCAAACTTCATTTTTTGCTTGTTTACTTTTTATCAAATCTGCAATTTCATGGGCAACACAAATTGATGCTTCGTCTGAACTAGAGAAAATTACATTGTGAATTTTTTCAAATCGCGTGTCTTCGAATTGACCTGCAGGCTTGTAATTGATATTGTTAGAAACCATAACTATATATATTTTAATTGCAAAAATACTTGTAAGCCAAAGTGAAGAAAAGAAAAATCTATAAACAACATTAATAAAACAATAGAATACAGAAAAGGTCGTATTAATGTTTTTGCTTTGTAATGTATATGAAAATTGAATTTATTAAGAATAAAAGGTCAATTTAAAATTAATTTCATCAAATTTGAAAACTAGAAAAATGTAATTCTTGAAAATTAATTTTACAAATAATTCAAATAGATCCATACCAAGGAGGTATCATATCATGTTTTGGATTTCCTACTTCATTTTTGAAGTAATAAGATGGGGAAGCAGATATGAAGATTATTGGTATTCTTTTCAATCTAACCTAGTTACGGTTTTCTTTACTATGATTTTGGTTTATGTCAATATTTATTATCTCATTCCAGAATTTATTCTAAAGAAAAAATATAAGAGGTATGTTCTATTGTTTTTTCTTTTGTTATGTGTTTGGTATATAGTTAGAACGGCATGTATTTATTTTTGGATAAACCCAGATGTGTGGCCTGAATCTACAGATGAGGAAACGGGGTTTTCTTTTAATCATGTTGTGGAAGTATTTACCATAGGTATTGGTCATACAGCCCTCTTTACTGCTATAAAACTAACTGCAGATTGGATACATGAGCGGAAGCGAGTAGAACGACTTCAGGAAATGCAACTGCGTACTGAATTAGATTTTTTAAAATCTCAAATGCAGCCACATTTTTTCTTTAACACGCTCAATAATTTATATGCTTTAGCATTGGCAAAATCAGATGATACACCGAGTGTTATTTTGAAGTTGTCTGACATTATGGAATACATTTTATATGATGTGCGTGAGTCTCATGTTCGATTATTTGATGCGATTACTTATATTAATAATTATATAGATTTAGAACGATTAAGATTTGGAGAAGATATTGATTCGGAGATTGATATCTCTGGAGGTATTGATAAAATAAATGTACCTCCATTATTATTTCTGCCTTTCATAGAGAATTGTTTTAAGCATGGAATAAAGAAGAATAACAATGTTCAAATAAAAATTGAATTTATTAATAATCATGATGAATTTCTGATTTTTAAGGTAGAAAACACTTTTTCTGAAGGAACAGATGAAAAAATTAAGCATGGAATAGGAAATAAAAACGTTAGAAGAAGGTTAGAATTGTTATATAATTCTAAATTTGAACTCTCAACTAAAATAATTGATAACACCTATAAAGTATTTTTGAAAATACCTATTTAATGAAAGTTAAGTGTATAATAATAGATGACGAACCATTAGCAATTAGTATTGTTAAAAGACACCTAGAAGAATTTAAGAAAATTGAATTGGTGGGTGTTTATAATTCACCTATTGATGCGCTACAAATCATTGAAAACAAAGATGTTGATGTGGTTTTTTTAGATATTAATATGCCTATGATGAATGGCTTAGAATTTATTAGGTCATTAACAAACAAACCACATTTCATTATAACTACGGCATTTAGAGAATATGCAGTAGAAAGTTTTGATTTAAATGTTTTAGACTATTTGGTAAAGCCAATTCCTTTCCCTAGGTTTTTAAAAGCGGTGAATAAACTTACAAACAGGCTAAATTTAGAACGAGATGTTTCTTCGGAAGTTTCTATAAAAGAAGAGCCCTATATCTTTTTAAAAGTTGATAAAAAATTAATGAAAATTAAACTGAATGATATTCTATATATCGAAAGTTTAAAAGATTACATAAAAGTAATTACTACTGTAGGAGATTACTTGGTTCATAAATCTATGACCAGTATTTCTGAAGAATTACCGAGCGAATACTTTATAAGGATTCATAGATCTTTCACTATCGCAATTAATAAAATTACTTTTTTGGAAGGTAATTCTGTAAAAATTGCGAATAGAAGAATCCCGATTGGGAGAAACTACCTTCAGGTTGCAAAGCAAAAAATTCTAAACACAACCGAATTAAAGGGGTAAACACGTGCTTAATTGTGTTTATGTCTAAAATCTGTTATTTCGACCGTTAAAAATGGTCGCTAATAGAATTTATTTTTAACTCATTTAATAATTGGTACTTTAGAGCGGATTTGACTATGTGGTCAAATATTATTAGACAAACTTAATTTAAATAAAAGCACTAATGAGTTCTACATCTAACCAACCAAAAAGCACAATTGTACCAATTTCAATTATAGCGGGATTGTTTTTTATATTCGGATTTGTAACCTGGATTAATGGAGCGTTGATTCCATTTATGAAAACAATAAATGAACTAACGGAGTCTCAATCTTATTTGGTTGCGTCAGCATCTTATATTTCATTCGTATTTATGGCATTACCTGCATCTAAGGTAATTGATAAAATAGGATATCAAAAAAGTATGTCTCTAGGTCTTATTATTATGGCGATCGGAGCTTTGGTATTTATTCCAGCAGCAAATGCACGAACATATTGGGTCTTTTTAACAGGTATATTTATCCAAGGATTAGGAATGACACTTCTTCAAACGGCATCCAATCCATACATCACAATTCTTGGGCCTATAGATAGTGCCGCTAAAAGAATTTCAATAATGGGAATTGCAAATAAAGTAGCCGGAGCTCTAGGGTCATTAATCTTTGGAGCAATTCTATTAAAAGGGATTGATGGTATCCAGGATAAAATGAGCATTGTAAGTGCAGCAGAGAAAGATGCCATGTTAAATGAAATGGCGAGTTCTGTAGTTACTCCTTATATTGTAATGGCAGTTGTACTTGTTATCCTAGGTATTTTAATTCGTAAAGCACCGCTACCACATGTAGAGGCTGAGCCAATTGAAGAAAGCGCAGATGGAGAAACTACAAAAACAAGTATTTTCCAATTTCCACACTTATGGTTAGGTGTAATTACATTATTCTTATATGTTGGTGTTGAAGTGATTGCCGGAGATACAATTATCGCTTACGGTATATCATTAGGTATTCCAACCGCTGATGCAAAATTCTTTACAACATTTACGTTGTTGGCTATGGTCGCCTCGTACGCTATTGGAGTACTTTTAATTCCAAAATATTTAAAACAAGATACTGCTTTAAAATTAAGTGCAGTATTAGGTGTATTATTTTCAATTGCAATTTTATTTACAGAAGGATTCACTTCTGTTATTTTTGTTGCCTTGTTAGGATTTGCTAACGGTTTGGTTTGGCCAGCAGTTTGGCCATTAACCTTAAAAGGATTAGGGAGATTTACAAAAACGGCGTCTGCCTTGTTAATTATGGCAATAGCCGGTGGTGCAATTATCCCTCCACTTTATGGAAATTTAGTAGATGGTAAAAGAGAGGAATTAATTGTTCAAGGGATTTCAGAAGCAGCTGCACAAGCTCAAGCTGCAACATCGGGGTATTGGATTTTGATTCCTTGTTATGCATTTATATTATTCTACGCTACGGTTGGGCATAAAGTAGGAATGAAAAAGAAATAATGGCAACTAAACGACTTTTAGCATTAGATGTTCTAAGAGGGCTTACCATTGCACTAATGATTTTGGTAAATACGCCTGGAAGTTGGTCGCATGTATATGCACCATTATTACATGCTCCATGGAATGGATGCACACCTACTGATTTAGTTTTTCCATTTTTTCTTTTTATTGTGGGTGCTTCTATGTGGTATTCCTTTAAAAAGTATGGCAAAGGGTTAAGTTCAACTGGGCTTAAAAAAGTTTTCAAAAGGTTTGTTTTAATTTATTTAATTGGACTGTTCTTAAACGCTTTTCCAAATTTTGACTTTGAAAATTTAAGAGTTTATGGTGTTTTGGAGAGAATTGCAATCGCGTATGCTTTAGCGGCAATACTATGCATGAAATTTGATTTGAAACAATTAATATATGCTTCAATTATTCTTTTATTGGGTTATTGGGCAATTATTCATTTCGGTGGAACTTATGACCTCGAGGGTAATATTGTACGAAAAGTAGACCTTTGGTTAGTTGGAGAAAATCATATCTATGGAGGATATGGTATACCATTCGACCCGGAAGGGTTGGTTTCTTCTATTCCCGCAGTTGTAACCGTTTTACTTGGATATTTTACTGGAAGCATTGTAGAAAGATCTGGTAGTGTATTAAATGGAATTAAAAAACTAATTTTTATTGGAATTGGATTGGTAATTCTTGGAAAAATTTGGGATCTTGGTTTTCCAATTAACAAACCAATTTGGTCAAGTTCGTATGTAGTTTATACCGGTGGATTGGCAATGCTGTTTTTGGCGTTGTTATTATGGTTGATTGACGTAAAGGAAGTAAAGAAAATCTTTATACCATTTATTCATTTTGGAACAAACCCGTTGTTTATTTATGTATTATCTGGAATGATTGGTGGTATTTTAGGTTTTATGAAAGTTACAAATGAAGCAGGAGATACTGTGCGATTGTTGCGATATTATTACACCGATATTTTAGTGCCCATTTTAGGTGATTTAAATGGTTCTTTAGCCTATGCCATTTCTCATGTTGTGTTTTTATGGCTTGTTGCTTACATACTTTATAAACGAAAAATATTTATCAAAATTTAATTTATTTTCCCAATAAATATATAGAACCCCAATTCAATTTGTTGAATTGGGGTTTTTACTATTTAAGATGTTTAAGTTTTTCCGAAAATTTGGGATAAAAAAAAGTTATTTATTATTTTTATTTAGATTGATTCTATTTTATATTTGCAGCAGATATTTCATGCTTTATGAGCAATTGAGAAAATGTATAAAATGAAAAATAAAATAACTTTAATTATTGTTACATTGTTGCTATCTGTAACCTCATTTGCACAGAATGTATTTATGGAACGAGGGTATTTTAAATCGAACCCAAGTTTAGAACAAGTTAAAAAAGATATAGCGGCAGGAAACGATCCAACAGAAATGAATAGTGGAGCTTTTGACCCTGTTGTTTTTGCGATTCTTGATAAGGTTGACAATGAGATAATTCTACACTTACTTAAGCAAGAAGGTAACGATGTGAATAAGAATACACACGACGGTAGAACCTATGCTTTTTGGGCCGCTCTTAGATCGAATTTTGAAGTGTTGGAATATTTGGTTGCAAATGGAGCAGATATGAATCATATAGATGATAAAGGTTCTCCAGTAATGCATTTTGCAGCTGGTGCTGGCGTTTCTGATACTAGAATTTATGATTTATGTATAGAGAATAATAAAGAAGGCATTCATCAAAAAAATAAATATGGAGCAAATGTATTCTTATACATTGCATCAAATTTAAAAGATGATACCTTAATTAAATATTTTACTTCTAAAGGATTAGATATTCATAGCACAGATGACAATGGCGACGGAATATTTAATTATGCTTCCAAAAAAATAAATCAAGACTTTTTAAATCTGTTAATTGAGAAGGGAGTTGATTATAAATCATTGAACAATATTGGAGGAAATGCTTTTATAAATGCGAGTAACGGAATAAGAATTGGAATAAATGATTTAGAAGATTTTAAATATTTAGAAAGTTTAGGATTAAATCCAAATATTACTACAAAGAATGGTGTTACGCCATTACACTGGGCTGCATTAAGAGATAAAGATGGTGCATTAATCACCTATTTTATAGAAAAAGGTGTTGATGTGAATCAAGCAGATTCCAATGGAAATACAGCATTTATAAATGCTGCAAGTGGGAATACGTTAAAAAATATTGCATTGATCTCAAAACATAATGCTGATGTAAATGCCCAAAACAAGGAAGGTCAAACGGCGATAATGAAAGCAGTACAAAGAAATTCTTTAGAGGTAATTGGATATTTATTATCGAATGGAGCAGATGCTAGTATAAAAGATACGGAAGGAAATTCATTGGCCCATTATTTAATAGCAGGATACCGTAGCAATAATGTTGAGGTGTTTAACCAAAAGTTAGATGTGCTGAAAAAGACAGGATTGGATTTTACAGAACAACAGTCTAAAGGTGATAACCTTTGGCATTTGGCAGTAAAAAGAAATGATATGTATTTATTAGAAACGGTTCAATCTCTTGATGTAGATATTAACATTAAAAATGACGATGGCTTAACACCATTGCATTTAGCAGCAATGAAAGCTATAGATACAAAAGCACTAGAATATCTGATTAAAAACGGGGCCGATAAATCAGTTACTACCGATTTTGAAGAGTCAGTTTATGATTTAGCTCAAGAAAACGAATTACTGCAACAAACTAACACTGATTTAAATTTCCTAAAGTAATGAAGCAAATTTCAAAACTAGCAATCACTGTTTTAATTGGAGTTTTCACTTTGATGTCATTTTCAAAAATGAATGACAAAACAAGTGTTAAATGCATGGTTCAAATGATTAATTATGAAGGTGAAGGCGCCTATATAATTATTTCTTTATTAGATCCAGATGGTAACTATAAAGAAACATTGTATGTGCAAGGAGATGATAAAGAGTGGTATAACGACATTACAGAATGGTGGGCATTTCATGGAAAGCAACGCCCAAATATTGATGCCATTACTGGTGAAACCATTGCTGGTGGTGAACGCAGTATGAATGTAATTAACATTCCAACGGACGCAATTGATAATGGTCATAAATTACGATTTGAAACTTCTGTAGAAGAGCAAGAATATCATGTAGCAGATTTGGAGTTTGAATTGACTACCGAAAATTTGAGTTCGAAAAAAGAAGGAACTGGTTTTATTCGCTATGTGCGTTTAATGCCTCAAAAATAATGAATGGTTGGTTCAATTTGGCGATATAGTCATTTCTTAGTTGCTGCCATATCAGCAATATTCTTATTGATTGCCTCTGTATCAGGGGCAATCTTAGCATTTGAGCCTATTTCTCAAAGTATACAAGACTATAAAATTTCTGACTTTAATCAGGTAACCCTAAGTGAAACAATCGTTGTTCTAAAAGAGAATTACGAAGAAGTCCTAGATATAGAAGTCTCTTCTGATGATTTTGTGAAAGCCTCGGTTTTTACTTTCGATGGTAGTAGTGAAACTATTTATATCGACCCAATAACGGGTGAAAAACTAGGTGATGTTAAACCACAATCATCATTTTTTAGTTTTGTAACCAATTTCCACCGCTCTTTATTTTTAAAATCTATTGGACGTGGATTTGTCGGTATTATTTCATTTCTATTATGCATCATTACCATAACTGGATTGTTTTTGTTGGCAGAACGACAAGGAGGTTTAAAAAAATGGTTTACGAAAGTCCAAGAAAAAGATTGGGGACAGCGCTACCATGTTATTTTAGGACGCTGGTTTTTAATTCCCATTTTTATATTAGCCTTAACCGGAGTATATCTTTCCGCAGAAAAGTTTTCATTACTACCTAATAATGATTTAAAACATACTACAGTTAAATATGAAACTGGAGAAATAATTCAGGACTTTACCAAATTAAAACTTTCTGAAATAAGAAAATTGGTCTTTCCTTTTTCTCCAGATGAGGAAGATTATTTTGAATTAACGCTACAAGATAAGGAGCAGTTTGTACATCAATATAATGGAAAAGTATTGAGTGAAGCCTCTTTTCCTTTTGTGACTTTAGCCTCAAGATTAAGTATGACGCTACATACAGGTCAAGGGAGTATTCTGTGGTCATTGATTCTATTGGTATCTAGTTTAAGCATGTTGTTTTTTATGTATTCTGGACTAAAAATGAGTATAAAAAGGATACGTAAAAAGAAGGTGGTTTTAAAAGTAGATGATAAGGATTCGTGTGACTTCGTGTTGCTTATCGGTTCTGAAACCGGAAGTACTAATGTATTTGCTAGTATTTTTCAAAGAGCTTTAAAATCTGTAGGTAAGAAAGTTTTTGTAGCCTCTTTAAATGATTATTCAACCTATGTCAATGCGAAACAAATAATTGTTTTTACTGCCACTTATGGAAATGGAGATGCACCGAGTAATGCAAGAAAGTTTCAAAAGATATTTAGTGAAGTTTCGCCTTTAAATCAAATGAAATATTCCATTGTTGGATTTGGCTCAAAATCTTACCCTAATTATTGTCAATTTGCAGATGAGGTTCAAAATTTATTTAAACAGCATCCTAATTTTGTGGAAGCAACGCGACTGGTTAAAATCAATGATCAATCTCAACAAGATTTTAAATCGTGGGAGAAATTATGGAATGCTTCATCTGAAATAAAGTTACAGATGGATCTAAGTGTATTACAACAAAAACCAAAGCGGCAAAAGACATTTGAGGTTGTAGAACGTACATTATTAAATTCCGATAATACCTTTCTAATTACTTTAAGACCTAAAAAAAGAACACGGTTTCAATCGGGAGATTTGTTAAATATACTTCCACCTGAAAGCAGTACCATTCGTCAATATTCGATTTCAAAATGTGAAAATGATATTTTATTGAGTATTAAGAAACATGATAAAGGAGTTTGTTCTACGTTTTTAAGTGAGATGAAAGTGGGAGCTACCTTTAAAGGGGCTGTAGAAAAAAATGAGGAATTTCATTTGCCAAAAAAGGCGAAAGAGATTTGGATGATTTCTAATGGTACTGGAATTACACCATTTTTGGGGATGTTAGAGGAAGCGAAATCTAATGTAAAGGTTTATTTTATTTGGGGAGGAAGAACTTTTGAATCCTATAAGATTTATAAGAACAAGTTAGAAGAAATACGTAATAATAGTAACGTTAAATTATCCATTGCTTATTCAAAAGAGCAGGATAGAAATTATGTTCAAGATATTATTGAAAGCGAAGAGCGTGAAGTGATAACTGCTTTAGAAAATGGAGCTGTGTTTATGCTGTGCGGTTCAGTTGCCATGCAAAAGGGAGTGACGGAGGTTTTAGAAAAGATAATGCAAAACAGCGCAACATTAACATTGGACAAAATAGAATCCAATGCTCAGATGTTAACAGATTGCTATTAGACTAAGAACTAAAATTCAGATAATTGTCGTTTAAATTTTGAATAAGATTTACATTTATAAAATAAAAAAGCCACCATTTAGGCGGCTTTTTAAATATTTTTAGAAGAATTAGTTCTTAACCAATTCCACTTCTTTTTTTATCTTTAATTCATCAAGTACATTTAATCCTTCTTCAATGTAAATGTCTTTTGATAAGTTTTTATGCCACGCTACACGCTTTTGACCTAATACAGAATCATTAGCAATTAAGGTTGTCTCATATTGCGGAGATTTAAATGTAAGATCAGTAGTGTACTCAGTTAACTTTTTAAAGCGCTTTCCTTCTTCAGACCTACTATCTAAATCATATTTATATTTATCATAGTTCAAATAAATAGTATTATCATCTTGCCCTTCTTTAAGCCATTTCGCATTTTCATCAATTAATAAGAATTGAGAATTATCATTTATTCTACTGATACTGTTACCTACAACCTCATCAAAGTTTGAATAATACCCCCACTTATCATAGGTGGCTTTTTTAATTTGATCCCATGGTAATGCATTGTCATAATCCTTTTCTCCAATATCCATATAAGTATATCTAGATGGTAAAATAACATCAGGCTTAACACCTTCTAACTGCACCGAACCTCCATTTATTCTATAGTATTTTTGAATGGTCATTTTTAAACCACCCAAATCTTCAGGATATTTATATCTGTTAAGATCTACAATACTTTGCACAGTTCCTTTTCCAAATGTTTGTTTGCTGCCTAGAATAACTGCTCTGTTATAATCTTGCATTGCCGCAGCAAAAATTTCTGATGCAGATGCCGAGAACTCATTTGTAAGAACCACCATTGGTCCATCCCATAAAATAGATTGACTTCTGTCTTTATGCACTATTGGTTCGTCATTTTTATACTTAACTTGTACAATTGGACCATCTTCTATAAATAGCCCGGCCATTTCTATAACAGCAGGTAAAGAACCACCTCCGTTATTTCTTAAGTCAATTAAAATACCATCTATGTTTTCTGATTTTAATTTCTCAATTTCTTGGGCCATGTCTTCGGCACAATTTCTTCCGTTTCTATCGTTGTAATCAATATAAAAGGCGGGTAGGTTAATTACGCCATACTTTTTATTGTCTTTTTCAATAATACTTGATTTTACAAAAGTTTCGGCCAGTTCAATGACATCCCGTACAATCGAAATCGTCTCAATAGAACCATCTATTTTCTTCAAAGTTAATCTTACTTCAGTTCCCTTTTTTCCCTTTATAAATTCGATGGCTTTGTCTAAACGCATTCCAACAACATCCAAAGGTTCTTCTTTACCTTGTGCTACTTTAAGAATAACATCTTCAGCCTCTAATTCTCCTGCTCTCCACGCCGGACCACCAGGAACTAATTCAGAAACATAGATGTAATCATTTTTTTGATATAGTCGTGCACCAATACCTTCTATTCTACCAGATAATTGCTCTTCAAATTGTTTTTTATTTCTAGGAGGGAAATAAGTAGTATGTGGGTCAAATGCACCTGTAATACTATTTAGATACGAAGCAAACCAATCTGTATGATCAAAATCACTCATTCTATCATAAAACTCGTCATAATATTCCTTAGTTTTCTCCCTTGCATTTTTTTCTATAGCCTCAAAATTAGCATCATTAAGTTGAACAGAAGTTAACATAGTTCCATCTTCCGTCTCACCTTCTTTATCAGATAATTTATCATGAATTCTAGATAACGTACTAAACTTTAATTGCTTTCTCCAATTGTCATATAATTGATTTTTATCAATTGCAAAACTGTTAGATTCATAATCAACACTTAGCGTTTCGTTTTTGGTAAAGTCATAAGGCTGATTTAAAATTTCAGGATAAAAAGATTTTGCTTCTTCAACTCTTAGCATAAATCGGTTGTAAACCAAATTAAAAAACGTCATATCTTCTGTTAAAATTTGATCGTCGATCAATGTTTTGTAAGCAGAGAACTCGTTTAAATCATCTTGAATAAAGTACCGTTTTCCAGAATCTAAACTTTCTATAAAACTTGAATACACGACTTCTGAAAATGCATCGTTTATATCCTGCTCTACATAATGTCCAGAAGACAAAATATGTCTTAGAAGATTGATTAAAACTTTATCTTTCTCATCTGATGTTACACTGTTATGGTTAAAACTAACTAAAGTTAAAGCCGCTAAAATAATTGGTAATAAAAATTTCAAATTTCGTCTCATAAATCTTCCTGTTTTCTAATGAAATGTTTTGTAACGCACTAAAATACTACGATTTTAGTGAATTCCTAATGTTATTTTTCTTTTTTATAAATTCCTCTAAATGATTCCTGAATCAAAGTTCCATCTTTTTTAAAAAGTTCCCATAATTGGGTAACTGAACCATCTTTATTTGGAGTCCAACTAATCTGATTATAATACCAGCCTTTTTGTCCTTCAATTAATTCACTCTTAAGAATCATTTTATTCTCTATCAATTTTCCTTTTAATTCTAAAGAATAGCCAGAATTATCAACCCACAATTGATTCCACGTTTTATCACTTTTATTGTAATAATTGGTGCTTGTCCCTTTGCTAGTTCCTGTTGAAATCCATTCCTCTTTCAAAACACATTTGTCGTACAATTTCGTAATAGTATTGGCTCCAACAATTTTTCCGTCTGTATTATAAACTGTCCAATTACCGAGCCAAAAATCGAATTGAGCATGTTTGTCAGTACAGCATGGACAAGTATCTTCGCCTTTTGTTTGTGCGTTTATTTGAATAAAACTTACAAACAACGCAATCATTATTAGTTTTTTCATGAGATCAGCGGATTTAAAAACAATGATACAGAATTCCGTTTTTTTCTACTCCTTATAAAATGTTAAAATTGGATGTCGGCTACTATTTTAAAATAACGTAGATTTGTTATTATGAGTAAAAGACCTTTGATTTTAGTAACCAATGATGATGGTATTACAGCGCCAGGAATTAGAAAATTAATTCAATTAATGAATTCGATTGGTGATGTTGTCGTGGCTGCGCCTGATAGTCCACAAAGTGGTATGGGACATGCTATTACAGTTGATGCGACCTTAACATTTAACAAGGTGAAAATTGATGATGGCCCACAGACGGAATATCAATGTTCTGGTACTCCAGCAGATTGTGTTAAGATGGCCGTAAGATTGGCATTAGATAGAAAACCTGATTTATGTGTTTCTGGCATTAATCATGGTTCAAATTCTTCAGTAAATGTAATTTATTCAGGTACTATGAGTGCGGCGGTAGAAGCAGGGGTTGAAGGAATTCCAGCTATCGGATTTTCATTATGTGATTATTCTTTAGATGCTAATTTTGAACACTTAGATGAAGAGATATTATCTATAACAAAGAATGTTTTAGAAAACGGTATTCCGGAAGGAGTAGTTTTAAATGTCAATTTTCCGAAAACAGAAAATAAATTCAAAGGCATTAAAATTTGTAGACAAGCCAAGGGTAATTGGGAAGAGACTTTTGATAAAAGAGAAAGTCCTACTGGAAAGGAATATTATTGGCTCTCTGGTAAATTTGTGAATCATGATAAAGGAGAAGATACAGACGAATGGGCATTAGAAAATGATTATGTATCAATAGTACCAGTTCAATATGACCTTACCGCGTATCATGCAATTCAAAATTTAAATAGTTGGGATTTATGAATAAAGAAATTGCCATTGGTTTTGTAGTTGCTATTATTGCAACCGTTACCGGATTTTTTGGATATGCCGAGTTCGTTTCGGATTTAGGTTTTGACGAAACGATCGATTTTATAATTAAGGGAAAGTTATATGGTAAAGTACTAACCTTAGCAGCCATTCCTAATTTGTTTGTGTTTTTTGTATTCATAAAAAAGAAACAAGATTATAGAGCAAGGGGTGTGTTGATATTTACAATTCTTCTTGCAGTGACAGTCTCAGTTTTAAAGTTTATTTGATCATGAAGTACTATTTAATTGCCGGTGAAGCCTCAGGAGATTTGCACGCGTCTAACTTAATGAAGGCTATTAAAAAGGAAGACCCAAAAGCAGAATTTAGATTTTGGGGAGGTGATTTAATGCAGGCAGTTGGGGGTACCTTGGTATTGCATTATAAAAAAAGAGCTTTTATGGGCTTTGCAGAAATTATAATGAACCTAAAAACGATTCTTGGTTTCATAAGTTTTTGTAAAAAGGATATTTCTGAATATGAACCAGACAAAATAATTTTTATAGATAATTCTGGGTTTAATCTTAGAATTGCTAAATGGGCAAAGCAGCAAGGTTTTAGTACGAACTATTATATTTCTCCTCAAGTATGGGCAAGTAGAGCAGGCAGGGTAGAAGATATTAAGAGAGATATCGATGCCATGTATGTTATTTTACCTTTTGAAAAGGCCTTTTACAAAAAGTATAATTACAATGTCAATTTTGTTGGCCACCCACTTTTAGACGCTATTTCAGACCGAACTCAGGTTGATGAGGTTGCTTTTAGAAGGGAACATAATTTATCAGAGAAGCCAGTTATTGCATTATTACCAGGGAGTAGAAAACAAGAAATTACCAAAATGCTTTCGGTAATGTTAAGAATGGTTGCAAAGTTTAAGGAGTATCAGTTTGTAATTGCAGGGGCGCCAAGTCAAGACTTTGAATTTTATCAAGGTTTTATAAAAGATACCGATGTAAAGTTTATTGATAATAAAACCTACGATTTGCTTTCGGTCTCATATGCAGCGTTGGTAACTTCGGGTACTGCAACCTTAGAAACAGCCTTGTTTAAAGTGCCGGAGGTTGTTTGTTATAAGGGAAGTTGGTTATCATATCAAATTGCGAAAAGAATTATTACACTCAAATTTATTTCGTTGGTAAATCTAATTATGGATCGTGAAGTAGTTACCGAATTGATTCAAAATGACTTTAATGAAAAAAGATTAGAGGGTGAGTTGCAAAAATTATTAGACGAAAAACAGCGAGAAAAACTATTTGAAGATTATTTTGATCTCGAGCAAAGGTTAGGTGGCAAAGGAGCAAGTGAGAATGCTGCAAAATTGATTGTAGGTTAAATCGCTGAAAATAAGTATCTTTAACCTGCTATGTTAAAGATGTTTCGGTTTGTTCCCGGGCAATTTTGTTTTTTCTTAATTGCTGGTATTTTGGTTGGCTCTAATTTTAAAGTTGAACCGAAATATTTATTTCCCATTCTTCTGATTTTACTGAGTTGTTTACTAGTGTCATATTATTTTTCAAATAAAACATTTCAGCGTAAACACCATTTTAATTTCATTGCATATGCGCTCGTTTTAGTAATTGGAATAACTTCAACTTCAATTCATAAAGATAAATTCTATAAAAATCATTATTCATATAAACTTGACCAAAGTAATCTTGCAGAGGCTCGCATAATTGAAGTTTTGGCACCTTCAAATTATCACAACAAATATGTTGTTGAAATAGAAAGTATAAATGGTGAGAGCTTATTTGGTAAGGTTTTGTTGAATCTAGAAAAAGATAGTTTCCCCAATTATAATGTTGATAATAGGTTGTTTTTGAACCCAGAATTTCGAGAGGTTAACAAACCCTTAAATCCATATTATTTTAATTACAGGAAGTATTTAGAAAGAAAAGAAATTTATCATCAAGTTACTTCCAACAGAAGTGAAGTGTTAATGTTGACTAGTGATAAAGCGACATTTCTTGGGCTAGCTGAAGATGTTAGGAAAAGCATAAACACCGCACTTGAAAAACAAGGGTTTAAAGAAAACGAATTAGCAGTTATGAATGCGTTGCTTCTTGGGCAACGAAGTGAAGTTTCTAAAGAGTTACTCCAAAGTTACGCCAATGCTGGAGCCATCCATATTTTAGCATTGTCCGGATTGCATGTTGGAATTATTCTATTGTTGCTGAATTTTATTTTAAAGCCAATAGAAAGGCTGCGTTTTGGTAAATCATTAAAGTTGATTTTGATTATAGTGTTTCTATGGTCCTTTGCATTTGTGGCGGGTATGTCGCCTTCAATTATAAGAGCAGTCACCATGTTTACAGCAGTTGCCATTGGGTGGCAATCGAAACGACCTACAAATGTGTTCCACACTTTGGTAATGTCTATGTTTGTATTATTGCTATTTAGACCAAGTTTTTTATTCGAAGTCGGGTTTCAATTAAGTTATCTAGCCGTTTATGCAATTGTTTTAATTCAACCTTTAATTTATAATATTTGGAAACCAAAATTCAAGACCTCGGATTACTTATGGCAGTTATTAACGGTTTCTATAGCAGCGCAATTAGGAGTTCTCCCTTTAAGTTTGTTCTATTTTCATCAGTTTCCAGGATTGTTCTTTTTATCTAATTTAATAATCATTCCGTTTCTAGGTTTTATTTTAGGATGTGGTTTTTTGGTAATTATTCTTTCTTTATTAAACCTGTTACCCAAACAATTATTTGAATTGTATAATGAAGTTATTAGTTACATGAATTCAGCAGTTGATTGGATTGGTAGACAGGAGTCCTTTTTATTTCAAGAAATTCCGATGACTTTACTAAAAATGCTAGCCTGTTATCTTTTTTTGGTGGCATTGATTTCAATTTTTAAAAGATGGACTTTTTCAAGAATGATGTTTTTACTGAGTTCTATTTTGATGTTACAAGGTGTTGTTATATATGAAGAATACAATGTCAAATCAAAAAATGAATGGATTGTTTTTTACAAATCTAGACAGTCAATTTTTGGGAAAAGAATAGGGGGGAATGTAAAAATAAATCATTCCTTAGATTCGACTCAAGTTTTGGAGGAGAACATATTAAAACAATATAACTTAGGAGTTGGAAATATTGATTTGATTGCTAAAAATGAAATGATTAAAGTTGATATGTTTAGAGATCAAACCATTTTGATTATTGACAGTCTGGGGCTGTATAAAGTTCCTGAAATGAACCCTTTAATAGTAGTGTTAATAGAATCTCCCAAAGTAAATTTAGAAAGAGTATTAGAAAGTTTGCAACCAAAAATTATTGTTGCCGATGGTTCAAATTACAAGTCTTATGTTCAGAGATGGGAAGAAACTTGTATTCAACAAAAAACTCCTTTTCACTATACAGGGAAAAAAGGAGCTTTCGTATTAAAAAATTGAATTCTATCTAATACCGTGCATTAATTTTTTCATTAATGGATTTAACAAGATTAAAATCAATCCTGCCGTAATTGGAACAATAGTGAAAATTAAAAAGAAATAAGACATTGAATACTGTTCTACAATTGCATCAATAGATCCGCCAACCCAATGTGCAATTTTATTACCCGCAGCAATTGCTAAATACCATACGCCAAACATAACTCCAATCTTTTTTGGAGGAACTAATTTTGATACATATGAAAGCCCTACAGGTGACAAACATAGTTCACCCATTGTATGTAACAGATAAGCCAAAACGAGCCATATTAAACTAACAGATGCTGTTTTAGCACCTTGAGGAATAGTACTAGACCCATAGGCCAATGCCCCAAATCCTATACCAAGTAATAGCATTCCGATTCCAAATTTCATGGCGGCAGATGGGTTGTATTTACTTTCCCACCATTTAGAGAACAATGGTGCAAGACCAATAATAAACAAGGAGTTTAAAATTAAAAACCATGACGCTTCAATTTCTGCTTTGTCGCCCGGTAGAATGACGGTTAATTTCCAAATCGCAATCCCCCAAATACTTAAAAAACTAATTCCTAACGTAATATTGGACAAGGATATAGACTTAAAGGTTTGAGCAAATAATTTTAGTAAAACCCAGGATATTATACCTAATGGAACTACGGTTATTAGTGTGTCAATTATTTTAAAGGTTAAAGCCGAATTGCCGGTTAAAGCACGTTGTGTATAATCACGGGCAAAGATATTCATAGATCCACTGGCTTGCTCAAATGCCGCCCAAAAGAACACTACAAAAAAGGCTAAAATCCCTACAACTATATATCTATCTCTCTGAACATTTGCTGGTACAGTCTCTATTTTAGGATCTAATTCTGTTTCCTTTTCTTCAGTATTGTTTTTGGTCGGCTCAACACCAACTTTTTCAAAAATACTACGACCAAACCAAAATTGAAGCGTCCCTAAGAACATAAATATTCCTGCTAATCCAAAACCCCAAGAATAACTTAGGTTAGTCGCTAAAAAACCACATAAAAGAACTCCTAAGAATCCGCCTGAATTTACACCCATGTAAAAAATAGTAAAAGCGCCATCTTTTCTTTCCGGATATTTATCATACAATCCGCTTACTACAGAAGTTACATTTGGTTTAAATAATCCGTTACCAGCAATTAGTAAACCTACACCAACGTAGAACATAATTTCAGTTTCAAATGCTAACGAAGCATGGCCTAGTGTCATTAAGAAAGCACCTAATGCTACAGCTTTTTGATAACCTGTAAATTTATCCGCTATCCAGCCTCCAATAATTGGTGTTAGGTATACCGAACTTGTATAAATTCCTAATAGACCTAAGGCTCTTTCACGGGTCCATTCCCAACCGCCATCAGTAAATGATGCTGTAAGAAATAATACGAATATGGCACGCATACCATAATATGAAAAGCGTTCCCACATTTCTGTGAAAAATAAAACGAACAGGGCGGGTTTATGGCCTAGGAGGCTGAACTCATTTTTTTCTAAGGTTGCGCTCATGTTTTAAAATTTAAGAGTAAAGAAAAAGCCTTCTGAAGAATTCAGAAGGCTTAAATATTTTTTTAGTGGACGTTGCCCATTAGTTTTTTCATTAACGGAGAGAAAATAACAACAATAATTCCAGCGCCTAATGCGTATTGGGCAATTAAGCCAAATCCATCTGTGTAAATACCTAAAGTATCTAACCCGCCAACGTTAGCATCTGTACTTTCAATTGCCAATTGTTTTGAAATGAATCCAACAATTTGGAATGCATATGCAGATGATAAGAACCAAATTCCCATCATAAAAGCGACAATCCTCTTTGGTGATAAATCAGTTATTTTAGACAGACCAACTGGAGACATAAATAATTCACCTATTGATAATATAAAGTACATTATCAATAAGTATGCAAATGGAACCATACCGTTTTCATCAGCACTTCCTTTACTTATAGATAAAATATAAAAACATACCCCAGCCATAATCAACCCAAAACCAAATTTATAAGGTGTTCTAGGATTTAATCCTTTTTTAGATAAATAGCCCCATAATAAGGAGATCGGAATTGCCAAAATTATGATAAACATTGAGTTTAACGAATTGGTTTGTGCTGCAGTCATGATTCCGTCTAAAGCAACATTTCTGGCTGCAAATAAGGTAATAACGCTTCCTGATAATTCATGGAACCCCCAGAACATGGTCATGAAGAATGTAATAAGAACGGCCATGAATAATTTTTTACGTTCTTCTAAAGTAGCATTGAACATAATTTTTCCTAGATATACCAGAATTGAAATTCCGATAATTTTAAATAGAAGACCTACAATCGTTTCATCTCCTAAAAATGTCTCGCCGCCAGCAATTGCTTCATATGCAGAAAGGATATATGCAATTAAAGGGACAGCTAATACTGAAATTACAGGAATCAAAGTTTTTTGAGGAATTCCAAATACTTTTTTCTCAAATACTTCCTGGTTTGGAGGTAATCCTTTATTTCCAAAAATATTCTTTTTTATTCCGCTCCAAAAGAAAATTAGTCCGGTTAACATTCCTATTCCTGCCAAACCAAATCCATAATGGTATCCGTATTCCATTGCAAGCCAACCACAAAGTAGAGGTGCAATCCATCCACCAATATTTATTCCCATGTAGAAAATAGTAAAACCAGAATCTTTACGAACATCTCCATCTTTATAAAGGGCCCCAACAAAAGTTGAAATATTAGGTTTAAAGAACCCATTCCCAACAATAATAAATGCAAGTGCTAAAAAAAATGCCAGATCGTTTTCTATAGCTAAAACAAAATGACCAACAGCCATTAAAATTCCACCTAAAAATATCGAACTACGCATTCCTAAAATTTTATCAGAAATTTGCCCTCCAATTACGGTCGATGCATATACCATTGATCCGTATGAAGCGTAGACTACAGCGGTTGCATAATCTCTATTTGAAAGTGATTGAAAAATTTCATCAACCATATAAAGCGTTAATAACGCTCTCATCCCATAGAAACTAAAACGTTCCCAGAGTTCAGCAAAAAATAAGTAAAAAAGTCCTTTTGGGTGTCCGAACATCTGAGGTTCTTGTGTGTTTACGGCAGTATCTGACATAGTGTGTTGTTGAAGTTTAAAATAATAAAATTGTAATATTCTTTATTTAGAGCAGTTTTTTTTGATTTAATGCCCCTAAAAGTAATTAAATTTTATGGAACGTAGTAAATCGACCCAATGTTACAAATTTTCCTTTGATTTTATGCGCGTTCTTTTTTTTAGTTTTTCACAAAAGTAAATTCATTAATTTTTGAGTTACCTTTGAAGCTTCAATTTTAGATTAGTGACATGACTAAAACCGTAAGTGGATTTTCAAAATTTACGAAAGAAGAAAAATTAAATTGGGTGGTTAAAACCTTTTTTAACAATGAAAAGAATACAAAGGAAATATTGCATCAATACTGGAATTCTAATAAGGTATTACAGGATTTACACGATGACTTTATAGAGAATACAATTTCAAATTTCTATTTACCATTGGGTGTTGCTCCTAATTTTGTTATTAATGGTAAGGAGTTTGCTATTCCCATGGTTATTGAAGAAAGTTCTGTTGTTGCAGCGGCCTCTTTGGTAGCCAAGTTTTGGAGTACAAGAGGAGGTTTTAAAGCAGAGGTGCTTTCAACTACTAAAATTGGACAGGTTCATTTTATGCATAATGGCGCTTTTAATGATTTAGAAGCATATTTTGTATCTAAAAAAGAAGACCTGTTGTCCGCGACTGAATCCATAACTAAAAACATGCGTAAGCGTGGAGGTGGAATTTTGGATATTGAGTTGCGCGATAGAACTTCGGAACTAGAAAATTATTATCAATTGCATGTTACTTTTGAAACGGTTGATTCAATGGGAGCGAACTTTATCAATTCGTGTTTAGAAGCTATTGCTGAAGAATTTGAGAAAGATGATATTCAAATAGTAATGTCCATTCTTTCAAATTATGTTCCAGAATGTTTGGTGCGCGCAGAGGTAAGTTGTCCTGTGGATAGATTGTATGGTGAAAACGCTGAATTTTTGGCGCAAAAGTTTAAACAAGCGGTGGATATCGCTAATGCTGAGCCTCATCGGGCAGTGACTCATAATAAAGGAATTATGAACGGAATTGACGCCGTAGTCATCGCAACAGGTAATGATTTCAGAGCAATAGAATCCGGTGCGCATGCGTATGCTGCCAGAAGTGGACGATATAAGAGTTTATCTAATTGTGAAATAAAGAATGGTGTTTTTAAATTTTGGATTGAAATTCCATTGGCGTTGGGAACCGTTGGAGGTCTTACGAGTATACATCCATTGTCTAAGTTTTCTTTAGACTTATTGCAAAATCCGTCTGCAAAAGAATTAATGGAAATTATTGCAGTTGCAGGTTTGGCACAGAATTTTGCTGCTTTAAGAGCACTAACTACTACTGGTATTCAGCACGGACATATGAAAATGCATTTATCTAATATAATAAAGCAATTAGATGCAACGGAAGAAGAAAAAACGTATTTGCTGAATTACTTTGCAAATAAGCAAGTGTCTCATAGTGCAGTTGTGGAGGCCTATAATAATTTGAAGAATAAGTAATATTGTCATATTGAGCGAAGCGAGATATCTTTTACAAGATTCTTCACGATGTTCAGAATGACAGCAATCTATTATCATTGAAAAAATACTATAGTAACGGAAAATTATTATTATCTGCCGAATATCTGGTTTTAGATGGAGCAGTAGCATTGGCAATTCCAACCAAGTATGGACAGGATTTGGTGGTAGAACCTATTAAAGAGCCAGTGCTTGTTTGGGAGAGTTATGATGTTGATGAAAATTGTTGGTTCCAAGCCGAATTTAGATTGCCAGATTTAAGAATAATAAATGAAGCTTTTGATGCTAATTTTGAGGATTCAAAAGAATCCATTGCGCAAACGCTTCATAGAATATTACTAGCGTCAAGAGAAATGAATCCTAAGTTCTTAAATGAAACAGGTGGTTTATTGGTTAAAACAAATTTGTCTTTTCCACGAGATTGGGGTTTAGGAACATCCTCTACATTAATTAATAATATTGCCCAATGGGCTGATGTAAATGCGTTTTTATTGTTGCAAAAATCATTTGGAGGGAGTGGTTATGATATCGCTTGTGCTCAAAACGATAGTCCAATTACTTATCAAATTTTAAATGACAATTACAAAGTCGTTCCATTGGATTTTAAACCACCATTTGCCGATAAATTGTTTTTCGTTCACCTAAACCAAAAACAAGATAGTAAAAAGGGGATCAAAAGATATAGAGAAAGAAATGGTTTGGAATCAAATGCATTTGATATGATAAATGAAATTACAGAACAAATGATTCATTGTAATCAGTTAAAGAGGTTTGAAGATTTGATTGTTAGGCATGAAGAATTAATTTCAGAAATAATTCAGAATAAACCTATAAAAGAAATTGTTTTTGGAGATTATTTTGGAGCGATTAAAAGTTTAGGTGCTTGGGGCGGAGATTTTGTTTTGGCAACGGGTAATGATAGCACTCCGGCTTATTTTAAATCAAAAGGGTTTGAAACAGTAATCCCATATAATGACATGATTTTATGAGTAAAATAATAATCATAGGTGGAGGTGCTGCTGGTTATTTTGCGGCGATTACTGCAGCAGAAGCGAATACTGAAGCAGAAGTGATGATCCTTGAAAAAGGGAAAAGTGGATTGCAAAAAGTAAAGATTTCCGGCGGAGGACGTTGTAATGTAACACATGCTTGCTTTACACCAAGAGAATTGGTGGAATTTTACCCAAGAGGTCAACGGGAACTCCTAGGACCTTTTCATCAGTTTATGACAGGTGATACTATGGAATGGTATGAAAATAGGGGAGTAGAATTAAAAATTGAAGACGACAATCGCATATTCCCTGTGTCTAATTCATCGCAGTCAATTATTGATTGTTTAATTGAGAGTGCTAATGAGGCAGGAGTTGAAGTGAAATTTCAGCAAAATGTTTCTACTATAGAACCCTTAGGAAATCAATTTAAAATAACAACGAGTTCTGATGTCCTAATCGCTGACAAATTATTAATTGCAGCAGGAAGTAACCCGAAGGTTTGGGAATTATGTAGATCTTTAGGACACTCAATAGTCGAACCTGTTCCATCATTATTTACATTCAATATAAATGACCCCCGTTTAAAAGATTTAATGGGTGTTGCGGTTCCGAACGCAACGGTGAAGATCGTAAAAACAAAATTAGAATCTTCAGGACCATTATTAATAACACATTGGGGAATGAGTGGACCTGCAGTATTGAAATTATCTGCTTTTGGCGCACGTATTTTAGCAGATAAAAACTACCAATATAATGTTGAGGTCAATTGGTTATCTCGTGCTACGGAAAGTGTATTTAATGAGTTGAAAGAACTAAAGGGAAAACAACCCAAAAAAGAAGTTTTAAAAAAATCTCCTTTTACTGATATATCCAGAAGACTTTGGGAGCGTTTAGGTAATATTAGTGGTGTACAAGCTCAAAATCGTTGGGCAGATTTAAGTAATAAAACACTGCAAGAAATAGCAAATCAATTAACCAAAGGAGTTTTCAATGCCAATGGTAAAAGTACATTTAAGGATGAATTTGTTACTGCTGGAGGAGTAAATTTAAAGGAAATAGACTTCAAAAGATTTGAAAGCAAATTACACCCGAATTTGTTTTTTGCAGGAGAAGTGTTGGATATTGACGCCGTAACAGGTGGTTTTAATTTTCAAAATGCTTGGACAGGTGGATTTATTGCCGGAAATTCAATGGTCGATTCTTAAAAAATTCGGCATTTATTAATCATTCCTCAATCAAGTATTTATCAAACCAATTTACAAATTCTTGTCGGTCTTCATTCATGTTTTGCCATCCATGATCTGCACCTGGTTTTATTTTAAGTATTAATGGGACACCAATGCTGTCGAACTTTTTTTGAATATGCTGTGATTGTTGCAATGGCACTACCTGGTCCATGTCTCCATGAATAATATATGTTGGAGCATCATCTTTACTAACCAATTGAGCCGGAGAAACAGTAGTTATTACCTCTTTAAGTAATTTAGGATCAGCTATAGGTTTGTATACTACATTAATAGAGTCATATTCGTGATAAGTCATGGCTCCTAAAACGTATGATTCAGCCAAAATTGGAGAATGTTCTAAATAATTCATATATGCATTTGGTTGCCCCCAGTTTAAGAAGTCGGTGGGAGGATAAAAAACAGCAACCGCTTGCACTTTAGAAGAAACCCTTCTTACGGGATTTTTGGAATTTAGATTTTTAATATCGCTAGATGTATTTACAACCAAAGATAAATGCCCTCCCGCAGAGCCTCCAGTAATTCCAATATTGTTTGGGTCAATGTTAAACTTTTCAGAATTGAAGCGTACGTATTGAACCGCATGTTTAATATCCAAAGCAGCCTCTGAAATATCAAATCTAGGGTTTGAACTGTGAATTGTTACAAAAACAGTATATCCGTTTTCAAGAAATGGTTCTGCATTACTAATTTCATTTTCCAATTGCGAATAACCAGAATACCATGATCCACTTACTACCTGAACAATTCCTTTTCTATTTGCCTTTTCTGGTTTTAAAACTATCATTGTTAAGGCCATACCGTGCTTTCTATTATAGATTACTTCTTCTTGTGTAAAAAGTGATTTTTCTTGTCCATGAATGGTGATTATTGAAAAACAACATAATAAGATAAGCGCAAGTAATATTTTCATAGCATTGAATTTTTTCAACAATTTAAGGATAATATTTTTTGTACCACTAACATTCTCTAATAACTAAATATACCTTCGATCAATTACTTTTAAAAGAGGTTAAAAAAATGACTAATAATTGTTTTGAGGTCTAAAAGTTTAAATTACTTTATTTAAGTACTAATTAATTCGTTTTAATGACTTTTATCATGATTTTTAACCATTTAGAGGATTAATTTTATACATAATTTAAATGTATATATCATGAAAAAACGTGCTCCAGTATCAACCATAATGACAAGCGAAATAATAACTTTAAATACGACAGATAACCTGATGAAGGCCGAACAGTTGTTTAGAGAAAATAAAATCCGTCATATTCCTGTAGTAAGTGGTGAAAAAATTATCGGAATACTTAGCTATACGGATTTACTTCGTATCAGTTTTGCAGATTCTTTTAATGAAGACGAAAATACGGTGGATGCCGTTGTCTATAATATGTTTACCATTGAACAAGTAATGGCAAAAAATTTGGTTAGTGTCTCTTCTACTACAACTATTAAAGATGTGGCTCATATTTTAGCGAATAACGAATTCCATGCCCTACCTGTTGTGGATGATTGGAAGTTAGTAGGTATTGTAACAACAACTGATTTGATCAATTATTTATTAGATCAATTTTAAAATAAAAAAGGCTCCATAATGGAGCCTTTTTATTGAATTTAAATTAAGGAATAAATCAAATTTTAGGGTTGAATAATATTATTTTCCAATGGTTAAAATGTATTCTGCAACTGCCAATTTTGCTTCTGGTGATAAATGATTTTGAGGTGGCATTTCTGGATAATCCTCTCTTAAATTTTTTGGAGCACTCATGTATTCTACCATCGCTTCTGGTCTGTCTTTATAAATCATTTGAATAACTTCTACAGGAACTCCAATAAGTCTTTGGTTTACTGCATGGCATCCAGAACAAACACCGTAATATGTGAACTCACCCAATTGCTCTTTTGTTATATCTCTATGTTCTGCCGGTTTATCTAATAAGAAAGATTTTACGCCATAAGAAGTTTCAATTTTAGGGTTGCCAAATTTACCAATACCAAAAGTTACATATCGATCTCGGTTTGCAATAGTACTACCAGTTCCACCGCCAATAGCTAACACATCAGGACCTCTGTCTTTAAATTGAGCCTTCATTAATAATTTTACCTCTCCAATTGGATTTTTGCCATTTCTAAACATATAGTTGTTTAAAACGGTTACATTATCTGGGTTTGGTTCAGATTCTGGATCTCTAGACGCTTTTATGCCACCGCTTTCAAAGTCAGTAATTAAAATACCAACATTATCGTTTCCTGTAATCATGTTATCCTCAATAATAACATCATCGGCAGCCATTACTAATATTCCAGTTCCTGGAGGAATCCCTGCTACTGTTGACCCTGGAGTAGCAAAATTTTCGTGATTATTAGCATTTACAAAGTTGTTTCGTATAATAATATCATAAGTAGTTTTTATAGGTAACCCCGGAGTAATGAATGCTAAGATTCCACCGGCATTGTCATAAACATTATTGTTTTCTGCAATACAATGGCGCGAGTTTTCAAACTCGATACCTGCAACATTACCGAAAACTTCGTTATGTAAAACATCTATATTATCACACATTCCAACGTAAATGGCAGCATCTTCAATACCAGTTAACGTATTGTATTCAATCAGTCCATTTTTGCCATACTGAGGGAAAATACCGTAAACACCAGTGTCTATAACCCAGTTATTTCTTATTACAAAGTTATTTCCAGCTTGCCCCATAATTCCGTTACCCTTGTATTTAGTAATTTTGAATCCTTCAATATGAATACCGTTCCCTGAATATAAAAAGGCATCATTCAATTCTGTTTTACCATCTAAAGTTGGCCATTCTCCATCTTCAATAATACCTTGAAAAGTAATATCATTTTTATCTACATATACCGTTTCAGAATACGTTCCAGGATAAACTCTTATCAAGTCTCCCGCATTTGCTTTTTTTACAGCATCCATTATTAAATCTCCATCCTTTACTTCAAAAATTTCTCCAGTAAATTCTTTCGCTTGATTTAATACAGCTTCTCCAGCTCCTGCATTTCTATACAACGCGTTTTTGACCAATTGTGTTTCTGCAGTTGGGCTAAATAATTTGTAGCCAGCAAATATTCCTGCTCCTATAAATAATAGGGCAAAAAATATTCGTTTTCCAATCGATGGTTTTTTAGATGTTCCCATGGTTTTTGTTTTTATGAGTTGTTTTGTTTTGTTTTTAATTCTGAAGGTAAAACCTTCGGTATTCTTGGTTTAAAGGATTCGTCCGTTAAAGTCTTTAAAAAATCGACTAAGCGATCTAATTCTGTATCTGTTAAATTCGGTTCCCAAATATGCCAATGAATAAATAAATCTTCTCCTTCGGGTACGGCATGTCCCCGTCCTTTGGTGTAAAATTCAACCGCCTCTCTAAGTGTTTTGAATTTACCCGAATGCATATATGGTGCTGTTTTTTCAATATTTCTTAAAGTAGGTACTTTAAAACCTGCTCTTCTAGATGGGTCGTTAAAAGTTATTTCCGCTCCAGGATCCAATGGTAATCCATCTTGTTCTGGAGTGCCAATTACGGCTACTTGCTGATTTGTAAATAGCGGTGGCGTGTGACATTCCGCACAACGCGCAACAAATGATCTAAAGATATTTAATCCTTTAATTTCGTTTTCATTCAATGCTTCATGATACCCATGTGCATATTGATCATATTTACTGTTTAATGAAATCAAAGAGGTTTCAAATGCTGCGATAGATGTATAAACTTCATGTAATTGAATACTATCATTATAATCTCTATTTGGAAAAGCTTTTGCAAATAATTCGCGATATGTTTCGATTCCATTTAAGGTTTCAAACAATTGTTCTTCAGTGTTACCCATTTCTTCTTCCGAATACAACGGCCCTAACATTTGTTGTTCTAAACTACCTGCCCTTGCATCCCAAAAAAGACTTTTTAAATAACCAACATTCCAAAGTGTGGGGGAGGAGCGCTTCATTTTTGCATTATGTATTCCAGTTCCGAGAGCTTTGCCATCACTAAAGCCTTGGTTCGGGTCATGACAACTTGCGCATGAGACAGAACCATCGCCAGATAAGGCTGGGTCAAAAAACAAATATCTTCCTAAATCTATTTGTTGTGGGCTAAAACCTTCTCTTATTTTTGGTAAGCCAGATTTTAATCCACCAACACCTCTGTTCTCGTAAGTATCGTAAACATATTGATCGTATAAATTACGAGCAACACATTCATTGTTTTCATTTAATTGAAATCCTGGCGGACAATTAGAATTTAATGTGATATCGTTAGAATTATTTTTAACTTCAACGTATTCCTTTTCTTCATTACTCTTTGTATTAGAGCATGAAGCCATAAGAATCAAACTAATTGAAACCAATAGGAGTTGATATATGTTTTTAATTTTTCTCATTTTTTAAATTGTAAAATCAAGGAACTCTTTCAAATTTTGGAGTTCCTTGATTCTACGGCTCAATAATTTTATTTGTTAATTACATTGCTTCAAAAGACAAATGGAACATTAACGTTGGGAATGTGTACAAATCAGGATGCGGTACAGCACCAATAGATAAGGCTACATTCATAGTTGTTTCATCAATACTTTTAATAATTGTAAAGGCATTTGCATCTTTAAATCCGAAATAATCACCAGTAATTAATCTTTGATGTCCAGTGAAGTTTGCCTGATAAGGCGCTCCTGTTGCTGGGTCAGTAGCCATTACAGAAAAATCTTCTTCATCTATACTCCAAGTTGCATCAGTTGCAGGCGTATATAATACATTTGCCAATGGTACCAAATTTGGATCCCAAGAGACTTCTCTAATATCAGCACCTCTTTCAAAATTAGCATAAATTAATCCCATTAAACTGTTTCCATCTTTATTGTCTATTACATATCTACCATCATGAATAAAGGTAAACGTATCCTCGTATGAAGCACCTAACCCTACTGCATGTAATAAATTATCTATAGAAGGTTGAAAAATTGATAAACTATTTTCTACACCACTGGCTCCTTCAATACCTGCAGTATATGCCGCTTTCAATCTCCAAGATTTTCCTTCCGGTTTTGCCGGTCCACCAGTTAAAAGAATTTCTAACGATGGTAAAATGGTTACAGTTTTTGTTTCTGTAAAAGAACTTCCAGAACCCACAGCTGTAAGACTCACTTCATAATCTCCGGCTGCTGCATAAGCATGAACTGGATCTTCTTCTGCACTCGTATTTCCATCACCAAAATCCCATGAAAAAGAATCAGTATCATCAGAGACTTTTCCATTAAATGTTACTAACGAACCTTCAACTAAAAATTGAAAGTCTGACAATGGTTTGTGCATGACCATATCATCATCGTCGTCATCACATTGTACCAATGCTAATGACAAAATGGCTATAAATAATAATTTGAATGATTTCATATTTTTAAATTTTTTCATCGTTGTCATTTTTAGTTTTTATCCCACCAAATTGGCGTATCAATTTTATTGGCACCTTGTCTGTTAATAGCTTCAGAAGCATTTGTTCCGTTAGAACTCATCTCAAATGAACTATATAAAAAACGCGTAGGTAAGATTCCATTTGTAGCACCTTTCTCCAAATCAGGATCTGTTCTTTGTTCAATAACAGGATATCCAGTTCGTCTAATATGAGTCCAACCTTCGTAATAATTTGGCGTTAAAGCAATCCACATTTGTGTCCCTAATTGCTCTTCTTGCTCATCAACTGAACCAGTAAGTGTAGCAGTTGGGCTTGCCAAGAACGATGTGATTTCTGCAGCATCTATATCCCACTGTTCTAAGGATGCTTCAATTCCCATTCTGTATAAGTTATTTGCATCAGTAGGGTTGTTGTCATAAATCAATGCAATTTCTGCTCTAAGGAAATATATTTCTGAAGCTGTCATTAGGAAAATTTTACTGTCTTTTGAAGAAAGTGGAATTCCCATATCTGACTTACTTGCAAAATCTGATTGACCAAAAGCCTCATCATTCAATCCGTTTTTCTGACCTGTATAATTTCCATTCCCGTCCTTTTCAACAAATACTGATAATCTAGGATCTGCAGTTCCTTCTAATTGACCAATAAACATTGTAGACATTTTAATAGAAGGAAATCCTGTTCTTCTTCCGTACCATGCATTTCCTTGTCCTTCAGTTTCTATCATATAAGCATTATGTGCATTGTCTTCCATTAAAGGTTCCGATAAACAAAGTGCTACTACTTGTTGAGACAGCGTTGGATTTACAAAACGCATTCGCATTGCTAAGCGCAATCGCATTGAGTTTGCCATACGTACCCATCGATCTAAATCATTATCAAAAACAGGATCAGAGTCTGGGTATCCCATTGCTGGATCAGCCGTTTTTAGAACATTTATACTTTGTGATAAACGATCAATTAGGTCGTTATAAATAAATTCTTGTGTATCGTATTTTGGTGTTAAGATATCTTCTGTTTTTCCTTTGCCACCTTCGGTGTAAGGAACTTCTCCAAACCCATCAGTAATTCTAGCAAATCCCATGGCAGCAACCACATCAGCAATTGCATGGCGGACAGGGTTCTCCGTTTCTGGTTCAGATGTTAAAACAAGAACTTCTTCAATATGTTTTATAACACCACTATACATGCCATTATAAATTCCATTGTAATTTCCATCAAAACCGTCAGTATATTGATCTGGTTGTCTTGCCGTACTTCCGGCTACATAATAATGGCCATATTGTCCAGCAAATCTATATGAACCTTCATCTAAGGTTCCATTAAATAAACTTCTTGCCGCATTGGCAAATAACGGTGCGTCATCTATACTGGTAACGTTGTTTGGATTTTCACGAACATCTTCTAAAGTGTCTTCACAAGATGTTACTACGAATCCAACCAATAAAATAACTAAAACCTTATATGCTATATTTTGTAAATTTTTCATCTTAGTTTATTTTAAAAGTTTAGTCTTAAATTAATTCCATAAGTCCTAGTAGATGGCAATGAAGCATGTTCTAGCGCTGTTGCGGTTGGACTACTTCCATTACTTGCATCAGGATCTAAATCTCCATTCGGATTGTAGATAAAGAACAAATCTCTTCCTACAGCCGAAACCGTTGCACCTTGGATACCGACACTGTTCAATGCCTTTTTAGGTATGTCATAAGAAATAACCAATTCTTTAAATTTCACATTTGAAGCATCAAAAATTAAATCTTTTCTGATGTTACTAACGAAATTATTGGTGTAATTTTTAAGTAGTGGACTGATTGGTACTGTGTTTTCAAACCCAGTGTTTTCATTAATTCCTTCTTCTATGATTCCTGTTTCTCTACCTATAAGTGAGGTAGCGTCCGTTCCAAACATTTGTCGGTAACCTCTTCCCCAAGAGAAGAATTCACCGCCGCTTTGATAACTGATTAAAGTTCTAACTGAGAAGTTTTTGAAACTAAAGTTATTAGAAATACCTCCATAAAAATCTGGGTTGATTGAGCCTAGTTTAATGCGCTCTCCAGGTTGCGCCAACCCTTCATCAGTAATTAGTTTTGTTCCAAAATTATCTCGTAAATAATCCAGTCCGTAAATTGTTCCAAATTCCTCCCCTGGTCTTGCTTCTATAGAAACACCCATTAAAGAATTAAGTGTAATACTCTCTAAGGACTCATCAATACTTTCAACAGTTGATTTACTTTTGGTAATTGATAATCCCATGTCCCAAGTAAACTTGTCATTCTGAATAGGAACAAGGTTTAACTGTGTTTCAAACCCCTTGTTTTTGATAGAGCCAGCATTTGTGGTATAAGAAGAAAACCCTGTACTTCCAGAAATTGGAACAGCCATAATTTGATCTTCTGTTAATGTCTCATAATATGTAAAATCTAAATGGATTCTATTGTTGAAGAATCCAAGTTCTGTACCTACTTCCCAAGAATGAGAAACTTCTGGTCTAAGATTTGGATTTGGCAATGACCCCGGAATAGAAGCCACAGTATAATCTAATGTTCTTGCCTGATTAATACTATAAGATGATTGTGTTCTATAAGGACTTGTGTCATTACCTACTTTAGCGTAAGATGCTCTAACCTTTCCTTTGTTAAAAGTGTCAGATTCAATTCCGAAGAATTTAGAAAATAAGAAACTTAGATTTTCTGAATGATACCAGTACGAATCATTATCTGCTGGTAATGCAGATGAATTATCGTTTCTTATAGTTGCATCTAAATATACATAACCACCATAACTTATTTGACCAAGACCATAGTATGAATACACAATTTTTTCCCATTCGTAATCAGAATCTCCTACTACAGCATAGTTTGAGATTCTATAAAAATCGGGAACTTTTTCATCGCTTCCCCAAACACTTATTGAACTACCACCATCAGAGCGGTAATTAGCACCAACACTAGCGGTTACGTTGAAACCAGAAAAATCCTTAGTATAGGTTCCTAAAATATCAGAGTTCCATGAAGTGCTTTTACTGCTAGAATTAGAATAACCTCCAAGTCCGTTGTATTGCGCTTGTGCACCTGCTGCTGCATGAGTAGTGAAGTCTGTAACTACATAGTTTAAACCTGTTTTACCGGTAATGTAGAAGTTGTCAGAAACATCCCATTTTGCAGAAAAGGCTCCTTGAAAGCGATCTCTATTATCTTCATTATACACATTTTTAAGTGCCCAATACGGGTTGTTAAATGTGTTGTCTAAGTTCCATTTTATTTCATTTCCGTCTGCATCTTCTATATTGTTTTTGGCATCTTCCAAACGAATATCTCTAGGCATTAAGGCTAGTTGAAGTGCGGTATTTGCCGCGCCTTCTCCTAATTCCGGTCTGTTCTTAACTTTAGATTTTATATAAGTTACTTTGCCATCTATCTTTAATTTGTCAGATAAATTTGACGACGCTCTAAAGTTAATCGTGTTTTTATCTAAGGTATTGTTAGGGATTGTTCCGTCTGTATTTTGGTTTGTTATGGATACTCTAAAAGAACTCTCGTCTGTATTTCCTTCAAACGCAACTCCGTTTGTAAAGGAATAACCAGTTTGATAAAATTCTTTGTATGGGTTGCCTTCTCTTGGAGAAAACACATCATCATTTCCTAACCAGTTTACATAATCTTGTCCCTCCATTTTTGGTCCGTAACTCCAAGAACTTGGATAGTCTAAGTTCGGTCTTCCATCACCTCCAATAGGCGAGAAAGCGCCGAAAGCACCCATCCCATATTCGTTTTGTAATTTTGGAGTTAACATTATTTCAGTCACATTAAAAGAAGAATTTACAGTAACTCCAATTCCATTTTGAGTCGTTCCTGATTTTGTCGTAACTAAAATTACACCATGCATACCTAAAGATCCATAAGCAGCCGCTGCTCCTGCACCTTTTAATACAGTTATAGAGGCTACATCTTCTGGGTTTATGTCAGAAAGAGCGTCACCACGGTCAATACCTCCGTTTGGATTTCCACCACTACTGCTATTGGAAACAGGAATACCATCAATTACAACCAAAGGTCTGTTAGAGCCGTCAATAGTCGTAATACCTCTTAATAAAATCCTTGAAGAGCCATCTACACCTGTATTACCTTGTGTAATTTGAAGGCCTGAAACCTTGCCTTGTAAAGAATTCATTACGTTATTTTCTTGCGCAACAGCAAACTCTTCTGGTTCGACCTGCTGAACAGAATACCCCAATGATGCTTTGTCTCTCTCAATATCTAAAGCCGTAATTACAACCTCGTCTAAACTTTGAGCATCTATCTCTAATTGCACGTTTATAATAGTTTGAGATCCAACTAAAATTTCTTGAGTTTTATAACCAATAAATGAAAACACAAGGATTGTACTTTCGTCAACTCCGCTTATTGAGTAATTACCGTCAAAATCGGCAGGGACACCTTTTTCGGTCCCTTTGACATTTACACTAACTCCGGGTAGAGGGTCTTTTGTTTCTTGATCTAGAATCTGTCCAGAAACTGATTTTTGAGAATAACTTGCAATGGAATAAACAATTGCAAATAGTGTTAGTAATAGTTTGTTCATAAATTTAATAATTTTTGATTATTAATACTGGTTTTCCGGTTGAGGAATTCTCTATTTCAAAGCTCTTTTATTGTTGATTTAACTAGAAATTAAGTTAAAATTTTTACAAACCGACCGTTCGTTCGGTTGCAATATAAAATTTTTTTTTGTTTAAAATAAAATTAAGAAAATAAAAAATCAAAATTTAACTTTTGGAAACTGCTTATTGTGAGTAGTTTAGTTGCTTAAAAGTCGAGAGCCAATTTATTCGTTGCAGATAAACGAAAGAAAAGAATCAAATACAAGTTGGTATTTTTTAAGTAAAATTTCTTTTACATTGTCCTTAAGAGTGGAATGATGTACAGCAACCCCTTCAACCATTCCGATAATCTGAAGCGTGATTGTTTTTACATCCAATTCGGGTTTAATTTGATGGTTTGAAAAACCATTTATAACGATATCTTCAACAGTTTTTCTAAACTCAGCAACGGCCTGAGTTGTTTGCCCTCGAATGGCTGTGTTTTTTTCGCTTTCTAATTGAAAACTAAAATAATTCCGTATAGGATAGTCTGAATCATTTTTCGATATATTCTCAATATTATGAAATAATTCAGCCACATAATTGTACAAACTTTCGATATCCTTTTTAAAACTACCAGAATTAAAATCTACACCATCTGGTTGTAACAACTCAAAATAATAAGTTTCTAAAGTTGCAGCGTAAATTTCTTCTTTACTTTTAAAATGATGGTAAATAGCACCTTTAGACAATTTGGTGACTTCCATTATATTAGTAATGGTAACTTCCTTAAACCCCTTTTTTAAAAAAAGTGAGAATGCAACACGTATGATGTTGTCTTTACTGTCAAAAGATTTTTTTAGACCCATGGGTATTGAAGATTTTAATTAAAAATGACGGTCGGATGTGATTTTTAACTAAGAAACTAGAAGATGTTAAAACTATATAAAAAGATTGGAATAATAAAATAACTTTATTGAATCGTATCAATCAATAATTATTTCATCAGCGAAAATCCAAGATTTTGTGCCAGCCGCATGATGCCAATAAGGAGGCTGTTTCATGCTTTTTGCAAAAACTTTTATATATCTTGTCTTAACCTCATTAATAATTAAATTAAAATATTTAATATCATTTACCTTACTCTTTTTTATGAGAGGATAATCATTTTTAACGATGCCAATAGGTTTAAATTTTTTTCCATCATTAGAAATTGAATAGGTCACATCAATAGGGAAAAAGACAACATGATTGGTCACTTGTAAAAATGCAGTGGAGATAGAACTAATTGGCATTTCTTGCCCTAAATCCACAATTGCTTCCATATGATTTCCTTCAAAACCTAACCAGTTCGCATAAAAACTATTACCTCCGATGGCTCCATCTGTTAGTACTTGTGGATTTTCATTTGCGTATTTTTTTGGTTTTGTAAGTAAGATTACCTTTTTACCTAACCCTTTGTTAGGTTTCATAACAACCTCTAACGCAATGTTATAATTGTTAACATATTCCTGAACCGTAAAGCCCATTTCATTCATTAGTGATATGTTTTCATTTTTACAAGTTTTGTGAAAATTGGTCAGTTCTTCTTTAACGAAAGGATTAATTTGAGGATTGTCATCAGCATCTTTATTAACTAATCTAAATTTAGAAGAAATACTTTTTTTACAAGCCTCTAAAATGGCATAAGATACGCCTAGTTTCGCAGAATTTACACGTTGAATTAAATCATCGTTGTATTTCACTGCGTTTATAGCTTCGTTAAACAATTCATTGTATTGTTCTAGTAAATCAGAGTTTAAGTAGGAGTCAAAAGCCTGAGACGGATCGCCATATAAAAACAAAAAGAAATCAGGGTCCTCGTTAATTTTTGCGTGGATTAAATCTATATATTCTTTAATATAAATACCTGCTTCTTTATAATAGCCATTTGTAAATTCAGAAATTAAATCATCCATTTTTAATTTTGGGTTCCATAGTAATTTGGCCATAACATATGATCGAAGTTCAAATAATTCACTCGGATTATTGCTATGTTGTTCAAATATCCATTTGGCATTATTCTCCTTAAAAAAGGAAATGTTTGGTTCGATGGTTTGAAGATTTGGAAATGGAGCTAGGAAATTTGTAAACTGCGTCGTATAATCCCATATTCTAATATTTTCAGTCAATTTCCCCCATCCTTTTAAATCTTCAGAAAAATCAGGGCATTTTTCTTCTATAGAGCCACTTCTATCACATTCAATAGAACATAGTGTAATTAAAACATTCGGTAGTGGTTTGGTTTTACATGGCTTTCTTGTGTACTGATACGCAAGTGTTGATATGGTTTTATCTGGAAAGTCGGCCGCCACCTTATTTACAAATTGAATCATAGTTCCAGAAGGACTCCCTTCTTCAAAATCAATGGCTTTACAGTTTTGACATAAACAATGTTGTTGGTTATCATCTTGACTAACAGAAACAACAGAAGAATTTGGATATCTCTTAAAAAGGGAGGATACAGAATCCTTAACAATATCTAGCACCTCAGGGTTTGTTAAACACAATTGTGTTGGGACTCTTTTTCCATTTCGCAAGGCAAAATAATCCGGATGTTCCTCAAAGAATTTTTCTTCAGGTAAAAATTTATGAAAGGTATGAACTCTTGCTGAAGGTGCATATTTAGGGAATGCTAGCGTGGTAACTTTATGTTTATTAGCAAAAGATTCATTCTGATAAAATAAGCGAGAATGTACTGTTCTTGTTGTTATTGGCGGCGTGTAAAAATATGACTCAAATTGCGCTAGTTTTAGCACCTTTAAAGTTGGGATATCTTCAACTGTAGGAGAGTACCATTTACAATTTAAGTATGCCTCTAAAAATTCATAAACCCCATTTTGTACAGCCTCCTCATGCCAACCACTTATAAAAATATTTTTGTCGATTGATTCAATTTGAATTTGATGTTTTTGATCAGGATTCGTTTTTAAATAAATGTAATTTTTATTTGAGGTCGCTTCATTATTCCTGACGATTGGAATACGGACATCGGTTATTTTTTCAACGTAAAATTGAAGTTGTTCACCCGCCTTTTGAATTTTATTCGATGCGTCTTTTGGCAGTACTATTTCATAATCGGTATGTCCATTATTAACTAAGGTATTTGAATTGCTAGTACAGGAAAGAACTAAAACGAAAAGAAGATTATAATATATAATTTTACCTAGGTGTCGTTTTGTTTTAGTTTTCATCGTCTTAATAAGTTTAGTTGGTTTCAGTATAAAAAACCTGTTGAAGAGCTGGCCTGATATTTAATTTATACAAGTTTCTATTATCTCTTGTTGGATATACACGATTAGACAGAAAAATGAATACCAATTCATGTGTTGGGTCTGCCCAAACAAACGTTCCAGTAAATCCACTATGTCCAAAACTTTCAGGGCTCACTTCTGGTGCTGGATAAGCCTCAGATAATGGTAGTGCGGAATTGTTTAAAAGTGGTTTATCAAAACCCAATCCACGTCGATTGTCGTTTTCTGGATATTGAACTGATGTAAATTCTTTAACCGTTTTCTCTCTTAAATAATGTTTCTCATTGTACTGACCATATTGCATTAACATTTGCATAATTACTGCTAAATCAAATGCGTTTGAAAAAAGACCAGCATTGCCCGATACGCCGCCAAACAAAGAGGCATTTTCATCATGTACATAGCCATTAACCGTTGTATGACGGAATAAAGTATCTTTTTCGGTTGGGATGAAAGATTGATTGGAATTCTTTGCTTTTGGATTGTAGGTTAAACTATTTAGTCCTAAGGGTTCGTAAAAGTTTTCGTATAAATAGTTGCTGTATTCGGTTTTGGTAATGTCGGATATTATCTGTGGATAGAGCAAAAAACTCAAGCCGGAATACACATATTTCTTGTCTTCTTTTACCCTGGATTTATTGATTTTTCGATAAATTTTATTATGAAAATTTTTATTGATGTAAAGACTGTCATTTACTTGTTGATTGTATTTTTTAGAATAGGATGTTCTTACATATCGATGCTTTAGCTTACCCTTTTTTAACACTTCCGCTAAAAACACAATGTAAGATTTAAGCCCTGCTTGATGGGCTAAAATTTCTCGAAGAGTTAAGTCTTTTTTGGATTTATCATTCTTCCAGGGCTTCCAAAAATTATAAAAAGGAATATCCAAGTCCATTCTTCCTTCTCCTACTAATTTCATAATTGGAAGTAAGGGGCCTAATACTTTAGTAACAGAAGCAAGATCGTAAACATCATTCAAATTTACTTTTTGAATGCTATCATAAGTGTGAAAACCATAGGCTTCATGAAAAACAATTTTTCCTTTTTTCGCAACCAAAACCTGAGCACCGGGAAAGGCCTTGTTCAGGATCCCTAAAGTCATAATAGAATCGACCTTAGAATAAATTTTTACCGAATCTAATCCAACATCACTTAAACTACCATATGTCAGTTTAGTTGAAGATTGTCCAAAAAAATTCACAACGAATAGCATTGATAATGAAAGTAGCGTGATATTATTTCTAAGTTTATTCATAGTTTATAGATGCAGAAACCAGCAAAATGTTAAATTTTTCAACTGTCATTTAATGATGAAAATCTTTTTATGCTATTTTAATATGATGTTTAAATTATTTCCATTTACCAATTCATCATGACTTATAAAGAAATCAGACTTCCTCCCATTCAATTCTATTTTATCAATTGCTCCAGTACCTTGTTTGGTAATTGTAATAGAATTATTTTTATAATATTCAGTATCTAATTCAATTGTTACTTTATCAAATACTGGCTTAGTAATAGTATACACAGGCTTGCCAGGTATAATAGGGTAAATCCCCATCATACTGTACACCAACCAAGAACTCATAGTACCTGTGTCGTCGTTTCCAGGAATTCCATTTGAATTGTTTTTATAATGTGTTTTAATAAGGTTGCTTACATGTTTTTGAGTTCTGTGTTCTTCACCCTTTATATAATTAAACAAATATGGATAACCAATATCAGGTTCGTTGGCCATGTCAAATTGCTTGTTGCTAAACACTTTTTCCAACTGATTTACAAAGCCTTTTTTGCCACCCATTAACTTAATGAGTTCAGGAGTGTCATGAGTTACCATAAAGGTATATTGCCAAGAATTTCCTTCTATAAACGCTATGTTTTTGACAAAATTGGCGCCGGTATCTGGACTGAACGGCTCATGCCAAGTTCCATCTTTACTTCTAGGTCGTAAAAGGTTAAACTCTTTGTCAAAGAGTATTCTATAAGTAGTAGAGCGCTTGTAAAATCGTTTCGCGTCTTCTTCTTTTCCTAATTCATTTGCGAGTTGGGCAATAGCAAAATCAGCAATATTAAATTCTTGTGTAATTGAAACAGCACCACTCTTTGTAGATTTTTCTGTGATATAACCTCTTTCTAAATATTCCTTTAATTCTTTACGAACGGGATTGTTTTCAATTTGATCAGCACTTTTAAGCATGGCTTCATAGGCTTTATTTACATCAAAATCTTTGATGCCTTTTAAATAGGTGTCGGCTATTACTACTGCCGCTGGATCACCAACCATTGTAAATGTTTCAGTCGAATTTAATTCCCATTTCGGAAGCCATCCGTTTTCGTCATACATCTGTAACATGGTTTTTATCATATCCGATTGTTGCTTCGGAAAAATTAAAGATAACAGTTGATGTGTGTTTCTATAGGTGTCCCATAATGAGAAAACAGTATATCGAGTTCTGTCGGTATTGGCAACTTTGCCCGTACCAATTTCTTGATAATCGCCATTTATATCATTAAATGTGTTTGGATGTATTTGTGTATGATATAGTGCACTATAAAAAATAGTTTTATCTTCTTCAGTTCCACCTTCAACCTTTATTCTGGATAGCGTTTCATTCCATTTGTTTTTGGTTTCGATTCTTACATTCTCAAACGATTTGTTCATCGTTTCTTTTTCAAGGTTTTCTCTTGCATTTTCAATACTAACATACGAAACTCCAAGTTTTACTTCAACGGTGCTTTTCTCTTTAAAATTATAAGTAAAAAATGTTCCAATACTATCACCAGCAATCATTTTAGTGTTGTTATTCATGATTCTGGTTTTTCCATTATAACCCATCCATTGTGCTTCTACACCATCGTATTTTTTAGGAGTATTCCAAGTTCCAAATTCATCTGCGGGTTTTGAAAATTTAGCAACAAAATAAACGGGATAGGCATTTTCTGGACTGTTGTAGCAAAAAGAACCTACCGTTCTCATTCCTTCAATTTCTGTGTCCGAAACTATTTGTACCATAGCGCCAGATTCATTGGTTAATCCAAGCCCTAGGTTCAATAAAACATTAGATTTTCCTTTCGGAAATGTATATCGACTAATTCCAACTCTTTTAGATGCCGTAAGTTCTGTTATTACGTTGTACTTGTCAATATCTACCCTGTAATAGCCAGGTTCGGCATTTTCATTTTTGTACGTAGACCCATATTTAAAATGATTGGTTTCTAAGTTACCTGTGGTTGGCATTAGCAACAACACACCTAAATCTGGGCAGCCAACTCCACTAAGATTAACATGACTGAAACCGGTTAAAAAAGTATTTGTATGTTCGTATGGGGTTGAAAACCATTGACTATCCTTGTCAAATTTATTTTGTTTTCCCGCAGCGTTAAATGGTGTTAAATTAACCATTCCTCTTGGAGCGATTGGTCCTGGATTTGTGGTTCCATAATTAGAGGTGCCGATAAATGGGTTTACGTAATCAGTTAATTCTTGCGCATTACAAACAAATGCTGCAGCTAATAGAAGTATAATCGAAATGGAAAATTTATTCATTTTAAATTTATTTTTTAATGGGCTGTTGGTTACTCAGTGAATAGGGAGCATTTTCTGGTTTTGAAGCCCATTTTTTATTTGGAGTGCTATCCATTCTAAAATTTAATTGACCTCCATTTTGAATATCGTCAAATTTTAAGAAACTATTTTCTTGAGGCCTTCCATTTAGGGTAGCATCTTGGATGTAATAATTTTGTTTTGAGTTGTTTTCTACTGAAACGGTAAAAGTATTTCCGTTTTGCAGATGTAACGTTGCTTTGTCAAATAAAGGACTTCCAATCACATACTCATCAACCGCAGAAGTTACAGGATAAAACCCTAAAGAACTAAATACATACCAAGCAGAGGTTTGTCCATTATCTTCATCACCACAGTAACCATCTGGAGTTGCTGAATATAATTTAGTTAAAACTTCGCGAATCTTTTTTTGCGATTTATAGGGTTGTTGAGCGTAATTATACAAATAGATCATGTGCTGAATTGGTTGATTTCCGTGTGCATAATTCCCCATGTTTACAATTTGCATTTCTCTAATTTCATGAATGGTAAATCCGTAGTAAGAATCATCGAATTCTGGAGCCATTTCAAACACTTCATCTAATTTATTTACAAAACTATCACTACCTCCCATTAAGTCTATCAACCCTTGAACATCATGAAAAACGGACCACGTATAATGCAAACTATTTCCTTCTGTAAAAGCGTCTCCCCATTTTAAAGGATTGAATGGCGTCATAAAGTTGCCATCATTATTCTTACCACGCATCCAATTGGTTTCTGGATCGAATAGGTTTTTATAGTTTAGAGATTGTTCATAATATTTATGTGCTATTTCTTCTTTGCCTAGTTTTTCAGCCATTTTAGCAATGGTAAAATCAGCAAATGCATATTCCAACGTACGTGCAGCATTTTCATGAATTCCAATATTGTAAGGCACAAAACCTAGTTCATTATATTCATCTATTCCCGCTCTTCCAACAGAGTTTACTGGCCTACCTTCAGATTCAGTGGCGTTTTTAAGCATGGCCTCTAATAAAACTTCTGCATCCATATTGTCTACACCCTTTAAGAAAGCATCGGAAATAATTGGGGCAGAGTTGGAGCCGATCATACAATCTCTATGTCCTGGGCTAGCCCATTCTGGTAACCAACCAGATTCTTTGTAAGTATTGGCCAAACCATCCATTATTTTACTATTCAATTCTGGATACATCATATTAAAAAATGGAAATACCGCTCTAAACGTATCCCAAAAACCATTATCAGTAAACATATAACCAGGTAAAACTTCTCCGTTATAAGGACTGTAATGAACAACTTCATTGTTTTCATCGTATTCATAAAACTTTCTTGGAAAAAGTAAAACACGATACAAACAAGAGTAGAAAGTTTCAATATTGGCAGTATTCGAATCTTCAATTTCTATTCTGCTCAATTCTTTCTCCCATGCTTGCTTTGCTTTTGCTTTTGTTTGTTCAAAAGAGTCAGTCCCAATCTCTCTGTCTAAATTTAATTGTGCCTGTTCTGGGCTTATGAATGAAGAAGCCACTTTTACATGTACTTTTTCTCCTTTCTTTGTTTTAAACCCTATTATTGCACCAACATGATTCCCTTCGTTATCAGTTGAGTTTTCAATCAATTTCCAGTCATCTCCCCATGTATGATTCAATTCAAAATCCTTGTCGAATTCTGCGACAAAATAATTGTGAAAATTATCTGGGACCCCACCGCTATTGTTTCTGCAATACCCAATAATTCTTCTTTCTTTAGGTAAAATTTTTACCATGGAACCTTTAAAAAAGGCATCGAGCATTATGTAAGATTCATCAGATTCTGGAAAGGTAAATTTAAAATGTGCCGCTCTTTCGGTTGGAGAAACTTCAGCAGTAACATCATAATCTGCCAAGTACACCTGGTAATGATGAGGTTTTACAGTTTCCGCTTTATGAGAAAACCATGAACCTCTTTCATCTTCCTTATATTTTAATTTTCCAGTTGTGGCCATAAAGGAAAAAGCAGCGTAATCATTAATCCATGGGCTTGGTTGATGTGTTTGTTTGATGCCTCTAATTTTATTTTCATCATATTTATAGGTCCAGCCATCACCCATTTTGGAGGTCATGGGCGTCCAAAAATTCATTCCCCAAGGAGTTGCAATTGCTGGGTAGGTATTTCCGTTTGAAAGGCTAAAACTAGAATCCGTTCCCATTAGTGGATTTACATAATCTACTAAAGATTGAGCAGTTGATTCGACCTTTTTAGTCTCTGTTGTTTTATCACAAGCAATAAAAAGGGCTAGAATTAAATATCCTATAAAGTGTAATTTGAATTGTTTCATTAAGTTGATTCTAATATGATGTTAATGTAGCATTATTTCGTCTACGAATATCCAAGGTTTATCTCCGGCAGCGGGATGCGATGAGGGTAACTTTTTTGGATTACTAACTATTATTTTAAAAAATTGTGATTTGGTTTCGGGAATTTTTACAACGAAACGATTTATATGGCCAATAGCGGATGGTCCTAGACTTTTAATTTTTGTACTTCCTAAAAATTTATAAGGTCCTTGCTTGGAATTGGAAGTGTATAAAGAGATTTTATTTGGATATAAAATGTAATTGTTGAAGTTTTCTAAGCAATTCACAGATAATGAAGAAATAGATTTTTGCTCTTTTAAATCTACAATTGCTTCAATATCTAATCCGTTAAATCCAGTCCATTTTCCATCTCTAAAATTTAAAGATCCTTCTTCAAAATCAAATAGTTTTGCAGCTCCCGGATATCTTTTATCAGGATTAACTTTTAATGAGAAATCTTCAATTTGTACTCCGATTTTAGAAAAACTCCGATTTAATGTTTCGCTTGGTAACCAATTGTTTTTATATACGCGTGCCATTAAATAAGCACCTTCCTTTAAAATTATTGGTTTTGTATATAATTCCGAATGTTCATTAGGTTGTGTACTGTCCAATGAATATCGAATTTCTGCACCTCTCATTTTTGTTTCTAAACGAATAGATATAGTATCAACAAAAAGGGTTTTTTCTGTGTTTAAAACGGGCTTTTTTAAGGCTACTTTTTCTACAAATCCATCAAAAACACCATTGCTTATCGATACATTAAATTCTTTTTCCATATTACTCACATCACTACTAGCAATTTCTGAACTCCATGTATAAATCTTTGGAATAGGATTGTTTTCTAAAAGATCTTTTAACCCATTTAAAGTAATTTTAGTATTGTACAGGTTGAGAAACTCCAAATCTTCTAGATTGGTTATTGCTGATAAGGTTTTATCCGCAATATCCGTATTATCGAGCCTAAGTCTTTTTAAATTTGAGAAACGTTCTAGATTTCCTAACATGTTATCTGAGATTCCAGAATTGTTTAAGTCTAATTCAACAATTTGTTCTACAATATTGTTTAATTTTTTTAGGTTTGCTTTCGTTGCGTTTTTTCCTAAAAATTTAACGGTTAATTCAGGTTTGTTGGGAACAATAGAAGTAACACTAAAGCCCGATTTCTGAACTTTTGAAATATCGGAATCCGATGCAAATGGAATTTTCTTTTTCTCGAGTATAAGATACTTTGTTGCAATTCGTTTTAAAGTATCATTAACAGGTAGTGAATGGATTTTAGTCTGAAAGTCTGCATTATTACGAATCCAATATTTTAACACCCATAATTCGTCTTTAGTAAGTTGAGGTTTTCCTTCAGGCGGCATATGAGCATCGTCTGTAATTGGAAGTAAAGCACTCGAATATATTAGGCTTTCAAACGGATCTTTTGGATGAAGAATAACTCCGCTTTCACCTCCTTTTAAAATGGTTTCTTTCGTTAGAAGAGATAAATCCCCTTTCTTTTTGGTCGAATTATGACACTGTATACATTTATCATCTAAGATTTTGCACACAACATTTTCGAATATTTTTAAACTATCAACTTCCAAAATTAAAGGTTCTTCTTGTGGTGCATAAGCGTATTCTGTAATAAAATTTTCACCATGTGTCAGGACGCTTCCATAATGCCCCGCTGCACTTAAACATGCAATTGTTAAAACAAAAAAGGGAAAGAAAAGTAACCTTGTATTCTTCTGAGTGGATTTACTCATAAAGAATAGGACGATAATCATAACCGCTGCTGCAATTCCTAAATAAAAATGGAAGTCGAGTACGGATTCATCATAACCTCCTTCTAAGGATAAAAAATAACCTAGTAAACATGTTAATACTGCAAATACAGCTGAGAACCCTAAAGAATAATGAACTGCCTTATGTTGGTATTGTTTTTTTAATCGTCCAACAATATCTAAATAAAATGTTATTAGAAGGGCTCCAATAGGTAGATGTAAAATCAATGGATGAAACCGGCCTAAAAATAAAATTAGTCTAGAAGGTTCCTCAGAATCGCTATTTGCAAATGTAGAGATAGAAATAACCCCTATTAGAAATGTGAGAATATATTTTTTCAGCATCTATTTAATAATTAATTAAAAATCCACTCATCCATAAACAACCAGCCTTTTTTTCCTTTGCCTTCGTGCCATGATGGGATTTCAGATTCATTTTCTATTTCTAATTCAATTGCAAGTACGGATTCTTCTATTGGTATGTTTAGTATTTGTATTGAAGAATTTACATTTTTTTCTAAGGACTTTAATTCAGTAATTTCTTTTGAAATAAAAGTGTTTCCATCCTTTGAAATGGAAATTTTAATTAATCTAGGAGGAAAAATCCATGAGCCAGGACTAGATAAATATCCTAAATCAATTGATGAAATATCTGTAGGCTTTTCAAAATAGACAGTGGCATGTGCTTTATTATCAAACCCTAACCATTGCTTATCTCCAAAATTTAAAGAACCCTTTGTATGATTGGTCAATGTATTTTCTCCAGACCCAGAATATTTTTCACTTGGTCTTGAAATCCATTGAATTGATTTAATAGATTTTCCTTTTTTAGCAAGAGATGTTGTAATAGTTTGGCTTGGCACTAATTCTGGATGGAATGCTTTAAATTTAAAATTTATGGGCTCTGTAATTTTCAGTTCTCCATCAACCAATTTTGAATCCTTATTAGGTTCAGAATCATCTGTTGTGTATCTAATTTCGACATTCGGATAGTTCAATTCTGCGTTTAAGACTACAAAAGAATCAATTAATTGATTAGATATATGTATTGTTGGTTGAACCAATTGAACTTCAGATTTTTTTAAAAAATTAGAAGAACTTTTTTTACTACATGATATGAACGCTAAAGTTATTATTAAGAAAACTATCGTTCTCATATTCGAGTTAATTTTATAGGGTAGGATTGCCCCGAATTCCATTGTGCAACGTATAGATTTTCTTCATCGTCTACACACACATCATGAGGGTATTGAAATAACCTAATACTTTGATACAATTGGTTTAATTTTCCTTGCTCATATCTTGGCACCGTTGCTCCAGGGCATGAAACAACTTTGTTGTTTTCATCCATAATTAATAAAAACCCTGAATCTTCATTAGGTGCTTCTTTAGATTTTAGAACGGCAAAATAAATGTCTTTTTTGTGAATAACTGGTCTGCAAATTAGCGCCCCGGGAACCGGAATAGATGATAAATAGTTGCCCTCTAAACTAAATCGTTTCAATACATTTTGAGCTCTTGCAGAAATTAGTAGGCAAGGATTATTTGGATCTCTATCATCGTAGCAAATACCATGCGCATTCAAAAACTGATTGTTGTCGGTTCCTTTTCCGCCAAACATATTTAGTAATTCTCCTTTATGATTGTAATGTGAAATAAATTGATTTCCATAACCGTCTGCAACATAGAAATCACCATTTGGTAGAACGGTAGTCTCTGTTGGTTTAAATTCGTCTTTGGTTGGATACTTAGTCTTATCTGAAGGGAAGTCAATTTCAAAAACAACTTTACCATCAATAGTTGTTTTTATAACTTGATGTCTCTCATAATCGGTTATCAATAAAAAATCTTCACCATTTTCTTTAAGCAATGTTAATCCATGGCCTCCTGGGTAATTGGTTCCCCAAGTTTCCAAAAGTTTGCCAGATTTATCGTAAATAATTACATTGTTCTTTGTGTGGTTGGTTAACATTACCAATCTGCCCTTTGAATCTTGCACCATTTCATGGCAGTCCTTAACAGGGGTTTTGGTTGGATCTAAATTCCCCCAATTCATATCAACTTTATATTGGTACGAATTATGACCTATGATAATGTCTTCATTTCTTCCAATTGAAAAAGCACTGCTATACATTGGGCTCGATAAAATGCCTAAGGTGGCAAATGATGATCGTTTTAAAAAACTACGTCTGCTCATAAAAATGGGTTAACTTAAAATATCGTGGTTAACATGACCGGCTATATCGGTTAGTCTGAATCTACGTCCTTGATGTTTATAAGTGAATTTTGTGTGATCTATTCCGGTTAAGTGCATTAAGGTTGCTTGTAAATCATGAACATGCATTGGGTCTTTTGCAATGTTATATCCGAATTCGTCTGTTTCTCCATAAGTAAATCCAGGTTTAATTCCACCACCGGCCATAAACATGGTAAAGCATCTTGGATGATGGTCTCTGCCATAAGTTGTATCCGTTAATGCCCCTTGGCTGTAGTTAGTTCTTCCGAATTCACCACCCCAAATAACCAATGTGTCATCTAACAGACCACGTTGTTTTAAATCCATTATTAAAGCAGCAGTGGCTTGATCCACATCTTTTGCTTGCCCACTTAATTGTGTTGGCAAATTATCATGTTGGTCCCAGCCCATGTGGTATAACTGAACAAAACGAACGTCTTTTTCAATTAATCTTCTTGCTAATAAACAGTTTGCGGCATAGGTGCCAGGAATCATAGCGTCGGCGCCATACATTTGAATAATATGATCAGGTTCCTCATCAATATTCATGGTTTCTGGAACAGAAGTTTGCATTCTATAGGCCATTTCATATTGTGCAATTCTACTATTTATTTCAGGATCGCCAAATTCTTGTTCTTGTTTTTGATTTAATTCGCTAAGGTGATCTAGCATTTTACGACGTTCACTTCTGCTCATTCCTTCAGGATCTTTTAAATATAAAACAGGGTCTTTACCAGCTCTATATTGAACACCTTGATGCAGGGAACTTAAAAAACCATTCCCCCATAAACGCGAATATAATGGTTGGCCAAACGGTCTACCAGAACCTCTAGAAAGTAGTACAGAAAAAGTTGGAAGATTGTCATTTAAACTACCTAAACCATAACTCATCCATGCACCGATACTTGGTCTGCCAGATTGTTGTGATCCTGTTTGAAAAAAAGTGATTGCCGGGTCATGATTGATGGCCTCGGTATGCATTGTTTTTATAAAACACAATTCATCTACAATTTTAGCAGTATAGGGCATAACTTCACTTACCCATGCTCTAGATTCTCCATATTGGTTAAATTTAAAATTACTACCAACCAATGGAAATCGTTCTTGTCCAGAAGTCATACCCGTTAATCGCTGTCCTTTACGAATGGAGTCTGGTAAGTCCTGACCTCTCATTTTATTCAACATAGGTTTATAATCGAATAAATCTAATTGAGAAGGTCCGCCACTTTGAAATAAATAAATTACACGTTTTGCTTTGGGTGCAAAATGTGGTAGATTTAATCCAGTTGGGTTAACACTAGTTTCCTTAGAAAACATATTAAAAGGGTCTATCATAGAAGCAGCAGCCAATCCGCCTATTCCCAACCCTACCTTTTTTAAGAAATGTCTTCTGTTGTTATTTAAATGATGCTTTAAATGTTCTTCCATAATTATCCTTTTACGATGGCTTCATCTAAATTAAATACCAAACTTGTTAAAGTTGATAAACCATATATTTTTTCTGGAGCAATATTTTCGTTGCTCGTTTCAATTTTCGATGTTTCTGGATTAAAGTTGTTTTCAGAATTTTCTAAAAATTCCATCAAATTATTCAATTCAGAACTGTCAGGGTTTCTAGAGGTGATTTTTCTGAAAATAGATGTAATTCTTTCTTCATCGGAAAGTTCACTTTTGTTTAGCATTTCAACAGCTAACGTTTGAGATGCTTCTATTAATTGAGGGTCATTTAACATTACAAGTGCTTGTAATGGTGTGCTCGTTTTTTGACGTTGTACAGTGCAGTCATCTCTACTGGCAGCATCAAAAGTTGTCATAGATGGAGGAGGTACAGTACGCTTCCAAAACGTATATAAACTTCTTCGGTGTAAGCTTTCTCCGGTGTCAGGTATGTATTTTGTAAGCCCTTGACCTGATGTAGTTTCAGCCCATAGACCTTCTGGTTGATAGGGTTTTACACTTGGTCCGCCTACTTTTTCAACTAACAATCCACTAACAGAAAGCGCATTGTCACGAATCATTTCTGCGGTTAATTTTGCCCTAGTATTTCTTGCTAAATAAACATTGTTAGGGTCGGTCGTTTGCAGTTTTGGAGTTGTTTTAGATGTTTGCTGGTAGGTTTGAGACATTGCAATTCTTTTCAACATTTTCTTCGTATCCCATCCATCTTCTCTATAGGTTATTGCTAGCCAGTCTAACAATTCTGGATGTGAAGGAAGATCACCTTGATTTCCAAAATCTGCCATAGACGCAACAAGTCCAACACCGAACATCTGTTGCCATAATCTATTCACTGCCACTCTAGCCGTAAGCGGATTCTTTTCATCAAAGAACCAATTGGCCAGACCTAACCTGTTTTTATCATATTCGTCGGTAAATTCCAATAAAGCAGCCGGTGTAGAAAATTCAACTTCTTCAGTGGGATTATCGTAAACGCCTCTACCTAAAATGTGCGTTTTTCTTTTAAAATCATCATCTTCTTTCATAACCATAAGATTCACTTTTTCAATAGAATCTGGCATTTTAATAAACGAAAGAACGTCTTCAATTTCCTTTGGTGTAATTTCAATATTAGGTTTTGGAATTTCGCTATAACCAATTTGCCCTTTTTCTTTTAACTGATTGAAAAAAGAATAGAACCCATAAAATTCTTCCATAGAAATAGGGTCATACTTATGGTCATGACAACGTGCGCATTCCATGGTAAGACCAAGTAAAGCTTTAGCAGTGGTGTTGGTTCTATCCATTACATATTCTACACGATATTCCTCATCAATTACACCTCCTTCTTGAGTTATTTTATGGTTTCTGTTAAAGCCAGTGGCCACAATTTGCTCGAGCGTAGCTTCAGGTAATAGATCTCCTGCTAACTGCCATTTAATAAATTCGTCATACGGTAAGTTTTTATTATAAGCATGAATTACCCAATCTCTCCATGGCCACATTACACGTTCTAAATCATCTTGATATCCATGTGTATCTGCGTATCGAGCAACGTCCAACCATTCTGAAGTCATGCGTTCTCCGTATGCTTCAGATGCTAAAAGTTTATCAACAACTTTTTCATAAGCACTTTCGCTTTGATCCTGTAAAAAACTATCTAAATCATGAAGCGTAGGAGGTAGGCCTGTTAAATCGAAATAAACTCGTCTAATTAGTTTTTCTTTTGTTGCCTTTTCAGAAGGAGTAAGTCCTTTTTGAGATAGTTTATTTATTATGAAATTATCAATTTCATTGGCGGCTAAAATGTTGTTTTCAATTTCCGGAACGTTAGGATTTGTTGGTGGAATAAACGCCCAATGATCTTTCCATTCGGCCCCTTGTTCTACCCATTTTGTTAAAACCTTTTTTTCGTAATCTGAAAGGGTGAGATTAGAATGTACCGGTGGCATTATTTTCTCTTGGTCCGGATTGTTAATCCTAAACACTAGTTGACTATTTTCTAAATCGCCAGGAATTATGGCATGTCTATCTAAGTTTTCTCCAATGGCGCCAAAAGCATTTTCTTTAATGTCTAATCTCAGCCCTGCTTCTCTAGTACCTTCATCTGGACCATGACATAGGTAACACCTGTCGGACAGAATTGGTTTAACATCAAAAATATAATCAATTTTATCAGGTACGATTGTTTTAGATAATGCATTTGAACTTGCATATTCCTGATAACTAGGTTCAGAAGAACTCATTTTATTATTTCCAATTTTCACGAGAATTACGAGACAAAAAGGAATGAAAAAGAAGAGACCTAATTTTAAAAATGAAAACTTTTTTTGTGGCACAATGATAAATTTTGTTCAAAATACTAAAACATGGTCTTTTAAACGTCTTTTTTCGATGAATTACCAAATGTTAATGGTTAAGGTTCGACTAAAAAAAAAATCTCATTTCGTAAAATTTGAAATGAGATTTGTCTTTTGGTTTTATTTATGTGGAATTATTCTATCAAAATTTCATCTACAAACAAAAATATACCACCATTAGGTGCAATATTACTATAGTTAATGGCTTTTATTTGCACAAATTGAGAATTTGTTTTTGTGAATTCTACAACAAAATCTTTAAGAGTAACATCTCCACTCTTAACAAAATCTCTTTTTGTTTCACCAACTTTTTTAAATGATTTTCCATCATTAGAAATCGAAATTTCTACGGCAATTGGATAATAAATGCCAGGTCCTTGACTTTCCATAGACCCAACTGTTACTTTGTTCATATCTATTTTAGTTCCTAAGTCTATAACGATCTCCATATCCTTGTTTAACCACGCTTGCCATTGTCCATCATGAAAGTTCTTAGTACCCCTTAACGAATTAACCATATTAAAGTTTCCTACACCTTGATAACGTTTGTTAGGTTCTTCTGTATAGGTCACTTTTTTACCAACGGCTTCATGAAATTTAATCGTTTTATTAAACTCTCGTCCAATTGGTTTATCATTTTTATAAAGCGACGCTTTTATATTGGTCGTCTTTGTTAATTGTATAGGTTCTGTATATTTAATAGCAGAATTATCTAAAGGTTCATTCGTTAAATTATAACGAATATCTGAAACTGGGAATTCATTTTTCAAAAACAGTTGAACTGTTTTATTTTCAATATTTATTTCAGTGTTTTCAGTAACTAAATAAGCGCTTTCTGCATAATTAATTCCTTGGTGTTTATAACGTTCAAATAAAGATTCGATTCTTATAGAAAAGTCATCCCAATCTCTAGATTCGGTAGGACTCCATAGTGCTTCGGACATTGCCGCAAGTCTTGGGAATATCATGTATTCCGAATGCTCATTTGAAGGAACATATTCAGACCATAAATTTGCTTGTCCTCCTAGAACATGTGCCGCTTCTTCTTTTGTCATAGAATCCACAATTGGGTTGAATTGATATACTTTGCTTAAAGTGGTGTAACCACCCCAAGCAACAGGTTCTTCGTTTTGAGGTCCTTGATAATGGTCAAAATAACAATGAGTGCCAGGAGTCATAATAACATCATGCCCTTGCTTTGCTGCTTCTAGACCTCCTTTTACACCTCGCCAACTCATAACGGTTGCATCCGGGGCGAGACCGCCTTCTATAATTTCATCCCAACCTACTAATTTTCGACCATTCTTTTTGATGAACTTCTCCATTCGTTTAATGAAATAACTTTGCAATTCCTCAACATCATGTAGCCCTTCAGTATTCATTCTTTTTTTGCAATGGGGACATGTAGCCCAGTTTGTTTTCGTTGCTTCATCTCCACCAATATGGATATATTTTGAAGGAAATAAATCCATTACTTCGGTTAGTACGTTTTCTAAAAAATCAAAAGTTGATTCTTTTCCAGCACAGTAAATTTCAGTAATTGGCCAAACACCTCCTGATGGAACTCCGATCGGAGTTTCAAAGCAAGATAATTCTGGGTAGGCGGCAACAGCGCTCATAACATGTGCTGGCATCTCAATTTCTGGAATAACATCGATTCCCTTGGATGTTGCGTAGCTCACAATTTCTTTAATTTCTTCTTGCGTGTAAAATCCTCCAAAGGTCACTTGGTCCGAAGGCTTGTTAACATCTCTTGCTGACCAAGCAGCATCTTCTTGATCTACTCTAAATCCACCTACTTCGGTCAATTTTGGATATTTTTTAATTTCAATTCTCCAACCTTGATCATCCACTAAATGAAGGTGAAGCACATTCATTTTATGATAGGCCAATCTATCTATAGTTTTAAGGACATAATCCTTGTCGAAAAAATGTCTAGACACGTCGAGCATTAAACCTCTGTATGCGAACCTTGGAGCATCTTCAATTGTAACTTCAGGTAAGATCCAAGAGGTATTCTGCATAGAAGTACTTTCGAATTCAGTTGGTAAAAGTTGTCGTAAAGATTGTATGGCATATACAAAACCGTTATGGTCACTAGCCGAAATCGAAACTCCATTTTTGGTAACTTGTAATTTGTAGGCTTCTTTTTCTAAAGAAATGTCGATTAATAATTCAATGTAGTTAGATGATGGTTTATTGTCTGAAGTGACTTGTTTTAATGCAGTTCCTGCTACAATCTTAAACTGATTTGTAAAAGGAGTTATTGTATTTTTATTTACTCCTTCAGTAGTGACAATAACAGTATTTTTATCGATGATATAATTGCCTTGACCTAATTCAGTCTTAACAGGTTTTGGAATTATAGTAATATCTTTTTCTGTGAAAACTTTTGATTCAGTTATACAAGAAAATAATGTGATTGCAACAATAGTAACTATAGGTTTTAGAAATTTCATGATTTAATGTGTAGTCAATTTTCCTTCGTTGTTTATAAATAGGGTTTTGTTCGTAAAGGGGCTTTTCACCGAAAGCACATAACTTGTTTTTGTTGTTTCGGTGGTAATATTTATAGTAGTTTCTTTTATTAATAAAGATTTTGGAAACAAATCCTTATTCCATTTTTTGTTTTTTGAGTAGTAGTTTCGCTGATTATTATGAATGTCGAAAAGTTGTAATCTAATATATTCGTCATTAGTTAATTGAAATGATTTTTTTTGTTTTTCATTTTCAGCAAAAAATACGTAGCCCCATTTTTCAGGTTCATGCATATTTATAACACCTTGGGGCGACCAAACCCAATTGTATTCTGGTAATAGTTTTTTTGTTTTTGGATCTTTTTTTCTAGAGTATTTTCCATCTTTTATGTCAAAATCCCAGTTAACTCTTGAGAAATTCACTCGCCAATAATTGTTTTTTGGAATAGAAGTAGAAGAAGAGCCCTCCAAAAGAACACTCCATGGAAGTGCTATTTCAACTGACCATTTAGTATCTCTATCACTGGAGTCATTTAAGGTGCCATCAATAAAAACAGCGGTTTTCATTCCTTTAATATCCCAATTATCTAAAATCTTGTTTCCATTTCTATAAGGTTTGGTTAAGAATAAATCCCAAACGGTGTTTAATGCGTTCATTTCAAACTCCATGTAATTATGAGAGTCTCCATCAGGATCCATAAAAATTTCGAAATCATTATTGTAAAAAATTACGGCATCTCTTTTTGTAATATCTCCCCAGATATTAGGCTCTTCTAATTCTGCATAGAAATAAAAATATTCATCATCCCAAAGCATTTTTACTTTGGTTTTATATTTTGGAGTTTTTACACCTTCTATATCAATAAATTCATCCGTCCAAATTGCGTCTTTCCATTGCGTTTCATTTGCAATACCATCAATTTTAATAGCGTTCGTGGTGTAATTAGCAATGTATGATTTTGGTAGAATACCACTCATACTTTGCGCGAATAGTTGAGTTGATATCATAAGTAAAAAAAGACAAGACAATCTGATTTTGCTCTTGTTTGTTATCAATTCAATAGAGTGTATTCTTCCTTTGTCAGAGAAAATTTTCATAAAACTAATTAGCTTAACGTTTATTAATGGACTCCCCAATTCTTATTGGGTGCATCACCCATTACAAAATGTAGGGTGCCTCCGTTTTTTAATTCTTGATGCATTAAAACGGTTCGGTTAAAATTAACATTATTCAAGGTTGCAGATTGAATGTATTTATTTTTATCAGAAACATTTTCAGCGATGATTGTAAAGTTAGTGTTTTCTGAAATTTTAATGACAGATTTTTCAAATAATGGGCTACCAATTTGATAAAGTCCAGAAGAAGGATTGTAAGGATAAAGCCCCATTGAACTAAAGACATACCAAGCAGACATTTGACCACAATCTTCATTTCCACTTAACCCATCTGGTGTAGCAAAGTATTGAGATTTTAAAATTTCTCTGACCCAATATTGGGTTCTCCAGGGTTGGTTAGCAAAATTAAACATATAAGCTATGTGATGGCTTGGTTCATTTCCGTGCGCGTATTGCCCAATTAAACCAGAAATGTCAGCAGAAACATTTTCGCCTGTTATTTCAGAGGATTCAGTGAACAATTGCTCTAATTTATTACTGAATTTGTTATTGCCACCATGTAATTTAATAAGTTCATTCGTATCGTGTAAAACGAACCAACTATGTTGCCATGCATTTCCTTCGGTATAGTCTGCATGTACCCTATGTGCTGAAAATTTTGGATCAAAAGGTTCGTGCCAACCGGTACCTGTATCATTTTTACCTCGCATAAAACCAGTTTCAGGATCAAACAAGTATTTGTATGCTTTGGAGCGATTTAAAAAGTATTTGTAATCTTCTTGTTTATTTAATAGTTTGGCAATTTGTGCCACACACCAGTCGTTATAGGCATATTCTAAGGTAATTGTAACCGATTCATCTAATAAATTATATGGAATATAGCCATACTCTTTATAGATACTTAGTCCCCGAGCATCCTGCATCATAGTTGTTTTCATTGCGGAATAAGCCTTTTCAATATCAAAACCTGTGATTCCTTTTAAAGAAGCTTCGGCAATAACTGGTATGGAATGATAGCCCGTCATAGTATTGGTTTCATTTCCATATAAATTCCAAACAGGTAAAGTTTTATTTTGGTTATAGTATACCAACATAGAGTTTACAATATCTGACACGCGATTAGGATCTAATATGGTAAGTAATGGCTGTTCTGCTCTAAAGGTATCCCAAAGTGATAGCGAAGAATATGTAACAAATTTGTCAGTTTTATAAATACTGTCATTACTTTGTCTAAACGCACCATTTTTATCGCTAAAAGTTACTGGTGCTATTTGAGTATGATATAGGGCGGAATAGAATATTTCTTTTAATGAGTCATTAGGAGTTTCAATAAGAATTTTGCTTAGGTTTTGTTCCCATTTTTTTTCAGCCTCATTCTTAATTCTATCAAATTCAAAACGTTCCATATGATCGCTCATATTTTCAAGAGCATTTTCTATACTAACCGATGAAAGTCCAACTTTAACTTCAAGACTTTCATTATTAACATCGTTAAAAAAAAGTTGAACAGCAGTTTTTGTGCCTTTAACTGATTTTGTTTTTTCAACGTATTTGCTGTCAACAATTAAGTCATATTCTTTCAATGATTTTGAAAATTTTGCAACGAAAAATACTTTCTGATTTTTTGCCCATCCTGTACTATGTCTGTAACCCGAAATAGTAAATTTATCTTCAATTTTTAATCCACTTTCGGTCAATCTATCCCAATTTATTGCAAAGCCTAAATCAATAATTACTGATTGGGTGTCATTTTCTGCATAGGTGTATTTATGAAATCCTGTTCTTAAGTCTGTGGTCAATTCTGCCTTAATATTGTGATTAATGAGATCTATGCTATAATAACCCGCCTTTGAAACTTCTTGAGTATGTGTATAACTAGATTTATAAGGAATATCATCTCGCGATTTAATAGGTGTTGTTAAATCAACTTTTTTATTAATTGGCATAAGTCTAATATCGTACAAATCACCAATACCCGTTCCACTTAAATGCAGATGACTAAATCCGATTGTTATAGAATCTGAATAATGGTATCCAGAGCACCACTCCCAGCCTGAAGTGCCATTATCAGGGCTTAGTTGTATCATACCAAAGGGAACTGTTGCTCCCGGATAAGTATGCCCATGGCCACCCGTCCCAATAAGAGGATTTACATAGTCAGTTAGAGTTGTATTTTTTACAGTAACTGTTTCATTTAACCTTGAACAAGAATACAGAACTAAAAAAATAATGGAAATAATGGAAAAATATTTTTTCAACAGTTGCGCAAATTTTAGTTTGTTCTATAAATATTTATAAATTTACCTAGTTGTAAAACTTATTTAGACGTATGGCAGTTCGTATCTGCTAAACTTCAACAAAAAACAAATCTGTGCCATTAACCGATCAATATAGAAATTTAGAATCTGCAAAAACATTTAAAATCACCTTTAGATATCATGCCATATTTTGGCTATTGTATTTTAGTTTAAATACAATTCGTTGGGCTGGTATTCATAATGATTTTTTATATTCTTTAAAAACAACAGCGATAGGTTTCCCAATACACATGATGTTGGCGTATTTTAATATTTATTATTTAATGCCAAATTTTGTTTTTAAAAGAAAATATTTGTCATATATAGTTTTACTTGTAGTCTCAATTCTTGCGGTTGTTGTTCTTAAGTTTAATCTAACATACTATTTAATAAGTCATAATGTTTGGCCAGAAGGTCCTGAAGTAACAAATACATTTACCGCTAATTATGCCTTAGATATGTCAATTGGAGAGTTTTATGTAGTTGCAGTAGTTACTTCTATTAAAATTACCATGGATTGGATAGCTGAACATAGAAGGGTTACAAATTTGGAAAAGATGCAATTAGAAACAGAGTTGTTATTTTTAAGAACTCAAGTGTCTCCGCATTTCTTTTTTAATACACTTAATAATATCTATTCCCTAGCATTGGAGAATTCAAAAAAGACCCCTCAAGTTGTATTGAAGTTGTCCGAATTAATGAGATATCTTTTATACGAAACAAAATCAAAAAGAAATAGTCTTCAAGATGAGATAGTTTGTATTCAAAATTATTTGGATTTGGAACGTTTGAGGTATGGAGAAAAGTTAGAAATTGAAATGAATATAAAAGGAGAAATAGGAGAGAAGAAAATTGCACCTATTTTACTTTTGTCTTTTGTTGAGAATGCATTTAAGCACGGAGTCAGTAAAACGATTGAAAAAGTTAAAATAAAAATTGAATTTGATATAACTCAGAGTTTCCTCTATTTTAGCATTTCAAACCCCATTCCAGATACAGATGACTTCAATAAAAAAATGAATGCATCTGGTGGTATTGGACTTAATAATGTTAAGAAGCGGTTGGAACTAGGGTATAAGGAGGAAGAATTTGATTTGGCAATTGAAAATAAAGACAACAACTTTACTGTGAATCTTAAAATAAAAGTATAATGAGTATTAAATGTATAATTATTGATGATGAACCTTTAGCGGTAAACGTTATTAAAAACTATTTAAATCAAATAGATAATTTCGAGTTGTTAGAAACATTTAATAACGCTATTGATGGTTTGAGTTTTATGAATGACAATGCGGTTGATTTGATCTTTCTAGATATTAATATGCCCATTTTAGACGGTTTAAGTTTTATTAAAAGTTTAGAGAAAAGGCCAATAATAATAATAACAAGTGCATATAAAGAATTTGCCGCAGAAACCTATGACTTAGATGTATTGGATTACTTAGTAAAACCAATTAGTTTTCCAAGATTTGTAAAATCTGTAAATAAAGTAAATAAAATATTGTCAGTTTCTAAAACTGTACAAAATGAGACGTTAGATAAGCCTTTTATTTTTATAAAATTAGAAAAGAAAAGGATGAAAAAACTCTACCTTGATGAGTTGTTGGTGGTAGAATGTTTAAAAGATTATTTAAAGCTGATTACGACTACTGAAAATTATATCATTCATCAGACCTTAGGAAGTTTTACCGATGGTTTACCGGTTGATAAATTTTTACGAATTCATCGCTCCTTTACAATATCATTAGATAAAATTGATATGATTGAAGGCAATAGTGTTGAAGTAGGTGGAATGCGCTATGTAATTGGCCGAACTTATGCTAAAAATGTAAAACCGATTATATTAAATACTGCAACACTTTAAATTTAGCTGTTCGCTAAGGCTTTCAGGTTTTTAATAGTTTCAATTGGATTTTCTGCTTTAAAAACAAAACTACCAGCAACTAGAACATCTGCACCTGCTGCAACTAGTTGATGCGCGTTTTTATCCGTAACTCCTCCGTCGATTTCAATTTTAGTCGAAGCGCCAGATTTTTCAATCAAGTCTTTTAATTGAATAACCTTTTTGTAAGTATTTTCAATAAAACTTTGTCCGCCAAAACCAGGATTAACACTCATAATACATACTAAATCAATGTCTTTAATTACATCTTCTAAGACGCTGATAGGTGTATGTGGATTTAGCGCTACTCCAGCTTGCATACCCGCCGCTTTGATGGCTTGTAATGTTCGGTGTAAATGAGTGCAGGCTTCATAATGAACAGTTAAAATATCTGCACCTACACTTTTAAATGTTTCGATATATCTATCAGGATCTACAATCATTAAATGCACATCCATCGTTTTTTTAGCATGATGTTTCATCGCTTTTATTACTGGCATTCCAAACGAAATGTTTGGTACAAAAACACCGTCCATTACATCAATATGAATCCAATCTGCTTCACTTGTGTTCAGCATTTCTATATCACGTTGAATGTTTGCAAAGTCTGCTGCAAGTACTGAAGGAGCAATTAGTTTTGTCATGTGTTAAAATTAAAAAGATTTATGTTTTGCAAAGATAGGGAGTCAAATTAAAAAGTGCATAAAAGTTTGATTGAAATTGAAATAAAAAATGCCAAGCAATTTGCTCGGCATTTTCTATAACGTTTTACTTTTTTATTATCCTAAATATGTTTTTAGGATTTTACTTCTAGAAGTATGTTTAAGTCTTCTAATTGCTTTTTCTTTAATTTGACGAACGCGCTCACGGGTTAAATCAAATGTTTCTCCAATTTCTTCTAAAGTCATTGGGTGTGCATCTCCTAAACCAAAGTATAATTGAACAACATCAGCCTCACGAGGGGTTAATGTTTCCAAGGCACGGATAATCTCGATTTTTAAAGAGTCGTGCATTAAAACTCTATCCGGATTTGGAGATTCTCCCGTATTTAATACATCGTATAAATTAGAGTCCTCACCTTCAATTAAAGGAGCATCCATAGATACATGGCGTCCAGAATTCTTCATAGATTCTTTTACATCAGAAATTGTCATATCTAATTTCTTAGCAATTTCTTCTGCAGAAGGAGGACGTTCGTTTTCTTGTTCTAAGAAAGCGTACATTTTATTAATTTTGTTAATTGAACCAATCTTGTTTAATGGTAAACGAACTATTCTAGATTGTTCTGCCAAGGCTTGTAAGATAGATTGACGAATCCACCAAACAGCATATGAGATAAATTTAAATCCACGAGTTTCGTCAAAACGTTTTGCCGCTTTAATTAAACCTAAATTCCCTTCATTAATCAAATCTGGCAATGTTAATCCTTGATTTTGGTATTGCTTTGCTACAGAAACAACGAAACGTAAATTGGCTTTTGTCAACTTTTCTAAAGCTACTTGATCTCCGGCTTTAATCCGTTGTGCTAATTCTACTTCTTGATCGGCAGTAATTAAATCTACCTTACCAATTTCCTGTAAATATTTGTCTAATGATGCAGTTTCTCTATTAGTAACCTGCTTGGTAATTTTAAGTTGTCTCATCTAATAATTTTTAGGTGTCAAATATATATACGTAAGAGTTGATTGTTTTGTTACAAAAAAACAGTGTAAAATATTAAAATATCGTTTTAAGGTCAAATTGGTAGTCTTAAATTATTACTTAGTTTTTTAGTAAATTGCTATCATGAATCTTGTTTCAGTAATCAATTTTTTTTTAATTGCAGGTGTTGTTCAAGGGTTTACATTTATCCTTATTACCATTTTTGTAAAAAAGAAATTTCAAAAAGCAATTGTTTTTTTGAATTTAGTTGTTTTTTTTATTTCATTAAATAATTTACAAGCCTGGCTTATAGAATATGATTTTATACCATCTAATTTTTTTATTAGTAAGTTGCAATTGCCATGGTATCTGCTAATTTTTCCGATGTTTTATGCATTTTCCACCCATTTTTTAAGAATAGAAAAAGAAGTAAATTATTTTTTAAAATTAACTTTACTAGTTTTTGTTTTTGAATTGATTCTTAGATTAAGTTTAATTTCTGCAGTTTACTATTATGTACCGAACCGAAACGATGCTTTAATTAAAAAATACGAAAATTTTGAAGAAATTTTTAATGTTTTATTTTGCCTATTCATTTTTTTTAAAGCGAGTATATTAATTTTCAAAAAGAATGATTTAGTATCTCCAATTTTAGCATACGATAATTTAAATTGGTTAAAGTGGTTTATTAGATTTGGGAGTGTTTTAATGATTCTTTGGATTGTAGCCGTTATTATTTCAAATATAAATGGTAGCATGATTGCTTATTATCCATTACGTTTAGGAGATTCAATATTATTGTATTGGATTGCTTATCAAGGAGTGTATAAGTACAATGTAGTTCAAGATCGTATTTTTTTACGAAATTCTATTGAGGCGGGAGGAGTTTTGATATTTCCAAAATTCGATGATGAATTTGCGGAAGGACAAACAAATTCACGAAATAAAAAACACATCAAAGAGTATGAGGTCATAGAAAAGTATATTATTGAAAGTAAATATTACTTAGATCCATTATTGAGTATGGAGAAGTTAAGTTATGAATTAGGAATGAGTAAAAGTCATTTTTCTAAATTAATAAACTCTTACAGTAATTATAATTTTTCCGATTTTATTAATTCTTTAAGAGTTGAACAGGCAAAAGAAATTCTGTCAAATGATGAGTTTGCCTCTTATACTATGGTTGCAATTGGTTTGGAATGTGGTTTTAATTCAAAATCTACTTTTTATTCGGCGTTTAAAAAATTCACTTCAGAAACGCCTTCTAGTTATCGAGAAAAACATTGAGGGCCAGTTGACTAGTCCGAAATAATCGTTAATTGTCCGAATTTGTATTTGATGGAAATTCTAGGATAATGAGAACATTAATTGATTTTATTTTTGAATTCAATGATTTTAAAATACGAAGTATTAAGGTCATTCGTAATGCTTAAGGTTTAATATTAACTAAAAACTAAACTCTATGAAATCGATTAAGAGCCAAGTCAAATCGCAAATTGCTGTATTCTTTTTGTTATTAATAAGCGTAGGATCATTTTCTCAAGAAGTTGAAATTACAAAGGAAAAAACAGTTAGAAATGAAATAAAATTGAATCTAATGTATCTTCTTGGAAGTACTATTGATATTGCGTATGAGCATATTTTGAATGAAAATTCCAGTCTTGGAATTTCATTAATGCATACATTAAATGAGAAGAACAGTATGTGGAAATATGGAATAACGCCCTATTACAGAATGTTTTTCGGAAAAAAAGAAGCCAGTGGTTTTTTTATTGAAGGGAACATGGCATTTTACTCAGAAGAAATAAACTATGGAACTTGGATTTATTTTGGGACACCTCCACCAGTAGAATTTGAAACCGGATTTGGTGCTGGATTTGCAATAGGAGGGAAATTCGTAAATAAAAATGGTTTTTTGGTTGAATTATACCTAGGAGCAGGACGTAATTTTATTAATACAGATATTATAGAAGAGTATTACCCTCGTGCTGGAATAAGTATTGGAAAGAGATTCTAGTGCAAATTTATTTAAATGAAAAAACCTCAAAAAATAAATTTTGAGGTTTTTAATATGTCAATAAAAAAAATTATTAATCTCTTTTTCTATCATCTCTTCTATTATCACGTCCGCGATTGTCTCTTCTATTGTCACGACCTCCGCTTCTGTTATTGTCTCTAGGTGGTCTTGCTACATAACCTTCTGGTTTTTCTAACAATGCCTTTCTAGAAACTTTTTCTTTACGTGTTCTTGGATCTAAACCGAAATACTTAACATCAAATACATCTCCCATGTTTACAACATCAGATACATTTTCTGTGCGTTCCCATGCCAATTCACTCACGTGTAATAACACTTCGTTTCCTGGTGCTTCCATATATTCAACAACTGCACCAAAGTCAAGCATTTTAATTACTTTAACTTCGTATACACTTCCTTTTTCAGGTTTGAATAATAACGCATCTATTTTTGCCATAACAGCATTAATACCTTCGCTTCCTACACCTAAAATTTCTACGATACCTTCCTCTGTAACTGGATCTTCGTTAATAACGATCGTCGTTTCAGTTTCTTTTTGCATCTCTTGAATTACTTTTCCACCTGGACCAATTAAAGCACCAATAAATTCGTTAGGAACTCTACGCGTTACCATAGTTGGCGCGTGTTCTTTAACGCTCTCAGCAGGAGCAGCGATTGTATCAGTAATTTTCTCTAAGATATGTAAACGACCTTCACGTGCTTGTTTTAGCGCATTTACTAAAATTTCGTACGATAATCCTTTAATCTTGATATCCATTTGACAAGCAGTAATTCCTTCAGAAGTACCCGTTACTTTAAAGTCCATATCTCCTAAGTGATCTTCATCACCTAATATATCACTTAAAACGGCATAACGATCACCATCAGAAATTAACCCCATTGCAATACCAGAAACAGGTCTCTTAAGTTGAACACCTGCGTCCATCATTGCCATTGTACCAGCACAAACAGTTGCCATAGAAGAAGAACCGTTAGATTCTAATACTTCAGAAACAACACGAACTGTGTAAGGACAATCTTCTGGAATCATTCCTTTTAATCCACGTTGAGCCAAGTTACCATGACCAACTTCTCTTCTTGAAGTTCCTCTTAATGGTCTCGCCTCACCTGTACAGAAAGGAGGGAAGTTATAGTGTAAATAGAAATTCTCTTCTCCTTCGTAAGATGGCATGTCTATTTTATTAGCATCTCTAGATGTACCTAAAGTAACGGTTGCCAAAGCTTGAGTTTCTCCACGCGTAAATACAGAAGAACCATGTGTGGATGGCAAATAATTAGTTTCACACCAAATTGGTCTAATTTCATCTGTTTTACGTCCATCTAAACGAACACCTTCGCTCAATGTTAATTCACGAACTGCTTCTTTTTCTGCTTTACTGTAGTAACCTCCAACAAGATGACCAAATTCTTCCATCTCTTCTTCAGTAAATGAAGCCTTAACTTCCTCTTTTACTTCAGCAAATGCAGCACCACGTTCTGCTTTTGAAGTTCCCTTCTTAGCAATAGCGTAACATTTGTCATAAGCTAATTCATGTATTCTTTTTTGTAATTCTTCGTTTACCTCAGCAGTTTCGTATTCACGAGTTTCTTTTTTACCTACTGCTTCCGCCAAACGTTCTTGAGCTGCAATCTGAACTTTAATAGCTTCGTGTGCAAATTTGATAGCATCTGCCATTTCTTCTTCAGATACCTCATCCATTTCACCTTCAACCATCATTACAGAATCTGCTGAAGCTCCAATCATCATTTCAAGATCAGATTCTGCTAATTGAGCACGTGTTGGGTTTATTACAAATTCTCCGTTTACACGTCCAACTCTAGCCTCAGAGATAGCACATTCAAATGGGAAATCTGATAATTGAATCGCTGCTGATGCTGCTAATCCAGCCATCGCTTCTGGCATTACATTTTCGTCATGAGACATTAACTGAATCATAACCTGCGTTTCTGCATGGTAATCTTTTGGGAATAATGGACGTAAAACACGATCCACTAAACGCATTGTTAATACTTCTCCGTCACTTGGTCTTGCTTCTCTTTTAAAGAATCCACCTGGATAACGACCCGCTGCAGCAAATTTTTCGCGGTAATCTACCGTTAATGGTAAAAAATCCACATCTGCTTGCTTGTAATTTGAAACAACTGTACATAATAACATACATTTTCCAGATTGAACAACAACACTACCATGTGCTTGCTTTGCTAATTTTCCTGTTTCGATAGAAATTTCTCTTCCATCACCAAGGTCTATGACCTCTTTGTAAACTTTTGGAATCATAAATGTTTTTAAATTTTAAATTAAACTATTGGTTTTTAACAGTTGTGTTGTGTTTATTGCCAACGAAAAGTTTAACTTTCTTTTTTTGAAAATGTTAGGATAAAAATAAAAAAAGAGGCGTAGAGCCTCTTTTTTATGAATTATTTTCTTAATCCTAATTCTTTCACAATTGCACGATATCTTAAGATATCTTTCTTCATTAAATAATCTAAAAGACTTCTTCTTTTACCTACTAATTTAACCAATGAACGCTCAGTGTTAAAATCTTTGTGATTGTTCTTTAAGTGCCCAGTTAAGTGGTTAATTCTGTAAGTGAATAATGCAATTTGTCCTTCTGCAGAACCTGTGTTTGTTGCAGTTTCTCCGTGTTTTGCGAATATCTCTGCTTTTTTTTCTTTTGTTAAATACATGCTAACATTAATTTTTAATAATTTTTATGTAATTTTTTGAGTCCGAAGAATCAAGGCGCAAAGATACTATTATTATTTTGATTGGCAATCTATTAGTTAAATAAAAACAATGATGATTATGTCCCTAGATTTTTAAGAAATGAGATAAAATGAAAACCGGAAGTAGGAGTTTTTTATAATGAGTTGTTTTATAATTGGAAAGCAAAAAATTAAGTAATCCCCTAAAATTATAATTATGAAATTAAATGTATTAAGAAAAGGAATTTTAGCATTAGCGCTAACAACCGCATTAATCAGTTGTACTGAAGATGAGGTTGCAACAGTATTTGAAGAAAGTTTGACAGCAGAAGATGTTTCCGCTATTGAAGAAATAGATGCAGCAATGGATGATATTAGTGTGGATGTAGAACAGGCCTTTGTGCTTGTTGAAGGAGCAAGTGCACTATCTACAAAGGCTGTATTAGATAAAAGTGAAACTGATAAAGGAGGCCCAGAATTTTTTCCTGAGTGTTTAACAAAGACTGTAGTAACAGAACAAAATATGAAAATTGTAACCTTAGATTTTGGTGAAGGTTGTGAAATACGCGGTAGGTTTATTGCAGGAATTATTATGATGACCTATGAAAAAGACCCAGATTTACAAACTAAAACAATTACGGTAACTTTCGATGGGTATAGAGTGAATAAAAAATTAATTGAGGGAAGTAAAACAATTGTTAGAACTCGAGAAAATGAAAACGGAAACCCACAATCTACAAGTACTTTTGATATTATGGTTACTTGGGATAATGGTGATACGGCTTCTAGAGTAGGAGAGAAAGTGAGAGAAATGATTGCAGGTTCGGATACTTGGATTTGGAGTGATAATGTTTATTCTACAACAGGTAATTGGAATACTGTAAGAAAAAATGGAACGGAGATTACGGCTCAAATTGTGAATCCATTAATTAGAAATTTAGAGTGTAGGTTTATAATTAGCGGATCTATAGATTTAACGAAGAATGATAGGCATGGAGTGTTAGATTTTGGAGAAGGTGAGTGCGATAATATGGCAACTTTGACCTTAGATGATGGAACTGTAATTGAAGTAACACTTCCAAAAAGAGATTAAATTAGGTGTAAATTGTTGTTATGAAAAAGATAAGGTGGAGCGTTTGCTCCACCTTATTTTATTGCATATATGGTATAATGTTTTCTACTCTCGTTTCTCCTTCAAACTTATGGATTAATTTACCTTTTTTTGAGTAGAGTAATATACTTGGGAATTCACCAACACCAAACTTATTAGCGAACGTTAGACGCGCATCTTGTAAAAAGGTTATGTTTGGTTGAGTAAAATCATGTTTATCTCTAAATGCTTTAATAGCACTCATTTCTTCAAACGAAATAAATGTAAGTTCTAAATCAGAAAATAAATCTATTTCTTTCCGTAACCACTTGGCTTGTTTTGCGCAGTGGTCGCATTCCGAATTGAAATACAAAATAAGTTTTGTGCGTTTTTTATCAAAACTGTCTTTTGTAAAACGTTCTGAATTTAAGGTGTAAAATGTAAAATAAGGTATTTCCTTTACAGCGATTACTTCAGGTTTTTGTGTTTTACAGGCATTAATCAAAAAAGTTAATAAAAGTAAAATGAAAATCCGACTGTTTCGCATTCTAAGATCTTATAGGTTGATTTAAAATTAAATCAATATAAAGGTTGACTTCTTTCTTTAGATCTTTACGCTCAACAATTTTATCAAGGAAACCATGTTCTAACAAAAATTCTGCTGTTTGGAATCCTTCTGGCAACTCTTTACCTGTAGTGTCTCTAACTACGCGTGGTCCAGCAAACCCGATTAAAGCTCCAGGCTCAGAAATATTAATGTCTCCTAACATTGCAAATGAAGCCGTAGTACCTCCTGTTGTTGGATCTGTACATAATGAAATATATGGAATTCCCGCATCAGCTAATTGCGCTAATTTTGCAGAAGTTTTTGCCAATTGCATTAGCGAAAGTGCAGCCTCCATCATTCTTGCTCCACCCGATTTTGAAATGATCATAAACGGGATATTATTTTTTAATGAATAATCTGCAGCTCGTGCTATTTTTTCACCAACAACACTTCCCATAGAACCACCAATAAAAGCAAAATCCATCGCAGCAACAACTAACTCATTACCGAATGATTTTCCCACTGCTGTTCTTACAGCATCTTTTAACTTGGTTTTCGCCTGTGCTGCTTTTAATCTGTCTGGGTAGTTTTTAGAATCTGTAAACTTTAAAGGATCCTTTGAGGTCATTTTCGCGTCTAATTCCTTAAACTCGTTGTTGTCAAACAACAATTCAAAATACTCTTTACTCCCAATTCTTGTATGATATCCGTCTTCTGGACTAACATAAAAATTCTGCTTTAATTCGTCTGCATCAACAATTTTACCACTAGGCGTTTTGTGCCACAGGCCTTTAGGAACATCCTTTTTCTCTTCAGTCGGAGTTTGAATTCCTTTGTCTTTACGTTTAAACCAAGATGACATATAGTAGGATTTTAAAGTTTAAAATAGAGGGGCAATTTACTAAAAAAATAAAGAGAAACTACAAATAGTTTCTCTTTATAAAATTGTTTTAAATGAAGTTTATAACTTCTTATAAGGTATCTATATTGTTTAAGTCTTCAAATGCTTGTTTTAAACGCGCTTTAAAAGTCAACTCTCCTTGGCGCAGCCAATTACGAGGATCATAATATTTCTTGTTTGGAGCATCAGCACCTTCTGGGTTTCCGATTTGAGCTTTTAAATACTCAGCATTTTTACCAAAGAAATCTCTAATACCTGTAGCAAAACCCCATTGTAAATCGGTATCTATATTCATTTTAATAGTTCCGTATCCAATTGCTTCTCTAATCTCCTCAACAGTTGATCCCGATCCACCATGGAATACAAAATCAATAGTGTTTGGAGCAACATTATATTTTTCAGAAATATACTCCTGAGAATTCTTTAAGATCTTTGGAGTTAATTTTACGTTACCTGGCTTGTATACACCGTGTACGTTTCCAAATGCAGCGGCAATTGTAAATTGTGGGCTTACTTTTAGCAATTCTTCATATGCATATGCAACTTCTTCTGGTTGTGTGTATAATTTAGAAACATCAACATCAGAATTGTCAACACCATCTTCTTCTCCTCCTGTAATACCTAATTCAATTTCTAAAGTCATTCCCATTTTGCTCATACGAGCTAAATATTCTTTACAAATTTCAATATTCTCTTCTATTGGCTCTTCAGATAAGTCGATCATATGAGAACTGTACAATGGTTTTCCAGTTTCAGCAAAATGTTTTTCACTAGCATCTAATAAACCATCGATCCAAGGCAATAATTTTTTAGCACAATGGTCAGTATGTAAAATAACTGGTACACCATAGGCTTCCGCCATTAAATGGATGTGTTTTGCTCCTGCAATACCACCAGCAATTGCCGCTTTTTGTCCATCGTTAGATAGTCCTTTACCGGCATTAAATTGTGCTCCACCATTAGAAAACTGGATGATAACTGGGGCATTTAATTCTTTAGCAGTTTCTAATACTGCATTAATTGTATTTGATCCAATTACGTTTACCGCAGGTATTGCGAAGTTCTTATCTTTTGCAAGTTTGAAAATTTCTTGCACCTCATTTCCTGTGGCAACTCCAGGTTTAATATTGTAACTCATATTGATAGTTTATTAAATTGAGTTGCAAATTTACTAAATTAAACGTGATTCTTACTTATTTAACTATTTGTTAAAGTGTAATTGGATAAAAAAACGAAATTATGAAAAAAGCGGAATTTAAAATTGAAATTCGATAGAATAAGGGTGGCATATTTGCCAATTTAAAAAGGATAGTTGATTCCAAAATTGAATACCGAATGGTTAAAGTTGTAGTTCGTAAACCATTTCTTACCCTTGGCTAAATAGGGTTCGTAAGTTTTAAAGCCTAAATCTAAACGAACCACTAAGAAATTAAAATCATAACGTACTCCGAACCCAGTTCCTAAGGCTATGTCTGTTAAAGAACTAATTCCAGTGAATTTACCTTCCTCTTCAATAAGTTCAGAATTGGTAATGTCCCAAATGTTTCCAGCATCAGCAAAAATGGCACCTTTGAAACTGTTAAGGATATTAAATCTATATTCTAAACTTGTTAAGAATTTCAGCGTTCCAACGTTGTATTCTAAGTCGTTTTCAGTTGAGCCTGGACCTAAATCATAAATTTTCCAAGCACGTAAATCATTTGCTCCACCAATAAAATAACTTCGATTAAATGGAATGGTTGAGGAGTTTCCATAAGGAACAGCAACTCCTAAAAAAGCACGGTAGGCAAGCGTGTTTTCGTCTCCCATCCCCCAAAATTTCTTGTATTCAAAATCTCCTTTTAAGTATTGCGCAATCGGAATTCCAAATAATTCCTTGTTAGAACTTTCAGGTGTTTCTTTTGCAAATTGAGTTGTAAGTGCTCCGGCCGATGCAAGGCGCACTCTGAAAAAAGAGAAGTCAGTGTCCTTGTAATCTTCTCGATTGTTATAGGTGAATTCATAGGTAATTGCAGGGACCAAAACATTTTCTGTAATAATATTGTACTTGCTATCTATGTTCTGTGTATCTCCATACTCGTTTGGATGGCTAGATTCAAAGTTGTTACTTGGGTCTAGCATATAGTCAATGAAATCAAGCGGAATTAAATTTCCGTTATCATCATACATTTCAGGAGGGATTGTAATAGTTTCTGACATGGATTCAGAAACATCAATCAAATCGTTATACTCAGAAGTATAAATCTCGAAATACGATTCTGGATTTAGATTTTTAATAAACTGCGCATTTATTAATTCAAAACGATGTCTTATTTTTTTGCTAGACTGCCAGTTATACCCTATGATGCCTGTAAATAATTGTTTGTCTAAGCCAATGTTTTTTTGAAAACTAGTACCTAAAGTGAAATTAGTTTTAGGTGCCATGTTTTTAGGAATTATTTTGGTAGTATTAATAGGAAACAGTATTCTTGGAATTTCTAAAGAGACATCACCTCCAAATTCCCATGCATTAAAGAAAATATTTTTGTCTTGGTCTGCAACATCAGTAGAATTAAAGAATGAACCTTGTAAAGAAAAATTTAAAATCTCGGCCCCTCTAAAAATGTTTCGATTCATAATAGAAACTTTACCTGACACACCCATTTGTTTAATGTTTGAATGTGACAATTCAGTGTTAACAGCAAAAGAGTATTTCTTATAAGGTGTTAAAAATATTTGAGCAGCTAAACTGTCTTGATTTAACTCTGTATATTTTATATCTACTAGTCTAAAATTTTTGAGGCCTCTTAAGTTTTTTCTTGTCAAATCTCGATCTTCATCTTTGTAAATACTATCTGGGTATATAAAAATACTATTTGTTAAAAGTTTGGAGTTGTATTTAATTTCATCATGTGCATGGAACGTATATTTATTGTAAGTGTCTGTTGCGTTATATGGATCATTTTTTCGGCTAAAAGAGTAATCAGTATAAACATCGATTTTTGATATTTTTTGAACACGAAAAGGAGTCGAATAAATACTATCATTCTCTTCAATAAGTCGATTATTTATGTTTAAATGAATATTTGCTTTGAAGGGAACTAAAGAAGAATCTGCGTCAAAATGAATTGTATTTCTATTAAAATGATAAATTCCAGTGTTTCTATAAATTGAAGTTAATCTATCCGCTTCATTTTCAAAATCTTTGAATCGAAATTGATTTCCTTTTTTAATTAATGAAGCATTGCTGTTTTTCTCATAAATAGAATCGAGAATAGGAGTTCTTATGTTTTTAGAAATACTATCTATTTTGTATGCTTTACCTGTGTTTACGTTATATTCTACGGTAACACGTTTCTTACTTTTAAAAGTTTCTTTGTAATCTACTGTTGCTCGAAAATATCCTTCACTCTGAAAATAGTCACGTAAATTTTTTGCGGTCTCCACTGTTTTTAAAGTGTCTAAAACAACAGGCGCTTCTCCACTTCTAAAAAACCATTCATTTATGCTGTTTTTAAAGTTTCGATATCCTCGCGATTGTTTTTCTGAAAAAGCCTTTGAAAAGGACCGATGACGTTTTGGAAATGAATCTCTCCAAATCTCATATGGGTGCAGAAAATTCTTGCTTCCAAGATTGTAGAAATTTAAAGAGACAGGAATTCCTAAAACCAAACTGTTTGGCCGTTGCATTAAATAGGTGTTTACCTCATCATCAATATTTTTTTTGTCATTGACTTTGATGGTGTTTTTTTTGAGCAAGTGCTCACCTTCATTTACATGTTTTATAGCATTACAAGCGGAAAGAAGAAGAATTATAACTCCTAAAAAAATGTACGATACAATGCAGTTGTTTTTCAACAAATAAGAGTTTAAATTTGTTCAAAAATAACACTTTAATATGTTATCCAAAAACCAAATAAAATTAATAAAAAGTTTACATCAAAAAAAGTACCGAACTAAGAATAACTTGTTTATTGTTGAAGGTGTAAAAGGTGTAAATGAGTTTTTGAATTCTCATTTTTCGCTCGAAAAATTATTTTGTACGGAAAATTTTTCAAATCAGTTGGATAGTGAAATTGTAGAGGTGATTTCTGCTGTTGAATTAAAAAAAATAAGTAATTTGAATTCTCCGAATGAAGTTTTAGGAATTTTCAAAATTCCAAAACCTAAAAAACAAGACCTGGAAAAATTTTCAATTGTTTTGGATGAGATAAATGATCCAGGGAATTTGGGAACGATTATTCGTTTATGTGATTGGTTTGGTGTGGAACAATTGATCTGTTCAGAAAACACAGTAGATTGTTACAACTCTAAAGTGGTGCAATCTACTATGGGATCTTTGTCTCGTGTGTCGATAATTTATACAGATATAAAGCAGTTTATTAAATATTCGAATTTACCGATCTATGCGGCAATGATGAATGGAGAAAATGTATATAAAGCGTCTTTACCAGAAAATGGGATTTTGGTAATGGGTAATGAAGCAAACGGTATAAGTTCGGAAGTGTCTGAATTAATTACAAATAAAATTGCCATTCCAAAATTTGGAAAAACTCAACTTACCGAAAGTTTAAATGTTGCAACCGCAACGGCAATATTGCTTAGTGAATTTAAAAGGAGTTAGTGGAAAGCTAAATTCAAGAATACTCCTCGAGTTCCGAAATAATCTATAGGTTCAGTCCAAGGGCTATTTGGTGTATGATCAGGCTTTAATTCGTTGTTTATAGCAAAGACTCCTCTAATAGATGGAGAGAATATGAACCAATATAAATAAAGGTCAACCCCTAGTCCAATCTCGTAAGAGAAGTTGTGAGTTTTCATTCTAAACTCTCCACTAAAATTGTCGTCAGGATGGTTCTCATTACTTGAGAAATTATAATCATAAGAAGCGCCTCCAACAACGTATGGTCGCATATTTCCTAAACGTTTTGTATTTAGTTTTACTAATAATGGAACTCTTAAATAAGTACCTCCTAATTTTCTAATACTATCTCGTGCTCCACCTTTTATGTTTGTAAAAGCAAGTTCCTTGGTGTTGCTGGAAAGTCCCGGTTCAAGTCTTAATGTAACAAAGTCATTTATTTTCCAACCTCCAATAATTCCAATATTAAAACCAAGACTAGATTGAACTTCTACAAAGGTGTTGGGTTGGGTGTAATTTATTTTGAAACCTTTTTTATTTAACCCTAAATAATAACCAAAATGAATAGTTTTAGCATCAAAACCCGTTTGATATTCTATTACTTCTTTTTGCGCTCTAAGTTGATAAGAAAGCAAAAAAAGAACACCAAAAATAAGGGTTGATACTTTATTCATATTATTTTGTAGCTGTATAAATGGTCGCTACACCAAAAGTCTGTGGTTTATTTTCTACATCTATAAACCCAATTTCTTTTAAAATATTGTTAAATGTAGCTCCATATGGGAATTTAGATGCAGATTCCGATAAATAGGTATATGCTGAACCTTCTTTAGAAAAGAGTTTACCCATTAATGGCATAACTGTTTTACTATGGAAATTGTAAAATTCTTTGTAAGGGCTTTTAGAAGGTAATGAAGTTTCTAAAACGATAAACGTTCCGCCTGGTTTTAATACTCTTAAAATTTCTGCTAACCCAACTTTAAGGTTTTCAAAATTTCGAACCCCAAAAGCAACTGAAATAGCATCAAATGTATTGTCTTTAAAGGGAAGATTTTCAGAGTCACCTAAAACCATTTCAATTTTGTCTGAAAGACCTTCTTTTGCAATCTTCTCTTTACCTACATTTAACATTCCTTCTGAAATGTCTAAACCGGTTATGGAGGTTGCTTTCGTGTTTTTTGCAAAATTTATAGCTAAATCACCTGTTCCGGTAGCAATGTCTAAAATGGTTTCTGGATTTCCATTCTTTACAATTGCAACTACTTTTTTACGCCATTTTACATCTATTCCAAACGAAATCATACGGTTAAGGCCGTCATAGTTTTCCGAAATATTGTCGAACATTTGGGCAACCTGCTCTTTCTTTCCTAAATCGGAATCTTTGTATGGAGTTATGTTTTCTGACATATTGCTAACCATTAATGGCAATTACGTTTTCAATTTTATTCGGAATCATTTGCTTTAACATCGTTTCAATTCCGTTTTTTAATGTAATTGTTGAAGATGGGCATCCGCTACAAGCACCTTGTAAAATTACGTTTACGGTTTTAGAGTCTTCTTCGTAAGAAGCGAATTGAATGTTACCTCCGTCTGAAGCAACGGCTGGTTTTACATATTCATCTAAAATGCTAATGATTTGTAGTGAGATCTCATCGTAATTACCAGCGTTAGATTTGCTAATTTTCTCGGCAATAGGAGCTGCTTTTTCTGAAATTATGATTTTTCCTTTGGTAATATATTCTCTAAGAAAGCCTCTTATTTCTTGTCCAATTTCTGACCATTCTGCCATTTCATATTTCGTAATTGAAATATAATTTTCAGAAATAAAAACCTCTTTTACAAATGGAAATTTGAATAATTCTACTGAGATCGGAGAGTCCTTGGCTTCATCGATGTTCTTGAATTCAAACGTTTGTGAAACAATCATTTTATTGGCTACAAACTTCATAACTGAAGGGTTAGGTGTTGTTTCCGCATAAATTTCAATTCCTGTTTTAGACGGAGATTTTGATGTTGAATTAATTAAAGATTTCCCATCATTTAAATATTTCTCTAATTGTTCTCTAACTTCTTCTTGAACATCATTCCATGAAACAATATCAAACTTTTCAATTGCTACAAAATTAGCACTTATAAAAACTTTTTTTACAAAAGGAAGATGAAATAGTTCTTGCGCTAAAGTTGAATTTTTTGCGTCATCAATATTATTGTATTCGTAACTACCATTTGTGATTTGCCCCGTGTGTGCAAATTTTATAATGGATGAGTTGCTAGTTGCCTGAATAGAAACGGAAATGCTTTGCATTGATATTTAAATTTTTGGCAAAAATACTAAATCTATGGCTAAGGATTTTGATATATTTGTTCAAATTAAAATTGCTAACTGTTTAATGAAAAAGAATCTTCTCTTTTTGATGCTATTTGCGTCATGGATTAGTTTTTCACAGAATAATTGTGTTGATGCTATTGTTGTTTGTGGTAATAGCAATTATGAAGATTTAAGTGCAACTGGAGTAGGGATTCAAGAATTGGCAGGTTCAAATACATGTTCGAGTCAAGAAAATAATAGCCTGTGGTTATCTCTAAAAATCAATTCAGGAGGTACTTTGGGCTTTGAAATTACACCTACAAATACGAACGGAACCACAAATACAGATATTAATATAGATTTTGATTTTTTTATTTTTGGCCCAAATGCAAGTTGTTCCAATATAGGACAAGCCATCCGTTGTTCTACAACTAATCCAAGCGCGGCAAACCAAGGAAATAATTTAACGGGAATGCGATCTAGTGATTTCGATACATCTGAAGGGCCGGGTGCTGATGGAAACAGTTTTGTGAATTGGTTAAATGTTAACGCCGGTGAAAGTTATTTTTTGGTAATTGATAGACCTATTGGCTCTAGTAATTTTAAAATTGATTGGACTGGTAGTGCAACTTTTAATGCTCCTCCGGTGGCTACGCCTCCAACTATTGGGACCACATATGATTTGGAAGAATGTGATTCAGATGGAGTGCTAGATAATTCAACATTATTTGATCTAACTTCAAACTCAATTAAACTAATAAGTAATCAGTCGAATGTTGATGTGAAATACTTTGCAAATAACAATGACGCACAAACTGGAAATAACGCAATAAGTTCTCCTAGTGCTTACGCAAATATTTCAGACCCTCAAATTATTTATGCTCGTATAGAGAGTACAGTTACTCAGTGTTTTGCTGTAAGTGATTTTGAAATTTCGATTAAAGGGGAGATAGATTTTGTTACGCAAAAAGTGAATGTATGTGATATTGATAACGATGGTGTTTGGGACTTTGATTTGACTTTAAATGATACTTCAATTAAAAATGGTAGGGCAGGAGTTTCAGTTTCATATTATTTAACCGAAAATGATGCCATTAACTCTATAAATTCAATTATTGGTAATTATCAGAATATTAGTAATCCACAAACTATTTGGGTTCGAATGGAGTCTTTTGTTGGGGGATGTTTTGGGGTAAAACCGTTAGAATTGGAAATTTTTGATACACCAATTGCAACTCAACCTGCCAATATGATTTTATGTGATGATGATAATAATGGCACTATGTCATTTGATTTAACATCACAAAATGCGCTTATAAATACAGAACCTGGTATGGTTATTACCTATCATGCTTCTCAAAATGACGCCGATTTAAATTTGAATCCGATTATAAGTCCACATGAAAATGGTTTTACAACAATTTTTGTTAGAGTTGAAAACACTCTACATCCTAGTTGTTACGACACGACTTCTTTTGGCTTAGAAGTCTATAACGCTGCTTTCCCATTAGATAACACGTCAATTACGCCTGTTGCTTATTGTGATAATACTTCTGTAGGAACTGACACCGATGGTATTATTGTATTTGATTTAACGGAAAGGTCTATAGATATTTTAAATGGACAAGCGGCTTCGGAGTTTACCTTGACTTATTTTACGGCCTCTAATTATGACCCTACAAGTGAAATTTTGGATCCGATTAATTTTCAAAATACCGTAGTTGGCGGGCAAACAATATATGTTCGTATGGCAAACAATTTAGAAAGTTCTTGTTATTCGGACACCTCCTTTACAATTGAGGTCTTTGAATTACCTGTAATTCAACCTACCATGATATTTAAAAATTGTGATGAAGATGGAAATCCAGATGGTTTTACAGATTACAATTTAGAAGAAGCAAATGCTTATATCACTGGCGGAGCAACGGATGTGACAGTAACTTATCATTTAAGTATGGTAGATGCCGATGCAGGCTCAAATGCTGTAAACCCATCACCTTTTAACAATGCCACAGCTGCAACGGTTTATGCAAGAGTAGAAACTATCGATGGCTGTCATAGGGTAAGTACAGTATCTTTAGAAGTTTCAACAACTTCTTTCCCTGCTGGGTACAGTTATACTTTAGAAACTTGTGATAATGATGACACTATAGATGGACTGCATTTATTTGACCTTACTCAAGCTTCATCTGATATGATTGCTCAGTTCCCATCCGGACAAAATCTTTCGGTGCATTATTATACAAACCAAAACGATGCACAGTTAGAACAGAATGAAATTGTTTCTCAAAGCGATTATATGAGTGAGGCTCCTTTAAACCAAACTTTATATGTCCGTGTAGAAAGCAATGACAATGGCGCTTGCTTTGGAGTAGGTCCTTTCTTAGAATTAATTGTATATGAACGCCCAGAATTTGAAGTGATTTCAGAAGCCGTAGTTTGTTTAAACTTACCGCCAATAATATTAGAAGCCTTTAATCCTAAAGATGTTTATACGTATGAGTGGACTGATGAGAATAACCAAGTTATTAGTACAGAGGCAACAGTTGAAGTTTCAGTAGGAGGTGTATATACCGTTATTGCTACTTCTGGATTGAATTGTGAATCGTTTCCAAAAACTGTAACAGTGATAGAATCGGATATTGCAATTTTAGACCACGATGATGTCACCATTACAGATGATTCATCCAATAACACAATTACCATAAATAATGAAAATAACAATTTAGGATTAGGTGATTATGAATTTGCTCTAGATGATGAATTAGGGCCTTTTCAAGATCAATCATTATTTGAACAAGTTATGCCCGGTCTGCACACCATTTATGTGCGAGATAAGAACGGTTGTGGATTAGCTATGTTAGAAGTATCCGTAATTGGATTTTCTAAATTTTTCACTCCAAATAATGACGGACATAACGATACTTGGACCATTTTAGGTGTGAGTCAAGATTTTTATCCAACTTCATTAATCTATATCTATGATAGATTTGGAAAGATATTAGCAAATGTGGATCCCTTAGGAGAAGGCTGGGATGGCTATTACAATGGAGTTAAACTCCCATCGGACGATTATTGGTTCTCAGTTCAACTAATTGATACTAACGGTGAAATAAAAAATAGAAAAGGGCATTTTAGTCTTTTAAGAAAATAAAACACCACCATAAAGTTACCTTGGAGGTGAGAAGTTTTATTAAACAATTATTTAGATACTAAAAACGATTGTTGCGATGAATTTAGAATTGTCATTTGTTAAGTAGGCCGCGTCAACCTCGTCATACTGTGGGTAAAAATCATATGTGCTAGAATAGTTTGCGTCTTCATATGCAAAATCTAATTTTACAAAACCAAAGTTATATCCAAGGCCAACTGAAAAGCCGTTTGTGTCAAATGATGACGGTGCTCCATTGTAAGGGTTTTGTTGATAATGAAATCCACCTCTTGCACTTAATTGTTTAAATCTCCATTCTGTGCCAAGACGTAGTTCTGAAGTTCCTCTAAAATCGGTGTCAAAAATTCTGTTTTCTTCACTAAAGTCGTAGTTAGGACTCAGTTCTATTCCGCTATAATTTTTATAAGCATAATCCAAACTGATCAATCCACTTTGGTTAAAAATATAGGCAAAACTTGCTGTTGTTTTGCTTGGAGACCTCATAGAATAATCGAATCCATTTAAGTTTCCTTCAGAATAAAATTCCTCGATTAAATTATACCAAGTTGGTGATTGATATGACAGCCCTAAGCGAATATTTTGATTTGGTTTAGAAATAATTCCAATATTAAAAGAATAGCCTGTTCCCCAGGTAGAAAGGTCTTCGGAAAGTTGTCCTAATAATCGATTTCCATCATCATCGTGGTTGTCTTCTTCTAAATAAATCGACTGATAAAAACGAATATCATTTGTTATAAATGATGCTCCGATATAGAGTTTGTCAGAATATTGAGATGCAAATGAAAAAGTGTATTTATCGTTTCTTCCATCTGTGTAATTATCAAAATACTGACCATCAGAAAACAGATATAAATTATCGAACTCATCATATATAAATGTAGGATAGTTACTATTTCCATTAGCGGCCCACCTACTTTTGAAATCTTTTTGAGTATTGTAATTGAATGCGAAAGATGTTTTACTCCAATTCGATTGTCCAGTATTAAAAACGAATACACCCCCAATTTGGGAGAAATTAGTAAAGTCTCTGGTCACTTTTGTATTGGTTCCATAGTAATTAGAGTTAATGGATTCGTTTCTAAAACTCATAGAGGTAGAAACTTCACTATTTAGAAAAATAGCTGCTCCAGCCGGATTAATAGTTATAGCGCTTAAGTCTCCACCTAAGGCTCCAAAAGCACCACTCATTCCTCGAAATCGAGCGGTTCCATAATTATCGTCACTTGTGAATAATGCACCTAGATCGTTGTATCCCATCGACTGTGAAAAACTAGAAATTGAGCATAGTAATACCGTATAGAAAAATATTTTTTTCATTTTTAATAAGTTTTAAATCAGGATTGTACTTAGTTATTTCTTCGGCCTCCACCAGCTCTTCCAGATGAAACGCCAGATGACCTGCTTGAGGAACTTGATGATCTAGTACTAGTACTTCTACTGCTCGAAGAAGACCTTGAAGAAGAACTAGTTCTTGTTGAAGAACTTCGACTTGTTGTTGAAGGTCTACTATAGGTTGCTCTTGAGGAAGAAGAATTAGAACTACTATTTCTTATAACTCTTGAGCTCGTGCCTCTGTTCGATGAATAACTAGAAGGTCTACTAGAGTAACTTCTTGAAGCGCTAGCTACTCTGTTAGAATTGCTTGGTGATCTATGTGGATTAGAAATAATTCTTTTCGAGTTAGAAGGCCTGCTATTAGAGTTTCTTACAATGCTTCTAGACGAAGAGTTTGCTGTTCTAGTTCCAGCCGCTCTATTGTTTGATCCAGATACAGTTCTGCCTTTGGAAGAACTTAATTTAGAAGTTCTGGTGTTTGATGTGGATGCAACACGTCTGTTACTATTTGTACCGTTTAAAATATCAGAAACAGATCTGGTTCTAGCGCTTGTTCCAGTCCTTCTGCCGTTAGATGCTACAGCATTTCTAGTTGAATTTGTATTGTTAGCTACATTTCTTCTGCCGTAATTTCCTCCTGTATTATAAGAGTCTCTTCTACCATAAGAATCGTATGGCCTATAATACGGTGGGTAGCCTCCATAGTAAGGTGGGTAACCACCCCAATAAGGCGGGTATCCTCCCCAATATGGTGGGTATCCTCCCCAATACGGTGGATAACCTCCCCAGTATGGTGGATAATAACCTCCATAATAACCACCATAGAAACCTCCATAATAACCATAGCCCATTCCAACTCCAAAACTAAAACTTATTTGAACATCGGAAGAATAACCCCATGGCGCATTTGATTCTACATACACGTATTGTGTGCCGGTACTATCTGCAACAGCATATTGATCATCATAATATAAATCGTCGACATCTGTAATTAAATCTCCATCTTCCATTGCTCCATATTCTTCAACTTTTTGAGCAAAATAGATCTCGGCTTCAGTTGGTTGCCTTGTTTCTAAAACAATAACATCGGCATTCTGGGTAGTGTAAATTCCGTCTAAATCATTGTAAACACTTTCATAAGATCCACAAGAAACAAGTATGAGAGATGAAACTAGGAGGAGTCCAAGTCCGTGATTTTTGAATTTAATATTGTAAAAAACTTTCATAATCATAGAGTTTTTTTATGTCGAACTACTAAAAATAAGTAGTTTTGTCGAAATTATAATAATATTATCATTAACACAATATTTGTGCCAAACTTTTAAGGGATGAGTAAGAAATTGACAACGAGAGAAGAAGACTATTCTAAATGGTATAATGAATTGGTTGTAAAGGCCGATCTTGCAGAAAACTCAGGAGTGAGAGGATGTATGGTTATAAAGCCTTATGGTTATGCTATTTGGGAAAAAATGCAGGCTGAGTTGGATAGGATGTTTAAAGAAACAGGACATGAAAACGCATATTTTCCAATTTTTATTCCAAAGTCCTACTTTTCTAAAGAAGCGAGTCACGTTGATGGATTTGCCAAAGAATGTGCAGTTGTAACTCATTATAGGTTGAAAAACGATGAAGACGGAAAAGTTGTAGTTGATGAAAAAGCGAAGTTAGAGGAAGAGTTAATTGTTCGTCCTACTTCAGAAACAATTATTTGGGATACTTACAGAAAATGGATTGAGTCTTATAGAGATTTACCGATTCTTGTTAATCAATGGGCAAATGTGGTCCGTTGGGAAATGAGAACACGGTTGTTTTTAAGAACGGCTGAGTTTTTATGGCAAGAAGGGCATACTGCGCATGCTACTGAAGTGGAAGCAATTGAAGAGTCTAAACAAATGCAAGAGGTGTATGCAACCTTTGCAGAGAAATTCATGGCAATGCCAGTTATAAAAGGTTCTAAATCTGAAAGCGAACGTTTTGCAGGGGCATTAGAAACCTATACTATTGAGGCGTTAATGCAGGATGGAAAAGCGTTACAAGCTGGAACTTCACACTTTTTAGGTCAAAATTTTGCAAAAGCATTTGACGTTCAGTTTACATCTAAGGAAGGAAAGAGAGAACATGTATGGGCTACCTCTTGGGGAGTATCTACTCGATTAATGGGTGCATTGGTAATGACACATTCAGATGATAAAGGATTGGTATTACCTCCTAATTTGGCTCCTATACAAGTTGTAATTGTTCCTATTTACAGAAAAGATGAACAATTAGATGCGATTACAGAAAAGGTAAACGAACTTACTAAAGAGCTTAGAGCAAAAGGTATTTCTGTGAAGTATGATAAGAGAGATACGCATAAGCCTGGATGGAAATTTGCAGAATATGAATTAAAGGGAGTTCCATTGAGAATTGCGATGGGGCCTAGAGATTTAGAAAATGGAACGTTGGAGATTGCTAGAAGGGATACTTTAGAAAAGCAGACAATTGCAATTGATGAAACAGTAGATTTTGTAGCATCGAATTTAAAGCAAATGCAAGATGATTTATTTAACAAGGCGTTAGATTATAGAGAAAACCATATTTCAGAAGTAAATTCATTTGATGAGTTTAAGGAGGTCTTAGAAAGTAAAGGAGGATTTGTATCTGCGCATTGGGATGGAACTATAGAAACCGAAGAAAAAATAAAAGATTTAACGAAGGCAACAATAAGATGTATCCCTAATGATACGGTTATAGAAGAGGGTATATGTGTGTTTTCAGGTAAGAAATCTGACAGAAGAGTTCTTTTTGCAAAAGCATATTAAAAAAAATAAAAAAAAACTTTGCGATTTTAAAAAAGGTTGTATATTTGCAACCGCTAAGGAAAAGAAATAAATAATGGTCCGTTCGTCTAGGGGTTAGGACGCCAGGTTTTCATCCTGGTAACAGGGGTTCGATTCCCCTACGGACTACAAGTTTTTTAAACAAATTAATTGAAATGGCAAATCACAAGTCAGCATTAAAGAGAATTAGAAGTAACCGAGTTAAGCAGTTGAGAAATAAGTATCAGCACAAAACAACTCGTAACGCAGTTAGAGACTTACGTGCTACAACTGACAAGAAAGAGGCTGAGGCATTATTGCCAAAAGTAGCTGCAATGTTGGATAAATTGGCGAAGAACAATGTTATCCACAAGAACAAAGCAGGGAACTTAAAGTCTAAATTAACGAAGCAGGTAGCAGCGTTATAAGAAACTTCTTAAAGGAATTTAAAAACCGTTCAATTTTTTGAACGGTTTTTTTTGTGTCTAATAGTTTGGAGTAAAGAAAAACCACAGTTTACCATTCATACGCTCTATTGGCGTCGAGTCTAATAAATACGAAAAGAAGCAAGGTGAATCCCCAAAGAGATGATCCGCCATAACTAAAAAAGGGCAGGGGTATTCCAATAGTTGGTAGTATACCGATTACCATTCCAATATTTACTAAAAAGTGGAAAAAGAAAATGGCGGCAATACTATAGCCATATACCCGACTAAAGGTTGTTTTTTGGCGCTCTGCGATCTTCAATATCCTTAAAATGAAGATAACGAAGAGAACGATAACTAGAACGCCACCTACAAATCCCCATTCTTCTCCTACGGTACTAAATATATAATCTGTATCTTGTTCTGGAACAAATTTTCCCTGAGTACGATCTCCTTCTAAATAGCCCTTACCAAAAAAACCCCCAGAAGCAATTGTTTTTATTGACTGGTCTGTATTGTAACCCGTTTGTTGGGTATCAGTTGTTTTTCCTAATACAATATTAAAACGATCCCTATGTCTTTGCTCAAATACATTATTAAAGATTGGGTTGATACTTAATATATAAAGACAGGTGATAAATAAAAGGCCAGTGAGTTGAATCCAGTGATGTTTTAGGTAGTTCTTTTTATAAGTAGCTGTATATGCAATAAAGGCTAAAAATAGAATTACACAGACATAAATCATTATTGGAATAGATGCGTAATAACCGAATTTTATGGTTAGTAGAAACAAGGCAATGGCAATTATACCCAATACAAAATAGTAAGCAGGAAGTCCTTCTCTATAAAAAACAAAAAGAAACGCTAGGTATACCAAACCTGAACCAGGATCGGGTTGCAGCGTTATTAAAAATGCTGGAAATAAAATTATAAATAGGGCTTTGATATGGTTTTTAAACGGTTTAAAGGTAAAAGCATTGTCGCTTAAAAGTTTTGCAACTGCAAGGGCGGTAAAAGCTTTTGCAAATTCAGTTGGCTGCAATGTAAAACTACCAATAGCATACCACGATTTTGCTCCATTGATATTTTTTCCAAAAAGAAACAAACCTAACAAGGAAAGAATTGCGGCGAGGTAAAAAAGAGATGAAAAGCGCTCATAAAAGCGGGTTTCTATGAATAAAACAATAGTTATAATAGGAATGGTAAGTCCAATCCAAATTAATTGTTTACCGTATCTCGAGGAAAAATCTAAAATTTCTGTATGAATTTCTGAAGTTGATGCAGCATAAATATTAAGCCAGCCAATAAATACCAAAGCGGCATAAATGATAACTAACCAAAAGTCGACTCCTTTAAATATGTTATTTTTTTCCCTCTGCACGGTATAAACTATCTAGTTGACTGTTATATTCTTCCTGAAGACTTCCATTAAACATTCTTTCCTCCAAATATTTTCTGTTTGTGTCGCCTTTTAAATACTTTTCAATCATTAAAGTTGCAATTGGTCCCGCCCAACGAGAACCCCAATAGCCATTTTCAACAAATACGGCAATCGCAATTTTCGGATCATCCTTTGGTGCAAACGCGATAAAAATAGAATGATCTGTTAATTGAGTTCTTTCACCGTTTATATTTGCAAAATTTTCAGCTGTTCCAGTTTTTCCACATATTTCTATGTCACTAACTCTAGATGCGTAGGCCGTTCCATCGGGATGATTAAAAACATCGGATAAACCTTCAATTATTGGTTCAAAATGTTCTTTATCTATGGTAGTGACATGTTTTGTAGTGAATTTTTTATCTAATTCTTGTCCTTCAATATTTTTAACAATATGGGGTGTGTAATAATAACCTCTATTTGCAATTGCGGCCGTCATATTTGCCAATTGAATAGGTGTAGTTATAACTTCTCCCTGTCCAATAGCATTTGAAATTGTGTAAGTTGATGCCCATCTTTTAGAGGGGTACCATCTGTCATAATAATCACCATCCGGAATTAAACCTTTCTGTCCACTTGGTAAGTCATAGCCTAGAAAATTACCCAATCCAAAACTCTTAGAATGCTCGCTCCAGGCATCCATTCCATCTTGAACCTTGTCATATTTATTTAGAATTTTTAAATATGTACTAGCAAAATAGGCGTTACACGAGGTGTAAATTCCAAAGTTCAATTTAACCTTACTTGCATGTGGATGACAACCCATTTTATTTCTTGGTCCATATCGAAAACCATGATTACAGGTAACCATTGTATTTTCGTCTATTACGCCTTCTTGCAAGCCAATAAGTCCTGTAATGATTTTAAATGGAGAGCCTGGAGGATATTGAGCCTGTAATCCTCTATCGTACATTGGCTTGCTAATGGTATCTCCAAAGAAAATTGAAGAATTTTTAGATCTAATTCTTCCTACCATTTTATTTGGATCGTAAGTGGGAGCGCTAACAAGAGCAAGAATTTCGCCACTTGAAGGTTCAATCGCAACGATTCCACCTCGCTTATTTGTCATTAATTGATCTCCATATTGTTGAAGAACCGCATCTAGCGAAAGCGTTAAGTCTTTACCAGGAGAAGACAGTGAATCGTAAAGTCCTTCTTTGTAAGATCCAATTTCTCTGTTAAATCTGTCCTTTTGAATTCGTTTTACGCCCTTTTCACCTCTTAAGGTGTTCTCGTAAACTCGCTCAACTCCCATATGTCCAATCAATTCTCCTTGTTGGTAGTATGGATTGTCTTTAATTTTGTTTTCATTTACCTCACTTAAATAGCCAACAATATTCGCTGCAGTTTTCATCGGGTATTTTCTAATGGACCTTTTTTGAATATAAAAGCCTTTATATTTGTGAAGTTTCTCTTGTAATGGACCGTAATCTTCCTTAGAAACTTGTCCTATAAATACATGTGGTAGCCAAGTAGAATACTTTTTTGCTTTATTGAATTGTTTAAGGAATGTCGCTTTGTCAATTTTTAAAAGAGAACAAAATTCTATAGTGTCTAATGGTTTAACTTCTTTTGGAATTACCATAACGTCATAGGCTTGCTCATTAGCAACTAATAATTCAAGGTTTCTATCGTATATATAGCCCCTTTCAGGATAGTCGTAAATTCTTTTGATAGAAGCATTATTTAAGGGAGAAGTTTGGTAAGGATTGTCTAATACTTGTAAATAAAAAAGACGGCCTATAAATATAACGCCGACTAGAATTACCGAAATATAGAGTAATGCTCCTTTTTGCACTTTATTTCTTTTTAGTAAATAATACGATTCCTATTAAAATTAAAACGATAGTTAATCCAGATGTTGTAAGCGTTTTGGAAATTATTTTTCCGAAATCACTAAAACTGAAATAATCTAAACTAAAAACGATTAAATGGTGAATTAAAACCTGGATAGAAATAAACGAAAAGGCTTTAAAAAATGAAATACTTCTAATATTAAATAGATGATAATCGAAATCCGTTTTATTTAAAATTGACGTTAGCAGGGGTAGTCTAATAAATGCAATGAATAAAGTTGCTGCAGCGTGAATTCCTCCAGAGTTCGAGAAAAAATCAATAAACAAACCTAAGAGAAAACTGAGAAATAAAAAGGCACCTTTTTCTTTTTTAAGGGGATAATAAAAGACAAATACAACGTAGATTAGAGGGTTGGTATACCCAAACAGATTGATGTTGTTAAATATTAATACTTGTAGCAGTACCAATAGAAAAAGCCAAATTATATTTTTTATAAAATCATTCATTATTTCTGGCTTCCAATTCTTTAATTTCTTGTTTTTCTAAATTTGTAATAATGTTGATGTTTTTTATGGAACTCATGTCATTGAATAAGGCGATGTCAATTGGCTCGAAAGTGTTGTTGTTAATTTTAACATCTTTGATGGTTCCTACTAAAATTCCTTCTGGAAAAATAGCTGACTTTCCTCCAGTAATTATTGTGTCTCCTACTTTTAATTGCGCTTGCCTTGGTAAATCTAGTAATTGAACAGTTTTATAGTCTTTGCCATTCCAAGTTAGAGAGCCAAAATGATCATTATTTTTCAACTTTACATTTATTTGTGAGTAGTTATTTAAAATGGAAATAACAGTAGCATTGTGTTTAGATACATTGTGAGTGACACCTATAATTCCATGGCTATTTACTACGGCCATCTCTGGAGTAATCCCATTAATGGTTCCTTTGTTAATTGTTAGAAAGTTGTTTCTGCTCTTATAGCTGTTATTTGTAATTTTTGCAGATGTAAACTTAAATTTTTGATAATAAAAAGAAGTGTCAATACTTTCAGTAAATGAAGAATCAATTTTATAAGGGGTCAGTTCTAAAAGGTTCTTTAACCGAATATTTTCTTCTACTAGCCGGCTGTTTTCTTTTTTTAAACTAAAGAATTCGTTTATTGAACTAATTCTTTTGTAGATGCCACCGGTAACAAAATTAGCCGAATTAATAAACTTACTTTTATGATAAGAATGATGGTTTATTGTAAAAAAAAGCGCAACAATTTCTAGCAACAAAAAAAGTAGGAAGTACCTGTATTTTTCAATAAACTTGAATATTTGTTGCATATGAGATGGCTAGCGGAATTTTACTATTTCATTAAAACAGTACTGTACTTTTCAATATCTTTTAAAGTAATTCCAGTTCCTCTAACAACCGCACGTAATGGATCTTCAGCTACATAAACAGGTAAGTCTGTTTTTCTAGACAATCTTTTATCTAATCCTCTAAGCATTGAACCTCCTCCAGCTAAATATATTCCAGTATTGTAGATATCAGCTGCTAACTCTGGTGGAGTTTGCGATAGTGTTTCCATTACAGCATCCTCAATCCTTAGAATAGATTTGTCAAGTGCTTTTGCAATTTCTCTATAAGATACCTGAACTTGTTTTGGTTTTCCGCTTAGTAAGTCTCTACCTTGAACCAACATATCTTCTGGTGGAGTTTCTAATTCTTCGGTAGCAGCCCCAATAGTTAATTTAATTCTTTCAGCAGTGCGTTCCCCAACATATAAGTTATGTTGTGTTCTCATGTAGTAAGCGATGTCATTTGTAAAGACGTCACCTGCTACCTTAACAGATTTATCACAAACAATTCCACCTAATGCAATTACTGCAATTTCAGTTGTACCACCACCTATGTCAATAATCATATTTCCTTTAGGCTGTGTAATATCTATTCCAATACCAATTGCTGCTGCCATTGGTTCGTGTATTAGATAAATTTCTTTTGCGTTCATATGTTCAGCTGAATCTCGAACCGCTCGTTTTTCAACCTCAGTAATACCAGAAGGAATACAAATTACCATTCGTAAAGATGGTGTCCAAAATTTCTTTTTAATACTAGGGATGTTTTTGATAAACTGCTTTATCATTTGTTCCGATGCTTCGAAATCGGCAATAACCCCATCTTTTAACGGTCTAATCGTTTTGATGTTTTCGTGCGTTTTTCCTTGCATTAAACTAGCTTTATCTCCGGTAGCTATAATTTTACCAGAAATTCTGTCTCGAGCAACAATGGAAGGTTCGTCTACAATCACTTTTCCTTCATGGATTATTAAAGTGTTTGCAGTCCCTAAATCAATAGCGATGTCTTCAGTCATGAAGTCGAAAAAGCTCATATTGTATTCTTGTATTGAGGTTAATTCACAAATGTAATAAAATTAATGCTTAAAATGACGTGTTCCAGTCATTACCATAGCTAAATTATTTTCATCACAATAATCTATAGATAACTGGTCTTTTATTGAACCTCCTGGTTGAATAACCGCCTTAATTCCAGCCTTGTCTGCTATCTCAACACAGTCAGGGAATGGGAAAAATGCATCACTCGCCATAACGGCACCTTTCAAATCAAACTTAAAATGATTAGCTTTTGCAATTGCCTGCTCTAAAGCATCTACACGACTTGTTTGTCCCGTTCCGCCAGCGCATAATTGTTTGTTTTTAACCAAGATAATAGTATTTGATTTTGTGTGCTTACAAATTTTAGATGCAAAAAGTAGATCTTCTATTTGAGCATCTGTTACAACTCTCTTAGTAACGTTTTTTAAATCTTCTTTAGTATCTGTAACATTATTTGGGTCTTGTGCTAAAACCCCATTTAATGCAGTTCTGTAACTAATATTTGGAAAATCAGCATCTTTCTGAACTAAAATAATTCTATTTTTCTTTCCTTTTAATATTGATAAAGCTTCGTCTGTAAAAGAAGGAGCAATTACAACCTCACAGAATAATTTGTGAATTTCCGAAGCTGTTGCTTCATCAATTTCTTTATTTGCAATTAACACGCCACCAAAAGCTGAAGTAGGGTCACCTGCTAAGGCATCAACATATGCTTGAGCCAATGTGTCTCTTTGTGCAAATCCGCAAGCGTTGTTGTGCTTTAAAATAGCAAACGTAGGGGCTTCATTTTTAAATTCACGAATAAGATTAACAGCAGCATCAACATCTAATAGGTTGTTGAAAGATAATTCTTTACCATGCAATTGATCAAAAAGTTCTTCCAAATTACCATAGAAATATCCTTTTTGATGAGGGTTTTCTCCATATCGTAATTGTTTTACAGTATCAAAACTTTGTCTAAATGTTGGCTGATCATCATTTAAATAATTGAAAATAGCGGAGTCGTAATGACTTGAAACGGCAAATGATTTTGCGGAAAATGATTTGCGTTGTTCAATGGTTGTTGCTCCATTGTTTTCAGAAATAACACTTAAGAATTCATCATATTGCTCCATTGATGAAACACAGATTACATCCTTGTAGTTTTTTGCAGCCGCTCTAATAAGTGAGATTCCACCGATATCAATTTTTTCAATAATATCTTGTTCGGATGCACCACTTGCTACCGTTTTTTCAAACGGATATAAATCTACAATTACAATATCAATTTCTGGAATTTCGAATTCTTCAATTTGAGATTGATCACCTGCGTTATTTCTTCGGTTTAAAATTCCACCAAATACTTTTGGGTGTAATGTTTTTACACGTCCTCCAAGAATAGAAGGGTAAGAGGTTAAATCTTCAACAGGAACAACATCTATTCCCATATCTTTAATAAATTTCTCTGTACCTCCGGTTGAGTAGATAGTTACATTTAACTGGTTTAATTTCTGAACAATAGGACCTAATCCATCTTTGTGAAATACCGAAATTAATGCTGATTTTACTGTTTTAGTAGTGCTCATTTTGTGTGTTGTGTGTTTCACGCAAAACTACTAAAACTGATTAGGTTCTACAACCTAAAAATGTGTTAATTCAAACGTTACTTTTAAACAATTTTAGCCACTTGTTCACAAACAAATTCTAATAATTCTTCATCTTTTTTTGTAAAAGTATTGGGAGTATGAGAATCGATATCAATTTGCCCAATATTTTTTCCATTAACAAAAATGGGAATCACAATTTCGGATTTTACTTTCCAACCGCAAGAAATATAATTGTCTTGTTCAGAAACATCTTGAACTACAAAATTCTCATTACTAACGGCAACCTGTCCGCAAATTCCTTTTCCAAATGGAATAATTGTATGTTCGGTAGGTTCTCCGGTAAAAGGACCTAATTTTAATTCATTTTTATCTCCGTTCTTAAAATAAAATCCAACCCAGTCATAATAAGAAATAGAACTTTCTAAGTAATCGCAAATTTGTTGAAGCGTGACGTTTTTATCAGTGTTCGATTCTAAGATTGATGTAATATTATTTTTCATTGCGTCGATTTCCATAATGAATGCTTAAATTTGAAGCAAAACTAACTACTTTTTCGTTGAAAAAAAACAAAGTTGTCATACTATTTTTAGTCAAGTTTTTCTTGGTGTATTTTTCATTTACAGCTATGTATTCGTGGTACTTAAGTAATACGCAACAAACGGATGATTTATTCGCCTGTTCGCCTGTTACTACACTTGTCACTGATCATGCCGAATATGTTATAGAGTTGTTAGGATACGACGTTTATACTGATCAAAATTTTGATGAACTTTCAATGATGTTCATGGTAAATGAAAGTTATGTAGTTAAAATTGTGGAAGGATGTACGAGTGTTAGTATTATGATTTTGTTCATGGCTTTTGTTGTTGCTTTTTCTGGGAGAATTAAAACAACAATTTTATATGTTTTGTTGGGACTTGTTTTGATTTATTTGGTAAATATTTTTAGAATTGTGTTGTTGTCGTTGGTGATATATCATCATCCTAGTTGGCAGAATTTTATGCATGATTTTGTTTTTCCAGCAATCATTTATGGGATGGTTTTTTTGTTGTGGTTAATATGGGTAAAAAAATATGCAACACTGCACAAAAGCAAATGAAAAAAGTAATTAGGTATAGTGTAATAGCAATTTTATTTCTGCTTCTTTTTTTTATAAGAGGGTTTGAAGATGTACTCTTTTACGACCCTTTTTTACTTTATTTTGAGAATGATTATTTATTAGCAGAATTTCCAAGTGTTGATATGTGGAAGTTATTCCTTAGTATTTTATTTCGCTTTTCATTAAATAGTATTGTTTCAGTGTTGATTTTAAAGTTTGTTTTTAGCGAAACGGTCCAGTTGAAATTTTTAATCTGGTTGTATATCGTTTTCTTTATTGTATGTGTATCTGTTTTTTTAATACAAGTGCAATCTGAATTTGATAATGGTTATTTGTTTCCATTTTATGTTAGAAGACTATTGATCCATCCAATGCTATTAATTGTGTTGTTGCCTGTATATTTTGTGAAAAGAAATCGTTGAGGATTAATTCAAAGAGATGTAATAATTTCCATTATTTTCGTTCTAAACTATTATTCAAAGTATAAATATTAATTATGAAGAAACTTATGTATTCGTTAGTTCTAATTGTAGGGTTAACACTAATCGGTTGTAAATCGGAGAAAAAAGGAGAGCATTCCGATCACGAAATGGCAAAGGTAGAATATGTTTGCCCAATGGATTGTGAAGATGGAAAAACATACGCAGATAAAAATGATAAGTGTGCCGTTTGTAAAATGAAATTAGTAAAGAAAGAATCAGAAGGAAAGCATGAGCACGACAAAGAAGGAGAGCACAAAGATGGAAAGGAGCATTTAGATGATGATAATCACGATGGTGAAGGGGAACATGAAGAAGGTTCTGAACATGATAAAGATGGCGAGCATCAAGGTGAAGAGAAAGGACATGATTCTGATGAAAACCACTAATCAATGGCGTGAGAAAAAAAGAAACCCGATTTATTTTAAATAAATCGGGTTTTTAATTATTTATGGCGATTCGCCATTACATCATTCCTGGCATTCCTCCGCCCATTGGTGGCATTGGAGCAGCAGGTGCTTCTTCTTTAATATCAACTAAAGCACATTCAGTAGTTAAAATCATTCCAGAAACAGAAGCCGCATTTTCTAAGGCGACACGTGTTACTTTTGTAGGGTCAATAATACCAGCATCTAGCATTTTAACGTACTCTCCAGATTTGGCATTGTAACCAAAGTCACCTTTTTCTTCTAACACTTTAGAAACAACAACAGATCCTTCTTTTCCGGTGTTCTCAACAATCTGACGTAAAGGCTCTTCAATTGCTCTATCAATAATTTTGATACCTGTTACTTCATCTAAATTATCAGTAGTAATTTTTTCCAAAACATTTTTAGCTCTAACCAGAGCAACACCACCTCCGGCAATGATTCCTTCTTCTACAGCCGCTCTTGTTGCATGTAAAGCATCATCAACACGGTCTTTCTTTTCTTTCATTTCTACTTCAGAAGCAGCACCAACATATAATACAGCAACACCTCCAGCCAATTTAGCTAAACGCTCTTGTAATTTCTCTCTATCGTAATCAGATGTAGTAGTTTCTATTTGAGATTTGATTTGACCAACTCTTGCTTTAATAGCGTCCACATCACCAGCACCATTTACAATAGTTGTGTTGTCTTTATCAATAGTTACTCTTTCTGCAGTACCTAACATTTCAATAGTTGTTTTCTCTAGAGACAAACCAAGTTCTTCAGAAATTACAGTACCTCCCGTTAAGATAGCGATGTCTTGTAACATTGCTTTTCTTCTATCTCCAAATCCTGGCGCTTTAACGGCAGCAATTTTAAGAGCACCTCTTAATTTGTTCATTACTAAAGTAGCTAAAGCTTCTCCTTCAACATCTTCGGCAATAATTAATAATGGTTTTCCAGATTGTGCAACTGGCTCAAGGATTGGTAATAAATCTTTAAGATTTGATATTTTCTTTTCGAACAATAAAATGTACGGGCTTTCTAAATCAACCAACATTTTGTCTGTGTTTGTAACAAAATAAGGAGATAAATAACCTCTGTCAAATTGCATACCTTCAACAATATCAACATATGTTTTAGTTCCTTTTGCCTCTTCAACAGTAATAACACCTTCTTTACCTACTTTTTCAAATGCCTCAGCAATTAAAGTTCCGATAGTGCTATCATTATTTGCAGAAATAGATGCTACTTGATTGATCATTTCAGAGTTACTTCCAACTTCTTTAGATTGTGAATGTAGGTCAGTAACAATTGCTTCAACAGCCTTATCAATCCCTCTTTTTAAATCCATTGGGTTTGCCCCTGCAGCTACGTTTTTCAATCCTTCTTTTACGATTGCTTGTGCTAATACAGTTGCAGTAGTAGTTCCATCACCTGCTAAATCATTAGTTTTAGAAGCAACTTCTTTTACCATTTGAGCACCCATGTTTTCAAGTGCATCTTCCAGTTCAATTTCTTTTGCTACTGAAACACCATCTTTTGTAACTGCTGGTCCGCCAAATGCTTTTCCAATAACTACGTTTCTTCCTTTTGGTCCTAAAGTAACTTTTACTGCATTTGCTAATGCATCAACACCACGTTTTAGTCCGTCACGTGCTTCTAAATCAAATTTAATATCTTTTGCCATCTTAATATATTTTTAAACGATTGCGAAAATATCGCTCTCTCTCATTATTAAATAATCGTTTCCTTCTACTGCTAATTCTGTTCCAGCGTACTTTCCGTATAAAACAGTGTCACCAACTTTAACCGTTAAAGGTTCGTCTTTTGTTCCTGTTCCTACTGCTACTACAGTTCCTTTTTGTGGTTTTTCTTTTGCTGAATCTGGAATGATAATTCCACTTGCAGTTGTTGTTTCAGCTACTGCTGGCTCAACCAATACTCGATCTGCCAATGGTTTTATGTTTAATTTACTCATGTTGTGAATATTTTATAGTTTGATAATTCTTTCAATGTTTTTTCCAAAAGTGTGCCAAATCAATTTAGTATGACATAGTGAAAAAAAAATGCCAACGTGTCATTTACGTTGGCATTTTATATTGTATAATCTAAAAAGATTATTGTACTGTGTCAGTTGGTGTTGTCGCAGCAGGTTCTGCTGGAACTTCCTGAGCATCTCTTTGATCTAATGTATTTTGAATAGTTGTATCAGTTGGAGCACTGTTTAAATTTGGTGATGCAAAATTAGATACTAAAATCAATAACAATAAAACAATAGATAATGTCCATGTACTCTTGTCTAAAAAGTTAGTTGTGTTTTGTACACCACCTCCAACTGATTGGGATCCGCTTCCTCCAAATGAAGAAGACAACCCTCCGCCTTTAGGGTTCTGTACCATTATAATTAATACAAGTAGCACGGCTACAATCATAATTAAAACTAAAAATAGGCTATAACTCATAATTTATTTTTTATCTAATAATTTTATTGCTTTTATTCGGTTTGCAAAGAAACTACTTTTTTCTGGATATTTCAAACTTAAAATGCGATATGCTTTAATAGCATTTTCATATTTTTTTTGCTCTATATAAACCTGTGCAAGTGTCTCTGTCATAAGACTGTCGTAATCTGTCGATTCTTGCTTTACAATCGGAGAATTTGCTTCTTTATTTTTAACGGGTTTGATCTTAGGGTTGGATGCGATAAACTTATCTATTAAGTCAAATTTTGAGGTTGTTTTTTCTTTCTTCTCAGTTCTGTTAATCGGCTTTATAGTTCCTAACTGTAACCACTCTCCAAAAGAATGCGCCTCGTTACTTTTAAAATTTAAAGGCTTGCCAATTTCTAATACTTCCTTTGGTTGATTAGAAATCTCTTCCGAATGTATTTTTGTTATTTTTTGGTGTAATGCTTTAACTATTTCAGCATCAATTACCTCAATGTTTTCTAGTATGGTCTGCTCTTCAGTTAATAAAGTAGAATTTTGAAATTTTGTCGAAGTAATAAAGTCAAATAAAATACTACGATCTGAAGTATGGGCAGCAGTTGTTTTTAAGGCTTGATTGTATTTATAACTATCCTGACTTTTTAATCCTTTTAAATGCAGTGCTCTTGCTGATTGAAAATAGGGGAAAGAATTGATAATACTTTCCAATTCACTCGTTTGCTCTTTAGATATTACTGCTGGGTTATTAGTTAAGTATGTGTAGTCTTGTATATTCATCTACCACTGTGCAACCGATGCGTTAAAAATATCTTGAGTAATTCTTTCGAATATTACTTGAAAAGCTTCATCTAAAACACCACCAACCAATTGTGCATTTGCATCATAATCATGATAAAAAGAGAAACTTTGTTCAAAATCCTTATCTTCTTCATATTTGTTTACATAACGAACTTGAACGGTAATTGTAAGTCTATTTTGTGCAGCAGTTTGCTCTGCAGTTGCAGTCATTGGGTTTATTCTATATCCAGTAATCTCACCAGAAAAGTGAATATCTCCTCCACTTTTAACCATGTCTAGATTTGTTTGACTGATAAAAATATCTTGTAACGCAACTGTAAAAGCCTGACTTAAACTTGGTTCAATTAATCTAGCATTATTCGGAAAGTAATCTACTTGTACCGTTTTTACCCTGTTATCTAAATTTACACCTCCAAAAGAGTAAATGCCACAACTGATAAGACTTAATAAAAGAATAGTTGAGGCTAATAGTTGAAGTTTACTTTTCATATTTAGAACTGATCTTATAAGTCGTATTGTTTAATTTTTCGGTATAAAGTACGTTCGCTAATACCTAATTCTTTTGCAGCTAATTTACGTTTTCCTTTGTTACGTTCAAGAGATTTCTTAATCATTTCAAATTCTTTATCCTGCAATGATAGCGATTCGTCTTCGGTAATGGTTTCAGCAAAATCATACGTTGGCGTTTCTTCGGTATATTTTTCTTGAGGATATACTACTTCAACAGTGTTTTCTACAGCTTTAAAATTCTCCTGTTCATTTGCAATTTTTTCAATTAAATGTTGATTTTTTTCTTGGAACTGAACATTGTTTCCATCTTGCATTAAATCGAGCGTTAATTTTTTAAGGTCGTTAATGTCATTACGCATATCAAATAAAATCTTGTACATAATTTCACGCTCATTGGCAAAATCAGAATTCGATTTAGAATCTTCGATTACTGAAGGAAGATTTCTGCTAATTTGAGGAAGGTATTGTGCGAGTTTAATAGAATCTACACTTCTATCTTCTTCTACAACAGATATTTGTTCTGCAATATTTCTTAATTGTCTAATGTTTCCAGGAAAATTATAATTCAATAATAAATTCACAGCGTCATCTGTCAATCTAATCGTAGGCATGCTGTATTTTTGAGCAAAGTCTGAAGCAAATTTTCTAAATAACAAATGAATATCCTCCTTTCTAGTTCTAAGTGGAGGTAGTTCAATTTCAATAGTGCTCAATCGGTAGTATAAGTCTTCTCTAAACTTACCTTTTTCAATGGCCTCCATCATTTTTAAATTCGTCGCCGCAACAATTCTAACATTTGTTTTTTGAACTTTACTCGATCCTACTTTTATAAATTCACCATTTTCTAAAACCCTTAGTAAACGAACTTGCGTAGTAAGTGGTAATTCTCCAACTTCATCTAAAAAAATTGTTCCACCATCTGCTACTTCGAAATATCCATTTCTAGTAGAGGTAGCCCCAGTAAAGGCTCCTTTTTCGTGTCCGAATAATTCAGAATCTATGGTTCCTTCTGGAATTGCGCCGCAATTTACCGCAATATACTTTGCGTGTTTACGATGTGATAAAGCATGTATAATTTTAGGTATACTTTCTTTTCCAACACCACTTTCCCCTGTAACCAATACAGAAATATCAGTTGGAGCCACACGAACGGCTTTAGAAAGCCCTCTGTTTAGATGAGGGTCACTTCCTATAATTCCAAAACGCTGTTTTATGTTTTGTAATGATTCCATAGCTTAATTATTGTCAGAATATCCAACTGCTTTTCCTATTAGTGTTGCAGTTGTACATTCGAGTAGTTTTACATTTACAAATTCTCCTAATTTGTAATTCTCCTTTGGGAAAACAACTGTAGTGTTTTGAGAGGTTCTTCCTTTCCAATGCAGTTCAGATTTTTTTGACGTCCCATCAATTAAAACCTCCATTGTCTTACCTAGAAAGGCCTTAGTTCTATATGCACTATGTTTTTGTTGAAGGTTAATAACTTCCGTTAAGCGTCTTTTTTTAACATCCAAAGGAACGTCATCCTCCATCTTTTTCTCCGCTAAAGTTCCTGGTCTTTCGGAGTATGCATACATAAAGCCAAAGTCATATTTTACATATTCCATTAAACTTAATGTTTCTTGATGATCCTCTTCAGTTTCTCCGCAAAAACCAGTGATCAAGTCTTGACTTATGCTACATTCCGGAATTATATTAAAAATATGATCTACCAACTGCATATACTCTTCCCTTGTATGTTGGCGATTCATATCTTTTAAAACCTTTGTGCTTCCACTTTGTACAGGCAGGTGAATATATTTGCAGATGTTTTTGTGTCTAGACATGGTGTGAATTACATCAACACTCATGTCTTGTGGGTTTGAGGTAGAAAATCTAAACCTCATTTTTGGAAAAGCAATAGCACACATTTCCAATAATTGTGAAAAGTCAATTGCCGAAGCTTGTGCAATTCCTGAAGCCTTTTTAAAATCTTTTTTTAGGCCTCCACCATACCATAAAAAGCTATCTACGTTTTGACCTAAAAGAGTAATTTCTTTATAATTACTGTCTGCTAAATCTTGAATTTCTTCAATAATACTTTTGGGGTCTCTACTGCGCTCACGACCTCTTGTAAACGGAACCACGCAAAACGTACACATGTTGTCGCATCCCCTCGTAATTGAAACAAAAGCGGAAACTCCGTTAGAGTTCAAACGCACAGGTGAAAGGTCTCCATATGTTTCTTCTTTAGATAAAACTACATTTACGGCATCTCTACCGGCCTCTATTTCTTCTAATAAATTAGGTAAATCTCGATATGCGTCCGGACCAACAACTAGGTCAACAATTTTTTCTTCTTCTAAAAATTTTTCTTTCAGTCGTTCTGCCATACAGCCCAAAACTCCAACTTTCATTGTTGGATTAATTTTTTTAACGGCATTGTATTTTTCTAATCTTTTACGAATTGTTTGTTCTGCTTTTTCTCTAATAGAACACGTATTTACAAGGACTAAATCGGCATTTTCTAATGTCGTAGTTGTATTAAACCCTTGTTCAGCCATTATCGATGCAACAATTTCACTATCATTTAGATTCATGCTGCAGCCATAACTCTCTATAAAAAGTTTTTTATCATTGCCCTTTGTATCCTTGGTGATGAGAGGCTTTCCTTGTCTTTTTTCGTCAATTACTTTTTCAGAAATCATATACTAAAATTGGTTTGCAAAGATACAACCAAAAACTTAAAAATATGACAAAGTGGCAGAAAATATTAACTTCTATTGGATGACTCTTATTCTATTTATTTTCACAAAAAATTTGAATTTAAAAAAAACTATCTACTTTTGCATTCTGAATACATCGCATATATATAAAGGTGTAATTCAAAATAAACGGAAGATGTATGGCAAAGAATTTGGTTATAGTAGAGTCACCTGCAAAGGCAAAAACAATAGAAAAATTTTTAGGAAAAGGGTTTCAAGTTGAATCCAGTTTTGGACACATTGCAGATTTACCATCTAAGGAATTAGGGATAAATGTAGAAGGTGATTTTAAACCGAAATATGCTGTTTCTACTGATAAGAAAGCAGTTGTAAAGAAACTAAAAGATTTAGCGAAAAAAGCTGAAACTGTTTGGTTAGCAAGTGATGAGGATCGAGAAGGAGAAGCAATTGCATGGCACTTATCAGAGCAATTAAAATTAAAGGAAGAAAACACGAAAAGAATTGTTTTTCATGAAATCACGAAGAAAGCGATTCTGAAAGCAGTTGAGAATCCGAGAGAAATTAATTACAATTTAGTTAATGCGCAGCAAGCGAGAAGGGTTTTAGATAGGCTTGTTGGATATGAATTGTCTCCTGTGCTTTGGAGAAAAGTTAAAGGAGGGCTTTCTGCTGGTCGTGTGCAATCTGTAGCGGTTCGTTTAATTGTAGAAAGAGAACGTGAAATTCAAGAGTTTGAAGCAAAACCTTCGTATCGAATAGATGCTGAATTTGTAAATCATAACAATAAAAAGTTTAAAGCAAAACTTCCAAAGAACTTTGATTCAAAGGAAGAAGCTGAGGCATTTTTAAATTCTTGTGTAAATGCTGAGTTTAAAGTTGCAGATTTAAAAAAGACACCAGCTAAGAAATCTCCGGCAGCACCATTTACTACTTCAACTCTACAGCAAGAAGCTTCTAGGAAGTTGTATTTTCCTGTTGCAAAAACAATGATGATGGCGCAACGGTTATATGAAGCTGGTCTTATTACTTATATGAGAACGGATAGTGTAAACTTATCCGATGATGCAAAAGAAGCTGCACAAGCAGAAATCATTTCTTCGTTTGGAGAACAATATAGCAATCCAAGGAATTTTAAGAATAAAGCGAAAGGAGCACAAGAAGCTCACGAAGCGATTCGACCTACCAACATGGATCGCCATACTGTATCTATTGATTATGACCAAGACAGGCTGTATAGTTTAATTTGGAAAAGAACACTTGCGTCTCAAATGAGTGATGCACAGTTAGAACGTACCAATGTAAAAATTGAAAACTCGAACAATGATAAGATTCTTACAGCAAAAGGTGAGGTAATTACTTTTGATGGATTTTTAAAAGTGTATTTAGAAGGTACAGATAATGAAGATGAGGAGCAAGAAGGTATGTTGCCTAAGTTGGAAGTATCAGAGGTTTTAGAAAATAAACTGATAACCGCTACAGAGAGGTATACCAAGGCACCTTACAGATATTCAGAAGCTTCATTAGTAAAGCGATTAGAGGAGTTAGGAATTGGAAGACCATCTACATATGCTCCAACCATTTCTACTGTTCAAAGAAGAGGATATATAGAAAAAGGTGTAATTGAAGGAGTAGAACGAAACTATACACAAATAGTATTAAGTAATAACGAAGTTAGTGCGAAAATGTTAACTGAAAAAGTTGGAGCGGATAAAGGAAAGATGGTGCCAACTGATATTGGGAACATTGTTAGCGACTTTTTAGTGGCTCACTTTGCAACTATTATGGATTATGGTTTTACAGCCAAAGTCGAAAATGAATTTGACGAAATAGCAGAAGGGAAAGAAGATTGGACCTCTATGATTAAGGAGTTTTATACTGGTTTTCATGATAGAGTAGAAGACGTTGCCGCAAATGCAGAAAGAGAATCTGGCGAACGTATTCTTGGAAAGCATCCAGAATCAGGAAGAACCATACTTGTGAGGCTTGGTAGATTTGGACCTATGGTTCAAATTGGAGATAGAGAAGATGAAGATAAGCAGTTTGCCAGTTTACAAGGAGATCAAACTTTAGGAACCATAACGTTAGAAGAAGCTCTAGATTTATTCTTATTACCTAAGAACGTTGGTCAATATGAAAATGAGGATGTTGTTATTTCAAACGGAAGATTTGGGCCCTATGTTAGATTTGGTTCTATGTTTGTGTCTTTACCGAAAGGAGAAAATCCGTTAGCGGTAGATTTTGATCAGGCAGTAGAACTAATTGAAGCAAAGCGAAAGGCTGATGCTCCAATTGCGGAATATGAGAATATGCCAGTTCAAAAAGGCGTTGGTAGATTTGGGCCTTTTATTAAATGGAATGGTGTTTTTATTAATGTTAATAAAAAATACGATTTCGATAACTTGACTTATGATAACATTGTTGAATTAATTGAGGTTAAGAAACAAAAGGATATAGAAAAGGTTATTCATAATTGGGAAGAGGAAGGAATTAGAGTGGAGAAAGCACGTTGGGGCCGTTTCAATATAATCAAAGGAAAGGTTAAAATTGAAATGCCAAAAACAACGAAAGCGGAGAAACTGACCTTAGAAGAAGTGCAAGCGATTATCGAAAAAAAGGCACCAAAAAAGAAAGCAACACGTAAAAAACCTGCGAAAAAGAAATAATTTCTTAATTTAGCATTGTTGTTAAACCCCAAACAGGACTAAATAAACATGAATTTTGATTATTTATTTCCAGTTGATGACGCTGTTTTTGCACACGCTATGGTGCTTTCAGAACAATCACTCGGACATCAAATTCGAATACATTCCAATCAATTTGGAACTCCAGATTTAACCGGTGCAAAGTTTGCTATTGTAGGGGTTGAAGAAGGGCGTATGGCTATCGATAATGAAGAAACGGGGCAAGGTCTTGGTAATATAAGAAAAGAAATTTATCAATTATTTCCTGGAAACTGGATTACGACAATGGTAGATCTTGGTAATGTTAAACAAGGAAATACTATTGATGACACTTACTTCGCTGTTAAAGAGGTTGTAAGTAGTCTTATTAAAAAAGATATCATACCAATTATTATTGGGGGAGGTCAAGATTTGACCTATGCTAGTTATAGAGCTTATGATGTTTTAGAACAGACTGTAAATATCGTTTCTGTAGATAATAAATTCGATTTTGGAAGTATTCAAGATGGAATTTCTTCTCAGTCTTATTTGAGTTCCATTGTAATGGAAAAGCCCAACAATCTTTTTAACTTTAGTAATATAGGATATCAAACTTTTTTCAATCCACAGGAGGAAATAGATTTGGTAAATGATCTGTTTTTTGATGCATACAGATTGGGGGAAGTTGCCAAAAATCTTGAATTAGTAGAGCCAGTATTAAGGGATGCGGATATCGTTTCTATAGATATTGGAGCAGTGAGGAATAGTGAGGCGCCAGCAAATAATAACGCAACACCTAATGGGTTTTATGGAGAAGATTTGTGTGTAATTGCTAGATATGCAGGGATAAGTGATAAAGTAAGTTCATTTGGTGTTTATGAATACAATCCACGTTATGATAATAAAAGGCAAACTGCGCAGTTAATAGCGCAGGCCATATGGTATTTTGTGGAAGGTGTTAATTGCAGAGCAAACGATTATCCATTTGGGACTAAGGATACCTATCAGAAATTTATGGTGCCAATAGAAGATGAAGTTTTGAACTTTTATAAAAGTGATAAAAGTGGAAGATGGTGGATGGAAATTAATTTTAAGAATAATAATAAATACCAAAGACATTCGTTAATACCTTGTACATATCAAGATTATTTAAATGCGAATGAACAGGAAATACCAGATAGATGGTATAAAACCTTAAAGAAAGTCATTTGATTTTTTTTAATTTAGATAAGAATTTGAATTGCTATTAAAAAAATAATTTTTAGGTTTACGCGAATTTAGAAAGAGATACATTTTTATTATGAAGAGAATTTCAATATACATTTTGTTGGCAGCCTTTGTCGTAAGTTGCGGAAGTAGTGATAAAGGAGAGTTAGTAGGTGTAAAAGCGAAAAGTAAATGGAATGCCGAAAAACCATATGGAATGACTTTAATTCCGGGTGGTTCGTTTACTATGGGTAAACAAGATGAAGATATGGCAGGTGCTCTTAATACCCCATCTAGAACTGTAACTGTAAAACCATTTTATATGGATGAAACAGAAATTTCTAATAGTGAGTATAAAGAATTTGTCTATTGGGTTAGAGATTCAATCGTGCGTTCAAGATTAGCTGAAGAAGCAGATTTTATGAATGCAGGTTTAGAATTAGAGGACCCGGGGAGGAAATTAGCAGGCTACGAATATAAAGATATTGATACTACAGATGCATCACCTTATGTGAAGTACATGTTAGAAATGTATGGCTCATTAGGAAACGTAAACTCTCCATCTATGGGTAGAGCGTTAAACTGGGATGAAGATCTTGTTTGGAATCCTGAAGATTTTCCAGATGAAAGTTATGTATATGTAATGGACTCATTATACATTTCAATGAGTAATAGTTTTGACGGAAGAAGATTGATTGATACTGAGCAATTAGAATATCGTTATTATTGGCTTGATATTGAAAATGCAGCAAAAGATAAAGGAAATAGACATAATTATATAAAAGAAGAAGTATTACAGGTATATCCTGATACAACCGTTTGGGTAAAAGATTATAACTATTCTTATAATGACCCTATGCATCAAGATTATTTTTATCACCAAGCATATCAGGACTATCCTGTTGTGGGAGTTTCATGGGGACAAGCCAATGCGTTCTGTAATTGGAGAACTCAGAAGAAGAACAACTATTTAAGAGGAAAGAAAAATGTGACTCGAGCTCCAGATTACAGATTGGCTTCTGAGGCGGAATGGGAATATGCAGCGCGTGGAGGATTAGATTTTGGAAATTACCCCTGGGGAGGACCTTATACAACAAGTGATAGAGGTTGTTTCTTAGCAAATTTTAAACCAACAAGAGGAGATTATGCCGTAGACGGAGCATTGTATACCGTAGAGGTCCAGTCTTATAACGCAAACGACTACGGATTGTATAATATGGCAGGAAATGTATCGGAATGGACAAACTCGGTATATGGAGAATCTACTTATTATTTAAGTTCAACGATGAATCCGAATGTAACGGATAAGGAAAATAAAAGAAAAGTTATTAGAGGTGGCTCATGGAAAGACGTGGCCTACTTTTTAGAAGTAAGTTCAAGAGATTTTGAATATGCAGATTCTGCTAGAAGTTATATCGGCTTTAGAACTGTTCATGATTACTTAGGAACAAATATCAAATAGAACCAACAAAAATTAACCAAATAAATCAACAACCCCTTAAAAGAAAAGTTATGGCACAATCAAAATCAACTAAGAAACTATTTAATATGGCCTACGGGCTTGGAGCATCAATTGTAATTTTAGGTGCTTTATTTAAAATATTACATTGGAACTTTGGAAATGAAATGTTAATGATTGGTATGATTGTAGAAGCATTGGTATTTGCTATTTCTGCATTTGAACCAGTTGAAGACGATCTAGATTGGTCTAAAGTATATCCAGAATTGACTGGTGGTACAGCAAAAGAGAAAGGTGATGTTCAAGGAATGTTATCGCAAAAATTAGACGACATGTTGCAAGAGGCAAAACTTGATGCTGGTTTAATGAAAAGTTTAGGAGATAGTATCCAAAACTTTAAAGGGGCAGCTGATAATATTGCTCCTGCGGTAGATTCAATTGCTGCAACAAATAAATATAGTGAGCAATTATCTTTAGCGGCTTCACAAATGGAATCGTTAAACAGTTTGTATCAAGTACAGTTAGAAAGTGCTTCTAGGCAAGCAGAAATAAATAAAGAAACTGCTGATAATGCAGGAAAATTAAAGGAACAAATGGAATCCTTAGCAACGAACTTGTCTTCTTTAAATGGAGTATACGGTGGAATGTTATCTGCAATGTCTAAAAATTAATTAGTCATTTAATTATTAACCAACAAAACTAATTAATTATGGCAGGAGGAAAACTATCACCAAGGCAGAAGATGATTAATCTGATGTACTTGGTATTTATCGCAATGTTAGCATTGCAGATGTCAAAAGAAGTACTTACAGCATTTGGATATTTAAATGAGCGTTTAACAACATTTAACGTATCGCAAAAAGATAAGAATGCGGATAAATACGCGGGGTTAGCATTAAAGGCTAGCGAACAAGCTGAAAAGTTTGGAGATGAAAATGAAAAAGCACAACAAGTAAGGGCGCTTTCTCAGGAGTTATTTGATCATATTGAGAAAGTAAAACAAGTTGTTCTTGTTGATATTCCAGAAGAGAAGAAAGAGAATTATGAAGAGATGGATAAATCTGAAACATTAGATTTATACTTATATCAAAAGGGACAAGTTTCTGAAGACGGACAAGCCTTTTTAGATGCAATTGAAAAATATAGAAACGGTGTAGTTGCTGTATTGGGTGATGAATATCCTGAAGTTTCAACATCTATTTTAGAACATTTTGATACTGATGATGTACCTAGTAAGGATGGTGTGTCTCAGGCAAAAAATTGGATTGACCATACTTTTGTTGGCTTCCCATCAGTTGCTTCTATGACAAAATTATCTTTAATGCAAACGGATATTCGTTCTGCGGAAAGAAATATTTTAAATACAATGTTGCGCGGCCAATTAGCTGCAGATGCGGGAATTAGTGCTAGTACGTATCAAACAATTTTTATTCCAACAAAGCCTTCTTTCTTTCCAGGAGAGAACGTAACAGGAGAAATTGTTTTAGGACGTTATGATGCGACTTTAATGCCATCTGAAGTAGTTGTGAACGGAAGACCAGTTACTAAATTTGAAGGTGGTGGAGCAGTTATGAATTTTCCTGCGGGTAATGTTGGAGAAAACGACATTAAAGGAAAGTTTGTTTTTATGCAAGATGGGAAACCAGTTGAAATTCCAATTGACACGAAATATGCTGTTGTTGCCAAACCAAATGATGCAGTAATTGCTGCAGATAAAATGAATGTAGTATACAGGGGCTTACAAAACCCAATGACAATTTCGGTACCAGGTGTTGCAGATAATAAAGTAAATGCGAAAGCCGCAGGATTGCGTAAAGCGAGTGGAATTGGAAAATATATAATGGTGCCAGGTACGGGGAAAGAAATAAGAATTAATGTAACGGCTAGTTTACCTGATGGGTCTCCAATGTCAAGTTCAAAAGTATATAGAATTAAAGATATACCGAAACCGATGGCTACTGTAAGAAGGGAGTCAGGAATGGTCTCTATGGCGAAGTCTAGTTTATTAAAAACTACGGTTCGCGTGGAATTGCCAGACTTTTTATTCGACTTGGATTTTAATATTCAAAGTTTTAAAATAAAAGTTCCAGGTCAAGCGACAATAACGGTGAATGGGAATAAATTGAATACACAGGCTCAAACAGCAGTAAACAGAGCAAGAGTTGGAGATGTGATAAATATATTTGATGTAAAATCAAGTATTGTTGGTGTAAGCGGATTGAGAGTTCCGGATGCGTCACCTGTGAATATTGAAATACAATAATTAAAGGAATTATGAATAGGAAAAGTTTAATTTTAGGATTTGTGGGAGTCTTTTCAATGTTTGTTGTAAAGGCACAATCAAATTTGTTAAATGCCACAACACCTGATCAGGTTGGCGTTAAGACTGCACAGCAATTGGCTGCAGATAACGATAAGCCAATGGAGTATGGTTATGTTGATGATAGAGATATGATGTGGTCTAAAGTAGTGTGGGAATATATTGATTTAAATGAAAGAATCAATTTACCGTTCTATTACCCTATTCATGAAAATAGTACTTCTAAAAATAGAAAGTCACTTTTTAAAACCTTGTTAGATGGTATAATGGATGATCAAATTACTGAAGTGTATGATGATACGTATTTTACTAGTAAATTAACAAAGAAAGAAATAGAAGCCAAACTGTTCCGTATTGATACTACTGATGCTGGTAAAAGAGCATTGAATCAAGGAGAATCAAATATTGAAGAATTTATCAATAGAACAGAGATTAATCCCGGAGATATTGAAGGGTTTAAAATAAAAGGAGTTTGGTATATAGACAAGCGTCAAGGAGAAATGAAATATAGATTACTAGCAATTGCTCCAGTTGCTCCAGATGTTCAAACAAAGAACAGAAGTGATGTGCAGACCGTAGATGAAAAACTTGCATTGTTTTGGGTTTGGTATCCAGGTGCAAGACAGAATTTATATGACATGAAGGTGTTTAACCAAAAAAATTCTGCATATCCTATTTCATATGATCACTTGTTAAACGCCAAAAGATTTAATGCCATTATTTATAGAGAAGAGAATTTGTACGGTAACAGAGATGTTTCTCATTATGTTAGAGGAAACTCTTTATTCCAAGTTCTAGAATCAGACAAAATTCGTGAAAATATTAGGGATAAAGAATTAGATATTTGGAATTACTAAAACATTTAGTAGTATAAAAGAAACTCTCGTAGCAATACGGGAGTTTTTTTATTTCTATTTTTGACGAATATTTAATTGATGAAGGAAGTAGATTATATAATAGTTGGGTTAGGGCTTGCAGGGCTGTCTTTTGCACGTCAATTAGAGAAAAATAACAAGTCGTTTGTTGTGTATGAAAACAATTCTCAGAACTCATCTAAGGTTGCAGGAGGTATGTATAACCCTGTTATTTTAAAAAGGTTTACCCCAGTTTGGGAAGGTCATGATCAAATAGAAAAAGCCTTGCCATTTTACCAAGAGTTGGAGCAAAACTTCAATACGGTATATGACCATAAAATAAGCTTGCACCGTTTGTTTACTTCTATAGAAGAACAAAATAATTGGTTTGCAAAATGTGACCATCCAGTTTTGTCAAAATACTTGGAGCCAAAAGTAATTAATGAAACATATAACGGAATATCATCCCCTTATGGTTATGGTGAAGTTATAGGTGCTGGAAGAATTGATGCAAAACAATTACTTTTAGACTATAAACACTTTTTACAAAGCAATGGCAAGTTAAAAGAAGAAAGTTTTGATTACAACAATATTGAATTGAATGTAAATTTTGTTGTCTATAAAGGTATTAAGGCTAAAACCGTTGTGTTTAGTGAAGGTTACGGAATCAGATTAAATCCTTATTTCAAAGACTTACCGCTTAATGAAGTAAAAGGAGAACTAATTACCATTAACTCATCTGAATTAAATATTGATTTTATTTTAAAGTCAGGGGTTTTTATAATGCCTTTGGGTAATGATTTATACAAAGTTGGTGCAACTTTTAATTGGGATGATAAAACGAACCTTCCAACAGAAGAAGGAAAGACTGAGTTGATTGAAAAATTATCAAAAATTATTGGTGTTCCTTTCGAAGTTGTAGATCATGTAGCAGGAATAAGGCCGACTGTAAAAGATCGAAGACCGTTAGTAGGAGTTCATCCAGAACACAAAGAATTGGCTGTTTTAAATGGGTTAGGAACACGAGGTGTTATGATTGCTCCTACGGTATCTGAGGAGTTGTATAATTATCTAGAGAACGGCGAGCCACTGCGTGAAGAAATAAACATTACTCGTTTTAAGAACTAGTTTTTTGTTCCTCCACTTCATCTTTACGATACTTAACAAAAAGATTAATCCAAATAATTCTTGATAATCGTACGGTATGCAATACAGTAAAAATTAATACAATGACTATCGCTATAAAACTCTGTAATAAATCAAGATTAAAAACTAAAAAAGAAATAATAAAAGTCAAAACAGAAACCGCTACGGTTAAGCCATAATTTACGTACATAGCTCCATAGTAAAAAGAGGGTTCCATCATGTATTTTAAATTACAATGAGAACAGTGTTTATGAAGTTTTAAAAGTTTCTTTACCTTAAAAAAACTAGTCGATTCAAAAAAATCGCCTTCTTGGCATCTCGGACATTTATTCTTAAAAATACTATAGAGTTTGGAGCCTTTTCTTAGCAGCATAAAATCAAAAAATAGATTACTTTTGCAAATGTAAAATTTTTAGTTTTTATATATACAAATTCATGTTAAACATTCATAATATCACAGTATCGTTTTCGGGAGAGGACTTGTTTTCAGGAATCACTTTTAGGTTAAATGGTGGAAATAGAGTAGGTCTTGTTGGGAAAAATGGGGCGGGAAAATCGACACTTTTAAAAGTAATATCTGGGGATATTGAATATGATGGAGGTTCAATGGCATTTGAAAAAGATGTTAGAATTGGGTTTTTACGTCAAGATATTGATTTTGTTCAAGGTAGGACAATTCTTGAAGAGGCTTATGAAGCGTTTACAGAAATTAAAGAAATTGAACGAAAATTAGAAAAGATCAATAAGGAATTAGTTGAACGAACTGATTATGAAAGTGATTCATATACAGAATTGATTAATGATTTAACGGATTTTACACATCGTTATGAAGTGCTAGGAGGGTATAATTACCAAGGAGATACTGAGAAAATTTTGCAGGGGCTTGGATTTAAAAGAGAGGATTTCGACAAACTTACAGATACTTTTTCAGGAGGTTGGCGTATGCGTATTGAATTGGCAAAACTCTTACTTCAAAATAATGACATATTGTTGCTTGATGAGCCTACAAACCATTTAGATATTGAATCAATTATTTGGTTAGAAGGTTTCTTGAAAAATTATGCTGGCGCTGTGGTATTGGTGTCGCATGATAGAATGTTCTTAGATAATGTTACTAACCGAACGATTGAGATTTCCTTAGGTCAGATTTATGATTTTAAAAAACCATATACGCAATATCTTGCCTTAAGAGGAGAGATTAGAGAAAAGCAGTTACAGGCTCAAAAAAATCAGGAAAAGGAAATTAAGCAAACCGAACAATTGATTAACAAGTTTAGAGCGAAAGCCAATAAGGCATCTATGGCGCAATCTTTAATTAAGAAATTGGATAAAGTAGAACGTATTGAAGTAGATATTGAGGATACTGCCGTTATGAATGTTCGTTTTCCGCTTTCAATTCAGCCTGGTAAAATTATAGTTGAGGCCTCTGATTTAGCTAAGAATTACGAAGAAAAACAGGTGCTTCAGAATGTAGATTTATTGATTGAACGTGGGAGTAAAATTGCCTTTGTCGGTCAAAATGGACAAGGTAAATCTACCTTGGCTAAAATGATGGTCGGAGAAATTCCTTTTGAAGGAAATATGAAGTTGGGGCATAATGTTCAAGTAGGTTATTTTGCACAGAATCAATCTGAATATTTAGATGGTGAGAAAACAGTTTTACAAATAATGGAAGATGCAGCAACTGATTCTAACAGGGTTAAAGTTAGAGATATGTTGGGGGCATTTTTATTTGGAGGTGATGATGTAGATAAAAAAGCGAAAGTGCTATCAGGTGGAGAAAGAAATAGATTGGCATTGTGCAAATTGTTGTTACAGCCAATTAATACTTTAATAATGGATGAACCCACAAACCATTTAGATATCGCATCTAAGAATGTATTAAAAAAGGCGCTAAAAGATTTTGAAGGGACTTTAATCGTGGTATCTCACGATCGTGATTTTTTACAAGGCTTAACAACCACGGTATATGGTTTTAAGGATAAAGAAATTAAAGAGTATTTAGGAGATATTGATTATTTCTTAGAGCAGCATAAAATGGAAAATTTACGTGAAGCAGAAAAAAGAACGGTAATTGTTGAAGCAAAAAAAGAAACAACTTCTAGCTCAAAAGAATCACGTCAAAATGACAAGGAAAAAAAGAAACTACAAAATAAATTGTCTAAAGTAGAAACGGAAATAGCAACTTTGGAAAAAGAAATAATAACATTAGATGCCAAAATAGCGGAGGATTTTGAAGCCGTTTCTAACGACCCAGATTTTTATTCGAATTACCAAGCTAAAAAAGATAGGTTAGATGTTTTGATGGAAGATTGGTCTGAATTAGAAGATCTTGTGAATGCCTAATGTTTTAAATAGTGTAATTCAAAAGGTTCAGTTTTCTGAAATCGAAAAATTGGAGGTTTCTTTATCTGTTAAAAGAGAAGACCTTATTCACCCAGAAATATCTGGCAACAAATTCCGAAAGTTAAAATTTAACATTCAGCAAGCCTTAAAAGAAAACCATAGTACAATTCTAACCTATGGTGGCGCATATTCTAACCATATTGTAGCAACCGCTGCAGCAGGAAGAATTCATGGAGTTAAGACAATTGGTGTCATTAGAGGAGAAGAATTAGGGGTAGATTTAAATAAGACGCTGGCAAATAACAAGACCTTAAAATTTGCACACGATAGTGGCATGATTTTTCATTTTGTATCGAGAAGTGATTACAAGTTAAAGCATTCGAAAGAATTTTTGAAAGGTTTAGAAAATAAGTTCGGTACGTTTTATAATGTTCCTGAAGGCGGAACAAATAAGTTCGCAGTGAAAGGTTGTGAAGAAATTTTAGATAGTTGCACACAAAACTTTGATACAATTTGTACCGCAGTTGGCACTGGAGGAACAATTTCAGGTTTGATTAATACTGCAAAAAAGCATCAAGACATAATTGGGTTTCCAGCTTTGAAAGGTGATTTTTTAGAGAAGGAAATTCAACCATATATTACAAATAAAACGAAATGGAAGTTAATTTCAGACTATCATTTTGGAGGGTATGCAAAGACATCTGAGCCGTTAATTCGGTTTATTAATAATTTTAAGAAAGAAACAAATATTCAGTTGGACCCAATTTATACTGGAAAAATGGTGTTTGGAATTGTAGATTTAATAAAGAAAGGATATTTTGCAAAAGGTTCTAAGATTTTAGCAATCCACACAGGCGGATTGCAAGGAATAGATGGAATAAATACAATTTTAAAGAAAAATAATAGTTTGATAATTAGATAAATACTCCAAACCTCAATGAAATTTAAAATTACGCTAATCGTTTTTGCAGCATTTCTGGTTGCAAGTTGTAGTTCTCGAAAGAGGGTTGTGAATGAAAATTCAAAAAATAAAGTTGAGAAAAAAGAAGTTGAATCTAAATTTACACCAAAAAAGGAGCAACCAAAAACGAAAAAAAAGGTTACTTATAAAGATGCTAAAGGCGCTTATATAGCAAAGTATTCTGAGATTGCTATGGAAGAAATGAGACGTTATAAAATTCCGGCGAGTATTACCCTAGCGCAAGGAGTGTTAGAATCTCGAAGTGGACAAAGTCAGTTAACCACAAGATCTAATAATCATTTTGGAATTAAATGTCACAAAGGATGGACAGGTGGTAAAACCTATCATGACGATGATGAAAAAGGTGAGTGTTTTAGAGTTTATAAACATCCGGAAAAATCGTTTAGAGACCATTCATTGTTTTTAGCAGAAAGAAAAAGATATGCCGGTTTATTTGAATTAAAAATAACTGATTATAAAGGTTGGGCGAAAGGATTAAAAAAAGCGGGGTATGCAACGGATAAGTCTTACCCGCAAAAATTAATCAGTATTATAGAAACACATGAGTTGTACGATTACGACGACCTGGTTCTTGGTAAAAAGAAAAGAAAAAGAGTAAAGAAGGAAGAATATGTTGTTACCCCTTCAAAGGTTTCATCAAAAGGAACTATTGAAGTCCAATACGGTGAATCTTTATATTCAATTTCAAAACGTTTTGGTTTAACAATTGACGAACTTAAAAAGATGAATAACTTAAAGAGTAATAATCTTTCGGTTGGTCAAATGCTCTTAGTAAAGGAACAAAAGAAGAGAAAGCAGAATGATAGAAAAGAAAAACTCATTACAGTAAAAAAAGGAGATACCTTATACGGTTTAGCCAAAAAACATAAAGTGACGGTTACTCAGTTAAAGGATTGGAATAGACTCTTAGATAATACATTGTCAATAGGTCAGGAATTGATTGTAAATAAATAAAAAAAGAGCATCTATTAGATGCTCTTTTTGTTTAATGCTTTTCAGTTTTTTCTTTGCCTTTTTGTTTTTTATGATGTTGCATTTTCTTTTGCTTCATCTTTTTAGCACGTTGATTTCTCATTTTTTGCCATTTTTCATATTGCTCTTCGTTTAGAATGTTTTTCATCTCTTTTTTAACAGCAATCTGATTATCTAACATTTTATTCTTTAATTCATATTTTTCCTGCTCACTTAGTTCTTTCCGTTCTCCTTTCATCTTTTTTAACTCTTCAACATTTTTAAGAGTAAGTGCCATAACCTGTTCTTGCTGTTTCTCATTCAAGTCTAGATCAAGTGTCATTTGTTTTGCTCTAAGCGTTGCCATTTGTTCTGGAGATAAATCACTTTTCTTATGAGCTCGTTCTTTTTGAGCAAATGTTTGAATGGAAATAAATGCGACTAAAATAAATACTACTTTTTTCATGATTTCTAATTTAATTTTGTTTGTAGTTTTGACCTTCACACTTTAAAAAGGTTTAACTTTGAAATGGATATTTTAATTTTTTTAAGAATTAATTATGAATAAATTAACATACGCATTGGTCCTTTTGGTAGTGGTTTCTTGCAAACCTAAAGACGCGTCTAGAAAACCTATTAAGCAAGTAACAATAGAAAAAAACACTTCAGAAATGCAGCAAAACTTAGATAAATATGTTTCGGTTAAACTGATGAGTGATTTGTCAAAGTTGACCGAAAAAGAACGTAAAATGATTCCATTATTAATTGAGGCCGCAGCAATAATGAATGATTTGTTTTGGTACGAAGCTTATGGAGATAAACTTGAATTATTTACAAAGTTAAGAGATGATGAAACAAAGAAATTTATAAGTATAAATTACGGTCCATGGGATAGGTTAAATGGTAACAAGTCATTTGTTGAAAGTTATGGTGATAAACCTTTAGGGGCAAATTATTATCCAAGTGACATGACAAAAGATGAGTTTGAAAAGTCCAATTTAGAAAATAAGGAAAGCCTCTACACGTTTGTCCGTAGAAATGAGAATGGAGATTTGTATACGGTTCCTTTTTATGAACAGTTTAAGGATGAAGTAAAACAGGTTTCAGAGTTATTATTAGAGGCTTCTGCGCTTGCTGATGATACCGGTTTAAAAAAATATCTCGAGTTAAGGGCTGCAGCGGTACTAAATGATGAATATCAACAAAGTGATTTAGCTTGGATGGATATGAAAACAAATACTTTGGATATTGTAATAGGACCAATTGAGACGTATGAAGATCAATTGTATGGAAATAAAGCGGCCCATGAAGGTTATGTGTTAATAAAAGATCAAGAATGGAGTAAGAAATTAGCAAAGTTTAGTAAATATTTGCCAGAGTTACAGAGAGGATTACCTGTTGATCAAAATTATAAGAATGAAGTTCCAGGAACAGATTCTGATTTGAATGCATATGATGTAGTTTATTATGCAGGTGATTGTAATGCTGGAAGTAAAACCATCGCTATTAATTTACCAAATGATGAAGAGGTTCAGTTAAAAAAAGGAACTAGAAGATTGCAGTTGAAAAATGCCATGCAGGCTAAATTTGACAAGATTTTAGTACCTATTTCTGAAGTTTTAATAGATGAAAGTCAACGCAAGCATATAACGTTCGATGCGTTTTTTGCAAATACTATGTTTCATGAAGTAGCACATGGTTTGGGGATAAAAAATACCATAAATGGCAAAGGAACTGTTAGAACATCTTTAAAAGAACACGCCAGCGCATTGGAAGAAGGAAAAGCAGATATTTTAGGCTTGTACATGATTCAGCAATTGAATACAAAAGGAGAATTAACAAACGACATCAAAGATAATATGGTTACGTTTTTAGCCGGTATTTTTAGATCAGTACGTTTTGGTGCTTCTTCTGCACATGGAAAAGCCAACATGATTCGATTTAATTTCTTTAAAGAAAAAGGAGCGTTTTCTAAAAACGATGATGGAACTTTTAAAGTAAATTTCGATAAAATGGAACTTGCAATGACAGAATTATCTACAATGATTCTAACTTTGCAAGGTAATGGAGATTATAATGGAGTTGCTAAGTTAGTTGCTGAAAAGGGTAGGATTTCTAAAGAATTAGAAGCGGACTTAGATCGATTAAAAGAAGCGAATATTCCTGTAGATGTAATCTTTGAACAAGGAACGGAAGTACTTGGTTTGTAAGTTGTATAAATAGTATAAAAAAGCCCAGCAATGCTGGGCTTTTCTTATTTAGATTCAAGAATTTCTTTCATTTCTTGTTGTAGTTCTAGGGCTTTTTCTTTGGCCGTCGTTGCAAAATTTTCATCATTGCCTGCATATATAATTCCTCTTGATGAGTTGATTAGTAACCCAACATCATCATTCAATCCATATTTACATACGTCATGTAAGTTTCCACCTTGGGCACCAACACCCGGAACTAATAAAAAATGATTCGGTACAATATCTCTAATTCCTTTAAAGTACTCTGCTTTAGTTGCTCCAACCACAAACATTAACTGCTCGTTGTTTTTCCAAGTTAAAGAAGTTTTTAATACTTCTTTATACAATGTGTCTTTTTCGGTTTCTAATCCTTGAAAATCCAAGCCACCTTTGTTCGATGTTAAGGCTAGCATAATCGTAAACTTATTATTAAATGCTAAAAAAGGCTCAACAGAATCACTTCCCATATATGGGGCAACGGTAACAGAATCAAAGTCTAAATCTTCAAAAAATGCCTTTGCATACATAGTAGAGGTATTTCCAATATCTCCACGTTTTGCATCAGCAATGGTGAAAATTTCAGGGTAATTCTCGTTTAAGTAGTCAATCGTTTTTTCTAATGATTTCCATCCTTTCAAACCGTAGGCTTCGTAAAAAGCTGTGTTGGGTTTATAAGCCACTGCTAATTGATGTGTGGCATCAATAATTTGCTTGTTAAATTCGAAAATTGGATCTTCTAATTCTAGTAAATGAGTTGGAATTTTGGTTAAATCAACATCCAATCCTATACATAAAAAAGATTGCTTTTGCTTAATTTGCTCAACGAGCTCTAGTCTTGTCATTTCGAGATAAAAAAAAGGTTGTGCAAAGTTACTAATTAAATATGGTTGATTTGTTATTAACTTCAGAATGAAAGGGCTGGTTTTTTTCTGATTTACTAATAATGATTAGAACTAGTGTGAAATAGGGGTGTAGGAATTTTTTTATCAATATCTTTGCATTTCATTTAAAAATGAACAAAACAACCAACACAATTAATTAAAGAAGATTAAGATGAGATCAAAAATAGTAGCAGGAAACTGGAAAATGAATAAAACTTTAAATGAGTCTAAGGAATTAGCAAATGAGTTAAAAACAGTAGTTAGTGGATTGACTTTGGAAAATACAAGAGTTATTGTAGCGCCTACATTTGTTAATTTAACTGGAGTTAGCGAAACTGTTGAAGGTTCTGTTATTGAAGTTGCAGCTCAAAATATGCATCAAGCAGAATCTGGAGCTTACACTGGAGAGATTTCTGGAGAAATGTTAAAAGGGATTGGGTTGAACTCTGTAATTCTTGGTCATTCTGAGCGTAGAGCTTATTTTGGTGAAGATGATGCGTTACTTGCGAGTAAAGTTGATGCTGCTTTAAAGAATAATTTGGAAGTTATTTTTTGTTTTGGAGAGGAGTTAGAAGACAGAAAATCTGGCAATCATTTTAATGTAGTAGGAAGTCAAGTTAAAAATGGCTTGTTTCATTTAGAAGCTTCGGCTTGGAAAAATATTGTATTGGCTTATGAGCCAGTTTGGGCTATTGGAACTGGTGAAACTGCTAGTGCAGAGCAAGCACAAGAAATGCACGCATTTATTAGAAGTATTGTAGAGAAACAATACGATAGTGGTATTGCTGATAGTGTTTCTATTTTATACGGAGGAAGTGTAAAGCCTGCAAATGCAGAAGAGATTTTCTCAAAGCCAGATGTGGATGGAGGATTAATAGGCGGTGCGGCTTTAAAGTCTGAAGATTTTGGAGCAATCATCAAGGCAATTTAAAACAATAAAAATCCACTCAATTGCAGTTTTTACAATTGAGTGGTGTTTATAAAAAAATAAGAATGGTTTATATTTCGTACAACTTTAAAGTAGAGCCTAAGGAGCCTGCATCGGAGATATTAATTGCCGAATTGGGTTATGCTGGTTTTGAAAGTTTTGTGGATACCGAAGTTGGATTTCAGGCTTTTATTCAAAAGGAAGAATGGAATGAACATATTTTAGATGCCATTTTTGTTTTAAATAATGACGAATTCAAGATTTCTTATGAAATAGAAGAAATTGCTCAAGCGAACTGGAATAGTGAGTGGGAGAAAAATTTTGAGGCGATTCAGGTAGATGGAATTGTAAGTATAAGAGCTCCTTTTCATGAAGATCCAAAACTGCAATACGATATTGTAATAGAGCCAAAAATGAGTTTTGGTACAGGACATCATGAAACGACCCATATGATGGTTCAGCATTTAAATGCTATGGATCTTACTGGGAAGAAAACGCTAGACATGGGTTGTGGAACAGGTATATTAGCCATTTTTGCAGAGATGAAAGGTGCCCAGCCAATAGACGCAATTGATATAGATAATTGGTGTTATTTAAATTCGATAGAAAACGTAGATCGGAATAATGCCAAACATATTACTATTTGGGAAGGTGATGCCGAAGTATTGCGAAAGCGAAAAGAAGTGTATGATGTTATCATTGCAAACATCAACAGAAATATTCTTATGAGCGACATGGATACATATGTGGGGTGTTTAGAACAAAGTGGAACGTTATTGTTGAGTGGCTTTTATAAAGGGGATATTCCTGTAATTGAATCAGAAATTTCTAAATTTGATTTAAAAGTGGAAAAAGTAATTGAAAGAAATAATTGGGTAGCCTTAAAATGTAGACGATAATATGAGTTCGAAAGAAAAGATCCAAGAAGAAGTTGATGTTTTAGAGCAAGAAACACGTAAGTATGAAATTGTACTTCATAATGACGATGTAAACACCTTTGACTTTGTAATTGAATCCTTAATTTCAGTTTGCGAACATACTGCTGAACAAGCAGAACAGTGCACAATATTAGTTCACTACAAAGGTAAATGCACTGTTAAAACAGGTGAGTATGATTTCCTTAAGCCTAGATGTACTAAATTACTTTCCTTAGGCTTATCTGCTGAAATCGTGTAGATTCCAACTTTTATTTAACATATTTTAACACTTTTTAACAAAGTGAAATCCTACATTTGCTCGAATGTGTTAAAACACATACTCTTAATTCAAATAAGACTACTACATGAAGAAAATTAGCACGCTGTCTGCCATGCTTTTAGCGGGGTTGACATTTGCTCAAACTGCAGAAAAAACAACTGAAATTGATACTGCGGTAAAGTACGCGAACACAATTACCATTGAAGATTTAAAAGAAGACTTAACCATTTTAGCTTCTGATGCTTTAGAAGGAAGAGAAACTGGAAAACGTGGTCAAAAAATGGCAGCCGCCTACATTAAAACTCATTTTGAGGAATTAGGTTTAGAAGGTCCAGCAGAAGCGGGAAATGGGTATTATCAAAATGTCCCATTAAAAACTTCGAAGCCTGGTGATATCTACATCAAATTTGGAGATACTCAAATTAAAAATCTTGAAGACTTTTTATATTATGGTCCTGCATATAATATTGAAGAATTAACGACTAATGTTGTTTTCGGAGGTGCTGGTTCTACAGAGGAGTTAAAAGGATTAGATATTAAAGGTAAAACGGTTTTAATTAATACTACCGATAGAAATACAAGACAATCAGCATTAGAGTATGTTCAGAAGAACGGAGGGAAAATGCTATTTGTAATCTATGCGAATAACGAAGAGGAGCATAGCGATTACTATAATAAATACAAAAATTATTTTGACAGAGAATCCATTGGTTTAGATAAAGGAGATGGTGCTGAAATTGCAGGAATTGTATTTATTAGTCCAGCACATGGGGCGGCTATGTTCGAAACTACTTTTGATAAACTTCAAAAGGCGATTGCTTCAAACAAAGGAGGGAAGAAAAATGCCTACAAGAAATTAAAGGAAAGTTCGATTTCTTATAAAATCGATTATGCTTCTAAAAAGATTATATCTGAAAATGTATTAGGTTATTTAGAAGGGACAGATTTAAAAGATGAATTGTTGGTGTTGACATCTCACTATGATCATGAAGGAATTAAAAATGGCGAAATTTATAATGGAGCCGATGATGACGGTTCAGGTACGGTTGCTGTAATGGATATTGCAGAAGCCTTTGCAAAAGCAAAAGCAGATGGAAATGGCCCAAGAAGAAGTATCTTGTTTATGACTGTAACTGCCGAAGAGAAAGGATTGCTAGGATCTGAGTATTATGCAGACAATCCAATTTTTCCATTAGAAAATACAGTTGCCGATTTAAATATAGATATGATTGGTAGGGTAGATGATAGAGATGAAATTGTTGGAAAGGAATATGTAAGTTTGGTAGGGTCAGATAAATTATCTTCAGAACTACATGAAATCAGCGAAAGAGCGAATAAAAAGTACACTGATTTATATTTAGACTATACGTATAATGATGAAGGACATCCAGAACGTATTTATTATCGTTCAGATCATTGGAATTTTGCTAAAAATGGAATTCCGGTAATTTTTTATACAACTGGATCTCATCCAGATTATCATAAACCAACGGATACAGTTGATAAAATTGAATTCGAATTGATGACCAAAAGAACAAAATTAGTTTTTTACACCGCTTGGGAAATAGCCAATAGAGATGGAAGATTGATTGTTGATAAAGGAGAGAAGGAAGATAAAGTAAGCAAATAATTAATAACAAATAATAAATAACACACCATGAAGAAAAGTATTGCATTATCGGCATTCTTACTAGCTGGTTTAGGTTTTGTTCAAGCTCAAGAACAAGATCCAGTTCAAGTAAAATATGCTGAAACAATTACAGTAGATGATTTAAAAGGACATTTAACAATTTTGGCATCTGATGCCTTAGAAGGTAGAGAAACAGGAGAAAGAGGTCAGAAAATGGCTGCCGCTTATATTAGAGCACATTTCCAAGAGATTGGTTTACAAGCACCAGTTAAAACAGCAGGTGGTATGAGTCATTATCAAGAGGTACCTTTAAAAACATCAACAGCAGGAAATATTTATTTAATTTCCGATGGTAATAAATTACAGAATGGAATGGATATTTATTATTCTGGATCTTCTTATAATTCTGATGAAACAAAAACTGAGGTTGTTTTTGGAGGAAATGGGTCAAAGGAAGCCTTAGCATCTATTGATGTTAAAGGTAAATCAGTTTTAATTTTAAATTCTGACAGAAGAGAAACTAGAGCGGCACAAACTTATGTTCAAGATAATGGAGGAACAATGCTTTTTGCAGTAAATGCTGAAAGTCAAGAAAAATTTGAAGAAGGAATTGCAAGGTATGCAAGATTTTTGAACAGAGGAAGAATCGGTTTGGATACAGGAGATGCTGCTAAAAGTGCAGGAACTTTTTATGTAAGCCCTAACGTAGCTGCTGCAACTTTTGGAAAATCTTTTGAAAAATTACAAAAGGCTAAATCAATTTCAAAAATTAAATCTGGAGAGTTAACATATAAGTTGGATTTTAAATCTAAAAAAGTAGATTCAGAAAATGTTTTAGGATTTTTAGAAGGATCTGATTTAAAAGATGAGGTGTTGGTAATTACTGCACACTACGATCACGAAGGTGTTAAAGATGGAAAAATCTACAATGGAGCTGATGATGATGGTTCAGGTACTACTGCTGTATTAGATATTGCTGAGGCATTTGCATTGGCAAAAGAAGCGGGTAATGGTCCAAGAAGAAGTATCTTGTTTATGACTGTAACGGCTGAAGAAAAGGGATTGTTAGGGTCTAAATACTACTCAGAAAATCCAATTTTTGCTTTAGAAAATACAGTGGCCAATATAAATATTGATATGATTGGTAGAAGAGGGTACGAGCACCTAGACGACGATAACTATATTTATGTTATTGGAGCAGACAGATTAAGTTCAGAATTACACGAGGTTAATGAAAAAGCAAATTCTACCTATGTAAAAATGGATTTAGATTATACGTATAATGATCCAAACGATAAGAATAGATTTTATTATAGATCTGATCACTATAACTTTGCAAAGCACAATATTCCAATTGTATTTTATTTTAATGGTGTACACGACGATTATCACAAGCATACTGATACAGTTGAAAAAATTGAGTTTGAATTAATGGCAAAGAGAGCAAAATTGGCATTTCACACAGCATGGGAAATAGCAAATAGAGATGGTCGTTTAATTGTAGACAAAGGGCCTAAAGCTGACGAAGCGTCAAGTAAATAATTCCTATTTGAAAATATTTTTAAAATCCTATTCTTAGTTGAATAGGATTTTTTTATTGAAATTTACTCGAGTTCTGTTAGTTTACTCTTTTTTAATAGACCAATAATTATATAGCATTCAAATGTTAAAATAGTATTAAACGCACCTTGCTAAACAATTTCGGAACGGTGTTTGCGTTTTCAATAATAACCAAGACGAATAAAATATGTGAATTGAAATTACATTTTATTAACCCTTTAATGCCCTAGAGATGATGAAGACTATAAATAGATTAGTTGATAGAAGTATGTTTGTTTTTGTTTGGTTAACAATAGCAACAATTTCAACGGTTTTGGCTGCTGTATTTGTTGTAGGATTGAAGACTTTACTGAAAATTTAATTGTTTCCGATAGTTTTTAGTAAAACTCCATATTATACTTATTTACTAAAAGAAAAGAGACTGCTTTTGCAGTCTCTTTTTATTATTTGTGACCTCGATAGGATTCAAACCTATAACCTTCTGAGCCGTAATCAGATGCGCTATTCAGTTGCGCCACGAGGCCGATTTTGAGTTTGCAAAGATACACTTTATTATATATTTACAAACTATTTTTTGTGACAAAATATCTCCATCCAATAATAGCTAACTGCCACTTTTTTGCATAGCTAGGATCTAATCCTTTTTTTGTAAAAGAAGGAAGTAAAATTTTATTAATTTTAGCTAGTGTTCTGAAAAGTTGTTTTTGCATTTGGTAAAAATACAAAAAGGGAAATTACTATTGTTTATCTAAAAGTTTTTGAATTTCAATGGCTAATTTATCCACTCCAGCTTCAGAATATCCTGTAGAGACATATTGGATAACTCCGTTTTGGTCTATTAAAAAGTTTTTAGGTATGGAGCCAGAAGCATATAAATCCCAAATTGCTTTATTAGAATCATACCCAACACTGAAGTTGATACCATCTTTAGCCAATTTCTTCATTTTTTTTACAACCTTTTCCTTGCTTTCTCCAATAGATATTGGAATAAACACAAATTCAGATTCTTTAAATGGATTCAAAATTTTATCTGGCATGTCATAAAACTCCATAATGCAAGGTGCACACCAAGTAGCCCAAAAATTAAGTAGTACAACTTTCCCTTTAAGTTCATTTAGTTCAATAGTCGTTTCGTCAATCATTTGCACGTTAAAATTCTTAGCAACGTCATTTATGTTTAATAGAAACTCTTGCACAGCTACCCTTTTAGGGTGAACTATTTTTTTCTTTGTTCTTTTCCGTTCTGCTTTTTCGAATTCTGTGAGTAATATCACGGTTACTATAAATTGTTTGTCACCAATTTTATCACCATGTAAATTATATAGTTCGTCTCTTTTCTTTTGACTAACTCCTTTGTTCATCGATTTAATGTCACCATTTTTAGAGTATGTTGAAACCTGTTCTTTCGAAACGATTTCATCGTTGATAATAATTACATAGTCGGGTCTTTTTGAAACCTTGGTTTGTGCAGAAATTGAAAATGTAATTGAAAGTGCTAAGAATAGATATAATATTTTAGACATTATCTTTAAGAAGTATTAGAAGTTAATTTAAATTAAAATTTAGAGGTAATTTAGTAGACATTCTTTTTTGTCCGAAGACACCACTAAAAATTAATGCGTTTGCTGGAGAATGATTTCCTGTTTGGTCAATATAAAATGTATTTTGATCCTCTCTAAAAACCTTTATGTTTGAGAATTCTTTTTCTTTATATGTTACACCTATATTTTGTGTATTAAAAGAAACTTTCACGAACAAATTCTCTTGTTCAGAAATTTCGAAATATTTATAGGGATCTACTTGGGCGTGATTACGATAGAAAATATAGTCATTTTCGGTTAAACTTCGATTTACTAATGCTCTCATAAAATGTAGTAAAGAACCAGAATAAGTTTGATTTCTATTTTTTAAAACTGATTTTTTTGTTTTCTCATTCAATTCATTATAAAAACTGGTTCCAATATAATAGACGCTTTGCGGTATTACAGAACCGAAAATATGATCCGAAAACTCTATTTCAAAATCCATTAAACTATAATAAATTTCATAGCCTAAATACTTGTTAATTATTTTAATCGGTTTATTAGAGTGGGCAGTTAAAGTATTCTCTGAAGAATTGTGAATTAATACGATGTCTTTTTCATTTTCTATTTTACAACGCGAAGCGGCATAATCATTTCCTAAAAATTCACGTTTGAAAATATGCATCTTTTTTGATCTACTCCACAAATCAAATTGGAGTTCAATCTCTTTTAATGAATTGGTTGAAGGAGTAAGAGAAATGGACATTTTATCCTCGAGTTCTACTGGTTTTAAGACTCTAGTTTCAAAACCAATAAAACTAATTATAACATTTGCGTTGTAAATGTTATTTAACTCTATATTCAGTTGAAAATAGCCTTCGAAATCTGAAGTAGTTCCAATAGAGGTGCCATCTAAATAAATAGTGGCACCTACTAAAGGTTCTTTTGTTTTTATATCTAATATATGTCCAGATATATTTTGCGCACCTATCGTCTGGCAAAAGAACAGAAATAATAAAATTGATTTCTTCAAAGAATTTTTCTTTAAATATATCTATTTCTTCTTAGTCGTAATTTCAATCACGCCATTTTTAGCCTTATCTCCATATTTTTTCTCAGCAGATTCTCCTTTTAATACATTCATGCTTTCAATGTTATTTGGATCTAAATCTTCCATAGATTTATAAGGCATTTCTTTTCCGTCTACAATTATTAAAGGTTTCTCATCACTATCGGTTAATTTAATTTGTACGTCACTTTTACCATCGGTGTCTTCTCTTATGAATATTGCTCCTCCAGATTCACCTTCCGTTTTTATTTCAATTACTTCGTGTTTTTCTTTATCTCCTTCTTTCGTAACCCAAACGTTATTATCGCTCTTAATTTCAATGACTTTGTGCTCACCGTCATCAGTGATAATCTCAACAGTTTTCTCGCCTTCTTTCGTAACCCAAACATTTTTACCTTTCTTTATCTCTATAACTTGTGGCGTTTCTCCATTTGTTTTTATTTCTTTAATAATATGTTCTTCGTGTTCACCATCATTGGTTTTAATAACAATTACATTTTCTCCTTTTTCATGTAAATGACGATGTTCTTTAGTGTTCCCTATAGAAAGGTTTTTCCCTCCTTTTTCAAAACTTATTTTAATAGTGTTTATCGGTTCATCAGAACTTGTAGAAAAATTAGCACTCGAATGATTAGAACTTAAATCAATTTTAATTCCAGTTATTTCACCATCACTATTTCTCTTAATACTTTTAAATTTTGCAGTTATTCCTTTTTCAGAAAATAGAGTTGTCAATTTATCAAAATCCTTAGTTTCTTTCGTAATCAAATACGCTTCAATATTTTCATGAACTTCCTTTCCTTTTATTTCTTTTACCGTTGGTTTTTGAGCTACAACTTTTGTTTGGAACGTAAATACGAATGCTGTTAATAGTGGTAATATTAAAGCAAACTTCCATTGGTTTTTATTTTGAGATTTGTTTTTGTGTAACATAATTATTCTTTTTTTGATTAATGAATTATAAAAGTTATTAGCTAATACCAGTTGATTGGTATTTGTACTTGATTTAAGTAATAGTTTTTGATATGATCTTTTGCAGGTTAATTGTTCTTGCGATACAGAATCTGCTATAAACTCTAAATTTTGTTGTAAATCTTTTTTGTAAAACCAGGAAAACGGATTGAACCAAAACGTGATCGTCATGACTTGTGATAAAAGCACATCGAAAGAATGCCACTGATAAGCATGTACCTTTTCATGGGTTAATATTTGTGTTAACTCCTCTTGTTTAAAAAGAGTTGGGTTGTAAACGATATATTGAAAAAATGAAAATGGAGAAATCGCTGCATCCGTCTCAATGATTTTAAAACCTTCAATATTTTTGGAGTTTCCTACGACAATAAATCTTAAAAGAGAACTCAAGGAAATGAGTAATTTAATTGAAATTAGCAGTACACCAGTTAAATAAATAAATTGAAATAACTGTAGCCAATCAAATGATTCTTTTACGGCAGTTGGTGCTGTTGAGGTGACATTGTCTAATATAAAGGGTAAGGTCGTTATTTGTTGTTCGGTATAAATCGGAACAACAATTAACGGAATACAAATAGAAGAGATGATACCAACAATTAGAAAAATTCGATTCGATTGAAAAAAAGTTTCTCGCTCTAGTAATAGTTTGTATACAATATAGAATATAGCGAGTATAGCCGATGCTTTTATAAAATAGTCCATCCTTTTATTTATTGCTTTCTATTAGTTTAATAATTTCCTTTAATTCTTCTATACTGATCTTTTCTTCTTTGGCAAAAAATGACACTACATTTTTATAAGAGTTTTCAAAATAATTATTGATGGTCTTATTCATAAAGCCTTTACGATATTCTTCCTTCGGAATTGCAGGATAGTATTGATGAGTTTTGCCGTAAGCAACATGCTTAACAAAACCTTTCTCTTCCATTTTTCTAATAGTTGTTGAAACAGTATTGTAATGAGGAGAACTTTGAAGTTCTTCTACAATTTCTTTTACAAATGCTCTCTCTAAATGCCAAAGGGCTTGCATTATCTCTTCTTCCTTGTTGGTTAGTTTTTCCATTTACACATTTAATATTGACTGAAACAAACGTATAACTATTTTTATAGTTATACAACTAATAAAATCGTTTTAACATAAAATTAAGTGAATTTGTTTTTGAAATTCTCTTAAGAAACACTTTCAAATTCAACTATATTTGTGCAAAACTTATTTTAATGAATCTATTGTTTATAGTACTTGGCTTGGCCTTATTAATAGTAGGAGGGAACTGGTTGCTAAAATCTGCTGTTGGATTTTCTTTACGATTAAATATTCCAAAAATTGTAATAGGAATGACTGTAGTTTCATTTGCAACATCCGCTCCAGAACTCATAGTAAGTTTAAAGTCGGCCTTAAATGGTTATGCCGATTTAGCCTTGGGAAATGTAATAGGTTCAAATATTGCAAACTTAGGTTTGGTACTTGGAATAACAGTTATTATATCAACTATTACAGTTCAAAAAAGTTTTTATAAAACAGATTGGCCTGTTATGATGATTGCATCTCTGCTCTTGTATTTCTTTATTATTTATGACGGAGAAATTCAAAAATTTGAAGGGCTAACCTTATTTCTTTTATTGATTGTGTTTTTGATTTATCTATTGCGATTTCAAAAAACTGCAGTTGTAGATGAAATGCCAGATGATGATATTGAGTTGCCCTTATATAAAAATGTGTTTTTTTTAGCAATAGGCGCTTTAGCGCTTTGGGGTGGTTCTGAACTATTAATAGAAGGAGCTGTTTTAATGGCTGTTGATTTAGGTGTTGGTGAAAGAATAATTGGAATTACAATAGTTTCTGTAGGAACTAGTATTCCGGAGTTAGCAGCCTCAGTAATTGCTGTCATAAAAAAGGAAAAAGCAATTTCCTTAGGTAATTTAATAGGCTCAAACGTATTTAATATATTGGCGGTTTTAGGAATTACATCAATGATTACTCCGATAAAAGTAGGGGATCAAGCGCTGTTAACCAACGATATTTATTGGATGCTAGGGTTTGCGATTTTAGTTTTTCCATTGGTGTTTTTTCCATCAAAATTGAAATTGGGTAAATTGGAAGGTTTCATTTTACTAGGGCTATATATTTTCTTTATTTATCAAACTATAAATTAATGCATAAAAAAAGAGCCTTCAATTGAAGGCTCTTTTAAATTATGAACATTGTGTTAAACAGATTTAACCAAAATAGTTAAATTATTTAATTGGTTTAACCGTTTTAATAATTCTCGCAGCAATTTTATATGGATCAGCATTTGAAGCAGGTCTTCTATCTTCTAGCCATCCTTTGTATCCTTTTTCTACAGCAATAATTGGAATACGAATAGATGCACCTCTATCAGAAACGCCCCAAGAGAAATCATTGATTGACGCGGTTTCATGTAAACCTGTCAATCGCTCATCATTATATTGTCCATAAACTGCAATATGCTCTTTTGTTACAGGTCTAAATGCCTCACAAATTTCAGCGTATTTTTCAGCAGATCCACACTCTCTCAATATTGAGTTAGAGAAGTTAGCATGCATTCCTGAACCATTCCAGTCTCCTTTAACTGGTTTTGGATGATATTCTATGTAATAGTGATGTTTTTCAGTTAAACGATCTAGTAAGTATCTTGCAATCCAAATTTCATCTCCTGCTTTCTTAGCACCTTTTGCAAATAATTGAAATTCCCATTGTCCAGCAGCAACCTCTTGGTTAATACCTTCAAAGTTCAATCCAGCTTCAATACATAAATCAGCATGTTCTTCAACTAAATCTCTACCCCAAGTGTTTTTACCACCAACAGAGCAGTAATACATACCTTGTGGTCCTGGATACCCTCCAATTGGGAACCCTAATGGCAATTGAGTTCTAGAATCCATTAAAAAGTATTCTTGTTCAAATCCAAACCAAAAATCGTTATCATCATCATCAATAGTAGCACGTCCGTTTGATTCGTGTGGAGTACCGTCAGCGTTGTAAACCTCAGTCATAACCAAATATCCGTTAATTCTAGCAGGATCAGGGTAAATTGCAACTGGTTTTAATAAACAATCAGAAGATCCACCTTCTGCTTGCTGTGTAGATGAACCGTCAAAAGACCAATCTCCTAATTCTTCAATTGTTCCTTGAAAATTTTCGTGTTCTTCAACTTTAGTTTTACTTCTAAGATTTTGAGTTGGCTTATAACCATCCAACCAAATGTACTCTAATTTTATTTTAGCCATAATTATATTTTGTTTAAATAGACAATTGAAAAATATTTCAGTGCAAATATAAAATATTTGACAAATACTCGTAAAAAATAGGGGTGATTTTAACATCTGTAATATTATTTTTATCAATACCCCATTTTTTAGGGGGTTAAATTTTTAAAACAATATTTTATAAAGTTTAAATCATTATCTTCGCAAAAAGATATTTTGAACTATGGCTACATTAAGATTTAACGCATTAAAGGAGGGGTTAAATAGAAAACCGATTAAGGTTGAGGAACTTAAAAGAAGGTCTGAAATTTTCGGTGACCATGTTTTTAGCAACCCAAAAATGCGACAATATTTATCTAGAGAAGCATATTCTAGTGTAATGGACGCTATTGATAAAGGAACTAAAATTGATCGAAAAATAGCAGGAGCAGTTGCAACGGGAATGAAAGAATGGGCCTTGTCTAAAGGAGCAACTCATTATACTCATTGGTTTCAACCTTTAACAGGATCTACAGCGGAAAAACATGATGCTTTTTTTGAAACTGTAGATTCTAATACCGCTATAGAAAGATTTGGAGGGAGTGAATTGGTGCAGCAAGAACCGGATGCTTCAAGTTTTCCTCATGGTGGGATTAGGAATACTTTTGAAGCAAGGGGATACACTGCATGGGATCCAACTTCTCCAGCTTTCGTTTATGGAACGACTTTATGTATCCCAACAGTTTTTGTTTCTTATACTGGAGAAGCATTAGATTATAAAACACCTTTATTAAGAGCATTAAGTGCAGTGGATCAAAATGCAACAGCAATTTGCAAGTATTTTGACAAAAATGTAAAAAAGGTACAATCGTCTTTAGGATGGGAACAGGAGTATTTTTTAATTGACAGTTCTTTAGCGGTAGCTAGGCCAGATATTATGTTAACTGGTAGAACCCTTTTAGGGCATTCTTCTGCAAAAGGACAACAGTTAGACGATCATTATTTTGGTACAATACCTAGTAGGGCAATGGCCTTTATGCGCGAATTAGAAAAGGAATGTATTTTATTAGGAATCCCTGTAAAGACACGTCATAATGAGGTGGCTCCAAATCAGTTTGAATTGGCACCTATTTATGAGGAGTCAAACTTGGCGGTAGATCATAATTCACTATTGATGGACATAATGCCTAAAATTGCCAAGCGTCATAATTTTAAAGTGTTATTTCATGAAAAACCTTTTGCAAATGTAAATGGCTCTGGTAAGCATAACAACTGGTCTTTGTCTACAGATTCTGGCGTTAATTTGCTAAGTCCTGGTAAAACTCCAATGAGTAACTTACAGTTTTTAACTTTCTTTATAAATACAATTAAAGCGGTATATGATAATGAAGAATTAATGCGTGCAACAATTGCAAGTGCGGGTAATGATCATAGATTAGGGGCAAATGAAGCCCCGCCAGCAATTATTTCCGTATTTATTGGAGAGCAACTAACGCAAGTTTTAAAAGAGTTGGAAAAAGTTACTAAGGGAAAATTGTCTCCTGAAGAGAAAACAGATTTAAAATTAAATGTAGTAGGTAAAATACCAGAAATTTTATTAGATAATACAGATAGAAATAGGACATCACCATTTGCATTTACAGGGAACAAATTTGAATTTAGAGGTGTTGGTTCAATGGCCAATTGCGCAAATCCTATGACGGTTTTAAATACCATCGTTGCAAAACAATTGAAAGAATTTAAAAAGGAAGTAGATGTCTTGATTGATAAAAAAGACATGAAAAAAGACGATGCTATTTTTAATGTAATTAGAGAATATATCAAAGCTTCAAAAAATATTTTATTTGAAGGAAATGGTTATGGTGCAAAATGGGAAAAAGAAGCAAAGAAAAGAGGACTGAGTAATAATAAATCGACTCCGGAAGCTTTAAAAGCAAAAATTACGGAGAAGAATATCCGCATTTTTGAAGAAGTAGAAGTGATGAACGCTGTTGAAATAAAAGCCAGATATGATATAGAAATTGAAGATTACACAAAGAGAATTCAGATTGAGGGGCGTGTTTTAGGAGATGTAGCTAGAAATCATGTGGTGCCGACAGCAATTAAATATCAGAATACATTGATAAAAAATGTGACTGGTTTAAAGGAAATTTTCGGAGCAGATTTTAAAAATCATGCAAGGGAACAATTGAAATTAATTGAGGCTATTTCTGTGCATATTGAAGGAATTAATTCTCAAGTTGATTTAATGATTGAAGAACGTAAAAAAGCGAATAAACTCAATGATGCGGAGAAAAAAGCGGACATATATAGTAAAAAGGTAAAACCGTATTTTGAAGCAATTCGTATGCATTGTGATAAGTTAGAGCTAATGATAGATGATGAGGTTTGGCCCTTAATTAAATATAGAGAGTTACTATTTACTAGATAATTTAAAAATCCTGTCATTCGACAGGATTTCGTATTTTTAAGAAAAATGTATTAATGAAGCATATCAAACTTATTATTTGTCTATTAGTTTTCAATGTAGCCCTTGGGCAAAAATCACTTGATCAATTAGTTAATGAAGTGGATCCAAAAGTAATCGAGTTAAGACGAGACTTTCATCAATTTCCTGAATTGTCAAATAGAGAATTTAAAACATCTCAGAAAATCGCTTCATATTTGGAAGGGTTAGGAATTAAAGTAATCACAAATGTAGCGCATACCGGAGTTATCGGGATTTTAGAAGGAGATGGAGAAGGACCTGTTGTTGCATTGAGAGCAGATATGGATGCTTTGCCGGTAACGGAACGTGTTGACTTACCATTTGCGTCAAAAGAAATAAGTGAGTACAATGGGGTTTCATCTGGAGTAATGCATGCCTGTGGACATGATACCCATGTGGCAATGCTTTTAGGTGCGGCAGAAATTCTTTCAAAAATGAAGGCTGATTTAAAAGGAACCGTAAAATTCATATTTCAACCTGCGGAAGAAGGAGTGCCACCAGGTGAAGAAGGAGGAGCAAAACTTATGGTTGAAGTAGGGGCGTTGAAAAATCCAGATGTAGATGTAATTTTTGGAATCCATATTGACGCTTTTATAGAAGTAGGAAAAATAGGGTATAAGCCTGGAGGAATAATGGCAGAAGCGCAACGATTTGAAATTGAAGTTCAAGGAAAGCAATCTCATGGAGCAAGCCCATGGTCCGGAGTAGATCCAATAGTTATATCTGCTCAAATTATTAACGGACTTCAAACCATCATTAGCAGGGATACTGAATTAACGAAAGAGGCGGCGGTAATTACTGTTGGAATGATTCAAGGTGGTTTAAGATATAATATAATTCCAGAAAATGTAAAAATGATAGGTACTATAAGGACGTTAGATGAAGAGATGAAACTGAAAATTAATTCATTAATGGAAAAACGGGTCAAATCAATAAGTCAAGCTTTTGGAGGAGATGCAACAATAGAATTTAGTACTACAGCGCCATTAACTTATAATCATTTAGAATTAACATCATATGCGGTTCCGGTATTAAATGAAAATATTGGCGATGAAAATGTGATGATTATTGATGCCATTACGGGAGCTGAAGATTTTTCTTATTTTCAGAAAGAAGTTCCTGGGTTTTATTTTTTTGTTGGTGGTCGGAATCCAAATGTTGAAATTGATAAGATTGCAGATCATCATACACCAGATTTTTATATTGATGAAGCAGGTATGAAAACAGGTGTTCGGTCTTTTGTGTCGTTAACCTTAGATTATTTGAATAATGCCGAATAAATAGTTTGTTTTTCTGAATTGATGATTATTTTTGCACCACAACACAAGTTACAATAAATATGAGTTCAGAAATTAGTAAGAGGTATAGTCAAAGAGGTGTATCCGCTTCAAAAGAGGATGTACACAATGCGATTAAAAATGTAGATAAAGGATTATTTCCTCAGGCTTTCTGTAAAATTGTTCCAGATTACCTTACTAACGATAGTGATTATTGTTTGATTATGCATGCTGATGGAGCAGGTACAAAATCTTCTTTGGCTTATATGTATTGGAAAGAAACAGGAGACATTTCTGTTTGGAAAGGGATTGCACAAGATGCCCTAATCATGAATATTGATGATTTATTATGTGTAGGTGCTACAGATAACATCATGTTGTCTTCAACTATTGGTAGAAATAAAAATCTAATTCCAGGAGAAGTTATTTCAGCAATTATTAATGGAACTGAAGAATTAATTTTTGATTTAAAATCTTTTGGAGTTGAAATTCATTCAACTGGAGGAGAAACAGCAGATGTTGGAGATTTAGTCAGAACTATAATTGTTGATTCTACGGTTACGGCTCGCATGAAACGTTCAGAAGTAATTGATAATGCAAACATAAAAGAGGGTGACATTATTGTAGGCCTAGAATCTTTTGGGCAAGCAAGTTATGAAACAGAATACAATGGTGGAATGGGAAGTAATGGATTAACTTCTGCCCGTCATGATGTGTTTGATAAATATTTAGCGGCAAAATATCCAGAAAGTTTTGATGCTGCTGTTCCTGAAGATTTAGTGTATTCAGGTAAAACGAAATTGACCGATGGGGTAGAAAATTCTCCAATAGATGCAGGTAAGCTAGTGTTGTCGCCAACAAGAACTTATGCACCTATTATAAAAACTATTCTAGAGAAATATAATTCTGATGATCTGCATGGTATGGTTCACTGTAGCGGAGGTGCTCAGACTAAAATATTGCATTTTGTAAATAATCTTCACATTGTTAAAGACAATATGTTTGATGTTCCTCCACTATTTAAATTAATTCAAGAACAGTCAAGCACAGATTGGAAAGAAATGTACCAAGTGTTTAATTGTGGGCATAGAATGGAGTTATATGTAAATCCATCAATTGCAGAAGATATCATCGAAATTTCAAAGTCATACAATGTAGATGCAAAAGTAATTGGAAGGGTTGAAAAATCTTATTCAAAAAAATTAACAATAAAAAGTGAGTTTGGCACGTTTTTTTATGAGTAAATGAGAATCCTAAACCTTACGATGAAACAACTTTTTTTAATTCCATTATTCTTATTGTGTATTGTTGGCAATGCGCAAAAAGATTCCATTAAAGTTAAAGATATTGAAACCGACAGTATTTATACGATTGCCCTAAAAGACTTAGTTAAAGGTTTTGATGAAGATATTGTTGAGGAGTCCATTGCAACTTGGTTTCGGAAGAATAGATTGGGTCTAGATATAAGTGAGGTTGCATTTGTAAATTGGAATACAGGAGGTACCAATTCCGTATCAGGTTTGTTTAGTGGTGAGTTTGAGAGAAATTTTAAAAAAAGTTACACAGTTTGGAATAACCGTTTAGTGGCTAGGATAGGATTGAACAATCAAGCGGATAGAGGTCTAAGAAAAACAGATGATTCGTTCGAGTTTTATTCTACTTTTGGGTATAGAAAAGATACAATTTCAAATTGGTATTCTTCTGCGAACTTAAGTTTTAAAACGCAATTAGCTCCTGGATATTCTTATAACGGTGATGAAAGAAAATTGATATCAAACATAATGGCGCCAGCATATCTATTTGTTGGAGTTGGAACTATATACAGTCATGATTTGCATCGTTTTACTGCATATATCTCTCCTTTAACCTTAAAATCCACATTTGTTCTTGACCAAGAATTGGCCAATTTAGGTTCTTTTGGAGTAGATCCAGCTATTTATGACGAAGATGGTAATCTAATTAAAGAAGGAAAAAAAACAAGAGAAGAGGTTGGTATTCTGCTTTCAAGTACATTCGAAAGAGAAGTTTTTAGAAATGTAATGTTTCGAAATATTATGAGTTTCTATACTGATTACATAAATAATTTTGGAAATGTTGATATCGATTGGGAGTTGAACTTTGATTTTAAGGTAAACGATTTTATTCGTGCTGTTTTTGGATCACATATAAAATATGATGACGACGTTAAAATTACCGAAAAGATTGATGATGAAGAAGTTCAGGTGTCAGGTGCAAAAGTGCAATGGAAACAGTTGCTTGGTGTTGGTGTGGTCTATGATTTCTAGGGCTGTAGAATTATTCTTATCTTAGTTTCTTAAGACATAAGAATTTCGATTAACTCATTTATAATTCTTAAATTTGTCACTACAAAAAAGAAGACGATGCTAGATAAATTACAATTCGTAAAACAGCGATTTGATGAGGTTTCAGACCTTATTATTCAGCCAGATATTATCATGGACCAAAAGCGCTATGTGAAGCTCAATAAGGAGTATAAGGATTTGAGCAGTATGGTTGAAAAAATTAAGGAATATGAATCTTTGTTAGATAACATTGCGGAGGCTAAAGAAATCATATCTGATGGTTCTGATCCAGAAATGACCGAAATGGCGAAGATGGAAATGGATGAAGCGAATGAATCAATTCCAAAATTAGAAGAGGAGATTAAGTTTATGCTGATTCCTAAGGATCCGGAAGATGCTAAGAACGTAATTGTAGAGATTAGAGCGGGTACTGGAGGTGATGAGGCAAGTATTTTTGCAGGTGATTTATACAGAATGTATACTAAGTATTGTTCTGATAAAGGATGGTCTACCGAGGTAGAGAATATGAATGAAGGAACTTCCGGAGGGTTTAAAGAAATTATTTTCAGCGTAAACGGTCCTGATGTTTATGGAGAAATGAAATTTGAATCAGGAGTCCATCGTGTACAGCGTGTCCCACAAACAGAAACTCAAGGTCGTGTGCATACGAGTGCAGCAACTGTAATCGTATTGCCTGAGGCAGAAGAATTCGATATTGAATTAGATATGAAAGAAGTGCGAATTGAGCGTACTACTTCAACGGGACCTGGAGGGCAATCGGTGAATACGACGTATTCTGCAATTAAATTACATCACGAGCCAACTGGAATGATTGTAAGTTGTCAAGATCAAAAGTCATCTCATAAAAACTTAGAAAAAGCGATTAAAGTATTGCGCTCTCGTTTATACGAAATGGAATTGGCTAAGAAATTAGCAGCGGATTCTGCAAAGCGAAAAAGTATGGTTTCAAGTGGAGATAGATCCGCAAAGATTAGAACTTATAACTATCCACAAGGGCGTGTAACGGAGCATAGAATCGGATTAACCTTATATGATTTGCAAAATGTAATAAATGGAGATATTCATAAGATTATTGAAGAATTGAAGTTAGCTGAGAATACAGAGAAGTTGAAAGAATTAGGAGAAATGCTTTAATGCTCTTTTCGAAATATTAATAAAATACCCAAAACAATTGTTTTGGGTTTTTTAATTTCTTCAATTACCATCAATTATTTCTGATACCAATCTCTTAGTCTAACTTCTATTTGGTTGTTTTTAGAGTTTACGATTTCTTTAAATTTCTCTACATCAGAAAAATCTGGTTTACCTCTGAAATGAAATGGATACACAATTTTTGGTTGGAATTCAAGGACCGCATCGGCAGCTTGGTTGATATCCATTGTATACGGTAGATTCATACAAATAAATGCAATATCTATATCTCTTAGGTTTCTCATTTCGGGAATGTCTTCTGTATCTCCAGAAATATACATATTCTTGCCGGCCACGTTAATAATATATCCATTTCCTCGTCCTTTTGGGTGTCTAGAGTCTTCGGTTTCTGGTAGGTTATACATTGGGGTTGCAGTAATGTAGAAATCAAGACGGTGAACGCTTTGGTCATTGTTTAAGATAGTAAGTTTTGGTTTATATGCTTCCGGCAATTTATCAGCGACCGCTTGAGGTACAATGAACTGTGTCTTTTTTGTGTCCAGGCCATCTAGTGTTTTCTGATTTAGATGATCTCCATGAATGTCTGTAATTAGTATGATATCTGCATTCGGAAGGTTTTTAAATTTTTCTGAACCACCGTATGGATCGATATACATTGTTTTGTTATTAAATTGAATAGCCAATGTTCCATGTGTAATTGGATGAATGGTAATAGTTCCTTCGGATGTAGGAATATTATCTTGGGCACTTAAAGATGTGGTTACAAAAGTTAATGCAAGTAATGATAAGAAGTAATTTTTCATAATTAGAAATTTAAATATCCAAATATAAAACAAAAAGCCCTGAACTTTCGTTCAGGGCTTTCGTTATAAGCAAGTTATTCAACTATTTATTTTACTTTCTCAACAACTGCCTTAAATGCATCTGGGTGATTCATAGCTAAATCTGCAAGAACCTTACGATTCAATTCAATGTTATTAGCTTTTACTTTACCCATAAACTGAGAATAAGACATTCCATGTAAACGAGCACCAGCGTTAATACGTTGGATCCATAATGCACGGAAATTTCTTTTATTGTTTTTACGGTCACGGTATGCATACTGCATTCCTTTTTCAACCGCATTTTTTGCTACTGTATAAACGTTTTTTCTACGTCCAAAGTAACCTTTTGCTTGCTTCAATATCTTTTTTCTCTTAGCTCTTGAAGCAACTGAATTTACTGATCTTGGCATAATTCAATGTTTTTATTTTATAATGGGCGGCCTAAATATATTCTAGACTCTTATACGAGCACCATTACATGGTTAAAAATTCCTAACTTCTATTTCAAAGTTAATTGTTGTAAGATGTTACTCTTGTCAGATTTGTGTACCAAACCATCGTGAGTAAGTCTTAGCTTACGCTTTTTAGATTTTTTTGTCAAAATATGACTCTTAAAAGCATGCTTTCTTTTGATTTTTCCAGAACCAGTCAACTTAAAACGTTTCTTGGCACTAGATTTTGTTTTCATTTTAGGCATTTCTCTTCGTTTTTATCTTGCTTAATATCTTTATGCTGAAAGTTTTTCAGCATCCTTTTTTATTTTTTCTTAGGAGCGATGTACATAATCATACGCTTCCCTTCTAATTTTGGCATTTGTTCAACTTTACCATATTCTTCTAACTCTTGCGCTAGTTTTAATAGTAAAATTTGTCCTTGATCTTTATAAATAATAGATCTACCTTTAAAGAATACGAAAGCTTTTAATTTAGCACCGTCTTCTAAAAACTTAATTGCGTGTTTCTTTTTAAACTCGTAATCATGTTCATCAGTCTGAGGTCCAAAACGAATTTCTTTTACAACTACTTTAGTTGCTTTCGCTTTTTGAGCTTTCTCTCTTTTCTTTTGTTCGTATAAAAACTTTTTATAGTCAATAACTTTACATACAGGTGGAACTGCTTTTGGTGATATCTCTACCAAATCCAACTCTTGCTCTCTAGCAATAGCTTTCGCTTTTGCTAATGGGTAAACACCTATTTCAACATTGTCCCCTACTAGGCGGACTTCATCAACAAACTTAATGTTATCATTAATTCTGTGTTGATCTTCTTTGATGACTCTCCAAGGCTTTCTAGGTCCTCTTCTTCTACGTATTGCTATGGCTGTAAAATTTAAATTAAACTAAAATTGTTTTATTGTACTCTTTATTTCTTCTTGCATCAAAGATATAAAATCTTCGATAGTATATGTTCCTTTGTCTCCTTCGCCATGTTTTCTTACAGACACAGTTCCATTACCTTCTTCATTCTCACCAACAATAATCATGTAAGGAATCTTTTTCACTTCCGCATCTCTAATTTTTCTTCCCGTTTTTTCACTACGGTCGTCAATGAGGGCGCGAATTTCGGAATTTTCTAAGACATCTGAAACTTTTTCGGCATATTTTTGATATTTCTCACTGATTGGCAGGATAATAACTTGATCTGGAGTTAACCAAAGTGGGAAATTTCCTCCTGTATGTTCTAATAAAACTGCAATAAATCGTTCCATAGATCCAAAAGGAGCACGGTGAATCATTACAGGTCTGTGTTCTGCATTATCAGATCCTTTATAAGTAAGTTCAAATCGCTCTGGTAAGTTATAGTCAACTTGAATAGTACCAAGTTGCCAGCTTCTACCTAAAGCGTCTTTTACCATAAAATCTAGTTTGGGTCCGTAAAATGCTGCCTCTCCAGTTTCAACCACATAGTTTAAACCTTTTTCTTGGGCTGCATTTATAATGGCTTTTTCTGCTTTATCCCAATTTTCTGTGCTACCTATATACTTTTCTGGTTTCTCTGGGTCTCTTAAAGACACTTGAGCTGTAAAATCTTCAAAACCTAAAGAGCCAAAAACATACAATACTAAGTCAATAACTTCTTTAAATTCCTGATCTAATTGATCTGGAGTACAGAAAATGTGAGCGTCGTCTTGTGTAAAACAACGAACTCTTGTCATTCCGTGTAATTCACCGCTTTGTTCGTATCTATAAACTGTACCAAATTCGGCAAATCTTTTAGGTAATTCTTTGTATGAATATGGACGATGGTTATAGATTTCACAGTGATGTGGGCAGTTCATCGGTTTCAAAAGAAACTCTTCATCCATTTTTGGAGTTTTTATTGGCTGAAAACTGTCTTCTCCATATTTCTCGTAATGCCCAGATGTAACGTACAACTCTTTTTGACCAATATGTGGTGTAATAACCATTTCATACCCTGCCTTTTTTTGAGCTGTTTTTAAAAAGTCTTCTAACCTGTTTCTTAAAGCAGTTCCTTTAGGCAACCATAATGGTAATCCTTGTCCAACTTTTTGAGAGAAAGTAAAGAACTCTAATTCCTTACCAAGTTTTCTATGATCTCTTTGTTTAGCTAATTCTAATAATTCAAGATATTCAGTAAGTAATTTTTGTTTTGGAAAAGAAATTCCATAAATACGCGTTAACTGCGTGTTGTTTTCGTCACCTCTCCAATAAGCGCCTGCTGCACTCATAACTTTTACCGCTTTTATAATACCAGTATTTGGTATATGTCCTCCACGGCATAAATCCGTAAAATCTGCATGATCACAAAATGTAATATCTCCATCAGTTAAGTTTTCTATCAACTCAACTTTGTATTCATTATTCTCTTTTTTGTAAAAGTCTAAAGCGTCTGCTTTAGAAACTTCACGCAATTTAAACTGGTGTTTACCACGTGCAAATTCTAAAAATTTATCTTCAATTTTTTTGAAGTCTTTTTCAGAAATAGTTTCATCACCTAAATCTAAATCGTAATAGAACCCGCTATCAATTGCAGGTCCAATCGTTAGTTTAGCATTAGGATGAAAGAATAATATTGCTTGTGCTAAAACGTGGGCAGATGAATGCCAAAAGGCCTTTTTACCTTCGTCACTATCAAATGTAAATAAAACTAGATCGCCATCGGTTGTTAAAGGGGTCACGGTTTCAACGGTGTTTCCATTAAATTTCGCCGAAATTATATTTCGAGCTAACCCGCTACTTATACTCATCGCAACATCAAAAGGAGTGCTGCCATTTTCAAATTCTTTTACCGAACCATCTGGTAATGTAATTTTTATCATTTTTTTGTAAAATTAAGAATGCAAAGATATTGCAAAACTTATAGGTACACAATAAGATTTTAGATTCTTTAATTACCTTTATTTTTTTGAAGAAATTGCTTGTTTGATTAAATTTTCACTTCTTGCTGAAAATTTGAGTTTTAACGCTCTAACTTGGGCTTTATTAGACATTTTAACCCAAGTTTTTCGAAGTATTTCAATCATTTTTTCGTCGTTATACTTATTAGAGAATTGTTCAAAATAATATTCTAGAAAAACTAAGCAAACAACATCTTCAAGTAATTGAACTTCGGGGTTGGTTTTTAGCCCCTTTTTTTTTAATAAATCAGTTACCTTATTGATAGTATCCTCTTCGAATTCTAAGTCTTTAAGTATTATACTTGTTTTTTGTACATGAAATTTAGATAAATCCTTGCGCCATTTTAAATAACCTGTTCTATTCTGCTCGTATGTACTTCTTGGAATTTCCCATCTGCAAAGGTGTTGACAGCGCACAGTAAGTTGCATGATTTCACTGGGATTGGAATCATAACTAAGTAAGGTATCTGTCATTCTATTTGAATATAGAAGTTCTTTTGGGTAAATTTCACCTTTGGATTTAATCTTATTGGGGTCCAATGCGTTTAGTTTGTCAAATTCCTCTATTGCTTTTTGAAAATTTAAATCCATAAATATTATGATTTATGTAAAAGTATACAAAAATAAAATAAATACCCTACTAAATTACTAGGAATTAATATATTTGTGGAAAATTTCAATTATGAGTACGGTAACTTTGGTAGGGGCAGGTCCCGGTGATTTAGATTTGTTGACGATAAAAGGGATGAATGCAATAAAGGAAGCAGATGTTATATTATATGATGCATTGGTTAATGAGGAAATGTTGAAATATGCCAAACAAGGTGTAAAGTGTATATATGTTGGGAAGAAGTTTGGAAACCATAAATACTCTCAATTTGAAATAAATGATTTATTATTGGAGTGTTCGTTGTACTATAATAAAGTAGTTCGTTTAAAAGGCGGTGATTCTTTTGTTTTTGGTCGTGGTGCTGAGGAAATGACTTTTCTCGAGGAGTCAGGGTTAGAGGTAAAGGTGATTCCTGGAATCACAAGTGCTATTGCCGTTCCTGAATTGCAAGGTATTCCATTAACTAAGCGTAAGATTAGTGAGAGTTTTATGGTTGTAACAGGCGTGAATTCATCTGGTAAGATTTCGAATGACTTAATTTATGGTGCAAAGTCGAATACAACGTTAGTGATTTTAATGGGATTAAGAAAACTGTCTGAGATTATGGATCTAGTTTCTTTGTATAGGTCAAGTAATACGCCTTTTGCTATTATTCAAAATGGCTCCTTATTTAATGAACGATTTTACATTAATAAGATAGGTAATTATAATAAGGTGAAGAAAGAATTAGATTGTGAGTTTCCGGGTGTTATTGTTATAGGAGATGTTGTTGCTGAGCACCCTCAATTTTTATCAGAGGAAATACATAGAGTTTTAGAAAGATTTTCATAACTGTTTAATGTCATTTTTCTTGCTATTTAAAAGTGTTAGTTCTGTTTAAGATTTGATGTAAAAGCATAATGAGTTACGAATTAACTTGTTAGATGTTTTTGGTTGTTTGCCATTGGTTAAAATCTTGTAGATGGAATTGGTGGAATGACGCCTTTAGAGATGTTTTATTTAGTTTTTAGTTGAAATCGTTAATTTATATATATTATTTTCTTGAATTCATCAATTATAAGTAGTAGTGAATCAGTGCAGTATAAGTTATTTTGATTTTTATTCAAAAAAACCTTTAAAAAGCCTTGCTCAATTATAAAAGGGTCGTATATTTGCATCCGCTTTTGGGGCATAAGTTTTAGGAGCAAGTTCATTGAGATAGAGGTTTTATTCGGGGTAAGAAAAAAGATTAAAAAAAGTTTTAATTTTC
>NZ_JAVRHV010000030.1:0-281 GCF_031846385.1 Urechidicola vernalis
CGCAGTGCTCTATACTTCTACTAATAACAGTGTTACTTTTACGTATCAAAATTATGTGTTTAGAGGTAAACCGAATAATATTCCAGAAGGTCCAGCAGCATTAGCGGAGTTGTCTCACACGACATTTTCAGCACCTACAGGAGACTCATCAATTTCTTTAACGGGTAATCCATTTCCAAGTGCTTTGGATGCGGATGATTTTATCGATGATAATGTCAATTCTACAGACAATGCGCTTTATTTTTGGGAACATTGGTCAGACAATACACATATTGTTGGTC
>NZ_JAVRHV010000031.1:0-278 GCF_031846385.1 Urechidicola vernalis
TGCAGTGCTCTATACTTCTAATAATAACAGTGTTACTTTTACGTATCAAAATTATGTATTTAGAGGTAAACCGAATAATGCTCCATTTGGTGTAGCAGGAACTGAAATAGTTCACACGACATTTTCAGCACCTACAGGAGACCCATCAATTTCTTTAACGGGTAATCCATTTCCAAGTGCTTTGGATGCGGATGATTTTATTGATGATAATGTCAATTCTACAGACAATGCGCTTTATTTTTGGGAACATTGGTCAGACAATACACATGTTGTGAAAG
>NZ_JAVRHV010000032.1:0-259 GCF_031846385.1 Urechidicola vernalis
GGAGAATACGGATCCAGTTTGTGAGGGAGATAAGATTTATACGTTTACTTATACAGATTGTGCGGGCAATGTTTCGGTATATACCTATACTTATACAATTGACTTATTAGCCTTTACTTTACCAGCAAATGGATTTATGACAGTAACGGGTATAGGCGATGTTGTAACACCTACACCACCTACAGTTGTGGATAATTGTGGAGTTACTTTAGCAACACCTACGCCAGATGTTTCATTAACACCGGCATGTAATGGTTCA
>NZ_JAVRHV010000033.1:0-244 GCF_031846385.1 Urechidicola vernalis
TTGCTATTATTGCGAATACTTCTGGAACAAACACTGGAGATCAAGATATTTCTGGAATTGCTACAAATGCAGGAAATATTAGCGGTAATGAAGCTGATATTATAGTCCTTGACACTGCAATTGGCGTTATTGAAACTGAACAAACTGCGCAAGATGCTGCAATTGCCCTAAATACGGCTAAAACAGGTATTACTCCTGGACAAGCCGCTATTATTGCGAATACTTCTGGAACAAATACTGGTGA
>NZ_JAVRHV010000034.1:0-243 GCF_031846385.1 Urechidicola vernalis
CATAATGGAGATCAGCCAGTAAATACAGATTCAGGCGTTTGTGGGGCAGATGTATCAGTTAGTGCATCAGCAACAGATAATTGTACAGTAGGAACACCAACAGGAGTTCGTTCAGATGGATTGGCCTTAGATGCATTATATCCAGTAGGAGTAACAACAATTGCTTGGGATGTAACAGATGCTAATGGTAATGATGCTACGCAAGTAGTTCAAACAATTACAGTAACAGATAATGAGATTCCA
>NZ_JAVRHV010000035.1:0-225 GCF_031846385.1 Urechidicola vernalis
AGTTTGTTCAGTTTCAATAACCCCAATTGCAGTGTCAAGGACTATAATATCAGCTTCATTACCGCTAATATTTCCTGCATTTGTAGCAATATTAGTTGCATTTGTAGCAATTCCAGAAATATCTTGATCTCCAGTGTTAGTTCCAGAAGTATTTGCAATGATAGCCGCTTGCGCAGGAGTAATTCCTGTTTTAGCCGTATTTAGAGCAATTGCAGCATCTTGCGC
>NZ_JAVRHV010000036.1:0-212 GCF_031846385.1 Urechidicola vernalis
GCGAATGTTGCTAATTTACCAACAGTTACGGGTCAGTGTGATGCTTCTGTAAGTGCCCCAACAGCGACGGATGTTTGTGAGGGAGTTATCACAGGAACAACAACAGATCCTACTTCTTATACATCACAAGGAACTTATACGGTTACTTGGACATATGATGATGGTAATGGAAACACGAGTTCACAGAACCAGACAGTTATTGTAGATGATAC